>NZ_JACJOO010000030.1 GCF_014695575.1 Leptolyngbya sp. FACHB-8 | reverse complement strand
CTCTAACTGCTCCAGGCTCTCCGTCACCGTGACTTGAAAAGGACGTCCTGTCATCGCCCATCACCTCAAAGAGGACTCTTCTAGTTTGGCGCAGCTTCATATTTGTTTGGTATTAGCTTGTTCATGCCAGGCTTGTAAGGCAATGCGGTGTACTTCACGCCACGGCACATTCTGTTGGCGAGCTGCTTTGGCACAGTCCTCATACTCAGGTTGTGCATTGGAGATCGGTGCGTTTGTGGCAGGGCGAGCTAGCTTGATGCGAATACTGCCATACGGGGTATCTACATGCTCAAAATGACGTTGCAGGATGTGGCGTTGTTGCTGGCTTTGACGGATACCCAGAGTTGTAGTTTCCCGGAATAGAAGGGTTTCACAAACCTCGGCCTGTTCTGGTCGACAAATTACGGTGATCAAGGTGCCCATCCGTGACTTTTTCATCGTAACTGCCTGGGTAAAGACATCTAAAGCCCCTGCGGCGAGGAGGGCTTCTTGGGTGAAGGCGATCGCTTGTGGGCTAACGTCATCCACTTGAGTTTCGAGAACCGTTACCGTTTCAGTACTGGTTGGGTCATGCTCATGGGAGTAATCATGAGCCTGCTCGGAGTCATCGGAGGCATGAGGAGAATGCTCGTGGCTATGCGTATGGCTAGCAGAGTGAGCATGCGGTTGTGTTACTCCGATGGTAGTTCTCTCGGGTTGCCCGCTGTCTACTCTGGTATCGCCAAGCCACAGCCGCAGAATGTTGGGTAACGAGAAGTTGCGTGATCCAGCTCCCAGACCCACTTTAGTTAAACGCATGGGAGGTGGTGCGCCAAACTCATGAGCCAGAGTGGTGACCAGCGCTGCACCTGTGGGTGTGACCATTTCACGCTCGATGCCGTTGCTATAGATAGGCACTTGTCGTTGCTCCCAAAGCTTCAGGACGGCAGGCGCAGGTACCGGTAATCGTCCGTGAGCAGCGCGGATAGTTCCACCACCGATAGGTAAAGCTGAGCAGTAGACAGCATCGACGTTGAGCCAATCCAGCCCCAAGCAGGTGCCCACAATGTCTACAATGGCATCAGTGGCTCCTACCTCATGGAAATGGACATGTTCCATGGTTGTGCCATGAACGGCGGCTTCCGCTTCGGCTAAGCGCCGGAATACGGCCAGGCTCCAGGCTTCTGCCCGAGGAGGCAACCCAGCTTCCTGGATTATTTGCTCAATGTCAGGCAGTCGGCGATTTTTGACAGAAGACCCGACGGGATTGTTGTGGGAATGCTCACTTCCCTGGCCATGCTCATGGTGAACCGTACGAGGATCAGAGGCGGCAAAGGTGGCATATTCATCCCCGTCTCCCCGCAGCAAATCTACATGCACCTTTGTCGCGGCCTGGCCATTACGCATCACGATTTCAGACCACAAGTGAAACTCATCCCCAATGCCCAGGCGCTTCAATTGGTCGCTCAGGTAGTTTAAGGGCACGCCTGCGTGCACCAGGGCTCCCAGACACATATCTCCAGCAATGCCGGTTGGGCACTCAATATAAGCGATCTTCGTCATTGGGCTTAGGGGTGTAGATAAATAGGGTCAGCGTGATTCGGAGTTCAATGCGACCTGCTACTGAAAGCCGGTGTGAAGTGGAATGTGTTCAATCTGATTGTGCCTGAAGCTTCTGTGAGGCAGATGAAACTTAACAGCAGAAATCGGGTGATTTCTGTCATCTTTAAACTATGGCAACAATTTATACCCTCCATCCAGAAACACCGCAAACGCGGAAGGTTGAGCAGATTCGAGAAGCTCTCCAACGGGGAGCGGTTATGCTGTATCCCACTGATACGGTCTATGCCATTGGCTGTGACCTGAACTCAAAGGCAGCAATCGAACGGGTGCGGCAAATTAAACGGCTCTCTAACGAGAAGCCCCTAACGTTTCTCTGCCCCTCGCTGTCCAACATTGCCAGCTATACCTATGTGGCAGATTCATCCTATCGGTTGGTTCGTCGTTTGGTGCCCGGGCCTTACACCTTTCTATTGCCTGCAACGAAGCTGGTTCCTCGGCTAGTTATGAGCCCCAAGCGGAAGACAACGGGGATTCGGGTGCCTGATCATGCCATTTGTCAGGCATTGCTTCAATCTTTGGGAAACCCTGTGATCTCATCATCCGCTCCTGTTCCTGCTGATATGGATCATCGTGATGTCAGTAAGCCAGAGTTATTCGATTTTCTGGGTCCTTTGGTCGATATCGTGATTGACGATGAGGATTCAGTGTTACGTCACGAGGTGTCCACTGTACTCGACTTGACAGGGGAGGAGCCTGTGGTACTCCGCCAAGGGCTGGGCTGGGAGGCGGTAGATGATCTGCCTCTAGCTTTGGAGGTTGGATGAATCATGTTGACCAAAGTTCTGAACTGTCACAGGGTGTCACAGTCAACTCAAGCTCCTAAAAGTGCCCTTGAAGCCTTCAGTTGAAAGAAATGTAGCGATTTAATGCAGACTTATCACATCCCGTCTAATCGGTGTGCCAGTCAACCACCTCAAAAAGTGCCATACCTCTGTCCAGGTCTGCCCGTAGTCCCTCAGAATTGAGATGTAGACAAGTTTGTGGCAGAGAGGCGAAGCGAACTTTCAGTTCCAAATGTCTAGCGCCGCACGACTCAATTCTGTGCATCACCACCAACTTCCGCCATGAACGTCGAACCCGCGAACTTTTCTGATTTTGCTGAATCCGCTGACACACCATCGCAAGATACTCAGCCTACGAGTGATGGGCTAACCCCAGATGATGCGTCCGCTGAGATTGTGTCTGTGGATGACCTCGACAATTCTACTTCTGTCAGCGAACCTGACGAAGCGCTCATGGAAGCGCTGCTTGAAGATTTGCAGAAGACGCTGTCAGTTGCCCCATCTGCTGGTGCCCAGGCGATTGTGCGACGCATCGCAGTCGAAGTAGAGCGTATTTGTGAGAAGAGCGATCGCATTCAAAGCTCTGGCCAGATTAGCACCTGGAAGATGACCCTGGCTCAACATCGGCTTCAGAAAATTCTGGCTTACTACAAGCTAGGTTCTCGACGGGGCCGTGTCGAGTTGCATAGCCATCTGAGTGCTATTGTTTATCGCCATATTTCTCGCAGCCGTGCGCAACTGGGTTTCCAGGGCCGCTATGGATTAATTGAAGATTTCCTGCAAGGGTTTTACATTGAAGTATTAAAAGCGTTTCGTAAAGAAAATAACCTGCCTGAAGACTATTCTCCCCGTTCTCGTTTAGAGCTATCCGAATATATGGCGTTCTCGGAGCAGTACGCCAAGCGCCGGATCAACTTGCCGGGACGACGTAACCAGCAGTTGATTGTGCTGCGGGCTCAAGGCTTTGCTAAACGCCAACCGGAAGAAGCTTCTGTTGACATTGAACTGGCGGTGGAATCGGGCAAGGGCGAAGAAGCCGAAGCCCATAGCCGTTCCCCTGTCGTGCAGCAGGTGCGGGAACAGATGGTGGCTGATGCTGTGGATCCTTCCGATTCTGTGTTGCGCGATCGCGTCATCGGTGAACTCATTCAATACCTTCAATCTCAGGATCAGCAAGACTGCGTTAACTATCTAGTGCTCAAGCTGCAAGATCTGTCGGCTCCTGAAATTGACGATATTCTAAACCTCTCGCCTCGTCAGCGCGATTACCTGCAACAGCGATTTAAGTACCACGTGGAGAAGTTCGCGCGCTCCCAGCGCTGGCAACTGGTTCACCAATGGCTGGGCGCTGACCTCGATCAAAATCTGGGGATGCCTCCCCAAAAGTGGGCTGCTTTCCTGGAAACCCTGCAACCGGAACAACGCCAACTGGTTCAGCTTAAGAGCACCAATGCTGCCGATCAGGCGATCGCCAAAACCCTTCGCTGCACCCCCAAGCAAGTTCACAAGCGTTGGGTCAAGGTGCTGGAACTGGCCTGGCAATTCCGCAACCAGGAGGGCTGACTGACGCCTCAAAAAGAGAGGAGGAGCAAGGCTCCCCTCTTTTTTATTGTTTATTGACTTAGGCGATCGCACGCCGTGCGGCTTTTCAAAAATAAACTGTCTGGTTCTGAGCGCCCAGCGCTATACCTACCTTAAACGTCCAAACCAGGTTTAGGAACTGGGCTCATGGGCCGATCAAACCCGCGACCATCCATATAGATTTCCTGGATGTCTTCGGGGACGAATTCTTCTAATTGACGATAAGCGGCGCGGAGTTGTAGCTTGACCTCTGCCGGAGAGATGTATTCTCCTTCGGCCTGTAAATAAGCAGCGATGCGGGTTTCGCTCCAGTGAAAGGTCTGGGCCATGAGCACGATGAGGCGCTGAATGGGCACAAGCTGGCTGAGAGAGCGCTCCACATAACACCAGAGAGGAGGTGGAGCAGCCTGTAATGAATAGTGGATCGATTCAACGGGAGGGAGGTCGGCCCGGTTGATGCAGACGGCTGTAATGTTGATCAGCCAGGATTGAAGGGTTGAATTTTCACCGGGGAGGGCGTTCAGATCCAGATCGCCCAGTTCATAAAAGATGTGCCGCCAGGTTTGGGCGAAGAGGTAGTCGGCTTGGACGGGCGATCGCGCCGAATGCCGCACAAGCGTATACACCAGTGGGCTATAACGACAAAATATTGCTGTGAAATATTGTCCGGAGTCGGGGTGTCGCTGAAATAACGTCAGCAGCTCCTGATCGCTATAGTGAGAAAGCGACCGAATCAGCGGATGATTCGCTTCTGGAATGGAAGGAACTTGCACAGATTTTGGCCAAAAATCGACGCGACGCTATAGCACCCAATATTACTGAGAAATTAAAAGTTTCCCATCTTTTGTTCCTTATTCTTAAAAGTGTTGGCTTTTAAGACCTAATTGTCATGAAATGACATGAATTTATAGATATAACTCTATGATTGACTGCGAAATCAATACTCAACCTTTAGGCAGACTTATCCTGATGCCAGGAATTTATCATAACTGACGGGCGATCCACGTTAATTTTGCCTCACCTTCAGTCGGTATACTGTTGGGTAAGAATTCTTAGCCCTGATCCTAACGCTCGGTCTAACTACCTATGAACCCAGGGATTGATTTACAAGCAAGCTTTGTCCAGATTCTGGAGCAACTGGGCCTGCCTCACGGAGCAGCCAAGCTCGTCTGGATTCCACTGCCCATGGTCTTAATCGTGGGTGCTGTCACGGTTCTGGCCCTAGTCAGCACCTGGTTAGAACGGAAAATCTCGGCGGCAGCCCAACAGCGGATTGGCCCCGAGTTTATGGGCCCTCAGGGTATGTTGGTGCCCGCCGCAGACGTACTCAAGCTGTTGACAAAAGAGGACGTTTTTCCTGCCAAGACGGATCCCTGGTTGTATGCGATCGCACCCATGCTGGTATTCGTCCCTGTGTTTTTGTCCTACATCATTGTGCCGTTTGGGCAAAACATGTTGATTTCAGACCTGGGCGTCGGGATCTTCCTGTGGGTTTCTCTCTCCAGCATTGCTCCCATTGGGCTGCTGATGGCAGGTTATGCCTCCAATAACAAATATTCGCTGCTGGGGGGGCTGCGGGCCGCCGCTCAGTCCATCAGCTATGAAATTCCTCTGGCACTCTCCATCCTGGCGGTGGTGATGATGTCCAACTCCCTGAGCACCATTGACATCGTTGACCAGCAGGCGGGCTACGGCATCCTGGGCTGGAACATCTGGCGTCAGCCGGTCGGCTTCATCATTTTCTGGATTGCAGCTCTGGCCGAGTGCGAACGGATGCCCTTTGACTTGCCCGAAGCGGAAGAAGAATTGGTAGCGGGTTATCAGACAGAGTATGGCGCTGTGAAGTTCATGCTCTTCTATGCAGGCTCCTATGCCAACCTGGTGCTGTCGGCTCTGCTGTTTGCTGTTCTTTACCTGGGTGGTTGGGAGTCTCCCATTCCCGTGAGCTGGGTCGCCGGTGTGTTGAATGTCAGCGAAACAGAACCCTGGTTCCAGATCATCTCTGCTAGCCTGGGAATTGTGATGACCCTCTTCAAGGCTTACCTGCTGCTGTTCCTGGCGATTTTGCTCCGCTGGACGGTACCCCGGGTGCGAATCGACCAACTGCTTGATTTGGGTTGGAAGTTCTTGCTGCCCATTTCTCTGGTAAACCTGCTGGTTACCGCTGGGTTGAAACTCGCATTTCCTATGGCCTTTGGTGGCTAAGCCAATACATTCATCTGCCGTTCCGACATGCTCTGCAATACCTAAGGAAGAACCATGCTGAAGTTTCTCAAACAGGTTGGGGATTACACCAAAGAGGCGGTGCAGGCTGCGAAGTACATTGGTCAAGGTCTTTCGGTTACCTTCGACCACATGTCTCGCCGTCCTATTACGGTGCAATATCCCTACGAAAAACTAATTCCTTCTGAGCGTTTTCGGGGCCGGATTCACTTCGAATTTGACAAGTGCATTGCCTGCGAAGTGTGCGTCCGCGTATGCCCCATTAACCTGCCCGTAGTGGACTGGGAATTCAACAAAGAAACCAAGAAGAAGAAGCTGAACCACTACAGCATCGACTTCGGGGTCTGTATTTTCTGCGGAAACTGCGTGGAGTACTGCCCCACCAACTGTCTCTCCATGACGGAAGAGTACGAGCTTTGCACCTACGATCGCCACGAACTTAACTATGACAACGTGGCCCTGGGACGCCTTCCCTACAAGGTGACGCAAGACCCGATGGTGACGCCTCTGCGGGAGCTAGCCTACCTGCCCAAGGGTGTTACGGAACCCCACAACCTGCCGAAGGGTTCTCGCCGGGCTGGGCAACTGCCTGAGGAGATCCTCGAAGGTTTGGAATCCAAAACTCCAACAGCTCCGCCTGCGAAGGCTGAGTAATTCTGTGAATCTGTAAAACGAGTTCGAGAACACCAGCAAAGGTAGCGAAGCTATGAATTTAGCAGAGGGCGTTCAAGTTGTATCGTTTGGGGTGCTGGCATTGATGATGCTGGTTACATCCCTGGGCGTTGTGCTCCTGAATAACATTGTTTATTCGGCGTTTCTATTGGGAGCCGTCTTCATTAGTATTTCCGGCTTGTACATCTTGTTGAATGCCGGGTTCGTCGCAGCGGCGCAGATTTTGATCTACGTCGGTGCGGTTAACGTACTGATCCTGTTCGGGATCATGCTTGTAAATAAGCGTCAGCCTTTCCAGCCTGTGCGTAATGCTTGGGTCGGTCAGGCCGCGACGGCAGCTGTTTGCTTTGGCTTGTTTGCCTTGTTGGCAACAACGGTTCTGGCTACTCCCTGGGCACTCTCTTCGGCCCCCATCGCTGGGGATGCAGCTCTGGTTGAGATTGGTAAGCACTTCTTCAGTGACTTCCTGCTGCCCTTTGAGTTGGCGTCGGTGTTGCTGCTGATGGCGCTGATTGGGGCGATCGTTCTGGCTCGCCGTGAGTTCCTGCCGGGTGAGATTGATGAGCGTGCTAATTTGACACTGCCTGAGCGTCCTCGCGAACTAACGACTACGAATCGCCCTTAAGCTTTTTGGGGTGCTACGTGCCCTCAAGAAAAGTCATCTTTTGCTCGAATAGGACTGAAGAAAACCCCCTATGTTGCAACTTCAATACTTCCTTCTGCTGGCAGCCGCTCTTTTCTGTATTGGAATCTATGGCTTGGTGACGAGCCGTAACGCGATTCGAGTATTGATGTCGATTGAACTGCTGCTTAATGCAGTCAACCTCAACCTGATGGCGTTCTCCAACTTCTTGGATCCGTCTGCCATTAAAGGTCAGGTATTCACGGTGTTTGTGATTACCATTGCAGCGGCAGAAGCGGCTGTAGGTTTGGCGATCGTACTGTCTATCTACCGCAACCGCGATACGGTGGATATGGAACAGTTCAACCTTTTGAAGTGGTAATCTGACTTCAATCGGATTGATTGATAATTGACTGATATAAGAATTGGCTCAGTGCTTAGCGCTGAGCCAATTCTTATATTGGGCTTACACTGGAAATGTTCTAGACGCCTTACTGATTAACTGGTGCAATTACAACAGGTCATTATTGCCCACAAATCCGGAGATCCCAATAGTCAGCAGTGGGCCGAGCGATGTGCCCGTGAGCTGGAAGCGAGGGGCGTGCGGGTTCTAGTTGGGCCGAGTGGAGCTAAAGATAACCCCTATCCCGTGTTTTTAGCGTCAGTGACGCATCCGATTGATCTGGCGATCGTGCTGGGCGGTGACGGTACGGTGCTGTCAGCAGCTCGCCACTTATCAGAGGAGGGGATTCCTATTCTGGCGGTCAATGTTGGCGGCCACCTTGGTTTTCTAACCGAATCCCTGGAACTGTTTCAGAATACGGAAAAGGTTTGGGACCGTCTTCTGAGCGATCGCTTTGCAGTACAGCGGCGCATGATGTTGCAGGCCCGTACCTACGAAGGCAGCCGTTCCAATATGGAGCCTATGAGCGATCGCTTCCTCGCTCTTAATGAAATGGCAGTTAAACCTGCCTCGGCTGATCGCATGGTCACCTCTATTCTGGAAATGGAGATCGATGGCGAGGTGGTCGATCAGTACCAGGGGGATGGGCTGATTGTGGCGACTCCAACGGGCTCAACCTCTTACACGGTGGCGGCGAATGGGCCAATTATGCATCCAGGAATGGCGGCGATCGCTGTCACGCCTATTTGCCCTCTCAGCCTCTCCAGTCGTCCGATTGTTCTGCCCCCGGGCTCTGTCGTTAGTATCTGGCCTCTAGCCGATCATGACATGACCACCAAACTATGGATGGATGGGGTGATGGCGACCTCTATCTGGCCGGGGCAACGAGTTGACATTCGTCAGGCAGAATGTCAGGCGCAGTTTATCATTTTGCGTGAAAACTACTCCTACTACCAAACCCTGCGTGAGAAGCTGCTGTGGGCCGGAACTCTAGTGCGCTACAGCAACAATCACCGCAATTGATAGATAGACCCAAAACGAAGTTTGCTGCCCTCTAGGGCAGCAAACTTCGTTTTGAGTATCAGGACTTACGCAAGCCCGCTACCTGTAGTGCATTGTTGTGGGTGCGGAGAACCTCACCCACAACAATGCGTAAGTGCTGAGTATTACTGGCTGATCGGCATGGCTGGATTGAGATGAGCCTCAAAAACTTGCTGGAGGTTTTCAGGTGGGGCCGCCAGGTCGATCGCTTCCATTAGGCCCGATTCGACTAGGCGGTTGGCGCGGTCGTTGCTGCGATCGCCTGCCAAAGCTGCTGCCAAGACATCAGCGGTGCGTCCACTGCCGCTCATTACCAGGACAGGGCGGTTTTCGCGCAAGCTGTTATCCACATCCTGCCAGGCGATCATGCCACCATTGACCAAGACCGTCAGCGAGGGACGTGCCCCCGAGAGAACCGTTGCAACTTTTGCAATCCAGGGGGCCTCGTCGCCCCAAAGCGCACCCGGTACCATCATGAAGTGGGTGTGATGCGGTTCTAGTGGAGCCCCGTCAGGAGGGGCAGGTTGGTCTGGAAAGGCTACCATTGCATGGGCCACGACGCCCAACAGTGGAAAGCTGCCCTGAATATGTTGACGGGCATGGCCCATGAGCTGCATTACACCAGAATCAGTGCCCCCATCCACAACGGTTAACCCTAGCCGCTCCGCTAGGGGCGCGAGGGTGTTGCAGAAAAGCGATCGCAACTGCTCCATCGCCTCCGGTGAAATACCGCTGGCTCCGCCAACCAGCACCAACGTTGAGGAGGGTGGATGCAAGCCAAGCTGCTTCAAGGAGGTCAAAACATCAGAATTACGATGAATGCGAATTGTTTTGGCCTGGTGTCCATTTGGAAAGGCCAGCTCATCAACCTGTTTCATGGAAGGCGGTCTCAACGGCTTCGGGATTAAGGTAAGCAAGGATGAATCATCCTTGAACGGTCACATCTGTAAGGAACCCCGATCGATGAAAAGACGCTGGCCTATGGTTCCTTGGCACCCAGTAAATTAATTCCAGCATGCCCAGAAGGGCTATGGCTCTAACACTAACAACGGTCATAAAGAGCATTAGGCCGGATTGGTATAGCTTTCCGGATTGGTTTCTGTCACGTAGTCTTCTGGAGTTCCAGTATTGGCAGAATGGGGAGAAGTTCCATAGTCTGTGGATGTTCCAAGGTCGCTAGAGGCTGTATATCCAGCAGATGGAAGTTGGGCGGGAGCGGAGTATTCAACAGAAACGGGGTTGGTGTAGTTCGGTGTGCCAGTATTTTGTTCTTCCTTTTTGACCTGTTGTTCATTGATAACCTGAGTGGCGTAAACCTCTACATCCCGTTGAATGATGTCTTCAACTTGTAGGGTAAAAGCCGTGAACGCATCGGCATGAGTTGCAAAACTGGAATAGGAACCCGTCAGTTGCGAAAACTGCCACCCTTGAGCTTTCAATGACTCAACACTACGTCGGTAGTGTCGCCACCGCTCGCCGTAATGGAAAAACTCCTCGACCGTTGAACTAATGGCAACGATGCCTCCTAACCCAATCGTGATGTAGCGAATGACGTTGGATAAATTGCGCTGAGTTTCAGGCAGATTAAGACTAACCAGGATTGGAATAATGACACCACCAATGATAGTGGTTAGACGCAGTCGGTAGTACCAATCCCGAGCTTTTGAGGCACGCCCCTCCATCCAGAGCACCTGATCCATCCAACGCCCACGTAGGTACTGGTTCTGGTTTTCTTTGAGGCCCAATGAATTGAACAGTGTGTCAAATTCGGCTTTGAGTTGTTCGCGATAAGGATCCTGCTTTTGCATAGAAGGTTTTCAGGGGGTAGATGTAGATGACGCTAGAAAGTTGCCAAATTTCTAATTGCAGATCGTGACATTGCCGAAATTTGCTACGTTTAGACAAAAGTATCTTAAAGAAATAACTGATTCTTAGATTACAAAGTGTTTTATGCCTTTGCAAATATCGTTTTCGGTTTGTAATCTTAGCGTTGACAATTCTGCAAGATTCAGAACAATTTGGCTATAAGTCGTAATTTTGCTTAGCTTTTACTTCGTGGAACCAAACCATTAGAACTGCACAGGACGGGAGGTGTGACGCGTACACATCCCACCTCCCATTCTGTATATAAAAACAGTACGAGAAGTTGTTGTTCATTATTCAACATGAAACCCATAACCCTCTTCCTCACCTCATTAGATTAGGAAATGCTGTAGCTTTTTAGACAGCTTCTGAAGTGGGAGTAGGTGTGGAGGCGATCGCCCACACGTTTCCTTTGACTAAGTGTGCTCCAATAACTCTCGTTGGTTTCAGATTTGTGGTTGGTTATTGTGGTGGACCGGGGTATCCCATCCATAGCAAGCCATCCCCGAAGAAACACACTTGTTTCTGACTTATTTCACTAGGTGAAATTGGGAACAGTTTCGCCCAGTGAGGAACACAGATCTGAAATACCAACCTGATTTTTCCTGTATCGACCTTTAAGAGGCTTATGTCTGCTGAGTATTACGCTTCCGATTATCCGCGCGACTTAATTGGTTATGGTCGCTATGCTCCCCATCCTCAATGGCCCGATGAAGCCCGTATTGCGGTGCAGTTTGTCATCAACTACGAGGAGGGGAGTGAAAACTGCATTCTGCATGGAGATCCCGGCTCCGAAACTTTCCTATCAGAAAGTGTAGGGGCTCAATCTCTGCTTGGTGTTCGCAATATGAACATGGAATCCATGTATGAGTATGGCAGCCGGGCTGGTTTCTGGCGCTTACATCGACTCTTTACAGGGCGAGGGTTGCCGGTCACGGTGTATGGAGTAGCGATGGCGATGGCCCGCAATCCTGAGGCAGTAGCGGCCATGAATGAAGCAGACTGGGAGATTGCCAGCCACGGCTATCGCTGGATTGACTATCAATACATTGGTGAAGAAACCGAACGGGAGCACATTCGCAAAGCTATTGAGCTGCATACCCAAGTCACCGGAAGTCGACCGTTGGGTTTTTATCAGGGGCGGATCAGTCCCAACACGCGGCGACTTGTGGTTGAGGAGGGTGGTTTCCTGTATGACGCTGACAGCTATGCCGATGATTTGCCCTACTGGGTGTATGACTATGGGCGACCTCATCTGGTCATCCCTTACACCCTGGATACGAATGACATGCGATTTGCCACCTATGCTGGATTTAATTCAGGGGACCAATTTTTTGCTTATCTACGCGACGCCTTTGACACGTTGTACGCCGAAGGGCAAGATGCTCCCAAAATGCTGAGCATTGGCCTGCACTGCCGTTTAGTGGGTCGGCCCGCTCGTACAGCTGCTCTGGCTCGGTTTCTCGATTATGTGCAGCAACACGATCGCGTTTGGGTATGTCGGCGGGTCGATATTGCACGACACTGGCACGCCCACCATCCACCGCAATAAAGGTTCAGCCTTTTGGCGTGTGCTTTGCGCACGCCAAAAGGCCCTTAAACCGGACTCAGGTTAACAAAACTACGCGAGGTCTGTCCAAGATAGGATTTCCAGGGAAATCCAGGCCATGCTTTGATGAAACCTCTAAAATGATCAATAGATGTGTGCGATTTAGGTTGTTGCTCTTCAGGTTGGGAAATCTATGTCGGTTTTTGCGGCGATCGCAGTTCTTGCCTTGTTAATTGTGGTTCATGAGCTAGGGCACTTCCTGGCCGCTCGGCTTCAGGGAATTCATGTTAACCGCTTTTCCATTGGCTTTGGGCCAATCCTCTGGAAGTACCAGGGGCCTGAAACCGAGTATGCGATCCGCGCCTTTCCCCTGGGTGGCTTTGTGGGCTTTCCCGATGAAGACCCCGATAGCACCATTCCTGATAATGATCCCAACTTGCTGAAGAACCGCCCTGTGATTGATCGGGCGATCGTTATCAGTGCGGGGGTGATTGCCAACTTACTTTTCGCCTATTTGGTGTTTGCAACGCAAGTAGGGGTTGTGGGTGTTCAACAACCGCACTTTGAACCGGGGGTATTAATTTCTCGAGTGACATCTACCGATGTACCCGCTGCTCAGGCAGGCTTGAAAGATGGTGACTTAATTCTGGCGGTGGATGATCTTGTTCTAGGAGAAGGGCAAGAGGCAAATAGTCAATTTAGAGAGATTATCCTAGACAGCCCGAACAAATCGCTTAGCCTCAGAGTGCAACGGGACGATCGCCAATTCGACCTGCAAGTGACTCCCCGTTCCAACGACAAAGGTGATGGCATTATTGGCACTGAATTGCGGCCTAATGGCTCCATCGATTTCCGTCGTCCCCATAGCCTGTTTGAAGTTCTCAGTGAAAGTGCTCGTCAGTTTCAGATCGCTGTGATCATGACGGCACGAGGCTTCTTTACCCTGATTACCAACTTCGCTGCCGTGGCCGATCAGGTGGCTGGCCCTGTCAAGATTGTTGAGCAGGGAGCCGCGATGGCAGCGAACAACCTGGCCAGCCTGTTCCCTTTTACAGCCATTATCAGTATCAACCTGGCTATCATTAATATCCTGCCTCTCCCGGCTCTAGATGGTGGTCAACTGGCGTTTCTGCTGATTGAGGCTGTGCGGGGTAAGCCACTGCCAAGCCGTTTTCAGGAAAACGTTATGCAGACTGGATTGGTACTGCTACTGGGCTTAGGTATTTTCCTGATCGTGCGCGATACAACACAATTGGGTGTGGTACAAAAGCTATTTCAGTAAGGGCTAGTGTTCTGTCAATGTTCACGTGTTGGGTATCGGACACTTGAACATTAAATTTAAGAATTTTTTGACGGGTCTTTGACCCGTCAAAAAGTTTTAAAGGAATACTAATGCTCAGGATTTGATTCGTTCACTTTTCAATCAGCGAGGCGATCGCCCCCTATGACTACCACTCGTCGACGGGCGTCTAAGAAGCAGCGGGCGCTGGAGATTCTGTTGCGCCTCAAACGCCTGTATCCTGATGCAACCTGCTCACTGGATTATCAAACTCCTGTGCAGCTCCTGGTGGCAACCATTCTGTCGGCTCAATGCACTGATGAGCGTGTCAACATGGTAACGCCAGCTCTATTTAGTTGCTTTCCCGATGCTCCTGCCCTGGCGTCTGCTGATCCTGCTGAGTTAGAGATGCTGGTCAAATCCACGGGTTTCTACCGCAATAAGGCTAAAAATATTCAGGGAGCCTGTCGCCGGATTGTGACCGAGTACGGCGGTGAGGTGCCTCAGCGGATGGAAGATCTGCTGACGCTGCCCGGAGTTGCCCGAAAAACGGCGAACGTGGTGCTAGCTCATGCCTTTGGGATTAATGCCGGGGTTACGGTAGATACCCATGTGAAACGGCTGACCAATCGCTTTGGTTTAACCAAGGAGAGTGACCCAGTCAAGATTGAGCGAGATTTGATGAAGCTCATCCCGCAACCGGATTGGGAGAACTGGTCCATTCGAGTGATCTATCATGGGCGAGCTGTGTGCAATGCGCGGAATCCAGCGTGCGATCGCTGTGCTCTTGCAGACCTCTGCCCTTCTGTTGATTTAGTAAAAGTGGCAGCGGCCACAGTCCCCCAATACGAAACAGAACACTAAGGTTGAAGGGTTGATGCTCAGCATCAACCCTTCAACCAGAATCACCAACGCAGCTAAAGACCCGCCTAATGGTGGGAATGGTGGCTTTGCCATCACTTCCCCAAATATGGGAATTTCTAAAGGTTGATTAGACCGCAGCAGCTACTGGGGCGGGTTCGTAGAGATATTCAAACCAGTTACCATCAGGGTCACGACCATAGAACGAAGCCGTTCCATCACGATGTTCGTGAATTTGAGTGACGTGAACTCCTTCAGCCTTTAGCTTTTCATAAGCGCGATCGACTTCGCCGCGATCGTTGAAGATAAAACCAAAGTGTGGACCCGACTGGGAATAGTGAGGGCTGAGCAATGCCAAACCATCATCTCCAGCTTTCAGGTAAGCCCAATCGGGGTCTTTCCACACCAACTCCATCCCCAGGTTCTGGTAAAACTCAGCTGCTTTGTCTAAATCCTGCACACAAATGGCTACGTGCCCTAAACGCTTCAACATAGGTTCTCGTTCCCTGCCACAACAAACGTCTCTCTTTCATTCTAGAGACATGAAATAACCTGTTCTAAGAACACCTCAGTTCGGGTTAAGGGCTTTTTCGAGTGCTGCGCTTCGCGCGGCACTCGAAAAAGCCCATTATTGCGTGCGCATCGTGCACGCAATAATGGGCGGTTCGGCTTATCCCGAACTGACGTTAAGAACCTATTCGAGTTAATCTCTGGGGAGCCATTGGGGAAAGGGTTGAACAAACTGGTTGAGGGAAATGAGATGAATGCGGGGAT
Source organism: Leptolyngbya sp. FACHB-8 (assembly GCF_014695575.1). Lineage (GTDB taxonomy): Bacteria > Cyanobacteriota > Cyanobacteriia > Elainellales > Elainellaceae > Vacuolonema. The sequence continues at coordinate 26,671 of NZ_JACJOO010000030.1, read as the reverse complement.
CTTGGCGAGCCGTCTGGCGATCGCCCGATGTGTTATATCCCCAATTCGCTAAAAATAGCTCCACATCTTCTAAATCTGAATCCCCTTTAATCTTGTGTAGAGTCTGCGCCCGATCTTCTACAAACCAGATTCGTACCGGCCCAGAGTCCGCAAAGCGCTGGCGCAGGTCGCGCAATGTCTGGGATTTTGGTTGACGGATTTCCTTCCCAATCACGTGATCCTCAGGAAAATCAACTCCACCCTGACCTAAGAGTTGCCGAATAAATCGGCCCTCCTTCGTACTGACAATAAATACAGGAAGGCCATTGCTCATCGTCTGCCTGAGGCGATCGCACACCCCCGGGTAAAACTTCTGAAGTCGAAGCCAACCTTCCACATCTGTGGAAATCCACTCGTCTCGGGTGCCATCGACGGCGGCTCCTAGCTCTGCGGCTGTCAGACCTTCTTTCTCTAGAAGTCGTTGGACGATGCCATTCCAATCAGCCAAAGCTTCTGCTTCGGAGATACCATTAAGCAGTGCTCGCAATGCTAATGGCATTTCCCATCCCGTTTCTACCAGGGGCCGCAATCGAGCAAAGGCTCCCCGCAGATGCTCGGGGAGGGTTTGGTCGGCAGGGGTCCAGATTTGACAGTAGGCGCGCCAGGCCGTCACAAAATATTCGGCCATACCGTCGCACAGCACCCCATCGAAATCGAGGGCAAGAAGTGTCGGTTCTGTTTTAACGGATTGAATCATGATGGCTCATCGTGCAATGCCGTCAGTTTAGCCTAGCCGAATGGCTCCTTTGGTTCTCTAGAATTTTGTTCAAAAACTTTCCGAAGGATCTCTGGTTCTTCGGAAAGTTTCTGAACAAAATTCTAGAGATATCAGGCTGGAATTGAGGCAGCAGGCTCTCCCCGCAACAGATCGCGGATGGTTTCGGCATAGTCGCGGAATCGGCTCTGGCGTTTGATGTGATAATTGCGATCGCCTGGCAGATCAATCACGATCTCTTGCTGCACTGTACCCGGATGAGCCGTCAACACATAAATACGCTGAGCTAGAAACACAGCCTCTTCCACATCGTGGGTGATCATCAGAATCGAGGTGTTGGTTTGTTGCCAAACCTCTAGCAAGAACTGCTGCATGGTTTCCTTCGTCTGCACATCCAGCGCACCGAACGGTTCATCCATGAGGAGAATTTTGGGCTGGGAAGCTAGAGCACGGGCGATCGCCACCCGCTGTTTCATCCCTCCCGACAGCTCCTTGGGCAGAGACTTCGCAAACTTAGTGAGCCCCACCACATCCAGGTAATAGCGCACCCGTTCCCGTTGTTCAGCCACAGGTAGATGGCGCAGCTTCAGACCAAATCCAACGTTATCCGCCACAGTCATCCAGGGATACAAACTGTAGTTCTGGAACACCATGCCGCGATCGGCACCGGGGCCAATAACCTTCAATCCATCCACCCGCACCTCACCCATTGTCGGCTGCTCCAAACCAGCAATGATTCGCAGTAACGTGGATTTCCCCGAACCTGAAGCCCCAACGGCGCAAACGAACTCTCCCCCTTCCACATGCAGGCTGATGTCATCTAATGCCACCAAACGGCTGTTGCGAGACGAGAAATGCTTCGAGACGTGGTTGACTTCAAGGTGCATAGTCGTGTCCTGCAATGAAAAGAAAATCGTCTGTTTCCAAAATTTTGTAAGGGCCGGTTTAGTAACAAGGTTCATGGAAGAACCAGGGATTCGGGGCAAAACCTGTCCTGTTCGGAGTTATCGCCAACGACAGGTTGACCGCAATAACCAGCGGAACAACAGGTCGATCGTCAGCCCAATTAACCCAATCACAATCAACCCAGCAAAAATTTCGTCGGTGTGGAGAAACCGTTGAGCAATGCTGATGCGCTTACCCAAACCCTCAGTCGCCGCCACCAATTCCGCTACAATCACCAGGTTCCACGAAGCCGCCATATTGACCCGGCCGGCATCGAGAATACTGGGGTAGATGTAAGGAAATATCACCTGAAAGAACACCTGAGATCGCTTACCCCCAAGGGTATAGGTGGTTTCAATCAACTCCTTTGGCACGAACTTCACAGAGTCCATCACCATCAGCGTGTTAAAAAACAGCGTGCCAATGAAGATGAGGAGAATTTTGGGAACTTCCCCCAGACCAAAGTAGAGAATGAGCAGGGGAATGAAGGCTGGAGCGGGCATGTAGCGAACGATGCCGATGATGGGTTCGAGGAGCGATCGCACACTCGCAAACGTTCCCATCAGTGTTCCTAACGGGATTGAAATAGCGGCGGCTAGCAAGAATCCGCACAGCACCCGAAACAGACTGAAGCCAATGTCCTTCGGTAGCGTACCATCACTCCAGAGTCGCACAAACGCTGTCCATACCTGAGCCGGGGTCGGCAGAAAGAGTGATACATCTTGCCCATTGCTGAGAAACCCTGAAATCACCGCCCACAATACCAAAGGAACCGTGATAGATAGGACAACTAAAATTAGGGTCAATCGAGCAGGAATGGCTTCAGCAATGCGCCAGAAGACCGTAGGAGGGAGCATGTCAGGCGATCGCCCATCCGACTTGGCAGCCGAAATGGATGAGACTGAATCCGGTGAGGTGGTCATAGAGCAGAGAGAAGAGATTGGAAGGATGGCTAGGAGCGAGGAAGCACTACGAGAAACTGCACATCTCTTGTCTCGATTCTCGTAGTGCTCAGGGTCCTAAGTCTGTGCCTTATAAGCTTTTACGAAGCGATCGTCAAAGAGCTGAGTGAGGTCGGGAGCCTGCTTAAGCAACCCAGCTTCCTGAAGAAACTTAGAAATTTGCTCCGCCGCGTAGGGTAGGGAAGTCATATCACTACCAGGCTCCAGCGCTTTCAAGTTGTCCTCGGCTGAGAAAATCGTGGTACCGGCGTCGTACTCTTTGTAATCATCAACGCTGACTCCGGCCCGCTTGCTCATGATGTCGATCGCTTTGTCCCCATTCTGTTTGATGTGATCCAGAGTGGCGAACCAACTGTTGACGAGAGCTTGCACCGTGTCAGGCTGTTCTTCGACCAATTTGCGCTGCACAACCAGATGGTCAGAAATAGCACCTGGAAAGTCTTTGGAGGTGAACAGTACTTTACTGCCAGGGCGTTCTAATGCCTGAGTTGTGAAGGGCGCGAAAACTCCCACGGCATCTAGCTGGCCAGCCACGAAGGCAGCAGCAGCAGCTCCTGTTTCCAGTGGTTGAAAGTCAATATCCGCTTGAGTCATCCCAGCTTTTTGCAATCCCAGCAGTAATAGGAAGTGATCCACTGTCCCTTCTTCTGCCGCGACTTTTTTACCGCGCAGATCTTCGATCGAGTTAATGCCTTCGCGGGCAATAATCTGGTCGTTGCCGGTAGAGTTGTCATTAGTTAATACAATGACTACGTCCGCACCAGCGGCTACAATGCTCAGCGTGTCGTTGAGGGTTTGACTGTTGCCATCTAGCTGCCCGGCTGATAATGCGTTGATGGAATCGAGATAGCCATCAAACCAGGTGAGATTCACGTTCACTTTGTTCTGCTCAAAAATCCCTTCCTCTTCAGCAACCTGCCAGGGGAACCAGCCGGGCCAGGCACTAAAGCCAATAGCAACGGGGCCACTAGCCGATGCTTCAGATGAGGTTGAGCCGGAACTGCCTGAGTTGGGAGTACAACTGACGGCAACAAACAAACCAAACAGGAAAACAAACGCGAACGAGAGTAATCTACGCAGTTTCATGGTGGGTTGGTTCCAGAGTTAAATAATCAAAAATTGGGGGCCAGGTGCTTAAGCCTCTTGTCTGATCAAAGGATTGCTGCCCGTTAGTGAGTGTGGTCTGCCAGTGCTAATTCGGAAGCAGCATCATGATCCTGATCGTGGTTGTGGCTATGAGAGATGCGGTTGGCTCGGTAAGTGCCTCCTAAAACGACCTGCTGACGCACCCAATCAAACCACTCTGTTAAGCCTTCACCTGTCTTGGCTGATACAGGAATGATGGTGCAGTGCGGATTCATCTGGCGTACATTCGCCACAATCTGTTCCACATCCACATCCAGGTGGGGAGCTAAATCCATTTTTGTGATCAGCAAGCAGTGTGCTTCCTGAAACATGACTGGATACTTCAGCGGCTTATCTTCGCCTTCAGTAATGCTTAGAAGTGCTACCTTCGCGTGTTCTCCCACCTCAAATTCAGCAGGACACACCAAATTACCCACGTTTTCCACCAGCACTAAATCAAACTCGCTAGGGGTGTACTCGTGCGCGAGACGATGCAGTCCTCCCGCCACCATCTTCGAATCCAAATGGCAAGAACGCCCGGTGTTAATAGCAATGACGGGGACACCGTATTGACGAAGGCGATCGGCATCCAACTCGGTGGTCATATCGCCTTCAATAACGGCAATCTTCAACTCGGCAGCAAGGGTACTCAAGGTGCGCTCTAACAAAGCTGTTTTGCCTGCGCCGGGGCTGCTCATGATGTTGAAGCAGGTAATCTCCCATTCATCGAAATGGGCACGATTGTGATCAGCACCTTCCTGATTAGCGTGGAGCAAGTTAATCCCAAGGGCGGCGTCAAAAGTTTGATGCATGGCAGGTTTGAGGAGTAAGGATGTGGAGTGTGCAGCAATAGTTTTAAGCGCAAGAATGATCGGCCTGAGCAGGTATGGCACCTTCCACGCGATCGATCTTCAACTCGCGGCCTGAGCGAATGTCTTCCATGGGAGATTTGCAGGTAGGACAGGCGTATTGAATACCGATTTCAGGGCTGTATTCGCCCTGGCAGGTGTGGCAGAAGGCAATGAGTGGCGTTTCCCGAATTACAAGCTCTACGCCGTCGAGGAAGGTGTTGCGGGTTTGAACCTCGAAGGCGAATTGCAGGCTAACGGGTTCGACGCAGGTGAACTTGCCGACAACTAAGTGGACGCGGGCGATCGCCGGGCACCCCTCTCCTTCCCACCAATCCTTGAGGGTGAGAATCAGGGCTTTGGCCATATCGGTTTCATGCATAGCCGGAAAAAGGGGTGAGGGTGAGCAGGTAGGGACGTTTCACGGAACGCCCCTATAACGGCGAACTTATGTCCAGGCTTGATCCACGTTCATGTTGCATTCTTCGTGGATATAGGAGGGCTTCTCCTTACGAGGCAGTTGCCCAGACAGTACCAAGTGGGCCATAGCATCGCAAATCACCCGAGTCGCCATGAGTGAGGTCATGTCGCTGATGTCATAGGGGGGTGACACTTCCACGATTTCCAGTCCACAAACCGGGGCACGCTGGATGATTTTGCCCAGTAGTCCCAGCGCTTCCCGAGGCAGCAGGCCACCGGGTTCTGGCCAACCCGTACCCGGGACGAACCCTGCGTCGATGCAGTCAATGTCGAAACTGATATATACGCAGTCGGTTCCATCTAGCGCCCGCTCTAAGGCAAATTCTGCCGCTGCATCAATGCCGATTTCAGTAATGTCTGTAACGGTCAGAATGTTGGTAGAGCGCTCACGGCATACCTTCACGCCGGGACGAGGCACTTGCCAGCCACCGATACCCAACTGCACCAGGTTCTTTGCCGGAGCATTCGCCATATTGGTGGCGTGGAACCAGGGGCAGGTGTGCATCCGCTCATCCAGGTCGGTTTCCTGCGTGTCAACGTGGCGATCGAAGTGAATGATGCCCACTTTTTTATCGCCCAGATGACGGCAGACACCACGCACAGTTGGAAATCCGATGGAGTGGTCGCCACCTAAGATGATGGGGAACGCGCCGGAACTAAAAATGTGAGCAATCCCTTTGGAAATTTGATCAAAGGATTTCTCGTTGTTGGCGGGAATGGTGAAGATATCGCCCACATCGCAGAGAGTGATTTGCTCCCGCAGGTCAACACCCATCTCGAAGTTATAGGGCGTGTAGAGTGCGGAGATGCGGCGAATACCCTGGGGACCGAAGCGGGTGCCGGGACGGTAGGTGGTACCAGAGTCGTGGGGTACGCCAACGATCGCCACATCATACTCCCCTACCCTCCGCACATCCTCCAGGTAGGGAGCTTTCATGAAGGTGTTGATACCTGCATAGTGAGGCAGTTCGCCACGGGAGAAGGTGGGAATGGTGCGATCGCGAATACTCTCCGCCGCTTCCAACCCATACTCCAGTCCCTTGTTCACCTCCTGTTGCCAGCCGGTGAGGGGAAGGCGCGACTCTAGCTCCAGCGCCCGCTGAGCTTCGAATTGTTGAGCGTTAGCATCTGGGCTTTGAAACAAAGACGGATCTGTCATGGCAGGTACGAGGGGTAGATAGTCAGTCGGGCGATCGCATCGCAATAACCCGTAATCGGTCAGGCAGGCACCAAAACAAAGCCCAGGAGACACTGCAAGCAACGTTTGCAGATCTCCCGGGCTTTTATCCCGCCGTGTAGCTGAGCGCTGTAATACTGCAATCGATCGGCAGTATTACTGATCAGCCTGCTTCTCTCGGACCAGCCATTCAATACTCAGGAATTGAATCGGAACCCTAGAAGCATCTCCCTATTCATAGTTCTGGTTATAAACCCGTGTTGTTTCTATGCAGAAACTTAGGTTGAGACTATAGAACCAGGGAACGCAGAAGCGAACTGTGCTGGACGATACATTTTAGACTGGTGCAGTAAGGGCGATCGCCAAACCCTTGACCCAGTGCAGGGTTAGCTCTAACGCTAAGACGATTCATGCCCTTGTGTAACGACACTACCCAAACCTGCTCCAAACCCCACAGATGCGAAGCGGCTTAACACATCACCTGCAAACCTCCTTGTCTAGGGGGTCTGGGGGAGGGACGCCCGTCCTCCAGACGGGAGGTTTGGAGGGCGACGCGCCTCCAAGCCAGGTTTTTGCAACTCATCAAGAATCTAGAGAAGACTTATGCATTTTTAATGTGTGAGGTATGTGGAGCAAACCTCACACATTAAAAATGCATAAGAAAAACACCCCTTCCCAACGGGAAGGGGTGTTTTTCTTATGCAAAACGCAGCAGCTTACTTAACGGCAACCTTACCGCCAGCTTCTTCGATTTTCTTCTTAGCTTCTTCAGCAGCGTCCTTCGCAACGGCTTCCATGACAGCCTTAGGAGTCGATTCAACAACTTCCTTCGCTTCCTTCAGACCCAGACCGGTCAGTTCACGAACGATCTTCAGAACTGCGATCTTCTTATCGGCGGGAACTTCTTCCAGAACCACGTCGAATTCGGTCTTCTCTTCAACTTCTTCAGCGGGGGCAGCGCCAGCACCAGGGGCCATCATCATCATGCCGCCAACGGGAGCCGCAGCGCTTACGCCGAAAGCCTCTTCAATCTGCTTCACCAGATCAGCGGCTTCCAGCAGAGTGAGGGACTTCAACTTTTCCAAAATTTCATCGGTTGCAGCAGACATTAGGGTAACTCCTAAGATGTGTTTGATGTCTCGAACAGTGTGTCGAACGTTTTCCAGGGCTAAGCCTGAAACCTATCGCAGTGCCAATTAGGCTGCTTCGCCGCCTTCTTTGTCTTTGTCGGCGTATGCCTGAAGGGCACGACCCAGGCCGGACGGTACTTCTTTGATACCGACAGCCACCTTGGTGGTAACGGCATTGATGGCACCGGCAATCTGGCCCATGAGTTGCTCTTTAGAAGGCAGGTCACCGATCGCCTTTACGTCGGCTTCGCTCAGCGCCCGGCCTTCCATTGCGCCACCCTTGATTTCAGTCTTCTTGGTGGCTTTTTGGAAATCCTGATATGCCTTAATGGCTCCGCCGATATCGTCCTTCAAGAACAGAAAGGCAGAAGAATCCTTGCAATGGGTCGTAATGACTTCCCAGCTGTCGTCCCCTGCAACGGCCTTCCGCATCAGGGTATTCTTCGCAACGTGGCAGGATGCACCCGCAGGACGCAAACGGCGACGGAGATCGGTAATTTCTCCTACAGAAAGACCTTTATAGTCAATCACAACCGCCATTTGAGCCTGGCTCAGTTCTGCTTTCAGCTCCGCCACGAGCTCCTTCTTGTTTTCCAATGTTCTACCCATTCGTTCTCACCTCCTTATGTTGGGTAATGTGGAAACTTGATTCATCCAACCAGCAAAAAACCCGGCAATTGGCCGGGTTTCAGTTCACACTTGGGAATACCCAGCGGATGGGTATTCCCAAATAAAACTTCAACCTCGGCAGGAAATTTTAAGCGAGACGCTCCTGCTGTCTCTGGCTGGTGGATTCAGTTGTTAACGGTTTGTCAGAGGCAATCTCCAATTAGTCGAACCGAAAACGAACTTCGAAAACTTACAAATTAGGCGGCAGCATCTGCCTTCAGGTCACGCAGAGCGTTGACGTCCACTTCGATGGATGGCCCCATGGTAGCGGAAACGAAGATGGATCGCCAGTAACGACCTTTTGCGCCAGTGGGACGGTTCCGGTCGATGGTCTCTTGCAGCGCCTTCAGGTTAGCCAGCAAATCTTCGGTGGGGAAGGTTGCTTTGCCAAACATAACGTGGACAATACCAGTACGATCCGCACGGAATTCTAGTTTACCCGCTTTGAATTCGGCGATCGCCTGACCCAGATCAAAAGTTACCGTACCACCTTTGGGGGACGGCATCAAGCCCCGGGGGCCGAGGAGACGACCTAACTTCGCAACCTGGGGCATCATGTCCGGGGTCGCGATCAGAACGTCGAAGTCCAGCATACCCTTCTGGATTTCATCGATCAGTTCTTCAGAACCGGCACGATCCGCACCATTGTTGTTCGCTTCGGTTACTTTTTCGCCTCGGGCGATAACCGCAACGCGCTTATCCTGGCCAGTGCCCTTGGGCAGCACAACCGTAGTACGCAACTGCTGGTCGGTGTACTTGGGGTCGATACCTAAGCGAATATGAGCTTCGACAGATTCGGGGAACTTAGCCGTCGCTGTTTCCTTAACCAGATTCAGCGCTTCCAACGGCTCGTAAGCCCGATCCTCAACTTTCTCTACCAACGCCTGCAAGCGTCGTGACAAACGTTTTACCATTTTTACTCCTTCGGGGTGTTAGCGAAGAATTTCTTCTCCCCCAACATGGTTGACAAATTCTAAATTGAGCGGAATCTTATCGCTTAACGGTAATACCCATGTTACGGGCTGTACCTTCCACGATTTTCATCGCCGCATCGACATCATTAGCGTTCAGGTCAGGCAGCTTCTTCTCAGCGATTTCACGCAACTGAGCTTCGCTGATCGAACCCACTTTCTTCTTGTTCGGTTCACCAGAACCCCGATCAACTCCAGCAGCTTTCCGAATCAAAACGGAAGCGGGAGGTGTCTTCAGAACAAACGTGAAGCTGCGATCTTCATAGACCGAAATTTCAACAGGAATAACCATGCCAGGCTGATCAGACGTTTTTGCATTGTATTCTTTGCAAAACGCCATGATGTTCACCCCGTGCTGACCCAGGGCGGGACCCACGGGTGGAGCAGGGTTGGCCTTGCCGGCATCAAGAGCCAATTTGATAACCGCTACAACTTTTTTTGCCATTGATGAACTAGCTCTGCTTTTGAACTTGATTGAATTCCAACTCCACCGGCGTGTCGCGGCCAAAGATTGACAGCAGAGCTTTCAGCTTGCTGCGCTCAGGGCTGACCTCAATGACCTCACCTTCGAAGTCTTTAAACGGACCGGACAACACCATGATTTTGTCCCCAGCCGCCATGTCGATTTTCACGACCGACTTCTGTTCCTGTGTCCGCTTGAAGATGCGCTCAACTTCCGCGTTTGACAGCGGCATGGGCTTTACGTGCCCGCGCCCCCGGCCATAGCGACGCTTCTGTTCTGCACCTACAAAGTTGATGACGTTGGGTGTATTTTTGACGATTTGCCAAGCATCATCGTCCATCACCATACGCACCAGCACATAGCCGGGGAACACCTTCTCAGCGCCTTCCTTCGGCTTGTTGCCCTTTTGAGGTTTCAGGATAGGAGTTTGGGGGATCTCAATCTGGATGATGCGGTCAGACACATCAAGTGTCTTGATCCGTTGTTCCAGGTTGAGCTTGACCCGGTTCTCACAGCCCGAAGCGACCTGCACAGCATACCAACGAGCGGACTTGTGGAGAGCGGCAATGTCGCTCTCAGTTAACTCGCCGCTCGGCTGGGTTAACACATTCTCGTTGTCGGAGTCGTCTGACACATACATAGGTTAAAACACCTGATGGGAGGCCCATGAAAACAGGTTATCGACCAGGTAAATCAGGGTGGCAGAGACAATAACCATCAGCAAAACGGCAACTGATTCACTGATTAGCTGCTGCCGGGATGGCCAGACAATTTTGCCTAACTCTTCCCGAGCACCTGCCATAAACTCTGAGGCGTTCAGCCCAGAGCCTTCTTCTGATGCTTTTGTGCTAGCTGCTTTTGTCTCTTTTGTCTTGGTTTCTTCTTTTTCAGCCACGACCTTAAAGCCCCCTTAAATCTGGGTGTCGGAGGGTACCAAGACGCCAACTCGTTCAGGCATAGCCTGAAGCTGCTCAATCACTTATGCCATGATGCTCCTGGGAGCAATTGGCGTGAAGAAGATTCGGACAGCCCCTGTGAAATTTATCAGTGTTAGAGATCTAACTCTAAAAATTCCACGTAATATACGGGCAAAAATGGCGCTTTCCCATCATAACACCCTGTAACGTTTATAGGGCAGCTTCGATTGAACCCTAGAAAACCTCAGTTTTACTAAACTGCTGCTCCTTGTGGAGGCAGCAATCTAGCACTTCACAAGGTGCCAAGGGTGCCAGGTAAGATGTGATGGGCTACTAGTACGCTGAGGCGGAAATCCATCACTTATGTTTTTGTGTGGAGTGCGAAGCACCCCACACAAAAACATAAGTCGCGAACTTAGGCCGCAGTAGCCTACTAGTGACAACGAGAGATCTTACTGAGAGATAATTGAAGGGAGCAAAGCAGGCTTTGAGCGCTGCTCGTCTAAAACCTCGTGGTACAAGCTCTCCAGGTGAGTAATGTTTCGGCTGAGCGTGTAGCGTTCTAATACGCGCTGTCGCGCTTTCAATCCCAGCATGGCTGACAGTTCGGGGTGATCTTGGAAGAGAGGTAATAGAGTTTGGAGCTGCGTAGAGACCCGTTGGGTACCGAGTACAACTCCGGCCCCATTTTCGAGCACTTCACCGTCTGCCCCGGCATCAGTGGCTAAGCAAGCGACGCCACAGGACATAGCTTCTAACAGGGAGAGCGAAAGCCCTTCTACTAATGAGGGCAAGATGAAGACGTCAGCCCCTCTCAACAATTCAATGCGCCGTTGTTCTTCTGCAACGAACCCCAACCAGTGAACTCCTTGTTCTGGACCGTAGAAGGGCATAAGTGTTGCAGCCAGGGGGCCGCTGCCGACGATCGCCAACTTACTACCCGGCTTCATTTTGGCTCGCTTCCAGGCCTTGAGCAGAGATTCGACGTTCTTCTCGGGAGCAACCCTTCCCTGATAGAGGAAGAGGCGATCGGCCTTCAGGTCAGATTTGATGGTGGAGAAGCCAGCACAATACTTATCGGCATCCACCCCGTTGGGAATGACCGCAACTACGTCAGCAGGAACCCCTAGACGGATCAGCAGCTCCTTTTGCAGATTGGAAAAGACAATGACTCTCTGGTAGTTGGCCAGACAAGGAGCATAAACCTGATAGGTGAGGTGCTGGGTACCTGAGGTGAGATTGCGAACCCGATGGTCGAAAGGTGGATGGAAGGTCGCAATGAGTGGTATGCCCAGCTCCTCGCAGATTTCTGGAAGGACAAAGTCGAGTGGGGAGAGTGTCAATGAGGCGTGAACTACATCGGGCTTGAGCCGTTCCAATGCTTGGGTCAGAATTTTGCTGGAGCGGGGTGATGGAATGGTATAAATCTGCGAGTGAAATAGGCAGGGGAGGGAAACCTCTTCACCCTCATGGGCCGGGGTGTTACCAGGGCTTTCCTGGGCGAAGTGAAAAAAACTGACCCGGTGGCCTCGCCCTAACAGAGCATTTGTAACTTCACGACTGTAGGTAACATTGCCGCAAAAGGGCGACTTTTTTCCGAGCCAGGCTATATGCATTAACTGATACGGATCAACGATCTGAAGGGAGCTTTTATCGTTCGATACAAAGCAAAATGCTTATCTTGTTACAAGTTAATCATTGTTTAATCGTTTTTGATACCAACGGACGGGACAGTTTTTGGAAAACCTTGATTTTTCGCACGCTGTATCCATGCAAAATCAAGGTCTTCAACAAGCGTCCTAGTGCGATCGCCCACCTATCCAAAATACGTATAGCCTTACACACGTTTGTTTACTTAACCTTGGGTGGGGATAAGCCCAAGTGACCTTTTTGGTATGCCCAAAGCGCACACCAAAAAGGGCTTTTTCGAGGGGTGCACTTCGCACGCCCCTCGAAAAAGCCCTTAACCCGGACTCAGGTTGCTTAGGGTGAGCTCTTGCGAGAGAGGCTAAAGGTGAATAGGCCGCTGGCGATCGCCAATCCTGCCAGGGCCAGAAACACAACCCGCAGTCCCAAGAAGGTTTCAGCTATGCCTGCCAGGGCTAAAGGTAAGCTCAGGGCAATATTGACGGCATTGTTTTGCAAGCCAAACACCTTTCCTCGCATATCTTCAGGGGTTTGTTCCTGAATGGTTGTTTGTAGGGGGACACCAACGGCGGCAGCACTGGCACCTAAGCAGACCAGGGTTAACAAAGCTGGAACAAGTTGCTGGGTAAACAAGGAGAGGACTGCTAGAGAAGCACCCAAGCCAATGGCGCCATAGAAGCTGAGCCGTTCTCGGGAGAAATCGTGCCCAATATGCCCGACCAACAGTGCCCCAAGACCCATACCGATGCCACCGGCAGCTAGCAGGAAGCCAAATTGAGAGGAGGCCAGTGTTGGCATGACCTCAGCCATCCGAACGGCCAGTACCGCTAAGGCTGCGAAGATGGAGAAGAGCATCACCAGTTGTAGTAAGGCTGCCCGAACGCGAGGCTGGCTGTTGAGATAGCGCACACCATCACGGATTTCTTGCCAGACAGGAGGTTGCTCTCGGTGCGGGCGATCGCTCGGCTCATGGGGCCGAATCAACAACAGCAGTACAGCGGCGATGACATAGCTGCCACCTACCAGCAACTCTTTCCCTAAGTTGCCAGCACCAATAGACGGGGCGATGACGCGATCGGCCAGACCCAGCAACGGTTCACCGACAGCAAAGCCAATGATCACCGAGGCCATCATTGTTGTGGTGTAGAGGGAATTGGCAGAGAGGAGATGACGTCGCTCGACCAGTAGAGGAATAATGGCCTGTTCTGCGGGGGAGAAGAACTGAGTCAGGGTTGAAACCAGGAATGTGACTGCCAGCAGGACGCCAAAATCTATGGGAACTCCGGCGATCGACCCTACCCCAGCAACGCCCAGCAACAGCGGAAGTAGGAGTACCAGCACCCCACGCAGCAGATTGGTCAGAACCAGAACCCCTTTTTTAGGCCAGTAATCGACAAAAACCCCGGCGACTGAGCCAAAGAGCACCGCTGGAATGGTGAACGCCACCATGATAGAGGACACCCACCCACTCACCGTTTGCCCTGTGCTCTGAATCTGAGTGGTGATGATCATAATCATCAGCACCAGGTAGACTTTGTCGGCTAACTGAGAAAAAACTTGTCCACTCCAGAGCGACAGGAAGTTTGTATTCCGGAGTACAGGCCAGAAACCCCGTTCAATGGCAACCTCAGCTTCTGCTTCAGTAGGGGGCGATATTCCAACCGGTTGGCTAGTTGTAGGGGATTCTGGGTTGGAAGCGGCCGTGTGCCCATTTTGTGACCCAGTTTCTGTGGACTGAGTATCGGAGCCACTAACGTCCTCTTCGGTCCCATCCAAGTGATGATCCGATTGGGGTGGCGCAGCAGAACGTGCGCTGACCCCGTTATCGTCTAGATTTGCGAGTTCGCAAACCTCTTCCTCGCCCATTTTGGACGCTTTGTAGGAGATGTCTAAATCAGAGTTAAACCGTTGCATCATGCGTGGGGCAAAACCGTAGACGGTAACGGAGCAAAGCACGAGTCCATCAGGCTGGCTGATTGAATGGTGCGTTCAAGGTGGTACTGCGCGTAGTAGCGCAGAGCTCGCTCCATAGCAAGCCATGTTTCAGACGGGTAGGCGGAAGCCACAAAGGGCTCCTCTGACCCGGTTTGGGGCGATCGCCCAAGTTGACGAAGTAAGGCCAACTCATTAGCGGTCAGACGGGTTCCGGCAACAGGAGCCCGAGAGCGGTAGGAGCCTCGAGACTGTCGCACGAGGGTTCCTTCTTGAACATCACGACGTTCAGGGGTGGGAGCAGACTGGGTTTGAAAGGCACTTGGTTTTGGTTCCGGGGACGTACTTCCTGCTTCTCCCTCACGGGTGCTGTTTCTATTGTTAGCGAATGGCACAACATCAGGGAAAGCCGGATCATCTCCTGTGGGAGCGTATCGTTCCCGGTGAGTGATTTTGTCAAACACTGAAAGTTGCACCAAACCCCCTGCGGCGGGGTGAAACCCAGCCTGCCAGCGAGCCTGAGTGTTGCCTTCCGCAATGGGCTTGCGCGTCACTGAGCAGAGTTCGACCTCAGGGGCGACCCCGGCTAACCGTATCATCTGCATAATACCTTGCACGAGCAACGGAAGAATGTCTTCACCATCCGCTTGTTCAAGCTGGCTCAAACTAGCCTGCAGAGTGTCGAATAAGTCGTGCTGGGGTTGCTCACTGAGAGCCTGATAGAGGGCAAGTTCTGCTAAATATTGAGCAGCAGTTAGCTTCCGTAGGTCCAGGCTTAGTTTTGGAAAGGATTCCAAACTGTCGGCCTGAATAATTTTGTCGAGCCCTCGCCCCTTCGCCAGGAAGAGATCGTTGACCACAAACAACCCACTACGCCCGCGTAACCCTGACTCATGTTTGCGAGAACCGGGCGCGACGGCTCGGAGCAGGCCGTACTCACGGGTGAGTATGGTCAGGAGGCGATCGCTCTCCCCCATCGGTACTCCCTTCAAATTGATTCCTGTTGCCTTATAGGTTCCTGGCATGTACCTGCTCCGTAAATGGGGAGTTGAGAGCTGACTAGTATTCTTGCAGCGTCTCCTCCTCCACTTGGCTTAGATCGAGCCCTTCCAATTGGTTGATCAGTTGTACTCCCTGAGAGGTTCCCAACCGGGTGGCGCCTGCCATGACCAGGTCGAGGGCCTGCTCCACCGTACGGATACCTCCGGAAGCTTTGATGCCGATGCGATCGCGCGTCACTTCTTTTAGCAAACGCACATCGGCTACTGTTGCGCCACCAAGCCAACCTGTGCTGGTTTTGACGAAATCAGCTCCGGCATCCATACTAATTTCCGCTGCCAGCTTCTTTTCTGCATCCGTCAGCAGACCAGTTTCAAGGATGACTTTCATCACCTGTCCGGTTTCGGCTTTAATTTCGGCCAATTCTTTGTAAACAGCTTCGGATTGCCCCGTTTTTAACAAACCCAGGTTTAGTACGACATCTAGCTCGGTTGCACCGCTCTCAGCCGCTTCCTGGGCTTCGTAGAGCTTTACGGCTGAGGTATTGGCCCCCGTGGGAAAGCCAATAACGGTACAGACGTTTGGAGATTTATTTTTGAGCAAATCTACAGCCTGACGCACATAAGTCGGTAAGACGCAGACAGCCGCAAACCGAAAGCGATCGGCTTCCTCACAAATTTTGGCGATTTGCTCCGGTGTAGCGGTTTGGAGGAGAAAGGAATGATCGATCAAGCCTGCCAGATCGAGATCGACATACGGTTTAGCCATGGGTTGCTTCTATCCGGAGGGCAAGGGAGTCACTCTTTCCATGCTTCCACAAGGGCTTCCGAATTGACAACCTGAAAGCAGATTGAAAAGCTATATTAATCAGATGTTTTGCGCCTCCACCAATAGGACAAGGTCCCAAAGCTAGAAACCGCATTTACCGACAGTGCTGTCGATAAATGCGGTTTCTAGCTTTGGGGGTCAAGGGGCGAGATTAGACCTGCACCATAGGCAGGGCGACATCATCATGCTCGACGACAAAAACGTTGGAGTACAGGTTGGCAATGATCTGCTGTCCCTGCTGAGTTAGTGCGAGGTACCGGAGACCATCCTTCACATAGGGGAAAACTCCTTTCCAGTAGAAGGTGGGGTAGTTTTTCCGCAGGTCACCGGGGTGGCTGTACCCCAAATGCTGGTTCACTCCAGTTTCTTCGAATTCGTAGTAGAGTGCGCCAATCTTCTTGAGGTAGCGGGGGTCACTGAGCTGACCGATGAGGTCGGCGGCCCGCACTAGCCCAGGATAATTCATTGTGTCCTGGTGATCCTCATCGCTCGGGACAGGGAAGCGAGTCAACTCAATATTCTTTTTCACGATGTCAGCGTCGATCAGACGGTTGCTACCAAACCGCTCGTCTACAAACAGCTTGGCGCGATCGACGTGATAGGGAGTCAGGCTGGCATCAGAGGCCCCTGCTGGCAGGCTTACTCTGTGCTCGCTCTGGCCTGTAGCGTAATAACCATCCCGGTCTTCACGACAAACGCCCTTGACGTAACCAATATCATGGCAAACCAGGGAAACGATAAAGTGGAGCCAGTCTTCGCAGGACACCCCCCCTTCTCGGATATGCTTACCCCGTAAGATTTCCTGACCAACGAGGGTAACGAGAATGGTGTGCTCGACGTTATGGTAGAGGGCATCACTGTTGGCGATGTTTTCTAGCGCCATTGCGCCAACCCAACCAATAATGTCCTCATAGTCAGACTTTAAGCCCCCATAGGTATGGCGGTATCCCTCCTTGAGCTTGGTCACGAAGTCGGAAATCAGGAGTTCTGTAGCGTTAAACATCTGGAAACCCAGCCTAATGTTATTGAAGGGTTTGCTAAAGAATAGCGGAAGATTCTCTAGGGTTAACGTAGCTTAGTTTTCATTCTGGATCGGTGACGAAACCCCTGGGATATGGAGTGATTGCTATCACACCTTAACCTACTCAGGAAACCTCTTTTAGCATAAGCCCTTAAAGACTGGATTGAGAGGGGTGACACGATTTCCCTGGAAGCAGTGAACGTGAGTCTACGCCTTGATTTGGGCGGGAAACCTCTGTGCGTTCGAAGGAAAAATTAATGCATTCAGAAAATCTACTCACAGTGTTCCCTTCAAAAACACCTGAGCTCCCATAAATTTCCTGTAAATCCCTAACTTTCCCTGATGGGAACAAATTCTGTCAGGCCAAGAATGAGACGGGATGCGTAGAATCGCGGCTGTTTTCGGAAAGAACTGGAAGAAAACAACTCAACTTACGTATTCATTACCGATTCATTCACCTGGGAACGCCCACCATGACGGCTGACTATTTTCGTATTGCAACGGCTGACTTTTTCCAAGATTGGAGCAACACAGGGCAAATTGTGGAGGCTGATAACTGGAGTGGTGTTCCCAGCATTCAAGGGTTTCGAGGCGATGGCTTGACTGGCAGTATTGGGGCTAGCCCGCAACTGATTCTTTTAGATGGCAGTGGTACCCCCATAGATGTCAATGCCAACGAGATTGCTCCTGGATTCCTGACAGTAGGTGGGGTCGCAGAATTTGAATTGGTTGATGATCCTACCGTTGCTCTAAATGGTTCGGGCACAGCGGATGCTCCGCATATTGTTCTCTACCTTGATACAACGGGTGTCACCAACATTCAGCTTTCATACCGCCTACGAGATTTAGACAGTTCTCCTAACAACTCGATTCAGCCCGTCGCTTTGCAGTACCGCATTGGGGATGCAGGCGAGTTTATGAACTTACCAGCAGGGTACGTGGCCGATGCCAGTGGTGGCCCTGATACGGCTACTCTTGTCACCAACGTTAGTGTGGCGCTTCCTGGTGCTGCTGAAAACAAGGAGCGGCTTCAAATTCGCATCATGACGGCCAATGCGAGTGGGAGTGATGAGTGGATTGGAATTGATGATATTCGCGTCACGGCTACGCGGCCCTCTTTGACGCCGATTGTGGCGATCGCCCCCCTCACCTCTACTCTCACCGAAGGCAGCGGCTCCCCAGGCCAGTTCCAAATCAGCCGCACTGGCAGCGATCTCAGTCAAGAATTAGTTGTGCAGTATCTGATCAGTGGATCGGCATCCGGTGAAGATTATGGGCCAATGTTGACGGGAACGGTGGCGATCGCCCCTAACGCAACCAGCACGATCCTTGACATTACAGCTTTGGATGACAGCCTCGTAGAAGGGGATGAAACGCTTATTCTCACCCTGGTGGACGGGACGAACTATGATTTGGCGTCCTCAACCCAGGCAACTATCACACTGTTAGATAATGATGGTCCACCCGCTCTGCCGGTCGTTACGCTTCAAGCGATTGATGCTACTGCCTCTGAAGCTGGCAGTAATCCCGGTCGCTTCCGTTTTACCCGCACAGGGGATACCAGCACGGCTCTAACCCTCTACTATTCCATTGCGGCAGGAACCGGGCAAGCAACCCCGACCGCAGACTATACCAGCCTGAGCGGAGCCATTGTGATGGCTGCCGGAGCGACTTACGCGGATCTGCCGATTACTGCAGTGGATGACAGCCTGGCTGAGGCTACGGAAACGGTACAGCTATCGTTGGTTGCTGACAGTGGCTATACGATTGGCTCCGTCAATTCGGCAACGGTGACGCTGACTGATAATGATCCCTATTCAATCTTTCGAGGAAATGCGGCGGCAAATACCTTAGTTGGGACGACAGGAGCCGATTTACTGCTGGGTTTTGCAAGTAACGACACACTTTCGGGTGCGGCAGGTAACGATACGCTGAATGGGGGCACAGGGGGCGATCGCCTTTCTGGGGGCACAGGGCGCGATGTATTTGAATACCAGGGAGCTGGTCAGGCATTAGCCTTGGCTAACTCCCGCTTGGCCCCGATGGATCGAATTATGGATTTCAATGCGGCAGGGGGCGATCGCATTCGTCTCGACTATGACGGCAATCCTGCGACAAGTAACCGTCCGGTTGGCCTTTTTAACGCAGGCCTGCAACGAACGGCAACTTTGGCTGCTGCTGCTCAGGCTGCTTATCGGGATAAGAATGCGCGCCAGGGTGGAATCCAGGGGCTACGGGCAAGTGAGGGCGTATTCTTTGCCTGGCAGGGACGGCAGTTTTTGGCAGTCAATAACACTCAGGCAACCTTTGCTGCCTCGGGGGACTTTGTGGTTGAGGTGACAGGCATGCGCTTTCAGTCGGGTGACTCAACCCTGGGAGCGCTTGCCGTGGCCCGCTACTTTGTTTGACTAACTGAGCATGTTGCAAATAGGTGGTTGGTTGTTGTGAAAGAGATGCTGGACACCCTCTCACAACAACCACACGTCTAGAACGTTGATTAAGTACGGTGGTGTGGGGCACGAAGTGCCCCACACCACCGTTGTTGTACTTAACGCACTTGCACATGGCTATAGATGTATGGATGGGATGTGGTGAAAGAGGCACGAAGTGCCCCTTTCACCACATCCCATTCACACGCTTTAAATATGACCAACGAACTCAACCATCGGGAGAAAAAGTCCGGTTCAACCCGTGGAAACATGAATTCTTTTTCTAAGTAAGAAGTCTTTGCAAAGTCTTGCAATTTCAAGGTTTTAGGGATTTAGCCTCTCCCTGATTCGCCATACAATTTTCATACAGTCAACGAACTTTCATAGGCCTGGTGGTTTTTGTGCCTTCTCCTATGAGAGTTTGCCCAATTGACTAAACAGAAAATTCCTTCCGATTGGGTTGGCGATCGCCCTCATTTGAGCCGCTCACCAACCTAATCGGTAAGGCTCTCCCCTATTCCGATATGTCATATTCCAAATCCTGGGCGTCCGCTCTGCTGCTAGCAGGGATGGGAGTTCTTGCGTCTGTTGGTATAACGGCTAATGCTGAGGCTGCCCCAACGGAGCCAAAGTTTGCCAATCTTGTTCTGGTTACGCCTACGACTCGTGCCGTGCAACAGGTCTCTCAAGGTTCCTCTATGGAACCAGCGCTCCCAACGCGCATTCCTCCGCTGGCAACTACTGAGTACTTTACGGCCGTATCTACGGTTAATTACCTCTCAACAGTGGAACGCGAGATCGTAGCGGAAACTAATCGTCTTCGAGCTGAACCCTCCCGTTACGCCGATGAACTGGAAAACTTGAGGTCATACTTTGATGGCAACTTGCTGCGGTTGCCTGGTTTGCCACCTATCGAGACGGTAGAAGGCGTGGCGGCCGTGGACGAAGCGATCGCCGCCCTCCGCGATACGGCTCCCCTGCCTGTGTTAACTCCATCCCCAGGGATGTCTCATGCTGCTCGGGACCATGTCAGGGATTTGGGGTCGCTCGGAGCCGATGGCCACTACGGCAGTGATGGCAGCACCCCTTTTGATCGACTGAATCGTTACGGTTCCTGGGAAGCCGCGCCAGGAAGCCAGGCTGGAGAAAATCTCAGCTATAGCCCCATTAATGTAGCCCGCTGGCATGTCATGCAATGGATCGTCGATGATGGAGTTTCTAACCGAGGCCATCGTCAGGCAATTCTGCGGCAAAATTACCGCTATACCGGCATTTCCTGTGGTGAGCACACTGTTTATGGAACGATGTGCAGCATGACCTATGCCAGCGATTTCATTGAGGGCAGTGAGCGCTAACGGCTAACCGAGAGCTCGCGGCTTGTACAAGGGGAGGATGGGAGCAAGCCTATCCTCCCCCTGCTTTATGTGTATAGCCTTGGTCCGGTTAGTGAGGACATCAGAAGCTATTGAGTGGAGGAAGACGCTCAAGCCTGGAACAATTTTGCACTTGGGGGATGATACAACTCCCATCAATACTCAACATTCTCGCCATTTTTCTCAAGGCCTTGATTTTGTATACGCGACGCACACACAAAATCAAGGCCTTGAGAAAAATAGTAGCAATTCTCGTTTTGAAATCAGACCCGAAAACCGCGCACCTTTGGCGCGCGGTTTTCGGGCATCAAAGCTAAGAGTTCACGCCCTACGGGCGCGAACTCTTAGCTTTGATGCCCATACTGAGAATTGCTGGAAAAATGGTGAAGGTATTGATACTGAGACATGTTTAGATCATCGAGATGTCAATATCTGCGATGCATAAGCTCAGGCAGTTGGTTGAAAGCATGGCTTGAAGTGTCATTGCATCGTTGATCTGAGTAAGTATTGAGCTCATCTTTCCAGTTGATTCACGGCTTACTGCAACTCTGGACGTTACCGAACCCATCGTTATGAAACCTGCTGGAATTCATCACATTGCTATTATTTGCTCGGATTATGAACGCTCTAAACACTTTTATGGAAAGGTCTTAGGATTTCCTATCATTCAGGAAACCTACCGAGCTGAGCGCCAATCCTACAAACTTGATTTGCGCGTTAATGATCAGGCACAAATTGAACTGTTTTCCTTCCCGGATCCCCCGGCGCGTCCTCAGTATCCGGAAGCCTGTGGTTTACGTCACCTGGCATTTGCCGTTGAAAGTTTAGACGAAGCGATCGCCGACCTGACTTCTCAAGGCGTTGAAGTAGAACCCATCCGCCTTGATGAACTGACAGGAAAACGGTTCACCTTCTTCAAAGATCCTGATAATCTCCCCCTGGAACTCTACGAAACCTGAGTTCAGGTTAAGGGCATTTTCAAGTGCCGCGCAACGCGCGGCACTTGAAAATGCTCATTTTGGTGTGCGCTTTGCGCACGCCAAAATGAGCACTGCAGCTTATCCCGAACTGAGGTTACGAACTGTAGTTGGTATCAGCTGAAAGTGAACAAATTCGAGAAGGGTAATGCATGATGCCCTTCTCGAATTTGTCTTTGCCTCAAACTGAAGTTGATTTAAGTGCGAGGTTGGCAGTTATAACGACGGAAGCTATATCCCTCGGTTCGGCGGCGCTTCGTGTCAACGGCACACTGCTCGTCCTTCAAAACATCCCGCAATTGTTGATCGGAGACGGGGGCAAAATTAACTAGCCACAGGTCAAAGGGGCGTACATGGGTTTGTAAGGTTTCTTGCAGCGTCAGGATAGCCTGATTGGGATTATCAGCCGTGTGGGACGCCAGCAAAATTTCTGGTTCAGGGACATCGGGTATTTGCTTTCGCCATTCCAGGGCAACGCCCATCATCCGCCCGGTTTGGCTATGAGTGCGATGGGCCATGGCCAGAAGAGTAGAATCGGCGGGCTCGTCCTTCATCCACCGCACCACAACATCAGGCTGGTGGGTTTTGCGGAAGCCTAAGTCGTTGACGACGAGGAGAGAACCCACTAAACCCCAGGCCAAAACTGTTGTGATAAACCCAGCCTTTGCCTGCTGCCAGCGACGCAATCCCTCAGCAGGTCGTAAGGTTGAACGATATTCCAGGCTGGCCAGGGCAGCAGCCGCTAACACAATGACGGCGGGGTAGTAGACAAAGGTGTAGCGGAAACCCAGGGTCAGGTCGAGGTTGAGGAGATAGGCCGAGGCCAGGAAGATCGCGATCGCCCCCACAACCATTCCGCCCAGGATAATCAGAGGGAGTCGCCATTCAGGTTGCCTTAACCCTCGACGCAGCCCCCGGTAAAATTTTGGGAATGACCAACTCACCAAAGCCAACAGCCCCACTCCTGAAAGAATGGCGACCCAAAGCTCTCGGGCTTCTACTGGAAGCAAGTAGAACATGGCGCCGAGGCTGGCGATGATCCGTCCTGGAGGTGCCAACCCATCCAACCATCCCTGAGACTCTGGGGTAATCCAATCGGTGAGGGCACTATTCTGAACGTTTTGGACGACGGGAACCCAGACTAGCATCGTGGCAAGGGTGCCAAGCATAGCCACGGCAACACGGTTCCAGAGCTTTAGGGGGAGGTGATCATCCTGGCGGTATCGGGCGATCGCCAGGGCCAGCAGCACTAGCCCCTCAGCCACTAGCGTGAAGGCCATGAAGTAGTGTGTGGCAAACCCTAGAGCATTGACGACAATCCAGGCGAGACATACCCACCAGGACGGTGGATTTTGGTGTGCCAGCTGGCGGCTAACGGCTACCAGGCATGCCAACGAGGCTGTTACCCATAATCCTGCCAGGGTATAGTGACGAGCCTCCTGAGCCAGATAGATGCCAAACGGTGAGACGGCTCCCAGAACCGCGGCCAAGTGGGCTACGCGGAGTGAACCAAAAGCAAGCCACGCTAAGCCAAAAAAGGCAGGAATACAAAGGGTGCCGAAGATCGCGGAGAGCGATCGCACACCCCACACGGACACTAGCCCCTGTACAGAAGGAAATAACTCCAACCATTGATGGGTCAGCACAAAGTAGAGCGGTGGATGGTTGCTCTCTGTCAGCAGATGGCGAATCGTATCTTGAGCGGTTGCGGTGGGGTCTGGCTGTAATGGTGCGAGGAGATCCGCCATGGGGATAACCTGGTCTAGAGGCACCGTGCGAAAGCTGTTACCCAAACTGAAGACGATAGTGGCAAATTCATCCGTCCAGACAGGCTTGCTCGTCAGGTTGAGTAAGCGTAGCCCGAGGCCCAGGGCAATCCAGAGACCCAGTAATGCAATATTTTGAGTGGTTTCGTTCCACGCTTTCAAAGCTTACCTCGCTTCTGGGATGCCACGCTTTCTACAGCAGGGGCCACGAACCCAACAATTTCCTGATCATATCGTTTGGGAAATTGGAATTTGTTTGCGGGGAAACAGGACGCTACGTAGCCTGTCACATAGAGTACGCACAATAAAAAAGCGGTGACATTGTCATCGCTTTTTTATTTCAACTCCCCCGGCTGGATTCGAACCAGCGACCAATCGGTTAACAGCCGACCGCTCTACCACTGAGCTACGGAGGAATGCCCGTTCAAACTTTATATTACCGACAAACGCATGGCCTTGGTCATAAAAAAGAGGGGGAAGCTTCCGCCCTCTTTTTTATTTCAACTCCCCCGGCTGGATTCGAACCAGCGACCAATCGGTTAACAGCCGACCGCTCTACCACTGAGCTACGGAGGAACGCCAGTGCGAAATTTATATTATCGATAAACGGTTGTTCTTGACAACCCTTACAGCCCTCTTTTTTAAAGATTTTTTTGGAAAATCTGAAAAGCCTTGCTGTAAGAGCTTTCTAGAAACAGCTTGGCTTTACTGTCGTCTTGCGCTGGTTCAAAATCAAACCCCCTATTTTTTCGCTTTGATAGAGTAAAAATAGGAGGTTTGATTTTGTTGCAAAAAATGATTGTGCCCTCAAGGACTGGGAGGTGCTTTCCGTTCTATATTCATACGCAACTCCACCAACCGTTTCTGAGCCGCTGGGTCGAGACCATTCATCAGGAAGCGACCCGAGGATTTTTGATTGTGGGAGTGGCGTTTGCGAAATTGGCGTTCGGCCAGAGCCACTTCAGTCTGCAATTGTTGGGCCGACATCCAGTTAGCTCCGTAGCCCTGAACGGTTTGCTGGTGGGCGCGGTCGGAGGTGGCGACAATAATCTGTTGGTGCGATGCTTGGATCGCCGATCGCAGCCGACAGCAGATCAACTCAATATAGCTATCGGCGGTTTGGCGGTAATCGGTGTAATAGACGGAGAAATAGGAGTTTAAGACCTCACGGTTGCCCTGAGTCATCTGATAGTGGGCATCAAAAACGACCTCTGTGGTGTAGTCGCGGGAGGCACTAAAACTAATCAGAATTTCGATGAGTTGGCGGCGCGCTTCTTCAAGGCCATGGCGATCGCGCACATCGGTGAGATCTGCCCAGGCCCCAATCATGTTGTAACCGTCGACCAGCAACATGGCTGGCGGCTTTTTGCGCGGCATTGGAAGAGGTATGTGTGGTTAAGTGAAGCGAAACCTACCTCATCATCCCTTTCTTTATTGCAATATGTAAATATTTCATCTTGTAATCTATAGATGTTTCTCATACCTGGCGATGTGCAGGTGCATTCAGTACAGCAACGGAGCAGCCACGCTGGCCGAATGCACTAACGACGTGGCTTCAGTAGGAAATTCGCACCTTCTCCTGAATATGAAAAAGCTTGCTGTACTGCGAGATGTCCTCATGGAGGGCATCTCGCAGTACAGCAAGCAGATACTACAGAAAGCTTCCCTGCAGCTCCATCATGCGTTGTTCAAGACGGATGGGGTCGCCTTGGTCGACGACGCGGCCTTGGTCCAGTAAGAACGCTCCATCACAGTAATCGAGCTCCTGCAATCGGTGGGTGACCCACAGAGCAGTGATGCCCCGTTCCCTGACAATGCGCTGTACCTGTTTCACCAGGTCGATCTGGCTTTCAGGGTCGAGCAGGGCGGTGGGCTCATCTAGCAGCAAGACTTCGCAGTGACGGGCGATCGCTCCCGCAATGGCCACGCGCTGCTTTTGCCCTCCACTCAAAGCGTAGATAGGGCGCTGCTGGAGGTGCCGCAAGTTGACGGCTGCGAGGGATTCTTCCACGCGATGCCGTACTTCCAGGGTGGATAGACCATCGCTGCCCAGGCTAAAGGCCACATCCGTTGCCACGGTGGGCATCACTAGTTGATGATCAGGATTCTGAAAGACAAACCCAAAGGGTTTTTGAATTTCTAGAGTTCCACTCTGGGGTTTGAGCAACCCCCCCAATAATTTCAACAGCGTAGATTTTCCACTGCCATTAGTGCCCAGGAGCATCCAGAATTCGCCCTTGGGCACAGACAATGTGCAAGATTGCAAAATGGGCGCATCATCCGACCAGCTAAAGGAAAGGTCGTGGGTTGCGATCGCCAAATCGGTCATAGGGGACGAACTACTCACCCGCCGTTAGTGCAAAGAAGCCAGGGGCACGGCCCGAGGTGCTACCGGCACCGGCCTTGTCAGAAACTTGCACTGCAATCACTTCGCTTACAACCATTGTGATCCGCTTGCTGGCTTCTTTTTCACAGGTGAGTTCTAGAACTTTAGGATTGCCGTTGGCGATCGCCTCCGTGATTTGTTTGTAAACCGCTTCTGCATCTTCGGCAGCCTTCCGCTGCACCGACAGGATGGAAGGGGTGTTTTTCAGCACGACATCAATCATGAACATGAGTTTAATTACCTAGCCCTGCAAAACGTGAATCCAGATCCCAGTATCTCAAATGTTTCGAAGACCGGGGGGAAATCTTGAGTTCTCTTCTTTTATGAAGAGTTCTATCAGATTCTTAGAAGTTCAGACCGTCATACTTGTAGTTTGCGGAAAAAACTATCGATATTTCAATAAACTGTCCGTCTCTTGAAGTGGTTTTTGCTGCGCATAAATACTCATTAGGATGTGGCGAACTCAACTTGTTAGCTCACATAAGAAGGAGAATTTCGTTAAGAAAAACCTCTTGAAGAGATCGGCAAAAGAGCCTGTAGTGCTTACCCAGCAAATATTTCATCGATCTTCCTTAAGATATAGCTTTCCTGTGGGAGATCGGTATAATGATAAAACAGTAAAGAAAAGTAAACACTCCTTACAGGTTTCGTTATCTTCTGCATTTGCAGGACGACGCTCTGTAAGAAGCGAACTTATCCATTACCTACTTTTTTAATTCGGAGATTTGCGCGATGACCATAGCAATGGGACGGGCGCAAGAGCAGCGGGGATGGTTTGACGTCCTCGATGACTGGCTCAAGCGTGACCGATTCGTCTTCGTCGGCTGGTCTGGCATCCTGCTGTTTCCCTGTGCTTACCTGGCACTGGGCGG
>NZ_JACJOO010000003.1 GCF_014695575.1 Leptolyngbya sp. FACHB-8 | reverse complement strand
TGGCCTGATTGAAGCGACGCTGTCACCAAATGCAATTAGCCCTAATTCGGAGCCTGAAACAACATAAATTCGTTACTTGGCCGAGGCTAATGTGGAAAATGACGGCATTTTTTAGTACAAAACAACTGTGATGTAACCCTTATAGGATAAAGGTTACAGCCTAATTGCACTTTATGACAGCGTCGCTTCAATCAGGCCTAGTTGCAGCGCCCCTTCAGTCACCCCTAAATGAACGCTCACACTTCTGTTTGGTAAACAGATTCAATCTGGTGGGCTTGAGTCGCGATAGAAATCTGTTTAGCTTCATTTCATTCCGCCATATAATCGCTGTCTCCTGGTAAACGAGGAGAGTCACTGAGAGTCAAGTCAAAATCAACGTATCCAACTGCTTCCCGCGCTGCTGGAGGCAGGTTAATAAGCCACGTCAGATCTTCCAAGAGCTTGCCTCACACACAAGACAAATAGAGGGCATAGGGCTCAAACTCAGACCTTAAGTGGCAGAGCATAATGCCTAATAGTACAAGATGACCTAAATTTTGGACTAAGTACTACTCTCCATGGATAGTACACCTGCCTATTTCAGTCACTTTTGGATGCTAAAACCCTTATTCTTGTGTGGAATAGTTGCCGCGCGGAGCAGCTATTCAAGTTTCTGAGCAAGCTTATAGAACAGAACTTTCAGAAGATCTCATAACTTATTTTCTGAATAGGATTTAATCTTAAAATTTCAACGTATAACGTTATACGTCAGCAAATACCACCCCGAATTTTAGCCAATAGCAATCCCTACTACTATGACTAGCAGCCAGGAATGAGTATTAATTTTGCTAAATTCAATGGGTTTTTAGGCGATCGCCCTCCTATAGTCTGCTATCGCATCTAAAACCGCCTGTCTTTGCTGCTCGTTTTCCGCCTCGGCCCACGCCATCTGCATCATTTCCAGCACCTCCTGTGGGCATTTTGACCAGTCAGGTTGAGGTCGGTGATCGCAATTTAGAAGCGTTGGTATCTCTAGGGAAGTTGCGATCACGGATACCGAATTTGCAGGATCGGAGATACCCTCTTTGTCCTCAAGACGCTTGATAAATCGTTCTTCCAGCGACTTCATGATGGCATCACGATCGGTGTCTTGGAGGTTAGTGATGCCGTACTGACGCTCCCTCTCCTCTCGACTGCCCTTCCATCCCTGCTGCTCAATTTTGTAACCCAGCTTCCGTAGCAGTTTATTGACCGTTTTGACAGGAGGATGCTCTTCGGAGATGGTGAGCTGCAGGTATCGGCGGAACTGATGACGATGCAGGACAGCCCATTGGTGGACGGCGATCGCCTCGGGGCTATTGTTGTCCCATTGTTCGACTTTGCCATCGATAAAGGGCTGTAGAGGACAGTCATGGAGTAATTTGGCTTGGCTGGATCGACAGGATAGACGCGTATAGCTGACAAAGTGTGAGCGCCGTGCGGCCTGAGTGAACTCATTCATCCAGGTCCAGCGGTCTAACCACGCAGCTGCATTCGGATTGCGTGTCATCCAGAGCAGTTCTGCTGTCTTCAGGAATCGTCCGTTGTTGCTGATGATGACTTTTAGAACAAACTGGAAATTATCCAAATCCACCCCGGGCAATTTGTCCTCCATCAGCCGCTTGTGAGCCAGTTCCCGTTGCTGTTGGGTAGCTTCTAATTCCTCCAGAATGGATCGGGCTTCTGTCAGGGTGATTTCACTCGTATCTAACTGTACAAAAGCTTGTGCCTTGGCGTTTGCCAGTTCTCCTTTAATACGTTGTCTCTCTTCGGTTTCTGCTTTTGCTTTGCCTTCGACAAGCTGAACGCTATATCCTCGGGATTCCCATAACTGCACCAGAGCTTGGCGTAAAGACAAACGGTTATAGGTGCCTCTAGCCTGGTAACGAGCGTAGTGCTTCAACCAAAATCCAAAGTCTGAATCTGGGTCCTGTTCTGATGCTTTTAGGTTGGCGATCGCCCCCACTAAATCGAGGGGAGCTCCGTTTGCGTCGGTAGCTTCCTTTGATTGCGCGTACTCGGCAAATTGCGTCAGCTTTTCTACCCCTTCAGCATTGCGGTAGAAATCGCGAACGATGACTTCAGGGCGACAACTGCTAAAGAATTCGTCGGTACGACCACCAGAAGGTTTCACATAACCAAAGCGGGGGACATGGGTGCGTAGACGTTCGGGCATTTGTTTGGCCGAACGCCAGTCTAGATGCACCAGATGAATGGCCATGGCCTGAAAATGACCGTCGGGATCTCCGATGCTGATGCCCTGCTGGAAGGTGGGGGAGTAGCCCAGGATGCGGGGGCGATGCTTGGCAATCCACTGATCGGGGTCGGTGCTCAGTTGTTGTGCCCATTCTTCTAGAGAAGATTCGCTATCGATAATGCGAATATCGTCGGGGTCCAGGCCGAAGGCGATCGCCATCTCGCGGGTTTGATGTAACCACTTGGCTGAGTCGCTGGCAATGACGAGGTTTTCACCCCTACTGAGCCGCTTTTTGATCTCGGCCCAGGTGAGGGAAGGTGAACTGAATAAGGTGATGTCTCTGCTTTCACTTTCGGTGCGCTCAAACTTAAGGAATTGCACCACCTCAAGTCTAGATGCCTGGGAGATGAGATCAATTTCCAGGTTAGTGATGCCATCTTCGGAGAGGACAATCCAGCCCCCTTGCTCTTGAACCCATTGAAAGAGCGATCGCAGCCAATGGAGGTTGAGGGCATGGTTTTGGCCGGATGTTTTGCCCTCCAGCACTTGGTAGAGTAATTGGCTGACCTCATCGATGAGAATCAAGGGTGGTCCTTCTGGCAGTCGTTTGGTCGGAAAGCGCCATCCGGATTCGGGGCAAAGGGTGACTTCATTGGGACATGGTCCAAATCCCTGAAATGTGGTGTGGTGGGGAAGCCCTAACACGGCCGCAGATTGTCGCCCTAAAGCGTTTCTGGGAGTGAGGAGGCAACGAAATGCAGTGGGAAATTGGCGTCGGTGCTGCTCGACCAGTTCCTTCAGGGCTGTTGAGGTTTTTCCGACACCCATGGGGCCATCAATCAAAATTGTGCCAGCGTTCTCCGGTAAGGGCAGTAACCCTGATGGGATGTAGCGCCCGGATAGGGTAAGGGTGGGTTCAATCCGCAGAGTATTAAACTCTGCCATGATGCGGTCGGTCTCAACCCTGTAGTGATTGATTTTCTGTTGTTTAGAATCCTGCAATAGTTCCGCTGAACTGGGCATGAACCCGCCCGGTACCCTGGCGAAAAACGCTTGGGGAGAAATGAAGGCGATCGCCCCCACATCTTCTAGTTCATCAATATCCGACTGGCCTTTGGAGACTTGGCCCCACCACCCAATCTGGACCGAGTAGCCCCATTGCTCCAGCAGTTCCCAGGTTGCGGCATATTGGCGCAAAACACTGGTGTTTTCGAGCGAACCGGCATCGGGGAAGAAGTCGATGCGGTTAGTTTCTAGTTCTGCTGCCACCCTTTGGAGGGTAACTTGCAGGGTTTGAGGGCTAGAGGCAAATTGTCCTCCAGCAGCCCCGAGGGTAATGACTCCTAGCCGTTCGGAGGTGATGAAGGGTTTTGCGCCAGTGCCTTCCACCATAGCGATCGCTTTTGTGGAAGGTGCCTCAGGCCGAAACACGGCTAAGGGCAACTCGCCATTCGGAAGGTTTGGTGGTTGTCCCTTTGGAGTGCTCGATAGCCAGCGATACCGCCCGCCGCCTTCCGGGTCTCGGAGGCGTAGTTGTAAGCCAACAATCAATCCGTCGATGTCACGGATAGGGCAGAGATATCCGGCTCCTGATGCGTTGAATGACTGTCCATCCCCATTCACCCCTGGCAGGGTGAGGGGAAACTTCTCTGGCAATTTCTGCCATTGAACAACAGACACAAATCCACTCGCTTTAATTTGAGCTTCGCTCATGCCACGCCGGTGTAAGTCCATCCGGTCTTCGGGGTGGAGAGTTAGAAGCGATAGTAGCCGTCGATAATGGCGATCGCGTTCTGGGGCCGGTAAAGACTGGGCGCGTTGCTGGGCTTCGGCTTGTTCCTGCAGGTGTCGCCGGATCTGTTGCTCCTGCCACCATTGTTCGCGGTCTTCGTCAGAGCGACTGGCTTTATCGTCAACCACCCAAACACCCCATAGCCCATCCTTACTTGGCCTGATTGAAGCGACGCTGTCACCAAATGCAATTAGCCCTAATTCGGAGCCTGAAACAACATAAATTCGTTACTTGGCCGAGGCTAATGTGGAAAATGACGGCATTTTTTAGTACAAAACAACTGTGATGTAACCCTTATAGGATAAAGGTTACAGCCTAATTGCACTTTATGACAGCGTCGCTTCAATCAGGCCTA
>NZ_JACJOO010000029.1 GCF_014695575.1 Leptolyngbya sp. FACHB-8 | reverse complement strand
GTGAGCGATCGCACCCAAGCTGTGATTGTTGCGGTTAAACGCGGCATTGTTAGTTTATAGAATGTACTTTCGATCGAGTTGAGAGCCTATCTTAAGTTAGAGCCTACCTTCTATTTTAAGAAGGAGCGGCTGCTCCATCAAATTACAGCCTAAAAACGTTAACTCATTGTAGACGACAACTAAAAGCCAATTGCTTATATTGAATTCATGTGGATTGAGCAGGTGAATCGCAAGGTTCCATGCTTGATACAGATGTAGAAAGATGATCGACGACCATAGTTCCAGTTTTTTATTTGTGCCAGCTTCAGCCCAAGATCACAGTCAAGGTGTGCTAAGTGCTGCCGTGGTGTTAGTGATGTATGGGGATTATCAACGTCCTAAAAGTGCAACCGTTTACAAGCTGATTAAAATCATTCGGCAAGAGCTTACGGTCTCTTTTGGAGAGGATTATTTGTGTTTTATCTTCCGCCATTTGCCACAGATCCAGATTCATCCCCATGCTCAACGGGCAGCCCAAGTCGCCGAAGCCGCCGCCGTCCAAGGAAAGTTTTGGTTAATGAGCGATACTTTATTTGACCATCAACAAAGGTTGGAGAACGGCTATCTTGTCGAGTACGCCAATGATTTAGGGCTTGACATTCCTCAATTTCTCAAAGAGTTATCTAAACAAGTGCATATCGATCGCATCAATAAAGATATTGAAGGCGGAATGCAGAGTGGAGTGACGACTGCTCCAGCCCTGTTTCTCAATGGAATGCGGTATACCGAGCACTGAAACACGATGGAATTGATGGCAGCCATAATTGCTGCAAGTCATTAAGTTCCCCGATCTTTGCTCTCAATTCATATCTGACTTGTCTGTAAGTGCTATAAGCCATCAAATTTTGATGGCTAGATTTTGCCTGTTTCACTGAACAAAATTGCCGCTTTTTGAAGCATGACAACAGTTACCATGCCAACAACTGAATTCCTAGGTGTTGATTTTGTCAATTACAGATCAGTATTTCATTGAGGATAATTCTATGACGCATTTACTAGTACAAGGCAAGAATGATTCTGGGTATGAAGATACACCTCAGACTGATTCTCTTCAGAACTCCTCAGTTAATCATGCTCTGATTGCGATCGCGCAAGAAGTCACTGAGTTGCTGAGACAAGCTTACCCGACACAAACCGATGAAATTAAAACAGAAGAAACAGAATGATACTGCAAGATAAAGTGGCGTTAGCCACTGGTGGCACAACAGGTATTGGCAGAGCAACAGCGACCCTTGCGGTAGCTGCGAAGCAGCGCGCGCTCGGTGCTACTGGAGCAAAAGTCGTGTTCTCCGGTAGACGCGACGCAGAAGGAGAAAAAACCGCCCAACTGATTCGCGAAACAGGCGCTGAATGCTTATACGTCCAATGAAACAAATTCACTAACATCACAAGAATCTGAAAGCAGTCAAGCATTGGAACTCAAGACACTTTAGATAGATAAAACCAGGAGTATTTAATCATGGTCAAAGAGCAAACTGTAGACGGACAAGCAAATTTACAAGCAACTACCAATTTGACAGCAGCCCAGGAGCCTTTGCAAACACTTTGGGAAGAGCATCTGCAACACGAGTTTGGCACTCACAGTACTGAAGATGCCCTCGCTACGATGGTTGAAGATGCTTACGTTAACCCTAAGTACCGGACAAAAGCTTGCAAAGATTGAGTAGGAGAGGGTTTCATGAGAATTACCACATTCATCCACGAAACCCTCATGAACCAGATTACTCTAATCCGAAAAACATTG
>NZ_JACJOO010000028.1 GCF_014695575.1 Leptolyngbya sp. FACHB-8 | reverse complement strand
CTCTAACTGCTCCAGGCTCTCCGTCACCGTGACTTGAAAAGGACGTCCTGTCATCGCCCATCACCTCAAAGAGGACTCTTCTAGTTTGGCGCAGCTTCATATTTGTTTGGTATTAGAAGCGTTCCGTGATGCACTTGCACGTGAAACTCCTTCGCACAGCGACAGATTTCAGAGGATAATAGCCCTGTTGAGATGGTAGAACCCGCATGGCTCTTCAGGTTTACGGTATTCCAAATTGCGGTACCTGCAAAAAAGCGTTTCAGTGGCTAGCCACGAATGGTATCGAGTACGAATTTATTAACACCAAGGAGCAGCCTCCCGAAAAATCCCAAATTGAGGGCTGGGTAAAGGAGTTGGGCGCAAAGCCTATGCGGAATACTTCCGGGCAATCTTACCGGGCTTTGGGCCCAGAGCGAGATAGCTGGAGCGATGAGGAATGGGTCAAGGCCTTCACCCATGACGCCATGTTGTTGAAGCGTCCGTTGTTTGTGAAAGATGGCACAGCCGTACTGGTGGGATTTAAGGATAAGGATGATGTGCTCCGTCAGAGCCTCAGGTTGTCCTGAGTAAAGCCCGACCATCGTTTCAACCAAGCTCTATGAAATTCAGCGAACTGATTCCTTCTTTTAACCCGGTTAAAACCAGCAGCCTGGACACTTATCCTGATTTGGATCCAGAAATCAGCGGGGTTTCTCCTATCTCTGCCGTTCAGCCAAACACCATCAGTTACATTGACGGCGGCAGTCGCTCAGCAGAAAAGCTGGCAGGAACGTCAGCGGTTGCCGTGGTGCTACCCCTGAATGTTGAGCTGCAGACGTTAGCGAACGAGAAAGGTCTGGCCTGGGTCGCCAGCCCCCAACCCCGCTTACTGTTTGCCCAGGCGATCGCCCGCTTCTACCAACCCTTCCGCCCAACTCCTGGCATTCATCCCAGCGCCATCATTGACCCATCGGCCCAATTGGGTACAAATGTGTCCATTGGTGCCCATGTGGTCATTCAAGCCGGGGTGACCATTGGTAACGAGGTCTGCATTCATCCCAATGTGGTGATTTATCCGGGGGTGACTGTGGACGATCGCACCACGCTCCATGCCAACTGTGTGATTCACGAGCGCAGCCAGATTGGGGCGGATTGTGTAATTCACAGTGGCGCGGCGATCGGCTCTGAGGGGTTTGGCTTTGTGCCTACAGCTGACGGCTTCTTTAAGATGCAGCAGTCCGGCTTTGTGGTGCTGGAGGATGGAGTCGAGGTAGGTTGCAATTCCGCGATCGATCGCCCAGCCCTTGGTAGCACCCACATTGGACGCAACACCAAAATCGACAATTTGGTGCAAATTGCTCATGGCTGTGACATTGGTGATGGTTGTGCCCTGGCAGCTCAGGTAGGGCTTGCCGGAGCCGTGAAGGTAGGTCGTCGGGTCATTCTGGGTGGTCAGGTCGGAGTGGCCGATCATCTCACTATTGGCGATGGGGTACAGGCGGGGGCACAAAGCGGTATTACTGCTGATTTGGAACCGGGAGCGGTGGTATTTGGCACACCTGCAATGCCCTTGAAGCAGTTTTTCAAGATAGCTGCCCTTTGGAAGCAGCTTCCGGATATGCGGCAAACCTTGCGCCGCCTTCAACGTCAACAATAACAAATCAGAACTTCTGCATAACTGTTGGGTAGGTGTGCATCATAAGCCCGACCTAACAATTATGCAGAAGTCCTGTTTCTTATCGTGTGGATTGGCAGCAACAGAATAGGTATTGCGATCGCAATCTACCCAAATTTGCCCCCAATTAATCTTTCAATGAAAGCTCCATTTGAATATTGCAGCGCTTGTACGGTGTAGGTCGTCCTGTCACCTTTCGAAAGCCTAGTTTCTGATAAAG
This sequence comes from Leptolyngbya sp. FACHB-8, assembly GCF_014695575.1. GTDB lineage: Bacteria > Cyanobacteriota > Cyanobacteriia > Elainellales > Elainellaceae > Vacuolonema. The sequence goes on along the minus strand of NZ_JACJOO010000028.1, from coordinate 41,086 downwards.
CTTGATAGCGGGTTCCAAAATTGTGCTGCTTTCTAAATAAAGAGTTTTAGCCCCTAGTTCACGAGCTTTAGTAATAGCGGCTTGCCCCAATTGCCAACCAATTCCTTTTCCCTGCGCCTCTTCTGAAACGGCCATTTTTGCGAGTTCAAAAGTATCATCGGTCATCTTGATCAAGGCACAGGTACCTACAATTTCACCGTTGTATTGAGCCAAATAAATATGCCCACCGGGTTGCAGAATCTTCTTGTCTGGATGATCCAGAGATTCATAGTCTGCATCCTCCAGGATGAAGTACTTCTCGATCCACGCACAATTCAACTGTTTAAAATTCTGTTGATAGTCTGGAGTGTAATCAAGAATCTTAATAGCTTCAGATTCACGTATCTTTCGAATTTGTCGAACCCGGTCTAAAAAGCTCTTGTTGTCCAACAAAAATTCAACCTCCTCAATCGCTTTCCACAGATCATTTTGAGCTTCAGATAACAGCTCCTCAACCGCCTGAGTGACATCCTGATACTGCGTCGTAATCTTTGGAATAACTTGCTTTCCTTGCTCCGAAAGCCTGACTACGTTAACCCTTGCATCCCCTGTACTTTTACCCGTCGTCACTAATCCTTTCACCTTCATTTCTTTAACAATTTGGCTCACTGAAGGATGGGAGTGGCCGATCGCCTGAGCAATTTCCGTAATCGAAGCTTCTTGTTCGGAAAGAATATAGAAAACCGGAAACCACTTGGGATCTAGAGGAACGTCATACAAACCATAGATCCGGGTAGCATCTTCTGCCAAACAATCCCCTAAGCGGCGTAGACGGCTACCCAGAGCTAACTTACCGACACGACGATAAAAATCTATACCCATAAAACCAATTACGTAATTAGTTACATAATTAGCTCAATAGGGCTTTGAAGTGTACAAAAGGCACAAAGATGACACAATGATTCACACACCAGAAATCTCGGCATCATGGCTCTGACCCGTCCTCGTTTTCTCAACTTCGCCCAGCGTCCCAGCCTATCGATGAAAATGATGTGGTTGGGGGTTGGCATCACTCTGGTCTTTGTCCTAATCGCCCTATTCACCCCGGTTATGCAGTCCTGGGGGTGGCTACGCAATCCTTTGGAGACGTTGACCAATCCCATCCATGTGCCTCCTTCCAGCCAGTACTGGTTCGGCACCAGTCGCCAAGGCTATGACGTGTTTTCTCGCACCTTGTTTGGGGCCAGAGTTGCCTTACAAGTGGTGGTTCTGGCAACCGCTTTGAGTGTGTTGATCGGGGTGCCCTTGGGGATGGTGAGCGGCTATCTGGGAGGACGATTAGATCGCGTTCTACTCTTCTTCATGGACACCATCTACACTTTGCCGGGTTTGCTGTTGTCGGTGACCCTGGCTTTTGTCGTAGGACGGGGGGTACTGAATGCAGCGATCGCTCTCAGTATTGCCTACGTTCCGCAATACTACCGAGTTGTTCGAAATCACACAGTCAGCGTCAAAACAGAACTCTTTGTAGAAGCGGCTCAGGCCATGGGAGCCTCGCCCTGGCGCGTGATGTCTCGCTACCTTTTCGCCAATGTGATTCAGAGTGTGCCCGTTCTCTTTACCCTTAATGCTGCGGATGCCGCTCTCACATTGGGAGGGTTAGGCTTTTTGGGGTTAGGATTACCGGACCAGACCCCTGAGTGGGGACTGGATTTGCGCCAGGCTTTAGATGCATTACCCACAGGCATCTGGTGGACAGCATTATTTCCCGGTTTGGCCCTGACAACGTTAGTGGTAGGGCTTTCCCTGGTAGGTGAAGGGTTGAACGAACTCATGAATCCGTTGCTACGGCGCGAAAACTGGAAGTGATATTGAGGCAAAGACCTTGGACAAAAACAGCGCAAACCATTCCCCTCAGGTCATTGGCGTCGATTTAGGGGGCACTGCTATCAAGCTAGGACGGTTTGATGCAGCAGGCCGATGTTTACACTCCCTGACGATACCCACTCCTCAACCTGCGGAGCCTCACGCCGTTGTAGAGGCGATCGCCGCCGCCATCCGTACTCTTGATCCCGATGACCAAGCTCTGGCCATTGGCATTGGCACGCCTGGCCCTGTCGATGAGACTGGACGCCTCGCCCTCGTTGCCATCAACCTGGGCTGGAAAGACGTGCCCATCGCCGATTGGCTGGAGGAGCGAACGGGTAAGCCCGTGGTTGCAGCCAACGATGCAAACTGTGCGGGTATTGGAGAGGTCTGGTTGGGAGCCGGGCGACAGTATCGAGATGCCATTCTGCTGACTCTGGGAACCGGGGTCGGCGGGGCCGTCATCCTGAATGGCAAGCTGTTTACAGGACGCCACGGCACCGCAGCAGAATTGGGGTTAATTACCCTCGACCCGTCTGGCGATACCTGCAACAGTGGTAATCATGGCTCCCTGGAACAACTGGTTTCTGTGCAGGCCATTCGTCGTCGCACCGGAATGGAGCCTGCAGAGCTAGGGCAACGAGCGGCAGCAGGAGATGAAACCGCGATCGCCTTCTGGAAAAACTATGGCTGCGACCTGGGAGCCGGAATTTCCAATTTGATCTACATCTTTACCCCAGAAGTCGTGATTCTCGGTGGTGGCGTCAGCGCCAGTGCTCCCTTCTTCATGCCGACACTCTGGGATGAGATCAACCAGCGGGTTCTGGAGACTTCTCGGGAAGGGCTGCAGATTGTGACGGCTGAATTGGGCAACCAGGCCGGCATGGTGGGAGCGGCCAAACTCGCCTGGGAAAAGCTAGAGAGTATCACCCCTAAAAACGCAGATGAGGCCAAAAATCCGCTGCTCTCCGATGCAGACCTGGCCTATCACATGGCTCAGGAGACAGCACGCTTCAACGCCGGGTTCCTGGCCCGAACCGCCCACGAGTTGCGATCGCCCCTCAACGGCATCCTCGGCTTGCACCAACTGATTCTGGGAGATCTGTGCGATAGCCCTGAGGAGGAGCGGGGGTTTGTCAAACAAGCTCACGATTCTGGGATGAAAATGTTGGCGTTGTTGGATGAAGTGATTCGTATCTCTAAGTTCAGCACAGGCAGTCTGCCCCTTCAAATGCAGCCTGTTCAACTCTCGGGGTTGTTGAAAACGGTGCACGAAATCAATGAGCTTCATGCCCGCGATCGCAACGTGCGGCTAGACATTCAGCTCCCCGACCCCCAGGTTTACGTGCAAGCAGATCCCAACTGGCTGCGGCAAGTGCTAGTTCACCGTCTAGAGAGCGCCATTAGTCACATGGATGGTGGTTCTATCAAGCTTGGGGTCACGGTATCGCCCCATCAGCAAGCCCAAATTTGGGTAGAAGATTCGCGTCCGGCTGAAGCCTGGAAAGACTCCCTGGACTGGATGCAGCAGGATCGAATTCCACTAACCGCCCAGCCTAATCGCGATCAACTTCTTCAAGCGCCCTCCAGCCTATCACCCGGTCAATTGCTGCAAATGGACTATCTGGTCTTGCAACGGATGGGTAGTCGTCTAGAGTGGCAGGTCGCCAATACCGAAAGTGGACAGATTCGTCTAACCTTTGGCCTTCCCCTGGCCGTCATCTGATCAGGCACATTGCTATATAGCAACGTGCGAGTGCGTTAAGTACAGCAACGGTGGTGTGGGGCACTTCGTGCCCCACACCACCGTACTTAATCAACCCGCACAGCACTATATGGCAAGGAAAATCAGGACTTACGCATTTGTGTTGTGGGTGGTGTGCTTCGCACACCACCCACAACACAAATGCGTAAGTCCTGAAAATCTTAAAAATGGGTGGCCAATTGGAGTCAGATGGATACTGCTGGGGACACTTCCTTTGCAGAAGATGTATTCATTTGAGAAAACCCATATTACTCTGAGAGTAAGGGAAACAGGCACACCGCGATCGCCCCATGGGATCACTATCCCTCCCCCCAGAGGTGCACCAGTCGGGTCAACTACCTGAATTAGCTCTATTCAATGGCGAAATACGCCCTGTTGATCGGGGTCGGCAGCTACCAAAACACCAATATGTTGGAGCCTTCTCTGACCGCCCGAAATGACGTAGAGGCGGTGAGAGAAGTTTTGCTGCATCCAGAAATGGGTGGGTTTGAGCACGCCATCCCCCTCTTAGACCCCGATCGCCTGACGATGGAAGAGGCGATCGAGGAGTTCTTTCGTAGATTAGGGCGAGAAGATCTCGGCTTGCTGTTGTTTGCTGGGCGAGGGGTGCGCGATCGCCAGGGCAAAGCCTATTTCACGACCCAGTCCACCCGCAAGAATAGTGACGGTGACCTGGTCAAAGCCACCGCAATTCCGGCGCAGGTCGTGCAAGACATTATGGCCACCAGTCCCGCACGGCAGCAGGTAATGATTCTGGACTGCGGTTTTCAGGGGGTTGATCCCATGGAAGTCGCTGTATACAACGGCTCGCTAAACCTACGGGGGCAGTTGGGCGGACAGGGACGTGTCATTTTACTGGGGTCAGAAGCCTCCCATCCCATCTCTCAGTTTGAGAGCCACGAACTATCCCCCTACACCCATCTGCTGGTAGAAGGCATTACGACGGGCAAAGCCGATCGCAACCATGACCAGCTGGTTTCTGTAGACGAGCTCCATGAGTATGTGCTGGAGCAATTACAGCCACTACTAACCGAAGGTTACCCCGAGTTGATCGTCACGCGGGATGAAGATCGCGCCATCAATTTGGCACGCGTACGCCATTTTGACCCTCGCCACGAGTACCGTCAGCATGTGGAAAGCCGGGTCGAGAAAGGGCAGTTTTCTCCAGTAGGACGGGCTATTTTAGACAAACGGCGAGTCAGCCTGGGGCTTTCTGTCGAAGAAGCTCAGGCCATTGAAGATGATGTGTTACGTCCTTTCCGGGAGCATGCCAAGGATTTACAGCGTTATCGCCAGGCTTTGACGGCAGCACTACAGCTAGAATATCCACTTGGCCCCCGACAACAGGCCGAATTGGAAGAGTTTCAGGCCTTGTTGGAACTGTCAGATACGGAAGTGAATGCCATCCAGCAGGCCGTTATGCAGCCTTTTATGGAGCAGGCCGCCCGCCAGCAGCAGCGCCAGAGCAGCTATGAGCAGGCGTTTCGTCAGGCGATCGCCTTTGAGTACCCCCTCCCCACCCCGGAGCGACTCAAGTTGCGTCAGCAACAACGCAGCCTGGAATTGCCTGATGAGGTGGCCCAAGCCATTGAGGCTCAAGTTCTGGCCGCTAACCAGAAGCAACGCCAACGCTATCACCAGAACCTTCAGCAATTGGAGCAAGCCTGGTATCAGGCCTTGAGCGCCGAGGATCCACCCAGCGAAGTGACCATGTTGCGGCTGCAAAAGCTGCAGCGTTCTCTGGAAATTCAGCCAGAGCATGCCGAGGCGATCGCCCAACGCGTTCATCAGCAAGTGCAGCAAGATCTCGCCGAAAAGCAGGCCCGACTATCTCAGTATGAGGCGTTATTCACAACGCTGGTGAGCCAGGAAGCCGTCTTGCGGAAGCCCCAGCGCGATCGCCTGGCTCAAATGCAGCAGGAGCTCCAGCTTTCGGATGCAGATATTGCTACGGTAGAGGAGCAGGCCACTGCAAAAATTCAAGCGCAGCGGCAACAGCATCAAAGAAATCTGGCCTATTATCAGCAGGAATGTGCCCGACTCTTGCAGGAGGAGTACCCCTTGAGTGAAGCCAAGCAGCAAGACCTGAAACGGCTTCAAACAGAATTGCAGCTCTCAGAGGCAGAAGCCGCGAAAATTCTAGAGCATCTGAAGCTACAGGCAGAAGCTCAGCGACACGCCTATGCTCAAAACAAGAGCCGTTATGAGCAGCACTATCGCACAGTCGAGCGTCCTCTTGCTGAGGCGGCTCAAGAGCAGCTCAAGCAGATCTGGCATGAGTTGGGGCTGAAGGAAACGGACGTGTGGCAGATTGAACAACAGGTCGATGCCGAAATTGCGGCCGACCTGGAGCGTCAGGCTGAATCACGCTTGACATACCAGCGGGCTTACAACCATGCCACTCGCCAGCAATTTCCCCTTTCTGATGAGCAGCGCTCCCAACTGCTTGAACTGGGCCAATCCCTCAATCTGACGCAGGAGGAGATGACGCAGATTGAGGATCAGGTGAATGCTACCTATGAGACGATTTCTGATTTCAGTGGTGATTCAGATCTGGACCCAACCCTCCATCCCAATCTTGAGTCAATCATCGATCCGAATCTCAACCCCGTCCCTGACCCAAATCTCGATCCAACCCTTAACACGACCTTTGACCCCGTGCTTGGGGAGGATCTAGATCCCAATCTCGACTCCAGCCCACCACCCCCAACGTCCACTCCAGATTCCGCTGAACTGGATGGAACCCCACCTCCGGCATCCTCGGCTTCCGCCTTCATGGCCGACCCGCTCAGCTCTGAGCGCAACGTAGAATACAGCGTGTTGCAGGAGTTACTGCGGGATAGTCTGTGGCGTGAGGCCGATCGCGAAACCTTCCGCGTCATGTTGCTGGCTACCGATCGCAGTCGAGAAGCCTGGCTCAGTCCGGACTCCCTGCTGCGGATCCCCTGCACCGATCTAGCCACCATCAGCCACTTATGGGACAAGCACAGCAATGGGCACTTCGGATTCATCGCTCAAGAACGGATTTTTCATGGCCTTGTACAGAGCAACCCGAAGCAGGGCGATCGCCAACTTATCATTGACCTAGCCCTAAGGCTCAAGTGGATGTGGAAGGCCGGTAACTTTTATCCCCTATTCCGCAATTACGATGACCTCACCTTTTCCTCAGATGCGGTGATGGGTCATTTGCCCGCCCGCTGGTACTGGCAACTTTCGCCCGTGGCTGCGCTGAAAGTGGGAACGGTGGGAAGCGATCGCAGCTTCGGTGGGGCTGATATCCACATGTTCGCCAACCTTATGAAGCGCCTGCGAGAATGCAATATTAGCTAAGGTTGCTGTCAAATAAAATTCCGGTTGGTGTGCGCTTCGCGTACACCAAAATAGTTTGCTGGATGTGATGTGATACACCACATCCAGCAAATGACACCCGTCCTAAAGAGGAGGGGGCACCCCGTTAAGCGAGGTGCCCCCTCCTGGAGGAGCTATAGAACAATTAGGCTGGTCTAATTAAGCGAATCCGCCCAGTTACCGCAGTAGCACCAAATCCTTGAGGATACAGCTCTGCAACATAAAGGTTGCCATTGCTGGTGTTCTCAATGATGTCCACCGGGTTAGCCATGCCCCAATCCGGATTGACGGAACCACCGCCCAGGATACTAGAGCCTGTGATATTGCCTGTTGCTGGATCAATCTCCAACACAACAATGTCATCCCCAGAGCTGTACTCCGTTACAATCAGCCGGTTCCTGAGCCGTCCATTAAAGGTGTTGGACTGATACTCAAGTACACCTGTAGGCGCACGGCTTGTACCAAAGGTAAACAAGGCCGTTTGATAATCTGGATCAGGCAGAGTACCAACCGCATATCCACTCACACCAGCAGTCCCCGCCACTTCCTCTGGATCAAGACCCACTGTTGGGTTTCCGCCCGCCATGATGTACTCACCACGGCTGGGGTTCGGATGACCATAGTACTCCCCTTCGAGAATACGGTAGACGTAGTCGGGACGGCTGCTAACGTTCGTCAACCCTTCATTTGCAGCGGTGTTGGGATCATCTGGAGTGATTCCGCCACCACCAGAACCGTTGACCGGAGCATAGAGTGTGCCATTGCTATGGAACACAAAGTCATAGGAGTTCCGCAGACCCGATGCATAGATCTTGAGAACAGCATTAGTAGCATAGGGATCATAATTGTTCGCCCCTAACCCTTCCGTTTGGACATTGAATCCACCAGTGGGAGGGGTGCGGGTGGGATCAATCTGCAACATGGCAGCTGTTAGCAGACGTTCAGGACGCATTCCCCAGGCACTATCAGCCACCCCAGCCGAGGTATTGCTACCTTGAGTTAGGTAAAGCTTTCCATCTGGGCCAAAGCGCAAGCTATTACCGAAGTGATCGCGTCCCGAGCGGGGCAAACCGACAATGTAATCTTGAGCCGTCGCCGTAAACGCTGCATCGCCTCCCGTTAGAGTCAGTCTGACAATCTTACCGGAGAAATCTACGGCATCTGGGGTACTCGTAGCGGTATTTTGCACGACCCAGAGCACATTGGAGTTGTTGGGGTCAAAAGCAATCCCGATCAGTTCCGGTGCATTAGCAAGAGAACCGCGTGGCATTGTAAAGGTTTGCTGCCCTGTCAACGTGCCATCTGCCTGTACCGTCCAGCGATAGATACTGCCATCCAGAGCAGATCCATACAGGAACCGATTGTCTGGGCTCATGAGCAGCGTCGAAATCGGCGCATCGTTACTGGTATTTTGACCAAAGACGATCGATTGGGTGAAGTTAACACCATCCGTCGGAGCTGTCGCCTCATTTCCGGTCGTGAAGGTCAGGCTGTAAGGGAGGAACGTACGGCCTCCCAAATCCTTAACGCCATCCGAAATCCGAACGGTGTATTGAGTGTTGGGATCGAGAATGCTCTGGGGCTGGATGATAATGGTATCGTTGCCACCACTGGTGTTGAAGTTGCTGGCCACAACCGCACCATCCCGTGTGCGATAAATCTGGATGGTCGCAGAGGTCAGGGTTGTTCCATCAACGCCTTCTCCAACTCCAAACAGGCTCAGGTCACTGATGTTGATGGCAGCCCGACGGTTCACGTTGGTGGCATTAGCCAGAGGCGACGACAGAACGCTGGGATGATCACCGGGATTGATGGGAACAATTTCCACAAAGTTGATCCGCGTGTCAGTTCCACCGATCGCATCCAAGGTTAGACGACCATCAACGACATCAACCGTTGCTGTGGCAAGTTTGAAGTAGCTCGGAATTCCGCCAGTGGTCGTGGTATTAAATGAGGGCACCACAGTAGTACCTTCTGCACGGACGATCTGGTTGCTGCCTCCTGCAAAATCACCCACACTGACGGTGACACTATAGCGTCCATTCGGAAGTGTATATTCCCACGCAGCTGCGGTCGCGGCTGCGGTGCCATTGCTTTGCATCAGAGCCACTGTATCCAGCCGTGCCTCGATGTTAGCCTGGGCACGATCAAACACCCGAGCTGAAATATCCAGCGCATTGCTGGTACCCTGAGTCACCCAACCATAGCCACGGGTTGCATCAAAGCCCAGACCTGAATCAACCGCATAGCCCGCAGGTGCGGCGGAAGCTACCGGCTGGAAGTTGATGCGGGAGGGAACCAGGACGCTGAAGTAGCCAGCGGTGCTGGCGGCGATCGCATTCCCCGCCGTATCTCGTACCTGGTTTACCGCTATGGAAAGGGTATAAAGACCATTCTCCGCAAGGTCCCAACTTCCCCCTGGCACTGTAATTCGATAAGTTGCGATGCGTGCGCCGTTAAGCCCACTGACGGAACTCACAAAGCTGGCTACCTGGCTAAACCCATTCGGCCCCGTGACCTGCACATCTCCATTATCCAGGGTTGCGACATCAACAGCCTGGGTATCGTTAAAGGTGATGGTAAAGGTATAGTTTGCACCTCCCGCTGCTAGTGCGTTGGCCGCATTAACGGATTGCACTCGAGGAAGCTGGGTATCAAACGTAAAGTTTAGGGTGCTATCAGTGGAACCCTGGCCATTCGTTGCCCGAATGGTCAGAGTATGGGCTCCGTTTGCCAGCGTGCCACTTGCAGCTGCAATAACCTGTGCAGATGTCAGGGTAAAGGCGCCGGTGTTTACGTTCAGCGCACTGGTTACATCAACAAAGTTGCCGTTATCTAGCCGTACCTGGAGCTGACTTATCCCCGAACCGGTAACTTGCCCGGTAACCCCAACAGAGTTCGTCAAGCCATCCGTGTTAGAAACGCCCGTATCGTTCGTTAACCCAACGGTCACGGTGGGAGCAGACGGAAGATTGACCGTGAAGTTCCCCAGGGTAGCCGCAGCGTTCTGATTACCCGCTACATCCGAGACGCCACTCGCCACCAGGGCCACCGTGTAGGTTCCGTTATCAGCCAAATTCCAATCGCCTCCAGGCGGAGTAATTTGGAACGTTGCTGTACGGGGTGTGCCATCACTGTTAAGGTCTACATCAACCAGGTTGGCCAACTGGTTAAAGCCGCCTGGTCCCGTGACACGCACATCTCCGTTGCTGAGAGTGCTGACATCTATGGCATTGTCATCCGCAAAGTTGACCGTAAAGGAGTAGGTATTGCTGGCCGCAGTAACATTAGCAGCCGTGACTGCAGCCGTGGGCGCACTCGTATCCAGAACAAAGTTTAAGGTCTGCTCGGTAACCGTACTTTGCGTCGTGGTTGCTCGCAACACAATAGTATTGGCACCACTCGTTAAGGGACCGCCATTAAAGGTTGCCAGCTGAGCTGCTGTAAAAGCAAAGTTACCGTTAGTGACGGAATTGGTAACAGGCTGAAAACTACCACCATTAACGCTGATCTCCAGGGCGCTGAAACCACTACCCTGAATACTTCCAGTAATCCCTGCAGTGGTCGTGACCTTATCTGTATTAGACGCCCCTGTGTCACTGGTTAATCCCACATTCAAGTTCAGGGGAATGTTGACATTGAAGGTACCTAGCGTACTAGCAGTCAGGCTGTTACCTGCAACGTCACTGACCTGATTCCCCAGGACCTCAACGGTGTAGGAACCATTCTCAGCCAGATCCCAGCCATTGCCAGGGGGAATAATCTGGTACGTGGCTGTGCGAGTGGCACCATCACTATTGGTATCGACACTTACAAGAGTTGCCGATTGGCTGAAGCTCCCAGGCCCCGTTACGCGCACATCACCATCGCCCAAACTCCCAACCTGAATGGCCTGGTTATCGGTATAGGTCACTGTAAAGGTGTAAGGCTCAGTTGTGCTGGCAGTTACACCAGGAGCATTCAGCGTAGGGTTGCTGGGAGCAACGGTATCCAGCGTAAAGGTAAAGTTTCGCACCGTTGCAGTATTCTGGTCGTTGGTTGCCCGGAACTGAAGGGTATGCGGCCCGTTGTTCAGGGTGCCACCACTGAGGGTATCCAATACGGCTGGGGTCAGGGTGAACTGACCATTATTTAACTGATTCGTAAAGTCAACAAAACTGCCGTTGTCAGCTTTGATCTCGAAGCGAGAGAGGCGCTGGCCACCAACCTGACCTGTAATGGTAGCAGTTTGGGTAATGAAATCGCTGGCAGACGCGCCGGTATCAGACACCAAACCCGCTGTGATTGTTGGGGCGGGAACTAAGGGGTCGTTGGTGGAGATGCGGAAGTTGGCGGCACGTAATCGGCTGGGTAGAACGTTATTGAGGACGGCGATCGCCCGCCCCGCTGCCAGAATGCGAGTCCCCGTTCCCTGCTGGACCAACGAAATATCGGCAAAGGAGCGAACCCCCGGCAGGTTCCGAATCATCAGCAGATCGGCAGCCGGGTTAAAGTCCAGAATGGTATTCACCGCCGAGGGAAAGCTGCCATTTCCAAGCCAAAAGCGATCGGCACCAGTTCCACCCGTCAGGCGGTTGCGGCCAGAGCCAGCCCATAAGGTATCGTTGCCATCGCCTCCAAACAGAAAATCATTCGTACGAGCGTAGAGCGTATCGGCTCCAGCATTGCCATATAGGTAGTTGCTTCCTCGCCCCAATCTGGCATCTAACACATCATTACCAGCTTCGCCATAAGCTGAAGTCCGGATGCCAACTTTGACGGTATCAGCGGCCCCTCTGGCTAAGATTTGCAGTCTATCTCCAACCGCCACAGCTCGATTGACGGTATTAATCGTGTCACGACCAGCCGTACCTAGAATTGTGCGTACGGCCTTCGTTTGATTCGTGGATTTGCCATACAGAGCATAGTTTCCTGCTCCCAAGAGATAGTCAGGGCCACGGAAGGGCAACATCCTTTCTCGAAGTGACGATGCTTGCCGTTCAATGGGCGTTAAATTTTGATAAGCAGCCCCGCTGGCAAGGCTAAGAGTTGCAGAGAGATTAAGTGGCTTCCCAAGGTCGGGATACGTATCAAGAGGCGAACTTGGAAGGGCAACACCAGGCGACGGGTCATTCGAAAACGAGCCGAAATTAGCACTCTGCATGAGGACTCCACGAGCAAAATTGAGGATAAATCATGAGGAGGTGAAGTTCCTTTTTCTGATGGCTAAATCGGCAAATCTAGATGATCAATCCATCTAAATTTGAGATGACTAGCCCATCAGTAAACTTACACACTTTGCCAAGAGTACCCCGCAGATTCTCCGAGAAAACATGGATTGAGAAATTCTTTGACGTAATTCACTGCTTTATTAAGTAGTGATGAAAATATTACGGAGTCTCTACCGATTCCCAGATTAAACTCCTATAACTTCTGGCTTCCTGATAGTTTCTTGCCACTCCTTTCAGATTTGGATTAAACCCCAAACTCGAATACAGGATCTTCCACTCCAGTACATTACAGGAGAGAAGTACAGGATTTCGTTCACATCCCTCTCTCGTACCTCATTGCACTGGAGAAGGATATAGAAGAGGCTCTACGAGCTTTTACCTACAATTCATTAAAAAACAAACTAAATTTTAGAAATGGCTATCTTCAGCAATTGAAAAAACCGCAAAATTACGGAGTCAAAGAATACAAACTCTTTATATTGATAAATAAATTCAAAACTATTTTATGGATTCAATCTATTTTGGCTCCAGGATGCATAGGTAGCCGCCTATGTCCTTTTCGGGTTCTTTAGCGATCGCACCTATAACCCTTTTCAATTCGAGTGAAGTACGACTCAAGTTTCTTCTCGAAAGAGCTGTAAATTCTCCGGACAGTCTTCTTAGGCACTAGAAGTATGGAGTGGTAGATGCACCCTGATTAAACCCCTGGCTCTCGGGCCGGGGCGTTTTCTTTTTTTAGAAGACTGATAAATCCTCTAGCGCCTTAGATTTGTGTACGGGTTATGCACACAAATCTAGGGGGTTAGAGGATTAGAAAGTGGGAATACTTGGATTTAAGGAGCCGGATGACACATTGGATAGGTCAGAGCTATGACCTTCTCTGTGCAGATTAAATGAGTTAATTTCACAAAACTTCATTCTGTATCCGACTTCCTTTATACTACGCAAGGAATACGCAAAAAGGAGTATGGATACGATGTCGGAGGCCACGAAGCCCCTGACAGTGCCAAAGGAGTTGGTGGGTCCGCCTGGAGACTTAAATCCTACGCTTCTCATGTTTGTGGGTGCGGTGGCGCTGGCTATTCTTTCAACGTTGGGATACTGGCGCTGGCACTGGGTGGACTGGTGCTGCTTTGGGCTGAATGTTGTGGCCTTACATATGGTTGGCACCGTAATTCACGATGCCTCTCATAATGTGGCCCATCGCAATCGCATCATCAACGCCGTCCTTGGTCACGGTAGCGCCCTGATGCTCGGCTTTTCCTTTCCGGTTTTTACCCGAGTTCACATGCAGCATCACGCCAATGTGAACGACCCTGACAATGATCCCGATCATTTTGTTTCGACGGGTGGGCCTCTCTGGCTCATTGCCGCCCGGTTCTTCTATCACGAAATTTTCTTCTTCAAGCGGCGTTTATGGCGCAAATATGAGTTGCTGGAGTGGTTTCTGGCACGATTGGCCGTGGCGACTGTGATTTACCTGGGAGTGCACTACGGCTTTATCGGGTACATCATGAACTTCTGGTTCTCCCCGGCTCTGGTCGTTGGGTTAGCGCTGGGGTTGTTCTTCGACTACCTGCCCCATCGTCCTTTTCAGGAGCGCGATCGCTGGAAGAATGCTCGGGTTTATCCCAGTCCCATCCTCAACCTGCTGATCATGGGTCAGAACTACCATTTGATTCATCATCTGTGGCCCGCAATTCCCTGGTATAACTATCAGGCCGCCTACTACGCTACCCAACCGTTGTTAGACCAGAAGGGCTGTCATCAGACTCTGGGGATCTTCAAAGGAAAAGATTTTCTGGGCTTCGTCTATGACCTGATTTTGGGTATCCGCTTCCACCATGGGGAAGCGAAAACCAAGGCAGCTGGTGGAGAGGAAACCGCCAACTCAGAGGTTAAAGAACCCGCACTAACAGGTACAAAGTCTTAATAGATCTTGGAAACGTTGCTTCTTCGTGTGGTGCACACGAAGAAGCAACGTTTTTTCAGTGCTTCATGGCAGATGGGTAAGACTCAACAAAATCTATTCACGGGTCGCGCCTGCCACTAGACCCGTCTTGTATGTTTTTGATACAGCCATCTCATAGCAAACAGGTGTATTATTGGGGGGCTGAATTGGGAGTTCTCTGGAACGTTCAGCCTTCAGCAAAAGCCTGGGTAGGCCCCCTAGACCTAACCCAAAACGATAGAATCATTAAAATCTGTTGCTGTTCGGTGGTTCATCCCCGCAGTGGTTCATCTCTACAATAAAATTCCCCCCGAAATGGCCATGGCCCAGTCTGCAAAGTCTGCAAAGTCTCGGAAATCTACTGCCACCAATGGTCATCATGCGGCAGCTCTAGATAAGACCCTGGCGGAGTCGGGCCGCTTAGAGTCCATTGCTCAGAACACAATTCATATCCGGGGTGCACGGCAACACAACCTGAAGAATATTGACCTGGAGATTCCACGCGATCGCCTCATCGTGTTTACGGGAGTTTCCGGCTCAGGAAAATCCTCTCTGGCCTTTGACACCATCTTCGCGGAGGGACAACGTCGCTATGTAGAATCCCTCAGTGCCTACGCCCGCCAGTTTTTAGGACAGGTCGATAAGCCCGATGTGGATGCGATTGAAGGGCTCAGCCCGGCTATTTCTATTGATCAGAAATCAACGTCCCATAACCCTCGCTCTACCGTGGGCACGGTGACAGAGATCTATGACTATTTGCGACTCATGTTTGGTCGGGCTGGACAACCCCATTGCCCCCTTTGCGATCGCTCCATCGTTCCCCAAACCATTGATGAGATGGTGGACAAAATCATGACCCTGCCGGATCGCACTAAATTTCAGATCCTTGCACCGGTGGTACGAGGGAAAAAGGGCACCCATAAGAAACTGCTCTCCAGCCTGGCCGCAGAAGGCTTTGTGCGAGTACGGGTGGATGGAGATGTTCGGGAGCTGAGCGACAACATTGAGCTGGAGAAAAATCACAGCCACCACATTCAGATTGTGATTGACCGTCTGGTTAAAAAAGAGGGAATTCAGGAACGACTGGTGGACTCTCTTTCAACCTGTTTGAAGCGCTCTGAGGGCATTGCGTTAATTGATGCAACGCTACCAGAAGTCGATAATGTGGTGCAATTTCCCCAAAATCCTGACCTGCAGTTGGCGGTACTACCAGGAGTAGCGGCTGAACCAGCCGGGAAGTATGGTCGCAAGGACGAGGAAGGCAAGACAAATACTCTAGAATTGGTCTTTTCCGAAAACTTTGCTTGCCCTGAGCATGGGGCCGTGATGGAAGAACTGTCACCCCGCTTGTTCTCCTTCAACTCACCCTATGGAGCCTGCCCCGAGTGCCACGGGCTCGGAAGCCTCCGGACCTTCTCAGCAGAATTGGTGATTCCCGACCCCAACTTGCCCGTCTATGCGGCGATCGCCCCCTGGTCTGAGAAGGACAATACCTACTACTTCTCCCTGCTCTATAGCGTTGGGAAAGCTTTTGGGTTTGAGATTCAAGCCCCATGGAATGAGCTGACCCCCGACCAGCGCCATGTGCTGCTGCACGGTTCTGAGGAAAAAATTTACATCGAGACGGATTCCCGCTACCGCGAAGCTAAGGGCTACAACCGCAAGTACGAAGGGGTACTTCCCATGCTGGAGCGGCAGTACCGGGAAAGTAGCTCCGAAATGTTCAAGCAAAAGCTGGAGCAGTATCTGGTGGATCAGCCCTGTGAGGCTTGTGAGGGCGATCGCCTCAAGCCTGAAGCTCTGGCGGTACGGCTGGGTCAGTACCGTATCAAAGACCTCACCAGTGTCTCTATTCGAGAAAGCCTGGAACGGGTT
Source organism: Leptolyngbya sp. FACHB-8 (assembly GCF_014695575.1). Taxonomy (GTDB): domain Bacteria; phylum Cyanobacteriota; class Cyanobacteriia; order Elainellales; family Elainellaceae; genus Vacuolonema. The sequence goes on along the minus strand of NZ_JACJOO010000028.1, from coordinate 25,092 downwards.
AATGGAATGCAACTAACGCCCCGCCAGGCCCAGATTGGCGACCTGGCTCTAAAGGAAGTGCGGGCGCGGCTGCAATTTCTGCTGGATGTCGGGTTAGATTATTTGACGCTGGATCGAACAGCGATGACCCTGTCCGGTGGAGAAGCCCAACGAATTCGTCTGGCCACCCAGATTGGGGCAGGTCTGACCGGGGTGCTCTACGTATTGGACGAACCGAGCATTGGCTTGCACCAACGCGATAACGATCGCCTGCTTGCCACCCTCACACGTCTCCGCGATCTGGGCAACACCCTCATTGTGGTGGAACACGACGAAGACACTATTCGGGCCGCCGATTATTTGGTGGATATTGGCCCCGGGGCAGGAGTACATGGCGGCAACATCGTCTCTCAGGGGACTCTGGGAGACTTGCTAGAGGCCGAGGATTCGCTGACGGGAGCCTATTTATCGGGTCGTCGCGTCATCCAAACTCCAGCCCAGCGTCGCCCCGGGAACGGCTCTGTTATCACGCTCACGGATGCCTACCGTAACAACCTGAAGCACATCGACCTGGAAATTCCGCTAGGCAAGTTTGTCTGTATTACCGGGGTTTCTGGTTCAGGCAAATCGACGCTGATCAATGAGCTGTTGTATCCGGCACTGCAACACCATTTTGGTCACAAGGTGCCAATGCCGAAGGAATTAAAGCAATTGAAGGGGCTAAATGCCCTGGATAAGGCCATTGTGATTGACCAATCACCCATTGGTCGCACTCCCCGTTCCAACCCAGCCACTTACACGGGTGTATTTGATGTCATCCGTGACTTGTTCTCAGAAACCATTGAAGCGAAAGCTCGGGGGTACAAAGCCGGACAGTTCTCCTTCAATGTCAAGGGTGGACGTTGCGAAGCGTGTGGCGGTCAGGGGGTGAACGTCATTGAGATGAACTTCCTGCCGGATGTATACGTGCAATGTGAAGTGTGTAAAGGAGCCCGCTACAACCGCGAAACTTTACAAGTGAAATACAAGGGCAAATCCATCTCCGATGTATTGAATATGACGGCAGAGGAAGCCCTGGAGTTTTTCACCAACATCCCCAAGGCGGCAACAAAGCTGCAAACGATGGTAGATGTGGGATTGGGCTATATTCGCTTAGGACAAACGGCACCCACCCTTTCGGGTGGTGAGGCTCAGCGTTTGAAGTTGGCGACAGAACTTTCCCGTCGAGCAACGGGTAAAACACTCTATCTTATCGACGAACCCACAACTGGGCTTTCCTTCTACGACGTTCATAAGCTGTTGGATGTGTTGCAACGGCTAACCGACATGGGCAACACTGTTCTGGTTATTGAGCACAACCTGGATGTGATTCGCTGTGCTGACTGGCTTGTGGACCTGGGGCCAGAGGGAGGCGATCGCGGCGGCGAGATTATTGCCCAGGGAACTCCAGAAACGGTTGCTAAGGTTAAGGAGTCTTTTACCGGACAATATCTCAAGAAAGTTCTGACTCAACATCCTCCTGCCAAGGTGAAAGCGGCCAGTCCTGCATAGGAAATCATGCAGCCTTTCTACCCCAAGAATGGGGTGGGCAATTTACGTCCTTGTACTCACACCAAATCAATAGGAAGCTGCGTCAAATGGGAGGCGCAGCTTAAAAAACGGTATATAGCGCTGTGCACGTTGATTAGGTGGTGTGGGGCACTTCGTACCCTACACCACCGCTAACTGTACTCAGCAATTCTCATTTTGAAATCCAGCCCGAAAATAGCCCGCCTTCGACGGGCTATTTTCGGGCTTCAAAGCTGAGAGTTCGTGCCCTTCGGGCACGAACTCTCAGCTTTGAAGCCCATACTGAGAATTGCTGAACTGTACTTAACGCACTTGCATATTGCGATAACAACATATACTCATCAGGACTTACGTATGCTTGTTGTGTGATGTGCTTTCCATACCACACACAACAAGCATACGTAAGTCTTATTCATATTGCCCATTCGAGTTAAGGGGGAGGGATTGAGTGTACAAAGTGCATGCAAAAATCAATAGAAAACACAATTCAAAGTCTTTTTACTATCACTTTCAAAAGGAAAAAGAGAGCTCCCAATTGCCCGTAAGAAGCAGGTAGGCATAATTTTGAAACCTGCAGATAGGTTTAGAAGAAAAGGCATTGTATACCCTACCTTCATACCTCATCATAGATTCAGGACAATGCCTGCTTAAGCTATCCATGGTAGGTAAATCCTGTATCAGGACATGCAGTTATATACTTTCAACGGTGTATATCTTAAGGTTCTTTTTAGACTGAGAGCTGTATTAAATCTAGAGTTAAATACAGTAGTTTCTATTATCCTTCCGGGGATGGATGCTCTATGAAAACAGTGCAACTAAATTGAAATTACATAAGTTAGTTGTTGCAATTCACCGTTAAAGGTTCTTTGCTAAGATGATGCGCTGTTAACTAGAACAGCATTCTCCATCTTAATCATTGTTAGTCCCTTGTCTATCTATTAATTGTAGAAACCTACATAAATGAACGATAAAAAATATCCTACCGTTGGTGAACTTCAACGTTCATTGTCTCAAAGTATTCAAGCCCTCTACCGGACTCACCTTGAGCATCAACCAGCCCGTGTTACCTGCCAATTAATGGATACGACATTGGTGCTTGTTCTAGAAAACGCGTTAACTCAAACAGAAACGCTTCTACAAGACAACGGCCATACTGAATTAGTAGAAACCGTTCGTGATCATTTGGACACCTCTTTAAAGCCAATTGTTCGACAAGAAATTGAGCGAATTTTAGAGGTCGGGGTTGTTGACATCTTAAGTGACGCAACGTTAGAAACAGGGCGATCGGCTATTGTTGTTATTTTGGATCGCTCACCCCAAGTTAGAACCCAAAGAGACGTAACAACATCCAAACGGACTCCCATTTCCCAGGGGTAATAGACAGTTGTTCTCAATGTTTGGGAAGCTTTCAGAGAACGACTTTTGTAATTGAATTGGCGACTCTCTTCTAAATTCGAACGTTGGGTGCGATCGCCAAGCAATTTTCCCTGGATAAAAACGTGAGAAAACGCCTCCTAAAACCCACGAATACTGCCGACAACCGACGAGAGTATGTTTAGAGTGAGCTTTTACAGGAGCAGTACTTGAGGAGTAATGTCTCCATAGCTTCCAACGTGTAGGGTTTACACAGGTAGCCATCGAAACCGGCCTCTATAATATGTTGCTGCTGCCAATGGTAGGCCATAGCAGTAACTGCGATAATCGGCATTTTTGTGGTTGGGTAGCGCTGGCGAACTTCTTGCAGAATACCGAACCCATCAATATCGGGTAGAACAATATCGAGAAGCATCAGGTCATACTGATGCCGATCCAGCAGCCCAAGAGCCTCATTACCGGAAGAAGCAGCATGAGAAATATACCCGGCAGTTTCGCTGATATAGCGGGCTAAAAAGGCATTATCTGGATCATCTTCCACAATCAGAATTGTGGGCTTACCGGACGAGTTCTCTAATCTATCTGGAGAGTTTGCTTCGGATGAGTTTAGAGGAGAATTCCAGGGGTTAATGTATGGCGTCATGCGCTCGTCGCAATAAGATATACAGCGAACAAGGCAGCCTGGGAGGGGCCAAAGGCACTCACCAGATTGGCTCTATGAACTTTCAGCCTTAGATAAGTGGAGAGAGGAATACACCTGAAAGAACTCTTGTCAAATAAGCCAGCCTATTAAAAAGAATAAAGCCTTTGAAAAAATTTAACCTGTCAGTCCTATTACCTAAGCTTTTTCATATTAAAGCACTCATGGGAAATTCTGGTGTGTTCTAGCTAAACAAATAGATTATTTGTAGCTTATAAACACCTCATCTTTTCTTTCCCTTCTTCAGTACAAATAGGATAGTTTTGCGCATATTTTCTATGCGCAAAACTATCCTATTTTCCCTATTTATAGATGAGCTCGCTGATAAATAGCAGACATAGGAGCAGACGCTGGCATCTCCTCAACGGGTACAACGTAAACTTTACCCCCTCGCAGAAATGTTTGTGTTGCCGCTAAATCTAACAAATCTACCAGTGCCCCACCGTCTTGAGGATGGGTATCGTTAACTTGCTCTAAAGCCCCAAAATTTAGATCAATTTGCCCCCAGTACTGGCGCTCTGCCATAACAAATAAGGTTTCTACCCGACCTTGACAGGCGGCGGGGACAATTTGTTCCAGATAAGAGTTTGCTTGACCCAAGGCTTGAAGTGCATTGAAGCGCTGTATATCACTCTCGCGCGATCGCCTCAACCAGGGCTCAACATTCTCCCAGGCCATTCGATGCAGGATCTCTAACGGCAGGTCGTCTGGATTATGCTCCAAGCCTACATTCAGCAAGTTAGGCAGGGTATTGGTATAGCGGTAGATAGCCTGTATGTCCCGCTCTGCAACTAATAAGAGGGGTACAGGCTCCGAAGATAAATAGGTTTGCAGGGCTACATCAATTCGTGAGCAAATTTGATGCAGGGCATCCCGCTTTTCAACGGTCAGGAGCGTAGAACGCTCTCGCACCCTTGGTAACGTGCGTACCCCTGGGGAAGCACAAACGTTAGCCTGATTTAAAACTTGCAGTCCATAGAATAATGGAACTTTGCTAATCGTTGTGGCAGTCGCCTGATAAAGCTGAGTCCGCTTCTCACTAAGGGCCAAGATATAGGCATAGCTGGGCGATGCTATACACGGAAAAAGCGGCTTGAGATAGAAGCGATCGCTTACCCATACCAAGGGTTCCACCTGCAGAGGAAGCTGAAAGGAAAACATACCATCGGGGGTCAAGTAGATGGCAAGCCCTTCTCTAACCATCTGCCAAAAATGGTCATTTTCTAAAAATGTTTCCGCTGGTCTCAGAAGATGCCAAATCAAAATCTGGGAGAAATCTTGCTTTTGAAGCTGTAAGTGCGCATCTTCCAACAATTGCCTGAGCTGGTTCTTACGCGCTTGGGGAGGAAGATCAAGGGAAGCCTCCGGAAGATAAAGCGACACACAAGGATTCGCTGTAATTTCCGCCAACTTTCGAAGCCCTGATTGAGATAAAAGCTGCATACTGATTATGAATCTGTGGAAGCGGGTCTAAAAATGAAATGGAGCGGAATGAATCGCTATTTGCTCTTAGGAATCAAGTTCCTTAGAGGGCGAAAACAATTTACCCTCAGGCATTAGCCATGAAGAGGGCGAATAGCAATTCGTCCCTATGAAGCTCTGCAATGAAGTGCAATGAACGGATATCAATCTGCAAGGAAATTACAGAGCTCGCTGCAGGGGCTATTGGCAAATTTGGCGCTATATGAGATTAGTATATCGATGGGAATAGACACGTCTACCTTTCGGTAGGTTTTCATTTTCATTAAATGTATCGAGTTTATCTCATTGGTTAATTGCCAACATTGAACACTACTGAAATTCGAAATATAGCCGTGTCTTATAGCGTGTCATTACAAACTTCAATAGAGCGTCATTCCATCCTTATCGCTAGTACTCAGTATCGCCAGTACTTAGTGGCGGAAAGCCACTCCAGATATAGGCAAACTTAGGTATTCAGTACTTGCTACTTGATTAAACAGAAAACTCGAAATGCTGTGTCTTCTGCTTTATGAGCAGTACAGTGTTTTAAGTGTTGTGTTTAGCTGAGCTGAACTACTTATCCATCTTTGGCTTCTTCAAGCAGTGCCGATATTATCTCTTTTGCTAGAAGTATCAAGAATTAAATCAAGTTACTCTTGAGAATGCTTGCAGGAAGCAAGCGGTCAGAGGTCTAATCCCCTTCTACATCAGAGTCTAACTCTGTTGGGGTTAAACCACGGCCTGAAGGTGTTTGAAGAATTTATTTTCATGCATGTAACGCACGAAAAATAGGTCCTTTTGGGGCTTTTCAAACACCCTCTCAAGCAGATGAAGCAAAAACTCACGGAGCTTTATTATGTTGAGCTTGATTTCCAAACTTATTACTCCTATCTATTCGCTCCTTCAAGTGTTTCAAGTAAAACGCTTTTTATCTCTTTGTTTGGTAGCCGTTATCTTTCTAACTACGGGTGTTGGAGCTGAACAACGGACTAAGGCGCTTACCAATCGGGTAGACGACCTTATTCACCAGGATGACTCCGCTCGTCCTAAAACGACGGGCGAATGGCAGCAGGAAGCTCGTGAAGTGGAAGGGAAGCCTGGAAAGCGAGCAGAGCGGATTGCGAAGGAATCTGCAGATGCCGTTGAAGATTTTGGCGAACTGTATCCTAATGTCGTAGAACGGAGTGTTCCTCCCCTCCGGGATAACGCATCTAACGGGCGCTAGGCTCCACTCAAAACGAAAAGTTGTACTCTTGAGCGCATGGCACTTTGTGCCATGCGCTTTGGCTAGGGCAAGATGCATTTGAAATATGGCTAAGTTTGCGATACCTGATGCAGTCTTGTTGAATGTGAGATGTTCTACATCCAACAAGACCACATAATTCCTAATATATTTAGATGAACTTTGGATGGTCTTCTCAAAGACCTATCGATGGGTACATCCCACTTTTGCAGATTGAAATCCCAGTTTTGTTAATGTGGCGGGCGAAGCCCGCCACATTAACAAAACTGGGATGCACCCCTTATCGATATCGTTCCGCTTCCTCCAAGATAGCCATGGGATCATAATAGGTAGCTTGCTGAATATAATTCAGTTTAATCTCCTCTAGCCAATCGGATATCAAGACCTTGATATCCTCCGAGTTCAGCTCTTTTTGGAGATGCTCGCTTAATGTTTCTCGAAATGATTGGCTCAGCTGATCCAGTAAAACTCGACCTTCGGTGTCGTTGTAGGATTCAATCAGCAGATCGCAAGCTGCTTGAGCTAATTGATTTGAAAGATTACTGAACAATGTGGCCGGAAGAATACTAAATCCGGGAATTTGTTGAAGATGCTCATACAGGTTGGATTGCATCACCACACTGTTGAGGTTGCGTTGTAGTACCTTCTTCAAATCGGGTTTAATGTGAGGAATTACGCTATAGACAATGAGCTCGAGGAGGCGATCGCCCACCTGTTCCAGTTTCCCTGGTCGGCCAATTTCGGTGTAGTCTTCGGTTGGGGATAATTGCTTAAACAGAGTACCCGCCTCCACCGAAGCCCGAGCTTGATTCACTACTTGCACCAGGGCAAACCGCATGACGCGATCAGATAGATATGCGGCAGGCTCATGGGTCGCCTGACCAATCAGCCGTTCCACATTCACCAAATTGGTGCGATGCAATCGCACGGCAGCGGGCAACAGACGCATCCAACGCCAGAATGGGAAGAAGAGGGGAAACTCATACCAGCGACGGGCGATCGCATCCCCCCAGGTGATGTGCTTACGTTCGCGACTAATCAGCCAGGTACGAATCAGAAAATCGACGCCAAATAAAAGCATAAAAGCCAGATCGATTTTCCAGAAGTTATCGACAGGCTGCCCCATCTCCCGAGTGCGATGGTAGTAGGTTTGAGATAGAAGAGGAGTAATCTCGCTCGTAAGGAAATTTCTGGCTTCAGGCCAACCTGTTTGCTGCAAATAGTCGGTTTGCCAAAATTGAATCCATGCATCCGTCGCAGAAGCCGTCTGCATGCGCACTTGTATGCGTCGCTGAAGTTCTGCGAATAGCCGCTCCTGCTGAGAAGAGGCAAAGAGTGTTTCCGTCGTAAGAATCTGGCTCTGTTGCCGTAAATTTGCTAACAATTCAGCAGTTTGGGTGGCCTCTAACCCCTGGGTGCCAATCCTCTGGTTCAGCTGATCTACTGTTTCCAAGTAACGCTCAGCGGTAGGGCTCGGTTCAATACCCTTGATGGGGTCGTAGATTTCAACAAGCCGTGGCATTTGGTCTAAGTACCACCAGCGTAGAGAGATGTAGCTCAGGTTGAAAAATACCAACGACAGATTCACAAGAATCATGAGGATGACACCCCGATTCCAATAATTCGCCCAACGTTGCCACATGTGAATCTTCCTGGCGTCTCTCTGCGGGTAATGTACAGGTTCTTTGAAAATCCTTAGGCTGCTATAGGTAATACTGTTCGGGACGAATGATGCCTAATACTTATCCCTTGTCGTTTTTGGAGCTTGCGGGACGGTTACTGCTGGCCATGTTACTGGGTGCCATGATCGGGTGGGAACGAGAACGGGCTTCTAAACCGGCCGGGCTGCGAACGAACATTTTGGTAAGTTTAGGTTCTGCGACCTTTGCTCTGAGCCTGCTTCAGAGCCAGACAGGCCAGGAATCGGTCGATAGCCTTTCCCGCGTTGTTCAGGGGATTAGCACAGGTGTTGGTTTTGTGGGAGCGGGGTCGATTTTGAAGGGCGATCGCACCCACGGTCTCACCTCTGCAGCAACAGTTTGGATCTCGGCAGCCATCGGCTTAGGCGTCAGCGTTGGCCAGTGGCAAATGGGAATTTTGGTGACAGTGCTAACGTTGTTTACATTACACGTGCTCAAGCATGTCGAGCGCACTCGCGATAACTAAATCCCTTATAAAGCGAGAAATCCAGATACTTCAGGCTTTAACGATGTATTCCCTTCTACTAAATGGGGGGAGTTAGCCAGTAACCGCTTGTAAAATTGCTGACCTTGCTGGGTTAGGGCTACCTGGCTGAGAGGAAGCGAGTTCGCTGAATCAGGCTTAGCTGCCAGGTCAGATAGAGCCTCAATATAGCCCCATTGGGCCAGATAGTGCAGGTGCAGCAGAATTTCATGGGGGTTAATCTGGCGATCGCCCATCTCCTGATCAAACTGCCGATGGGCGTCCGCTGTTGGACAAAACAGCTTTTCGAGAAGAAGATAGGTAACATCTTCGCGGAGAATGATGCTCATCAGTGGTTTTCTATCAGGTTTAAAGAAATAAACGATAGGGGAACTGGTCTTTTGAGGGCGAAAACCAAAGTAGCCTTATTCTCTAGGGTGTAGTTTAAAGCTAGTTGAAAGGGCCATTTTTTTGTGCGTGAAGCGCACGAAAAAATGACGTTTGAAGCGGACCCTAGAATTCATCCATCGGGTTGAAGGGACGGCTTCTACCCGAAGAATAATGAGTTGCCCGGTACAGGTTATCTAAAAGGCCTGAAACTTCAGCAATATCGGCTTCTGTTTCATTAACGAGCGACCCTTCAGCAGCAACTAAAAAACCATCGCGAGTTGCAAGCATGCTATGGGAAACCTTACCAACAACTCGTCTTTTTTTCTCTTCGGGGGACATATGCTAGACTCTCTTGATTTTTCTAAAACACCTTCACCAAACCTGAAAAATTCTTAGATTGCTCCAGGTTCACACCTGAAAGAATCATTGCTCATCTATAGCTTCCATCTAACCCAATTTAAGAAGAAGGAATGCTCCATCTAAAGGCAGAATTTCTAAGATCAGAAGTTATCTCTTAAAAGAATTAGACAAGGAGCTCAACTTGTATGCGCATTCGACATAAATCCAAAACGATGTACTGTCGTGATGAACAACACATCATCTTGAGTTTATGTTGAGTTATGCTTAGTGACTTGCTCACAGAAAAAGTGACTCAAGCATCTAAAACAGGACCCGTTAACTCAGCTTTTGATTTTACGCATCGAAACAATCTTTAAGGCATTTCCTTTACAATTCCGTTGAAGAATCGGGTGCAACTTCAACACCACCTTTCCGAATTAAGTTTTCCTGATCCGTAACTAGATCATTAATGGAACTAATATTAATACCTAGAGCATTACAGGCTTGCTCCAACTCGTTAAAAAAGGCTTGCGTATCCTGACTGTAGCCACATTGCCGCGTCGCTTCTTGCAACCCTCGGGAAGCAACAGACTTAGCACAACTAATGAGCTCTATGCCCTTTAAACGATCCGTCGGCGGGTTATTCATTGGTTGTGATCCGGTAGAGAAAAGCAAATTTAACAAAAAGGATTTATTTAATGGAATAGCTTAAAAAGGTTAAAGCGAATTTATGACATTTTTTTGATTAGAGCAGTCCTCCAATTTTCAACCATCCGCCCCTAGCCAGAGTTCTAGAAGGAGGAGATGATGTTCAGTCATTAGACATAGGGGCGATCGCCTAATTACACCGTTTGAATAGCCTTAAAACTATCTTTTTACCCTTGAGTTTGCTCCATAAGCCTACACCTTATCATCCATTTGTATAAGTCTGTACAAGTCGTTACCCGTAACACTATTCAAAATTACTTTAGCTGTGTTTATTTCATTGGATGGATACTAAAAATTTGCGTTTTTGTTCAACTGGAAGGGTAGGCCCGTAAAGGTGGACAAATCTGTATGCGACCACTCGACATTGGTTTGACTGAAGAACAACGGCGCGGAGTCGTTAATCTTTTGAACCAGAATTTGGCAAATGCCTATCTGCTTCTGATTAAGACCAAGAAGTACCACTGGGATGTGGTTGGTCCTCAGTTCCGCAGCCTGCACGAGCTGTGGGAAGAGCACTATCAAGCTCTGACCGAGAGTATTGACTCCATTGCCGAGCGCGTTCGGATGCTGGGTGGTTACCCTCTGGGAACCGCTCAAGGTTTTCTGAGTGCGGCTTCCATTCAAGAACATGAAGGCGAAGTGCCCAGCGCCAGCGGCATGGTGCAGAACCTGGTAGAGGATCATGAACTGATCATCCGTACTATGCGGGAAAACATCGACCAGTGCTCGGATGAATTCCACGACGAAGGTACGGCGGACTTCTTGACAGGTTTGATGGAACAGCACGAAGAGATGGCTTGGATGCTGCGCTCCTTCATTGAAGGGAATGCACTTCAGCCCAGTGGTGACATCCAGTCTGTAAACAAGCAAACCCCTGTAGAAGTATAGGGTCGTTTGCAAGGGCGATTTTTCCTGCGTGATACGTATGGGGAAAACCCCGTCTAAAGCGTTGTAACTATCTGTTTAGTTGGGCTTTAGAACCGTGATAGGACGTATTTTCCGCGTGCTGAGCACGCGGAAAATTGTTCTCACGCTGATTCCTGTAATCCCAGGAGCAGCTATTTCGTTTTTTGGAGGAGCGATCGCCCTCCTGTTGTCGGTTTTAGGTGAAGTACATGGCAAAGAACTACTTGGTCTCTGTTCTCTCTGATAAAGAGAAAGCAGAGGAAGCATATAATGCATTGCAATCTGCTAATTTGCCTGCTGAGCAAATCGCTCTTCTTGGCAACGGTCACATGAGCGCAGATGAATTTGGTCTCATTGAGCCCAATCACGCGGCTAAGGCCAATATTACACGACTGTTATTTTTGCTGGTTCCCTTTGGATTTGCAGCAGGTTATTTCTTTAACTGGCTGACCAATATCCAAATCGGACCGACCTCCCTGGCAATCAGCCACATTATTGGTGGTCTTTTGGGTGCGGGTGCAGGTATTACGGGTGCCATGATTGTTGGAACTCTGGTAGGTTGGACGGCTGGCAGTGGTGATGCACTTTCCTACCGCAATAGCCTCAATGCTGGGAAGTACTTAATTGTGGTAAAAGGCCCTGAGCAATCAGTGGATCAAACAGCTAAAATTTTGCACTCATTTGATCCTGAAAATATCCAGGGTTACTCGTTGGCTGGCTAGTGAGGCGATCGCCACCGGTGCTTAAAATCCCTAATAAAGACAAGGCACGGTACAAAGTACCGTGCCTTGTCTTTATTAACCTCAGTTCGGGTTAAGGACGTTTTCGAGTGCCGCGCGTTGCGCGGCACTCGAAAACGCTCATTTTGGCGTGCGCAAAGCGCACGCCAAAATGAGCACTTCAGCTTATCCCGAACTGAGGTTTATTAGAGTAGGACTTCTTAAATCAGTCGCTTCAGAGCTTTAACGTGAATAGCTCGGCTGGCAATGGTTGCATTTTTCCCCTCCTGGTGAACAAAAACTTTGCCGGAGAGAAGTTTACTCGGCCCACTACGCTCATAAAGGGCAATTCCGTCTGCATCCGACTTCTTCTCATAACCCATCGCTTTGAGGGCTTGCATGAGTTTTTTGGAGGCGGCATCCTTACCGTTGGTCTCGACGGTAAAGGTGATCGTGCGGTTGAAGTAGGCTCCGACCAAACCTCCCAAAAGACCTCCCAGCAACCCCACTTGCTGAGGAACCCCATCAATACCTGCGCCCAGAGCTTTGGCGGCAATCAGGGTAAAAACTACCGCTGTACTGGTGAAGTAGTAGAGAAACGTGGCCGCTGTGCCGGGGCCGTATTGCATAACATTTGAACCTGTTCAATCAGAGGATTGGCAATAGTGTATCGGGCAACGTTACTCCTGAGGCCAGGATTTCATTTCTTTTGCACGCACCTCCCCAGTCAACACAAAATTCTTGATTCGTTCATCAGAAAATAGCGTACAATGACACGAAAAATTGCCGTAAGGCTCAATATATAGACATCAAAGAGGCGTCACAGCGACGATTATGATGCGTTGTCATTTCTTCCGTAGAAACGGAATCGGGTTGGTTGGGACGTTCAGCATTGCCCTTCTACAGGGGGCCGCCCTCGTTACAGTATTGGGTGGGTTTCAGAGAAGTGCGATCGCCAATCCTATAGCATCCTCAGAGTTTCGAATCAGCCAGGCCATAGAAACGGCACAAACAGGTTCCCTATCTCTAGAAGATAGCGGCGATGCTGTCACCGAACTACAAACCCGACTGGCTGATCTAGGGTTCTTTCAAGAAGAAATTACAGGTTACTTTGGCACCGCTACCCAGGATGCGGTGATCGCCTTTCAGCAAAGTCTTGGATTGACAGCCGACGGGGTAGTTGGCCCCAGTACGTGGGCTGCTCTGCAACCAGCCAGCAGTGACACAGCAAATGACAATCTATTGCAAGTGGGAGACTCTGGCATAGCCATTTCCGACTTACAAAGTCGCTTGTCGTCCCTGGGATATTACCAGGGTGCTATCGATGGCGTATTTGGTTCGCTCACAGAAGCGGCCGTGATCGCCTTTCAGCAAGCTCAGGGGTTAAACCCCGATGGCGTGGTAGGAGCATCGACACAAGATGCCCTCAGCCAAACCGCTGTAGCCGCTCAACCGCCTATCAGTACCGCCCCAGATCCCATTCAGCCTCTCCCATCACAACCAGCCCTGGCTCCCAGCCTACCCACCGCGGCCCCAGTCCCGGCTCCGGCTCTAGCCCCTATTGCACAGTTACCTCCAGCAGATACCGAAGGCCCTTATAGCGTTCTCGATTTGCAGTGGAAGCTGCGCAATCAAGGATTTTACTACGGCCCTCTGGATGGGGTGATGGGGACAGAAACCCAACGGGCTATCAGTGAGGCACAGGCCGAATACGGTCTGAGAGACAGTGATTTACAAGACAATTAGTGGAGATTGCGATCGCCCCAAGTACGTCTTCAGACTTTATGGCGATCGCCAATTCCACACCCTTAAAGGGATGGCATGAGGGTGCATCCCACTTTTGCAAATTTGGAAACCCACTTTTGTAAGTGAAGCGGGCTTCGCCCGCTTCACTTACAAAAGTGGGATGCACCCTGGCATGATGCCAGGGTTGCGTCGTCCCTTAGGGCGGTTATTTAAGCGGATTTGATATTGAACCTTCAAATGCTTTGAGGGATTAGGGGTGTGGCGCTCACGCTCTTCCTTTATGGATCAATTTTAATTCGTGGCTCTTGATCGTCTGCTTTTTTAATTTGCGGTTGTGTTCCAGCAATTTTACCGCTCCAGTACAGATAGGCCAGATAAATACTGGCACCTACCTGCACGGGCAGAAGAACCACTAAACTCTTCCACAGGAAGTTTGCATCCAGTGTGTGATACGAGTAGGTGTAGACAGCACTTCCAGCAATCAGGGCCAATAAAAGTGCAAGTTGCTTAGGTTTTGGCAAAAACACAGGACCACAACAAGAAACAAATACATTGTCTATTGTACGGGTGCCATTTCCTAAAGGGCATCAATACAGCTTGCGCAAAGGACGCAAAACCCCGGTGTTTTTGAAAACACCGGGGTTTTAAGGCGTGTTTTAAAGCTGGCTAAAAGGCTCTTTTTTTCGTGCGCTTTGCACGAGAAAAGAAGCCTTTAAAATAAAGCCTGGCAATTAATTGAAATTTGATTGCTGCATCATGACTAATGCCGCAATCGGACAGGTGACAAGCGATAGAGATGTTGGTCAAGCGTGAAAGAGATTGTCAGTCTCGACCACATATTATTTGAAAAGTTGCTTTTTTGCGAGGAAAATCAAACTTCTCCAGGCTTTTCAGCCATTCTCTCAGGCAATTGAGCTATCTGAGATCGGCAAGCCAACGATGTCCTCAAAGGCTACGGCGATCGCACAATAAGACAACGGAATTGTGAAGAGCAAACCAACGCCTAACAGTAATGCTCCAACAACGTTGAGCACAACGATAGCAAGCAAAAACAAAAACATTGGGAACCAATTTTTGGTGACCACCTTACGGCTGGCTTCCATAGCTTCCCAAAAATCAAACTTACGCCCTACAACAAAGGGAATCGAGAAGGCATAAGCCACAGCTAGAAAGACGCCTGGCAGGATCAGTACCAAAAAGCCTAGAAACGTGAAAATACTAACCAGCAAGCTGGTCAGGAAAATTGGCAGGAAGTTGCTAAACCCCTGGAAGAAATCATTAAACGTTGTGGATTGTCGCTTTAGAATTTTGAACGCCACAATCAGATAGCCGGCCAAAAGGATGGGGCTAATAACGTTAACGGCCAAGCTTGCCAATGGGCCTAAGCGTTGACCTAATGCTGCTGGAATGAGGGAAATCAATACGATGACAACAGTAAACCCAATGAAGCCACCCAGGTTTTGTTGCATAACGCCCCAACCCCGCTGGATGTAGTCTCCAATCTTTACGGTATAACCCTGTTGCACAATACTGTCTACATTTCTTTCGCTTGAATACATAAAATCAGCTCCGAAAAATCGCCAGAGAGGAGGAAGGTTGTGAATAGCCAAATCCTACTCGACTCCGCTTAAAAATCAGCAAATGGTAACAATCTCTCAAGAAATTTCATGCCCTGTGATACTTGCGCTCGAAAGATTAAGCTGATACGAGGATTGCTAAACCCGATTCAAGGAGGATTATGCTTTATGCCAAAGGCCATCCAGCATCACCCCCTCTTGTCACCACCTCTCAGAATTCAGGGTGCCCTTTTTGCGAATGCTTCACACTGGCAAAGAGTGTACTTTGATTTTTTCTCTTGAAAGTATCTCAAGTGGATTCAGCGATCGCCCCATCCGCTCATCCATAAAAAATAAGACTGATGCAATACCAATTTGGGTTAGTAGGATTTTCGAGAGCAAGGCAATATGCCACTCCTGAAAACGCCTAGTACGCTGAGGTGGCAATCCATTACCTATGTTTTTGTGTGGGGTGCTTCCCACCCCACACAAGTGAACTTAGGCCTCAGCCTACTAGTACGCTGAGGCGGAAATCCATCACCTATGTTTTGTGTGGGGTGCTTCCCACCCCACACAAAACATAGGTTGTACACTTCTGCCCCAGCCTACTAGTTTGCGAATCTCTACGTACGCAGAACTGGGGTTTCCTTAGATGGAAGAACAGCACAGCTTCACCCGGAGAGAACAAGAACTGTTGCTCAATGGAGCAATGAAATGGGATGTGGGTTGCGGTTCTACATCCCATTTCATCGTTCCATTTGGTACCGGGGAGGCCCAGTCACCTGTTGAATTGGGATGAAAAGTAGGGGGATCAACGGAAGTCATTATGGCTGAGAGCCCTGGTTTTCCGTGAATTTACCTTGATATCTCAGGCAGAAACCGTGAAGGCTTAATGAAAGTCATTTGCAAATACGACGCCTGTATCGTATCGTAGATCTCGAAGGGCTTATTGACTAGTTTTCTCAACTAAGTCTGAGGTCTTTCGGGTAGTCAGGCTCTTATAAGAGGTACCTCACTTATCTGAAAGCCTTGCTTGCTGTAAGTTTCGGCTTCTGCGACTGCTAAGTTGTGGGTCTGGTCCTCGAATAGTGCCCTCTTTGCCTCCTTTGCAGTTTTTGCGATAACTGTCTCCGTTACTTCCATGAACAGAACCCCCACCCCCTCCTTAGAAACGCTACAAAACTTGCTAATTACCGTACCTCTGGGCGATCGCTGGCTCGTACGCGATCGCTTACAAGAGCTCGATATTCCTTGCCAATGTGAGAGCGACGGTAGCCTGCGGGTCGACATTACTTCCCCATGGGCTGCGATTCAGGTGTGGAGTGTGCTGTTTCGCTGGAAGGGTTCTCGCCAAGAACACGTGAATTGGTTAATGCGTTCCTGGTTGGGTCACTAGTCTGGCCCATTCTTTTTACGGTTTTGGCCTTATTGGGCAGCTAGTTAGTACTAATTTGCAAGTAGGAATAGGCATCATGGGCAAGCACAAGCACTCTCTTCGTTTTGAACTAGATGGTCAATTTCTAGGGTTTCTAGTTAAAGATGGCTATAAAGTCAAAGGGGTTCGGCTGGCGATCGCGGGGAGTGAGCTTTCCATCAAGCTCAGCAAGGAAGCTCGGGCCGCTTGTTTTCCGTTGCCTCAACTGGGTGTGGGCATGCGAGTCGTAGGCGAACAAACCATTGATGAAAGAGATGGCTCGGTCAAGTACAAGGCCCGGCACGTTAGCATCGTTTCCCTCGACTCTCTCAAACCTCTTCCAGCATTTCAGCCTGAGGTCACTCCGGCGATCGCCTCCTTTCCCAATCGCAGCATGCGCGAAGCCGTTCCGCAGGAGAATCAGCCTAAAAACTCCTCTAAGGCCTGCATCCTGGTCTGCCAGAAATCTGACTGCTGCAAAAAAGGCGGCCGAGAGGTGATGGCAGCCATTCAACAGGAACTGGAAGATCGCCACTTGACCGACCATGTCACCGTACGGGGCACGGGCTGTATGAAACAATGCAAAGCAGGCCCTGCCCTGGTCATGCCCGACAAATCTCGCCACACCCGCGTCCGTCCTGGGGAAGTACCAAAGCTGGTAGAGCGCCATGCAGAGGTTGTAGTACCAGCGTTCGCCCGATAAATTCAGAACTTACACATTTGTGTTGTGAGTGGGGTGCTAAGCACCCCACTCACAACACAAATACACTACGAATGGCAAACTGGCGTAAGTCCTGAAATGCTTAACCTCATAACAAGATGCATTAAATATAGTGGACTTGTGTAAGTCCTATCTATGATGAAGGGTGAAACTTCCCCTCAGGAATAGGAACGCCGCGATGGAAAGCAAGAATGTGCTTGGCCAATCCCTTCAGGTTTGTTGCACCTCACCCATGACTGGCTTCTATCGAAATGGAAGCTGTGAAACGGGGCCAACCGATTTGGGCACCCACGTCATCTGTGCAGAGGTCACGGAAGAGTTTTTGTCATTCACGAAACAGCAGGGCAACGATCTGAGTACTCCGCGACCGGCCTATGATTTTCCTGGACTGAAACCGGGCGATCGCTGGTGTCTCTGTGCCTCGCGTTGGAAGGAAGCCTATGCTGCCGGGTTCGCTCCCCCAGTCGTGTTGGCGTCTACCCATGAGGCGGCTCTGCGCATCGTTGCTCGGGAAGTTTTAGAAGAATTCGCAGTCGATGACAAGTCCTAGGGCACGCTTTAAAGCTCGTTGGAAGGTGAGTTTTTCGTGCGCTTCACGCACGAAAAACCAACGTTTAATCATCACCCACTTGAATATCGACATCCAAATGCTGTAACTGGTCCACTAACCACCGTTCTAGCAGTTCATTTTGCAAGCCTTGGCGAATGTTGGGATCATCCAGATTGGCAGGTAGGACGTGTTCCAGACGGAAAATATACCAGTTATCTTCCACAGGGATAGGCGTTAACACCGTCCCTGGCATGGCTGTATCAATAGCGGCCCGCAGATCGTCGGGCAGGTTTCCCCGGCTCAGGGTGCCAAACATTCCATTAAATAATCGGTCTTCCGTAATCGAGTATTCCCGTGCCAGATTCTCAAAGCTGGCTCCATCCTTCAGTTGCAGATATAACTCGTCGGCCAACTCCTGCTCGGTTACGACAATGCGCGAGAGAACAACCTGATCAAGAAACAGCTTCCGCTCAATGAAATACTCTTGCAGTTGCGTGCTGGCTAGCCACTCCCGAAATTTATAGAGCCGCAGTTCCATGGCAATCTGCTCATGCAATTGCTCCTCATTAAGCCCCTGGCTCTGTAGCCACTCACGGTACTGAAAACTATCGGTCAACTGGTTTTGCTGCCGAAAGTTTAGAACCTGTTGTTCTATCTCTGTTGGGGCGATCGCCAGATCTGTCCGCTGCCGAAACTCACGTTCTAGCAGATACTGCTTCATGATGCTGCTGATCACGGAGTCCAACTCGCCCGTCCGTTGTAGGTAGCGAAACGCCTGAGCTAGCGAGATGGTGTCTTGTCCGTCAACTGTTATAAAAGGGGCCATAAAGACGCAATGTGAAGGGGTGCCAGTAACAGTTATAGCGTTATAGCGTTACGCGCTTAGAAGCAGACCGTGATTTTTGACAAGCTACGTTCGGGTTAAGGGCGTTTTCGAGTGCCGCGCGTTGCGCAGCACCAAAAACGCCCTTAACCCGAACTGAGGTTAACCCGATTATGTAGGACTATCGACGTGAAAGAAGGTGTATGACGCGATCGCATCCCACACCTCCATAGTTACCAAGCCATTATTCAACAGCTTCGAGAAGGCGCGATCGGGTAATAAACCGCTCTCCATTCGGTCCCGCCAGGGAGAAGTCACTACCCCCCGGTCCCGGAGCCACATCAATAATCAGTTGCGTATGCTTCCAGTACTCGTACTGCGACGCGCTGATGTAGAAGGAACAGCCACCAATTTCTCCTAACAGGACATCGCGATCGCCCAGCCAAAATTCCCCATCGGGATAGCACATCGGGGCACTCCCATCACAGCACCCTCCTGATTGGTAAAACATCAGCGGGCCGTTCTGAGCTTTGAGGTAGGAAATGAGTAACAGGGCTTCATCGGTGGCGATGACCAGAGGTGGGGTATGAACGGGGGAAGACATAGTGAGGGTGGATAACGTGTTTTGGAAGTTGATGCTGCGTGTGCACACGCAGCATCAACGTTTCACCTTAGAAGAACCCAAGTGGCTTCTGGCTATAGCTCACTAACATGTTCTTCGTCTGCTGATAGTGATCCAGCATCATCCTGTGAGTTTCACGGCCAATACCGGACTGTTTGTAGCCTCCGAATGCGGCGTGGGCCGGGTAGAGGTGGTAGCAGTTAACCCAGACACGGCCTGCCTGAATCTTACGACCCATCCGATAAGCGCGGCCCGTGTCACGGGTCCATACCCCAGCGCCGAGGCCGTAAAGGGTGTCATTGGCGATCGCCAAAGCGTCCGCTTCATCCTTAAAGGTGGTTACCGACAACACCGGACCGAAGATTTCTTCCTGGAAGATGCGCATCTTATTGTGGCCCCGGAAGACGGTGGGCTGATAGTAGTAGCCATCGGCATAGTCGCCGGAGAGATGCGCGCGATCGCCCCCAATCAGCAACTCAGCCCCTTCCTGCCGTCCCAAATCCACATAAGACTGGATTTTCTCCATCTGGTTCTGGGAAACTTGGGCTCCCATCATCGTGTTGGGATCCAGGGGGTTATCCTGGCGGATCTTGCGAATCCGATCCAGGCAGCGCTCCATGAAGCGATCGTAAATCGATTCCTGAATCAATGCTCGTGATGGGCAGGTGCAAACCTCACCCTGGTTAAAGGCAAACAGCACCAGACCTTCGATCGCCTTATCCAGGTAATCATCATCTTCGGCGCACACATCCTCAAAGAAGACGTTGGGAGACTTGCCGCCCAATTCCAGGGTCACCGGGATGATGTTCTGGGAAGCGTACTGCATAATGAGGCGGCCTGTGGTGGTTTCCCCGGTGAAAGCCACTTTGGCAATGCGAGGATTGGTTGCTAACGCCTTACCAATCACAGCACCCTTGCCGTTAATCACGTTCAGCACGCCAGGAGGCAGCAGGTCACCAACCAATTCCATCAACACCAGAATAGAAGCCGGAGTGGGGCTAGCGGGCTTCAGCACAACGCAGTTGCCAGCGGCCAGTGCAGGAGCGAGCTTCCAGGCTGCCATCAGGAGCGGGAAGTTCCAGGGAATAATTTGCCCAACGACGCCAAGGGGTTCATGGAAGTGGTAGGCAACTGTTTCGCTGTCTAATTCACCGAGGGTGCCTTCCTGAGCGCGAATGCAACTGGCGAAATACCGGAAATGGTCGATCGCCAGGGGCACGTCTGCGTTTGTGGTTTCCCGGATAGGTTTGCCGTTGTCCCAGGTTTCCGCTGCGGCCAGCTTCGCCAGGTTCTCTTCCATCACATCGGCAATTTTCATCAGGATGCGAGCCCGATCGGCTACCGAGGTATCGGCCCACTTATCTTTTGCAGCATGGGCCGCATCCAAAGCTGCTTCCAAATCTTCTACATCGGAGTCTGCTACCTGACAGAGAGGCCGTCCCGTAACTGGAGTTAGATTCTCGGTATACCGCCGATTAACGGGAGGTACCCATTGACCATTAATAAAGTTGTCGTAACGGGCATGAAAAACATTGCCACTACCCAAAGTAAGGGGTGCGGAAACGACCATATTGTTTTTCTCCTAAAAGATGCAAAAACCGCAGAAAGTAGCGTTTGCTGCAGTTTGTTTGGCGTAATTCCTACGCTACCACCCCAATTTGAAATGGCTGAGTTTAGAGCAATGGTTCGCAATGAAAACTCATGGAGGTTTACAGAACAGCCAACGGCTCATTCAAAGAGTGAACCTTTTTTAATAGGATGAATTTTGGCCCATCTAAAGTTTATGAGCCTTGATGAATAAATCTAAACTTTGAAGGATTCAGTTAATAGGATGAGAAGCGAACAGAGGAGGGGAAAAGACTTATGAGGGATGGATACAGAGGGCAAAAGATACGAGAAGGAATTAAGTTTTTCTTAAGTTAATGCAATAGTAGCTAAAGCAGTGACCTTAATACAAGAAGCCATCATCCCTATGCTGACAACAAATCAACACACTGAATGTAACAGGAAATTCTAACAGAACGCATAGCTTCTTAACATATACTTCTTACGAATATAATTCAATAAGGATATTTATATACAGCGTTTTTCAAGCGCTTAAAACCTGGTTGTTTTTGTGAGAGCCGCGCTCCGCGCGGCTCTCACAAAAACAACCGTGTCTGACTCAAGCGCAAGGCGCTGTATGCTAAGAAACTATTGTTTATTCTCTCTAAATATGTGACTATTTACACAAACTTCATTATCCCAGATAAGTTTCCTGCTGTTGAACCAGATGTAATATTCCACGCTCTCTTCAGGGGAGCTATTGCATCTTTCTCAATCTAAAGGCTACTTCTTTTCATCCCTTTATTTAGGATAGCAAGGGGTGTATTCACGATGAGTTATGGTTTTGTTGAAGGTTGCACAATTGGCTTCATGTATGCGGCTCCCATTGGCCCTGTTGCTATCTTATGCTTGCGTCGAACGCTTGCAGAGAATTGGCTCTCGGGCGTCGTTTCGGGAATGGGGAGCGCAACAGCGATCGCCCTCTACAGCATCCTAATTGTATTAAGTGTTAATTCAGTCGCAGATGTATTGAAGGATTATCATTTCTGGCTCCATATGCTAGGTGGTATGTTCCTTTGCTATGTAGGAGTTAGAATCCTACTGGCTCGACCCTCTCACATAACTAACACCATTACAAAGAAGAGTTATAGCCGCTGTTTTATGACAACCTTTGTACTGGCCTTCGTTATGGCGTTACCAGATCTGACCTTTCCAATTTTTGTGTTGAATTGGATGGCAGGAATTAGTTCGACAAACACCTATAACCCAATGAATTTCAGTCTAGGAGTACTCATCAGTGAAGTTCTATGGTGGCTAACGTTTTGTAGTCTTTGCTGGGCACTCAGGCTTCATTTCAAACCCAAGTTACTGCGATGGATTAATTACGTTTCTGGCGGGGCGATCGCATCATTTGGCATTACCACAGTGCTCACACCGCTACTGCCTTAAGAATAGATGTAAAGGAGAGGGTAGCTGCGGCGCAGTCACCCTCTCCTTTACATCATTCAGCTATGCTTACCACTCATTATTCCCCTGTTAAACCTTACGACGTTTTTGATCCAATTGGTTGTGTCGTGTCAGCAATTCTCAGCTTTGAATCCCAAAAATAGCCCGCCTTCAGCGGGCTATTTTTGGGTTAGATTCCAAAATAAGAATTGCTGGTGTCGTGTGCTTCGTACCCCAGACTATCAAACCTCAATTAATTCCCGCCTTGCAGGACTAGCCAAAGTTCGGGTCACGAACCACTAAGCTGATTCGGGTTCGTCTTCTGGTTCTTCGACAGGCTCCGTAGCATCAGCTTCAACAACTTGGGCTTTGATGGAAATTTTCGGTAGTTTTTCAACCTGAAAATACTGATGAAACTTGTCAGTTACATGGAGGGAAGCTGAGCGCGAATCAGACTTGCGGCGTTTCTTGACAAATCCTTGCTCCACTAATTCCTGTACATGTTGATAAGCCCCTGAACCCCGCAGGTCTACCAGTTCCGTTAGAGTTAGGGGGGTTTTGAGAGCGATCGCTGCCAATGTCCGCAACGCTCCTAGCCCCAAATCTACGGGAATGAGGGAATGCACCAGATCCTGATACTCTCGTCGCAGTTGCAGACAGTAGCCCTCTGAAGTTTCCACCACCTCCAGAGCAGAGTCTCGATGGCCATAGTCATTCATTAGTTCGATCAGCCCTTGTTCCGTGGTCTGGCGATCGCACCCAGCATACTCCGCTAACCGCGCTAAAGGCAGCGGTTGGCCCTTGAGATACAGGATGGCTTCGAGTTTACTGGAAAGGGCAGACATAACAAATCAAATACTTATTGATAGTACTTCACTCATATCTTGCATCAAAACCTAGTAGGCTGCGGCCTAAGTTCGCAACCTATGTTTTTGTGTAGGGTGCTTCGCACCCTACACAAAAACATAGGTGATGGATTTCCGCCTCAGCGTACTAGTAGTCCACTCGGCAACCAGGCAAAGTTCACTTGACGAACGACTAGAGCCCCATGCAGGATTCTCAACTCATCACAACATGTGCTGAAATGGCATGAGGTGATCTTTTCAGCACACGTCGCAATGGGACAGAACCCTGATTTTGGTACAGCAAAAACCTGGTTAAGAGCTCTCGTCATCCTGGGGCGAAAGACTGGCAAAAATTTGATGCACAATTTCGTGGGTCTTTGCATCCAGACGTTGCCAATCTACATCGCCTGTTTCATCGAGCAATGAGGTATCGACATCCACCGTCACTTCTTCATCCTGGTGCAGCAAAGGATGGTAGTTCGAAAAACAGATTTGATAACAGAGTTGCCACAGGTCTAAGGTGACTGTTCTGCCATTACGTTCAAGACAAAGGGTGTAGCTGGGCTGGGGTTTGGGTAAACGGGCTAAGGCTTCCTCCAGAGTCAGGGCTTGCTCAGGAGCGGCTTTCGCTAACTGTTGCTGCAATTCCATCACATAGCTGCGAGTTTCTAAGGGAACACTATCGGGCCAGATAGCCTCCTCCTGATAGCGACCATGCCACTGAGATTGATCCAACTCCTTCCGAAGGTTATCGACTAAGCGAATAAAAACTGGCTGCATTAATATTTCAGCCTGCTGCCATGTAGCAGTATTAGAAAACCGGGGGCGAGTCATCCAGATATCCCTGAAATGCGTCAAAAAAAAGCATCACACATTTTGATGAGCGTGTGATGCCTTTAGTTCAGAGGTTTGATTGAGAATTAGCTAATGAGATGCACCGAGGGGGTAACTGTCTCAATCGTGCAGCGACCCATTTCTTTAATTCACGTTAGAATCTATCGAAAAAAGATTCTCGAAAGATTAAGTTTCACCTTTGAATAGTACAAAACTTAACGTTTTAGCTATTCCTAAGAGATATTTGAAAAGTCCTGGTAGAGGTTGCTTCCTCCTGTTCTGCACCGATAAAAAGCCATACTTCAAATGCCTTTTCAGGAACAGAAGGTTAGATGGCGAGAGACTGCCTTGACGAATCATTAACTTCTCAAACTTTCTCTTAAGGGCAGGTTGTTCCTTGAATGGCAGGAGGGATGCTGGAGGTTCCCTCACATAAAACGGAAGAGGTTGTACCCGCTGTTGACACAAGCCAAACACGGCCACTATAGGCAACAGTCGAATTGAAGTTAGGAATGGCTGTGGTGTTAGCACTCAAGTCATCCGGGGCCGGAGCAGAGGCATAGCGATACAACTGCGTCGAGCTTGAGATGTTCAATGCTAAATCTTGCAAATTCGCGAATGTGCTGTACTCCATGTGGTAGGCCTGTTGGGCACGATTAATGGCCCCTACATAGGTTTTGGCCTCGGTTTGGCGAGCTTTATTGGCTTGGCTTAAATAGCTAGGTAGTGCGATAGCTCCCAAGATGCCCACGATCACGATCACAACCAGCAGTTCTATCAGGGTGAATCCCGACTGTAGATGCAAACGGTTTTGACGGCGGCTTAACAGGTACAGGAGGATTTGGGGTGACATGAGAGGAAGGGAACAAAATTTGGTTCGCTGCTTCCGTCTACTGATTCCTCCAGAGAAAACAGGATGGTGGTGGGCGGCAACTCCGTAGCTCTACCGAATCTTTATTGATGAAGCTGGCTGTGTGAAGGAGCAGTAAAGTGGGCATCCCAGACTCCTCATTTGTAGAAAAAAGCCTCATCGGTGTATTGGGTCATGTTTCAAATGTGGAGCGGGTGAAGTGGAAGGGCCACGGGTGCATCCCACTTTTGTAAGTGAAGCGGGCGAAACCCGCTTCACTTACAAAAGTGGGTTTTCAAATTTGCAAAAGTGGGATGCATCCAAAGGGCACTACATGCCTCTTCCATTTCACCTATGTCGAAAATACTATTCTGGGCAGGGATAGTCTCACCGCTCTATCATGTACGACACACAAATCATCAACTTTTCGAACACCCTCTAGTACTCCGTCAAGGAATCTTTTAGGGGCCTATAACCAGCCCTCTAAAGGTCATTTGAGAGCTTCTTAATATTTTCTATCATCCCTGTTATCACTGGCTTTCAGGCTTCTATTCTAAAAGCTGAACGTTTAACACCCACGTTTGAGCCA
>NZ_JACJOO010000027.1 GCF_014695575.1 Leptolyngbya sp. FACHB-8 | reverse complement strand
AACACCGTTTGAGTGGGGTGGCAAGCGAGCGGCACGACGACAACGAGCGCGATCTAAACGACCTAAGCATCGATTAGGAGGGTCTGGGGCTGTAACCCAGTCCTTGGTGGCCTGAAATGCTCCACCTGAAATGGCAATACTCACGCCAGATGACCCACTAGTAGGGCTTTACTGCACCAGTTTTGATAGGAGAGGCGAAGTTGCTCCTCCTGTCAAAGCTAATGATTCACAAAAATCTTATAAGGCACTGTGCAGATTAATGAAGTGTAGGTGCTGTGGTACTCAGTGCTACACGCCACCTACACCTCATAAACTTGAACATCGCCCTAGCAGATAACAAGCTTCTTTCATGCGAGTTTATTTAACCTCAGTTCGGGATAAGCTGAAGTGCTCATTTTGGCGTGCGCTTTGCGCACGCCAAAATGAGCGTTTTCGAGTGCCGCGCAACGCGCGGCACTCGAAAACACCCTTAACCCAAACTCAGGTTATTTATAACAAAGATACTTTGGCTCACCTGAGAATCGATCGCCCTTTTCTATACGACAACAGTAGGGATTAGAATTCTAATCCCTACTGTTTGGTAGATGTAATACTTTTATCGCGGGCCTTCTCGTTGATTTTGAGCCGCGCATCTTTAAGCAAGACTCGTATAACCTAACAACCAGTTCTGGGCTAATATCCAACTCGTTTGGGTGCAGTCTAACTTTTGAGGAGGGGATTTTGTGGGGTAAATGATCCCCTCACGAGGGCACAGGCCACAAATTTTAACTAGTAGCGCATCAAAATGTTAACCCAGTGCAACCTCGGTTTCACAGTTAGATTAGAAGTCAACTACTCAACTTATGTCAATTCCTCACGCTGGGGCCGCGCAAGAAACACTTATCTACCCAACCAGGTCAGACGCTGAACCCGCCAGGACGAGCGACTGTTCAGATGGCTTAATCTGGTACTTCACTAAGTTGGCCAGCTCCTGAAGTTGGCTGATGGCTTCTGCGCCCTCTAGTTTCATGAGTTCGCGATCGTCCCGCATCTCAGTCCAGGTAATTCCATAATCAGACACTAGGAAACGAATCAGATGATTCTCTCCCAGACTGACCATAAAAGAAGCGCTGTTCATCTGACCACCGCAGGTATAGCAGGAAGCGAGATAGCCCTGACGCTCCAGCACTGTTGCCAGTGCTTGAAGATTCATGACGAGGTCCTGTACTAACTGCTGGTGTTGCTTTGCAAGTCTTACAAACATCCTTAGCCTCCAATCACCAATAATCCATTCTAGCGCTTTAATGTTTTTTTAATATTTCCATCTTGCGGTCATCTTATCGCCCTGGGCAGGAGTATGCCAATCACCCATTTAGGGGTATACAACCGAAAACGCAAGAAGCTTGAGAGTTAATCTGGTAACAACGAGGCGAATAATGAGCGATCGCCCTGATGAATAGCCTTCCCTTTTTGATACCTTATGTTATCAATAGGCTAATCAAAAATTCT
This sequence comes from Leptolyngbya sp. FACHB-8, assembly GCF_014695575.1. Lineage (GTDB taxonomy): Bacteria > Cyanobacteriota > Cyanobacteriia > Elainellales > Elainellaceae > Vacuolonema. The sequence continues at coordinate 31,913 of NZ_JACJOO010000027.1, read as the reverse complement.
GGAAATGTTCGTATCTGTCTTAACAATTTTTCAGATGATCCGTCAAATAGTAATTGTAATGGAGAATGTCAACTTGATTCCAACTCATTGCATATCAATAAATGAGTTTGGCTCATGGATATTAGAGTGCCAAAAAAGATTTCTGAAGTATATTTCTTATCTTTTACTTACATAAATATAAGTTTCAAAAGCATCTCCTGATAATCAGGATAAATTCAGAAACTTAACACAAAATCCTTGCAGTACCTTTGTTTGTAATACTTTTGAGCACTCAGTACTCCTGATGATCTGTGCCAAGCCTCTAAAGCAGCAGATGAATTTGAGATAACGAAGTAATAATAAATTCCGTATCCATCAAAACATGTTCCTGATTTGCTTTAAGAGTAAATAAAATAGTTAATAAAGACTTTTACTCATGTTTGAGTATTTTTAGCCCTTCCTAAAAATATTCCATGGAAATTGCTGATAGTAATGAATTTCACTAAAATTCACTTCTTAGTAGTAGATGATTGACGCAATTCACGCCTCACTCCAACGGTGGATCAAGAGGGATCAATCGGTATAGATTTACAGTAAGTTTGCTATATGTGGATTTTGCCCATATTCAAAAATCAAAACCGAGAATGCTAAGTCTGTCATTTTGGGTGGGAACAAACTCGCTATTTTAGGCTCTGCAAGATGGGTGTAGGAGTTCTCTAGGGCAGGTTTAAAGCTTTGAGAACCCACAATTGCCGAACTTACGGTAACTGCGGGTTCTCAAGTTCATCCATGGCCAGATGAAGTACATCTGACGGTAAGGTGGGTTGTAACCAGAATTAGGGATTGACTTGCCACCAGCCTAAAACGGGGCCTAAAAAGCGGATGACCACCCAATAGGCCACCAAAAGACCAATCCCAGCCCAGGCTCCTGCTGTACTCCATTTCACAAACTGTGCGGCTTGGGATTTTTTGAAGGGCAACCAAGGAAGAACATTTTGTTCTTGCCCGTACTTTTCTCCCAGCGTTTCTTTACGGCGTTTTGAATCACCCATAATGTTCTGTTGATTAACTGGTTAGTCCAAAGTTTGCCTTGATCATAACGTCTTCTAACCCCTTTTCTTAGGGCAGAAGGGACGGATAAGCGCTCAGCCCATCCATCCCTTCTGCCCTGAGAAGAACGGGGCAAATGGAGAGGATGTGCCTCTTCTCCAAGCTAAATTTTCAGACTTGTTTCGGCTTGATAACTGGGTCAGCCACGCTCCTATCCTACGTAACCTGAGTTCGGGTTAAGGGCGTTTTCGAGTGCCGCGCAACGCGCGGCACTCGAAAACGCTTAATTTGGCGTGCGCAAAGCGCACGCCAAATTAAGCACTGCAGCCTATCCCGAACTGAGGTTACGTACTAATGGATTGCTAATCAACCGAGGAGTAATCCGGCGTAGAGAAGAGGCTGGCATCTACATAATTGATTCGCGCCAGGGGGTGGAGAGCGGTCAAAACTTGTTGACCATAGGTGCGGTAATTAACCCGGTTGTCCAAAAGGGCTACCACCCCTTGGGAGTCACGAAGGGGGGCGATCGCCCGTTGCAACTCACTTAATGCCGTTGGTAGTAAATACAGCTTGAACCAATCTTGACGCAGCTTCTTGTAATACGCTACGCGGCTGGCAACAAGCGGATTTTCCAGAGATGGGATGGGTAAGGTTGGAATGACTAATAGGCGTGGAGTAGGCAACACACCCTGGTGCTCACGCCAAAACTCCCAACCTGTTACTAAAATTCCCATCTCATCAAGGCAGGTCTTCTCCATCTGTACCCGTGACCCAAATTCTGCCGCGAGAACAGCGGCAATCTGGGCACGTAGGGGCGTATCTCCTACCAAGATTACGCTCAACCCTTGCCGGGCCGTCTTTGTAGTAAGCAACGCCCGCAATTCCTGCATCAGAACGGGTTGAAATTGCGGGGTGTTGGGCAGGGGTAAACCATCAGGCAAGTAGAGCTGAATCAACTCGTGCTGACGATCTAGCGAAAACTTGACACAGGTTAAATCCCCTAATCCAAGGCGCTGACGATAGGTTAAGGCTTTCGTTTCGGGATCCAGTGTGCCGCCCATCAGTACCAGGGGTTGCTGTTCCCATATCGGCTGTAAGTAGGATGCCACATCTAATGGGCAGGTGAAGAGGGAGAACTGCCCATGGAGACGACTGACTTCCGCCCAAAACAACACATCATCTGAATGAAGTCGGGTTAGCACTGAGGCCCAGGGTTCGGGTAATGGAGCTGGGTTGTCTCCTGCATGAGCCAATAACCCATCTGCTAATTCCCGTAACAAGCTCTGCTCCCAGGATTCTACGGGGTAGCATTCGTAGGGGTTGGCAGGATGTTGGAAAACTGCATGAGTCAGACGTACCCGTGTGTTGCGGATGTCTTCTGCCTGCTCGGGATAGGCTAGCATCAGCTCATCCCACTGGGCTGGCGAAATGCTGACAGTCAGGGCCTGCCGTACCCAATCCTCCAGGTCATCGACTCCGTCGATCAACGTGGGGATGCCAGCAGGGAAACGTCCTTCAGAGTAGAGGCGATCGCGCAACCATGACTCTGGGGATGTCAACAAAAGGCCATCATAATCTTCTGATGGGAAGCGATCGCCCGTCCGAATCGCCTTTGGAGTTTCAATCCACTGGCGCAGTCGGGGAATCTCGACCATTAATAGCCGTTGTTGTAAGGCTTCTGGCACGACCAAAATAACTGGACCTTGCCACAGGAGGGCTGGCATCAGATAGCTGAGGCGGTAGCGACCGTGATACCCAGATGGAGCACCCGCCTGGATCAATGCACTCCGGCCCAAGCGCAGACCGCGGGCAACCAGGCGGGCCATCGTCAGGTGATGGTGCCAGTAAGGTTCGCCCTGCTGCCGCAGAAAAGCTCTTAATTGCTGATGGACTTCGACCTCGATCACAGGTGCCTTACTACTAGGGTTGAAACTCATTGTGACACAAACCTCAGGGTTCCTCCGATGGGTATCTGTCAGAGAAATTGACGGCTCTAAACAGCATCTTGACAAGGCAAGAAAGTTAAGCCATGCATTCTCCCTCAGCGAACGCAGCCCAGATGGGGGATAATCGACGATTGCGGTAAAGGCTAAATCAGGTTTGAGATGAAAATTGCCATTGTTGGGCTGGGATTGATTGGCGGGTCACTCGCGTTGGATTTGCGCCGGTTGGGACATACCCTGCTGGGTACCAGTCGTCGTCCCGAAACCTGTGAGCAGGCCGTTGCTCTGGGGGTTGTGGATCACGCCAGTCCCGATTTGCTGGACATGGCGGAAGCAGATGTAATTGTGCTGTGCCCCCCCATTGAGGCGATCGCCCCCATTGCTGAACGCTTAATCCCTCACCTTACTTCTTCGACTATCCTGACGGATGTGGGTTCCGTTAAGCAGCCCATTGTTGAACGGATTTCCCCCCAATGGCCGAACTTTGTAGGTGGGCATCCGATGGCAGGCACTGCCGAACAAGGCCTGGAAGCTGCCCAGCGTGACTTATTTGTGGGACGCCCCTACGTTTTGACGCCAACAGAATCTACTCCACAGGAATCTGTAGAAACGATGATGGAGGTGGTGCGATCGCTCCAATCCACCATCCACATCTGCGACCCTGCTGAACACGACCGAGCAGTCGCCTGGATTTCGCACTTGCCTGTCATGGTAAGCGCCGCTCTAATCGCCGCTTGCACGGGAGAGGTAGACGCTAACGTACGAGAACTCGCACAAGCACTAGCCAGCTCAGGATTTAAAGACACGAGCCGAGTAGGTGGTGGCAACCCCGAACTGGGACTAATGATGGCTCAACACAATACTGCGGCTCTACTAGCAGCCCTAACCCAATACCGCACCCAGTTAGATAGGTGTATCGCAAACATTCAAAACTCAAATTGGGTTGAGCTCGAAGCCTGGTTAGTACAGACTCAGCAAGAGCGACCAAAGTACATCAAGCCTTAAATGCATGGAGTAGAGCCGCCAGCTCAACTTGCTTAGGGCTGACAATCCAGAAACCTGGTCTTTCTGAAAACACCAGGTTCCCAGAGTACCGGTACAGCATTGCTTGCAACGACATCACCCATACCTGATCCAAACTTCACCGATGCGAAGCGAAGCGGCCGATAGCGCTATGTGAACCCTGAACCAATAAAAAAGGTTGAATTTGTGTATGCCAGGCACCCACAAATTCAACCACCTCAAGAAGAAATAATGTTGCGCAGACTACTCCACGCAAAATTCAACGTCTAAGCCTGTTTTCGTTGCAAAACGGCCAGTACTACATAGACAACCATTAAATAGAACGCAGCCAGTATGGGAATAATGATGGGAATATCGAAAAAATAAGACATTGGCCTAACCCTAAGAAACCTGGAGTAGCAAGCAGCGAACCCGAACCATAGGCGCACGGCAGCAGGCCCGAAAAAATCGGACGCCTTCATGCAGCAATAAAGCCAACTAAAGATAGGCGAACGAAAACACCCAGAACTCTGGGGGCTTCAACATCTCCCGTCCCTGAGCAGCGAACTGGAAAAATACCTCGTAAGACGTATCTTTCTCAGAGCCAGATAACAACGGGTGACGATTTCAACTATCAGTTTTTTGAATAGCTTCTTCCAGAATCCTAACATAGATCTCATGGGCAACGTAAATGTTTTGTTACATTTGCACACATTTTTCTCGTATCCTGAAATGCTTGCCCTGAAGGGCTTTCGGGATTTATGAGGACGGGCGATCGCCTCCCACTCGGCAAAATTGCGGTAGAAATTTTTCAGAAATCTTCCCCTGGTCTGGCTAATTCCTTGTATACAAATCTCAAATGCCTCCCTGAAGCTTTATGAGTTGTCTCCAGCTAAGTATTTCTAAGGATTTATACTCCTCAAGCCTGTTGATTTAATTCTTCGAGCTTCAAGGTAAGACCTTCAAAATTCCCTTGGTGGCTCACTTAGGGCGGTCAACCCTTTACTGAGGAGCACGAAAAGCGAATCTTTTCAAGCAGGTTTTCTAATTTACTGGGCAGGAAGTGGTCGAGTTTGCTAAAGCGAGTCCCATAGATCGGAGGGTTAGCTTAGAATAATATGTAAAATTTCGTAACCTTCGAGCTGCCGCTTCATGACTTCAGTCGCTTCCCTCTTTGCCCCGGTTGATGCAGACCTCTGTCAGATGACGGAGAATCTGAAGAACCTGGTCGGAGCTCGCCATCCGATCCTCTATGCCGCCGCTGAGCATCTCTTTGGAGCTGGAGGGAAACGCCTAAGACCTGCCATTGTTCTACTGGTCTCTCGGGCTACATCTCCTGATCAGAGCATCTATGCTACCCACCGCCGCCTAGCCGAAATTACTGAGATGATCCACACCGCCAGCCTGGTGCATGACGATGTGGTAGATGAGGCCGAATTGCGTCGGGGTGTGCCCACGGTGCATGCCAGCTTTGGCAACCGTGTAGCTGTTCTAGCTGGAGACTTCTTATTTGCCCAATCCTCCTGGTACCTTGCCAATCTGGATAACCTGGAAGTGGTGAAGCTACTTTCCCAGGTCATTATGGATTTGGCGGAAGGCGAGATTCAGCAAGGGCTTAATCGCTTTGATACTAGCCTTTCCATCGAAGCTTATTTAGAGAAAAGCTATTACAAAACCGCTTCCCTGATTGCGAATAGCTGTAAGGCGGCTGGGGTTCTGAGCGACGTGTCTCCAGAAATGGCCGTTAACCTCTATAACTATGGTCGCCATCTGGGATTAGCTTTCCAGATCGTGGATGACCTGTTAGACTTCACCAGTTCCGCCGATACGCTGGGTAAGCCTGCTGGTTCTGACCTCCGCAGTGGCAACCTGACGGCTCCCGTCCTCTATGCCATGGAAGAGAAGCCTTATCTCGAGGCGCTCATTGAGCGGGAATTTGCAGAGGATGATGATTTGGAACAGGCCGTCGCCCTTGTCCTCGATAGCAAGGGTCTGGAGCGAACCAAGGAACTCGCAGCCCACCATGCACAACTGGCTGTGCAACATTTGGCAGGGCTACCAGCTTCCACATCTAGAGAAGCACTAATTAATTTGAAGGATTATGTCTTAAGCCGGGCATACTAAGTGAGATTGGGCATATTGGGTGGAGAAACCACCCGGATCGTTCCTATCCTCCTTTGGAAGGAATCTCTTAGGTTCCTGGCACCGTCAGGCGATATCTGATGGGGGTGACGCAGAAGGCTGTTGTAATGGGCGCAGATGTGCCTGAATCAACTGCTGAATGCTTTCGCGAGTCACTTCACTCCCCTGCTGGGGGTTGCCGGGGGTCTCGAAGAAAACAATGCCATCGATAGATGTCATTGCTACCATTTGGAAAAGGATGTGTGTCACAGGGATAGGCACCGCGATCACTTGCGGATCTTTCGTCGCCGGGCTGGTCATTGCATCCTTTAACGTCGAAAAGGCATACACCACATTTTTGGACGTATCGGCTTGAGTCTGATGGTTCATGGTAATCATGACCCAACGTCCATCCAGGGTTTGCAGAATGTGGTACTGCGGGTGCTTCAACTGTCCAGCTACAAGCTTCAGTGCCGGGGCGATCGCCTGAACGGCACCGGGTGTTACCCCGTCATCGGGAGCTTGGTCGAGTAATTCCTGAATTTGCTGGTCTAAATCCATATCGGTAAGAAAACCTCGTTTTTCCTTCAGTCTAGACGACGGAGCGAGTTCTCCTGGGTTTCCCTGAGGAGTAGCGCCTGGAATCTCGGGCGAACGAGGGTCTTTGCCTGGATTTTACGCGCAACGGAAACAAAAAGGGTGTGCTACCGTTGGCCGACCAAACAACCATCAGGGAGAAAAAGTATAGAGCGTGGAAGCCATACTTGAACTACTCAGTCATGAATTGAAACAAGCCACCCGAGCTTCGGAGAAGGCCTGTCGAGACGTTGCCCTTCGGCTTACGGGGGAAGTCAACCGCATTTGCGTTGAAAGCAAACGGATTCAAGCCTCCGGCGAAGTGGAAGCCTGGTCAACGGCGTTGGCCCGTCACCGGCTAAAACAATGCCTCAAATATTATCAACTGGGCTCGCGGCGAGGCCGGGTAGAGTTGCACAGTACCTTGAGTGCGGTGATCTACCGCTATATCACTCCGCCCCAGGTGCAATCCAGCTATCAGGCCCGTCTTACCCTGATTGAGGATTTTTTGCAGGGCTTCTATATTGAAGCGCTGAATGCCTTTCGGCGGGAAAATCAGCTCCCCTCTGATTACTGCCCACGTACGTTGATTCAACTGGCCGAATACATGGCCTTTACGGAACGCTATGCCAAACGGCGCATTCCGTTACCCGGACGGCGCAATCAACAGTTGATTATCCTGAGAGCCCAAACCTTTTCTCAGCAACAGCCCCCGGAAACTTCCGTTGACATTGAGCAGGCAGCTGAGGGGGGTAATGGCGAATCGGATCAGCCCCGGAGTGCGGCTCCTCTGCAACAGTTGCGGGAACAAATGGTGGCTCAGGAGCCTGAAGTAGCCGAAGATACTCTCCGCAAAACCGTTGTTACGGAGTTGATGAGTTACCTGGAGGAGCGGCAGCAATCAGATTGTGCTGATTACTTTGCGCTGCGACTTCGGGATCTCCCGGCCCATGAAATTGAGGAAATTTTGGGCCTAACTCCCCGGCAGCGAGACTACTTGCAGCAACGCTTTAAATATCACCTGATCCGATTTGCCCTGGCACACCATTGGGAATTAGTGCATCAATGGTTAGAAGCGGATCTGGAAAGAAACTTAGGATTAACGCCAGCTCAATGGGAGACTCTGCTTAGACGCCTTACGGGGGCTCAATCTGACCTGTTGAGATTGAAGCAACAGGGAGCGTCGGATATGGCGATCGCTCAAAATCTTGGTTGCACAGTGAATCAAGTTCAGAAACAGTGGTCTAAACTACTGGAACAGGCATGGGAAATTCGAAATAATTTAGTTTCCGGAGCAGGGGTATCGACCGATGAATAGAGAATCAGAAGCTGAGCAGTTTATGTCTTGGCTTCTGCAACAACTGGCTCTGACCGATGAAGAAGCGCCATCAGGGAGCCTCGATCCCTCAATCGAGGCAAACAGTCAGAGCCTCAATCCATTGGAACTGAATAATAAAAACGAGCTCGACGTTGAGACAGCCCTAAATTCCGAAGGGCAGGCTCGCCGGTCGGACGTTTTTTCATTTCGTGATACCCCACTATCCAAACCAGGAGAGTTTTCTGTTGTGCAAGATCGTTTTTATTCATTAATTAAGCGGCGATTACGTGCCGAGATCGAGCAGAAGCCGCCCCTGTTCCCCTGGGAAGGGGAATTGCTCGATTACGAAGCAGAGCCCGCATCTGTGCGCTTCTGGATGACCCAGCTACGTCAGTTGGACGTACCGCTGAAGCTTCCTGATTCATTGCTGGAGCACCTGTTGGAGCAGTGCCAAGCTGTTCTGCAATCCTCCCTTCAGGAAGGGACTCGGCTGGTACGTGCGGTGGAATCTCTATTTCCCAATCAAGAAACCAGTCTTAATAATCTAGCCAGCCTGGTCATGGCGGCACCCGCCCGTTCTAGCGAAGCGGCGCTGGTGACAAAGGATGCTCCGCTGCCTGTGGATTATGACGCGGCAACGGATACCCAAAAGATGGCCCTCTCGTTGATGGCTGCTCGTGAAATTATTGAAAATCTGACTCTGTCTGTATCCCGCACCCATGGTCCTGTGAGCCGGGAGTGGCAGACCGAAGCAGGCCCCATTCGTCTGCGGGCCGAGTCTTCTGAGTCTGGAAGCCTGCGGGTGCGTGGCGAATTGCCTTGTGGTGGTCGCATGGAATTTCGTGGCATGGAGTCTGAGGTGATGGCCCAGCGTCCTGACGCCGGACTGCTCAGCGTTGAGCTGTTTGATCTGGCACCGCGTCGGGCTTACCCCCTGGAAGTCTCTCTGGTTCTACCTGACCAACCCATGCTGTTCTTCCAGATTTCCCTGCTCGATGAGGCATAGGTGACGTGGCCGCATGGCCTCGTTAGCATAGGGTGGATAAATAGCTCGGTTTCACACAATGTCCACTGGGTTACCACGACGCTCTGGTTTCATTGATCCCGCAAAATTTCAGGCACTCCGGCGAACTCTGGCATCTACAGATCCGGCAGAGGTGGAAGATTCGGTTCCTCTGCGGGTACTGGTGCAGCTACTGGTCATTGTTGGGGTCATTGCTATTGACGTAGCGGCGGCGGATGTCGTGGATTCGCCGGGAGTTAGCTTTTGGGCTGTGCCGGTGAGCATCATCGGGGGCTTTTGGAGTTGGTATCGCCGGTATAAAGCTAATATTCCCGTTAAATTTTGTATTGCGATCGCCATGCTGATTGCCTTGGCGGTCTTTTTCATGAGGCTCGTTGGGGATAGCAACGACACGCGGCTGGTGCTGGCAGAGCTGTTGATTCAGTTACAGGTCTTCCACAGCTTTGACCTGCCCCGGCGCAAAGACTTGAGCTATTCCCTGGTGATTGGGTTGATCTTGATGGGGGTTGCCGCCACCCTCAGCCAGACGCTCCTCTTTGCACCGATTTTACTGGCCTTTGTGGCGATCGCCATCCCTGTCCTGATGCTGGACTACCGCTCCAGGTTGGGGCTGTCGGCTCCCTCCTTCCGAGGCGTGCGATCGGATCTATCCCTCCGACGTCTGGGTACATTTCTGGCCATTATCTTGGCCCTGGGCCTGGCAATTTTTGCGGTCATGCCCCGATTTCCTGGCTACCAGTTACGCAACTTTCCGGTCAGTGCCCCCATTAACTTCCAGGGTGAATTCAACGCCGAAACCATTACGAATCCCGGTTATGTGCGAGATGGGGTTGGTAATGGAACGGGGGGCACTGGCCAGGAAAGCGGTACCGGGGCCGGGCAGATGGATGACTATTCCTACTACGGCTTCAGCAGTCGCATCAATCAGAACCTGCGGGGGACTTTGACGCCTCGCGTGGTGATGCGGGTGCGATCGCAAGCCGAAGGGTTCCTCCGCGTACTCGCGTTCGATCACTACACAGGCCAGGGTTGGGAGATTTCTCGCAACGAACCTGAGCAAATGCGTAAGTTGGATCGCCCGAACTGGACGTTCCGCTTCAACTTGCCCCTGGAGCCCACTCTCGGTCGTCGGAAAGAAGTGATCCAGTCTTACACAGTGGTGGCAGAGTTACCCAATGTCATTCCTGTGATGTATGAAGCTCGCCAGCTCTACTTCCCCACCAAGGAGGTGGCGATTGATTTGGATGGAGGGCTGCGTGCGCCAGTTCCGCTTTCCGAAGGCTTGACCTATACGGTGGTCTCAGATGTTCCCTACCGGAATCGCACCCAACTGCAACGCAACTCCCGCCGCTATCCCGAAGAAGTTATTAGAAATTATCTGGGAGTACCTGATGCCTTGCAGCAACGCATTCAAAAAACGACTCAAGACATCTTGAATGCTGCCCCCACTCCCATTACCACTCCCTATGAGCAGTCGCTCTACTTAGCCCAGTATCTCAAGCAGAACTACACGCTTCAGCCAGATCTACCCTTCTTTGGTGGTTCTGAAGATTTAGCCGAAGCATTTCTGTATCGTTATCAGGGCGGATATCCCGATCATTTTTCCACCGTACTGACCCTGATGATGCGTTCTGTCGGGATTCCGGCACGGTTAGTGGTTGGATTTCTGCCGGGACAGTTCAACCCATTTACGGGCTACTACGTTGTCAAAAACACGGATGCCTTCGCCCTGACTGAAGTTTACATTAGCGGCTATGGGTGGTTTGCCTTCAACCCAATTCCTGGGATGGAAGCCATACCACCTACCGTTAACGACTATCAAGCCTTCAGCGTACTGCGGCAGTTTTGGAATTGGATAGCCGGATGGCTTCCTTCACCGATTGCTGGATTACTGGGTGGGGTGTTTGAGTGGATCGCTGGAACAGTCGCTTGGATCTTTGCAGAGCTGACTACCCTATTTAATCGGGGATGGGTGGGCATTTTGCTCGGTGCGGGTCTGGTGACGGGGCTGGCATTTTTGGGATGGATCGCCTGGAGTGGGTGGAGTTCCTGGCGTTATCAGCGCTGGCTCGCCAAGCTACCCCCCATGGAATCGCTCTACCAGCGCATGTTGAAGTGGTTAGAATCCCAAGGCATTCAAAAGTCTTCTGTGCAAACACCTCTGGAGTTTGCTCGGCAGGTGCGCTATCAACAAGCCCCGATCCCTGTAGATATCGTGGATGAAATATCCAATGCTTATTTGCATTGGCGTTACGGGGGACAGTCGGCAGATACGCAGTACTTAACCCGCAGGCTGCAACAGGCACGTCAACAAACCCGCCGTGTGAGACGGGTTCGACCGTAAATATTGCGGGTGGTGATTTGTCTCATCACCCTCAATTTAGGGTTTGCAATGACCTGTTTCACAGACGGGATACTCTGACTCGTAGAGGCGATCGCGCCCTCCAAACCAGTCATAGCGGTTATCGCGCACTTGCTCGTAGACGCGATCGCCCATCCACTTCAATCCTGGCAACCGACGATAGGCCTCCACAAATAGAAACCCCATGGGTAGAATTCGGCCAATTTCCTCAGCAGCGTCACTGCCCTGCCAGCGACGAAACGGCTCATCGGTTTCCAGGAGAATCATGCCCTGTTCACAATCTTTCGGTGTAATGCCCAGGTTTTTCAGGGTTTCCTCCGCTTGCATGGGCACGTATTGAAAGGTTTTGCCCTGGTCGAGTTGTTCTAACAGCTTGACGAGATTTACGCAGAGGTTGCATAACCCGTCGTAGATAACGTAGAAATACTTGCCCATGACCCTCTACAATTTCGGTCTTTCCGTTATTCTAAGCAAGTTTTCCAGCCAGCAGGCTGATACAGCCTCTCTCGTGCCTCCAGACCGGAAGCGGATGTATTCAGTGACGTTAAATGAGGTACATCCCACTTTTGCAGATTGAAAACCCAGTTTTGTTAATGTGGCGGGCGTCGCCCGCCACATTAACAAAACTGGGATGCACCCCGTTAAATGCTTCTAATAGGTTAAACCGCTCATACCCCGGCACCTGGCTCAGAAAAACAACGCTAGAGGTCGAGCGAGGAGAGAGAAACCGGATAATCACTTAACAAATAGGGGCTTGTTCTTAAATTCACTATAAAGTGGCCTCTCAAGCTGATCTCTCCCGTATTACAAACTGTAAGGTTGAAAACATAAGGAATAAGGATAGGTCTAAAGAAGTTGCCTAGACCTCGCGAATCCTGCCTCTTGAGTTCATGGAATTTAGGTTAAGAGAGTAACGTCTTGTACTCTTCTAATCTGGTTCAAGAACTGTGCCTTCTTAAGCCCTATCTATGAATGTGACCTGCAGATAGGTCTTGAGAGAACGGCCTCACCCTTGCATCTCCAACAAAAGCTGTCAGGTTGGCAAGCCGGCCTATCGCCTTCTAAAGCCTCTACCCATCGGTCTTTTTGAAAGCAAATAGGTTTATCCAACAGGAAAAACCTGCTATGTATTCCCGTGCTAGCGATCGGGGTGCTCTCAACTATTACGGCTAATTTACTTGAGCTTACCGTGGTTGCTTATGGCAAAGATTGACGTTTTTAAACCTACTCGTATGCTAAGTGCGAGTAATGCTTCGGATCTCACGTCTTGGATTCGTCAAAAACTGGATGCAGGCTCAAAGCACCTGGTAATAGATATGAGAAATGTCATGTTTATGGACAGTAGCGGGCTAGGAAGCTTAGTTGCTGCTCGTCGCATGGCCTATGAACGTGGAGCTGTACTGGTTTTGACCTCGCTGTATGGACAAGCCCATATGTTGTTGGAATTAGCAGGGGTTGAACGTTTATTTCCCCTATTCTCGACCGTGGATGACTATCGAAGTTCCCTACCGGAAGAAGCCAGCCTTTAGAGAAGGTTGTTCATGCACTTAGTGCAGAAAAATTTACCTTGCAAACTATTCCTCTGGCTTTCAGCTTCATCATTCGCCTGCCTGTTTAAGCGATCTCTGGCTAAGAGCGGCTATCGCAACGCCGCCCAGGATGATAGCCGCTCCTATCCAGACGATCGCTCCTGGGTCTTCCCGAAAGATTAAGAGTCCCAAAATGCTTGAACCAACGGGTTCTGCCAGGATCGTTAGCGTCACGAGAGTCGGCGAAACCCAGCGAACGGCCCAATTCAAACTCGTATGTCCAATCGCTTGAGGAAAGAGCCCAATCAAGGCAATGCAAAGGTAGACCAGGGGTGGGTATCCGGTGTACTTACTGCCTAGCAATAGTGGCAGTGGCAATAACACCAATGCTGCTGTCGTATACGTTAAGACGGCATGACCACTGATATCGAGGCCGCACCGTTGAGCCTCTCGACCCAATAAAAAGTACAGCGTCACAGCCCAGGACCCCACTAACGCTAACACATTACCTAAGGCAGGATTCAACGCCGCTCCACTGGTCCCTGCCCCTCCAAGTCCGACCAGGAGGCTTCCTAGAAGAGCGATCGCAATTCCCAAGGTTAACTGTCGACCCGGTTTCTCCTTAAACCACAACCAGGACAACAACGCCATCCATACGGGATTGGTCGTTACCAATGCTGTCGACGCTGCAATAGAGGTATAAGACAACGACGTAATCCAGCAGGCAAAATGCAGGGCTAGAAATATCCCAGCACCTACAGAAAAACGCCATCCCCGCTTCCAGGCTCCAGGAATGCCTACATTCCGCCAGGCTGGGGCGAATAGGAGGGCCGCAATGGTGAGGCGCGATGCGGATAGAACAAGGCTAAACCCAAAGCCCGTTTCCCCGGATATTTGAAAAGCAAGGCGAATGAAAATTGCCGATGCGGAAACAGCCAGAATTCCGATGGTAACTATTAGCCCAACTTTCCAGGCGGGAGGCGCAGTGGGTGTCATCAATGTCCATCAACTGACAAGTTTTCCTAAGCTACCACACCTGTACTACAGCGCTTTGTGCTTGAATCAGCCACAGTTGTTTTTATGAGAGCCACACGGAGCGCAGCTCTCATAAAAACAATCAGATTTTAAGTGCTTGAAAAGCGCTGTAAGCCAATAAAGAGTGGCATAGGGGCTGCTTCTGATGAGATGCGCCAACAAAAATGTCTCACCTTCGACACATGGCTGCCACACGAGCCCGGTACTTTAAATAAGAGCATCATGCTCCTCACCCAATTAATCCCGGCCAGAAGGCCGGGATTTTGTTTATAGCGTGCGCGTTGATTAGGTACGGTGGTGTGCTTAACGCACTTGCAGATTGCTATATGGGTGGTTGCGTTATGAGAACAAGAGCGCGCAGGTTAAACCCACGCTCTCTTGTCCTCATAACGCGAACCATGGATTTCGGGCTAAACTCCAGGCTTTGCTGCTTACCCTGCCCACGATCGCAGTAACCAACCCACCACAATGCCCAATCCTCCAAACCGCACCACTTGCCAAAAGGTTTCTCGCACCCAACCCCACGAGACGAGTTGGCTTTCCAGCGTGATTTCTAATTCTTCTAAGCGCTGCTGAATCTGGCGAACTTCCTGTTTCATGGCAGGGGTTTTCTCTCGGCGGTAGCTTGCTTGAGCCTGGCGCAATTGGTCTTGCAACTCGGCCTGCTCATCCAGGTCGCGTTTGACCTGAGCATAGCGAGATTTAAATTGTTCAAGCGATCGCTCAATCTCTGCCAGGGTTAGTTCAATATCTGGCTCATGGGAGGTGGGCGCATCATTGGGAGAGTTCATGTAGGCTAAAAGAATAGAAATACGGGTATTTACCCTATTCTGCCCAAAACAGCCCGACAGAATGAAGGGTCTATATCGGTTGACAGCACCCCTCAGGTTCTTCCAATGACACAATCCACCGAAGCCCAACCCCTGATTAGCAACGGTCTAGCAACGGCCGGTCCTGCCGCCCTGGCGGATCTTTCTGACGTTGAACTGGTTCAAGCGCTTGCCGCTCGCCTGGCTATTGGCCCCAACGACTGGCACCGCCTCAAATCTAACCGCAAAGCACGGGCCGCAGAACAAGCGGCGATCGCCCTGGTCTATCTGCTCAAGGATCAACCGGAGGAAGCGCTAGCCCGCTTACAGCAGGCCACCGGTTGGCTTGATCGATCCATTCAGGCTCCGCCCTGCCCTAGCCACGGCACACCCAAAGCCTAATTCCATCAGCCTGGGTTGGGTTAGATTACTCGTCTGCGTCGTTCGCTTTGACTGATGGGCGCGGGGAGGTCAGGGTGAATGGCTGAACCGAGGCTCCCACATTCTGTGCTGGCCCTGACTGAGTTGTCATCGAGTTGTTGGCCGTAACCCCCGAGGTCGGGAGGTTAGCCGCCGAGTGACACAGTAGGGTCAATGCACAGGAGCACAGCGCCAGGGACATCAGATCCAGGCTGCGGGACGAAAACACAGGCGAAGTAGCGGCTACGGCCACAGTGGTGGCAGAAGACCGGGGGTAGTGGCGATCGCGCCGTAACTTCCTCATTGAAACTCAACTCCAAAACGGAACGCTAATACAACAACAATTCAATCCAGGCCAGTCTATCCAAGAAGCGTTTTCTGCTTCTCTACTAGACTACCCAATGAACAAATTTGTTCACGCAGAGCCAACCCATTATGGCGAATGGTGTACCCATTCGTGTGGTTTTTCTCTGCTTCTATCAGAGCAGGTGCTCCATGGCCAGGCTTTATGATACGTCAATGTACGATCGCACCCGTCCCGTCGGAAGTTTTTGGGAAACAACGGTTCCCTCACCGATGGTAGACCCGCCCCTCAGCCATACTCTTCACTGCGATACTGCCATCATCGGGAGTGGTTTTACTGGACTTTCTGCGGCATTGCATCTAGCTGAAGCGGGAGAGCAGGTTTGCATCCTTGAAGCAGGAACTCCCGGTTGGGGTGCCTCTGGTCGCAATGGTGGATTTTGCTGTGTTGGCTCTACCCGTCTTTCAGATGAGGAGTTGTTGCAACGGTTTGGCCGGGACGAAACCTATCGCTTTTTTCAGCACCAGCGGGATGGTGTGGAACTGGTTCGTCACCTGGCGCAGCAGTACAATCTTTCCATTGACGCGCAAGGAAATGGAGAGATTCAGGTGGCTCACCGTCCCTCGCGCCGATCGGCATTGGAGAACCAGTACGCATTCTTTAAAGATGTCGCAGAGTATCCCTGTGTTCTTTGGACGTCTGAGGAGCTGACCGAGAAAGCTCTTCAAATCCCTGAAGGTTATGGTGCTTTATGGCTGGGGGTCGGGTTTGGCCTGAATCCAATGAAATATGTGCAGGGGTTGGCGACGGCTGTCAGGCAGCGGGCGATCGCCCTCTATGCTCACAGCCCTGTCGAAGCCTGGGAGAAAACGGACGCCAAGCATCAATTGCACACGCCTGGAGGAACTGTAGTTGCCCGCCGCGTACTGATTGCGACAAACGGCTATACATCAGAAGCTCTTTTCCCAGCCTTTGAGGGGCGCCTCCTGCCTGTGATGTCCAATATTCTCACTACGCGACCCCTTACCTCAGAGGAATTAGCAGCCCAGGGCTGGCACACAGAAACTCCTGTCTTCAACACGCAGAACTTATTGTTTTACTTCCGGTTATTGGCGGATGGTCGATTTTTGTTTGGTGGGCGTGGGGGAATGGTGGGTTCGCAGGAGGAGAGCGATCGCCGCCGCCACGTTTTAACTCAGCAATTCCGTCGTACGTTCCCTGCCTGGAGCGAGGTTGAAATTACCCATTTCTGGAATGGTTTAGCCTGTACCAGCGCTAACCTTACGCCCCACATTGGCAGCTTTGCAGAAGATCCAAGTGTTTTCTATGCTCTGGCTTATCACGGAAACGGGGTTGCAGCAGCGACCTGGAGTGGGCGGGCGATCGCTCAGATCATGACAGATCAAGCTCAGCTCACTGATTTTTCCGCTGTCTATCGCCAGCCGTTGAAGGCTTTTCCATTACCCGGTTTGCGGATGTGGTATCTGCGATCGCTTTACGCTCTATACACGCTGCAAGATGCTTTACCTTAGTGTTCATTGCTCTTCATAACTTTTTGCCCGTAACCGAATGGAGCTATGAAATGGGATGTGGAACTACGGTTCCACATCCCATTTCATAGCTCCATTCGACACATTGCTGTTTGCCGTTGGTTCGTGATGGCGTCTTTATTGAGTGTTTTTTCCATTACACGCCACACTCAATAAAACGGAGCGAATGGGAGCACTGCTCCCATTCGCTCCGGATGTTCTAGCTGGCGCAACAAAGGTTATATCAAGACTCAGTATTGGTTTTTTATTGCTGAATCTGGTGAAGTTGCTATTCTTTGGAGGGCATCAAAAAAATTGTCCTCCCTGAGCAAAAATCCTTCAAGCCAGTGGTACCTCATGGATACTAACCTTCTCCAGAACCGCGACTATACGTTGATTATTGCCCGTACAGCCGACGAATTTGCTCCTAACCCACCACATTTTTCCGAGCGTTGGAACGCTGCCCTGGAATCTATTGTGATGCTAGCCCAAACCTGCGAAACCTTTGACCCTGATGGAATTACACTCTATGTCGCTTGTCAGGGAAACGAAAGGGATTGCGAGTTTCTCCAGTACGAAAATGTGACCAGTGGAAGTTTGTTATCGGTGATTAAAGATAATTACCCACCTCGCAAAGTACAAATTCAAACCGTACTAAAAGCTGCGTTGGACAGCTACTTTACGCGAAAAACTGCCGGACAAACTCAACCTAATGGCGAGATGCTTGTAATTTTGCTGGATGGGGAGCCCGAAGATCGTATGGCAGTGGCGCGAACCATTCGGGAGGCTACCCACCAGATGGACTCTGATGAGGAACTGGGCATTAGTTTCTTGCAGATTGGGGATAACGCGATCGCTACTGGCTTCCTCACCGCCCTCGATGAAAACCTTCAGGAAGCTGGCGCTGCCTTTGACATCGTTCACACCCGTCACCTGGAAACTATTCAGCCAGAGTCGATTACACAGTTTTTGCTGAATACGTTGAATGAATAAGGCAGAGGGTGATGGGTTCATGGGCGGAAGGCGGGAGGTAGTTTGCCCATGCCCATCTGTGGAGGGGAGGGACATGAACCACCCTAATCTTTCCTAATCTTTACACATAGGTTGATTCCCGCTGCTTAGGACGAGTAGTGCGCCAAGTGAATTCTGAGTTGCAAGCCCGCGCATAACCTTGGCGTGAGGCGCACGTCAAGAAGGGTGTTTTCGAGTACCGCGTAACACGCTGCACTCGAAAACGCCTTTAACCCGAACCCAGGTTCCCTCAAGGCACCGTCCGGATTCCTATCGGTTCGCCCTGAACTCCTTGGTATCTCCGTGTCCTATTAAGAGACAATCAATATTTGTAAAAAAATCAACACGACCCGTTATATCTGAGCTAATAACGGGCAATTCTAGAAGAAGATTCGTCACAGATTATGGCGTTACTCTTACTTCTATTTCGTGATGTTTTCTGGCAGTTCTGAGTTTTGTAATTCTGACTTAAGTTCACAAAAATCTACAGGAAACCACCCCACCCAGGGTTTAATCTACCCCCTAAAGGGAACACTGGAATTGGAAGTTAGAGATGATAGCACGTTGGCGATAGGCTACCGCCTACAATGCCTTCCCGAATGGTTGAAGTATCTACCAAGCACTTTCGAACTTTGCCCTTCGGCATGAATCCTGCACTCCCATGGGATGGATTTAAATAGCCTGTCATTGGGGCGAAAGCACACAACGCATACATAGTTCAGTACAGCTAAGGGATTCCTATGGTGACTGCATCCGATAGCATACTAAAGCTCCGTAACCCTAAAAAACATAACCACTATGGGTTCCGTGACTTCTTTCAATTTGACCCTGACAAGGGCACGATTATGGACTGGAACGGGAGCCAAAACCTCCTGACCACCGAAGACTTTATTATTGGCCTTGTTGAGGGCCTCGAAGAAGAAGTTGGTGACTCCTCTGCCGCCATTATGTACACCATTGGTTGTGAGTGGGGCCAGAAGGATGCTTTCTTTTTCGAGAAGTGGTTTGAGAAAGAATTTGAGCGGAATATTCGCCAAACCAATCTGCTTTTTCTACTAGAAACCTGGTGGTGGCCCTTCACCTCTCAGGGTTGGGGGCGTTGGGAAGTGGACATGGGCGATCGCAAACAAGGCTTCATGTTCATCAACATTTTTGACTCCGCTGTAGCTCGCACGCTGGGAGATGTGGGTAAGCCGGTTTGTTATATCTACGCCGGTTTATTTGCCGGATTCTTCACTGAGCTAGTGAAAAAGCAACTGAGTTGTATTGAAATTCAGTGCTACTCCATGGGCGAAACCTATTGCAAGTTCCTGCTGGGGGGCCAAGACCGGATTGATGCGGCTTCCTTCTGGATGAATGAAGGTGCAACCGCCCGCGACATTGAAAAACGGCTGCGTTCTGGAGAAAGGTTGTCATGAGCAGTGCTACTCTTCTCCATACCAACGGTTCGAAACCTCATATCTCCATGGATGCCTGGCTCCAAACCTCAACCCGGAAGTTTTTCTCCTCCGTCAATTGGGACGATAACCCACCCGAGATTCAAGAGATTAAACAGAAGGTTGCAGAGAACCCCACTGCGGAAGATTTGAGCCGTGATTTGACGGTCGGTCAGTTCTTTGCGGCGGTGAATTGGGATGATGACGCCGCCGTCGCTCCACCTGCTGCCGACAACTTCCTGGCAGAGTTGCTGGAGGAGCCCGCCAATAATTTCACCCTGGATGACTTTTCGGATCTCTTCTAACCCCCTTAGTTATCCAAGTCCTTCACTTTCTTAGAATGAAAACCTATGCACCCACAACTCGAATCCGTTTTTGATGAAGCTGAAAACCGTTATCTGAAGCCTGAAGAACTGAGTGTTCTCAGCCAATATGTATCGTCTCTACCTGAGCGTCTGGATACCTATCGGGTGTTACGCGATCGCGAACTCGACATCATGCAAAAGGTTGCTGATGATCTGGTTGCTGCCATGCCCGGCGAGTCTCAGCCTCGCTTAGAGCGGAGTATCCGCAACGCGTTGCTGGTGTTGCGCTACTGCGCTATGGGTATGTTGCTGGAGGATGAAAGCTTTGTGCAAGGCCGCATTCAAGGCTGGCTCAAAGAATCCATTCAAGCCTACGACACCCCCCAGATTGAAACCCAACTCTACACTCTGCTTGACAAGCATCTAGCTCAGTCTCTGAGTGCGGCTCAAGTGGCTCTGCTGAAGCCGCTGTTAGCCCTGGCTCAAAACACCCTCCTGGGTGCTGCGGAAGAACCCCTCACCGCCTCGGTTCTGGGGTGGTAAGTGCACGACGGTTCACCTCTCCCGGGCAATTGGCCGAGGGCAACCGTCAGAACCATTAGAACTAAGCTGAGAGACTCCTATGATTTCCGTCGCTGATTTATTGGTAAATAACCGAATTCCGGGCAACTATTTCGCCACGGATGCCTATGTTCGCAGTGACCTGGAGATGGGCTTGCTGGAAAACCGTCAGGGCGATCGCCTACTGGCCCTTCCAGAGACACTCATTCAGGCTATTTACTCTGGCTTGGATAGGGAAACTGGACAGGCTTCCCGTTTGGTATTGTTCAATTGCGGCCGTTGGTGGGGTAAAAACCTCTATAGCCGCTTTTGCGAAGAACTGACTGACTATTACGGCACGCCTCTATCAGACATGCCCATGGTGGAATTTATTCAAGCATTGCAGCAGTGCTGGATTACCCACGGTTGGGGCAAGATTGAACTGGATGAATCCCATCAACACCGTGGTTTGCTGGTGGTTAAAATCACCAATTCTCCCTACGCTCGCCTGGCTCCCAAACAGAACCAACCCATGTGCCCCTTAGAAGCAGGGATTTTAGCTTCCTTCTTCAGCCAGCTTGCCGGGCGAGAGCTGCATTGTGTCCAAACGACGTGTGAGTCCATGGGAGCAGATTGTAACCGTTTTATCGTGGGCTTACCCAAACGTCTGGAGCCTGCCGAAACGATGGTCACCAATCTAGAGCACGATGCCATCATTCAACAGCTCTGCAGCTAAGCCATGGGTTTCGGAGATCTCTGTCATAGGTGATCTAGCAGAGATCCCAGCTATAACGTTAAACTACCCCTGTTCAACCGTCCTCACGGTCTAAAGCTGTCGTGTCTACTCCATTGGGATTGCCGGGAAAAGATCTGAGGCGTTCACGTTATCGACTGTTAGGGCTGGTCGGACAGGGGCAATTCGGACGTGTATACTGTGCGGTGCATCGCCGTACCGGGCAGCTTGTAGCCTTAAAAGACCTGGATCACGAGCGCTTTCCAACGCACAAGTTTCTGCGGGAACTGAGGTTCTTGTTGAGCCTGGAACATCCCAATATTGTTACCTGCCACTCCCTGGAGCACACTCGCACCGGACGCTACCTGGTGATGGATTACTGCGAAGGGGGCACACTGCGGGGCTTGATGGAGGAGGACACACGCCTCAGCCTGCCGCAAAGCATTAAGCTCACGATGGATATTCTCTCAGGGTTGGAGCAAGCGCACCAACGGGGGATTGTGCATTGTGACATCAAGCCAGAGAACATTCTGCTGAATTTAGAGCCTCATGGTTGGAAAGCGCGAATTTCTGACTTTGGAATTGCACGGTTGAGCCAGGAAAGCGAAGCTGCGGACCCTCACTCAGGCACCGGCAATACGGGCTCACCGGCCTATATGGCTCCAGAACGGTTCTACGGGCAGTATTCCAAGACTTCAGACTTGTACTCGGTTGGCGTGTTGCTGTTTGAGTTGCTGTCGGGCGATCGCCCCTTCTCAGGTACTCCCGGCGAGCTGATGTCAGCCCATCTGAACAAGCCACTAAAATTTCCAGATGCCATTGCCCCAGTTTGGTATCCGGTCTTGCTGATGGCTCTTCAGAAACTAGTGGCTCGACGCTTCCAGACGGCGGGGGACATGCTGCTCGCGTTGAAACAGGCAGCCGCAGCTGATGGCATTTTGAGTTCGATCGAAAGGCAACCTGTCACAATTCCACTGCTGCAGTCGAACACAGAGCTAACCCCAGCCAGCCTGTCAGAAAATCGTACCGATCGCATTGGGGAGCCCTTTCAGGCGATCGCTCCCCTGCCTGAGCAGAATCAAAAACTGTTTAAGCCCTTTCCGGCACTACTGAAATTATGTGTTGCCAAAGGCAAGGCTCTCAGCATAGAGCAGCGTGAAACGGCTTTAACAGAAAACCCGATTTCTTACCTTTCTCATACGGTTAAGCTGCCAGACCCGATTCGGCAACTGGTGCCTACTTCTGAGGGGTGCTATGCGCTAACCGAGCGGGCGTTTTATCAGATTAATTGGTCATACCGGGCAGACCTTCCCCCTGTGCCACTAACCCATTTGGAGCCAGGGGCGATCGCGGCGTTGTCTCCGCAACAGCAATGGTTGGCGATCGCAGCTCCCCAACCTGATCTGCCGACCTGGCAACTCCGAGTGCTATCTTTGCAATCGGAGAATGTCCCACCTCGCCTGGTTTCAGTACCCTATGCCCAGGCCCAGACCCAGGTTGAACATCTGGTATTTCTCGACGATCGCCACCTGGTCGCCATTTCCCAACGTTCGAAGGCTGAGACGCATTCTTCCTGGATGGATGTATTGGCGCGGCGTGGTAAGCATTTGGGGCGATTTGAACTGCCGATTCAGATGGGGCAGGTGGTTAAAACGGCATTTCCCTATCGGTTGGTGGTGAGCGATCGCCGTGATCCTCAATCTCTCGTGACGATTGATCTAAAACCCTACCGCATCAGCCGATTTGCGCTAGGCATTGTTCCTGAAATTATTGCTGTAGCTCCCTGGGGTTATGTTGTTGCTGATGCCAAGGGACAGGTTTTGATGTTGGATGAGTACGGGCAGCGGGTTGGCCGTATTGATCTGCCCTTTCCAGCAACTGCAATCGTGCCCTTCGATGCCCACGGCCTATTAATTGCCACCTGGAATGAAACCTGGGGCCACTTGCACATCCTTAACCTCAAAACGTTAGATATCCAGTTTTTATTTTGAGGCTTACAGCCCAACCGTTAGCGCAGTCTAGGGGGCGACCTTGCCGCGCAACCATTCATGCAGAAAGTCTAAGATTTGTGGGAATTGTAGTAGACCTCCTGCGTGAATCGTTGCGCGGCTGCACCGCGCAACGATTCACGCTCTCAGAAATCGATTCATGCAGGAGGTCTAGTGTACTGCCACTAGGAAATGTGCGAGGCATAAAGTGCCTCGCACATTTTTTGTGATGGTTAGCCAGCGTTGCTACTTGTCTTGCAAGGGCTCGTGTCCCCAGTTCTTGAGGGAATAGCGCCAGCGAGTGTCTTCAATGTCGCCTGACGGACGTTGGGCGAGGTGACGATGTACGTAGCTGACGACGCGGCGCATCTGATGATAGTCCTCGTCAGAGTAATCGTTGCCTTTATGGCGTAGAAGTTCCACGATGGCTCGCCCTGATTGATGGCCGGTAGATTCGTCGCCTTCATGTTCCTTCCAGCCGACGGATTTGGATTCTTCGGTCTTGAGCCAGGCATCGAGTTCCTTAGCAGACATATTAACCGCCTCGCGGAACTCCCGCAGGGCCGTCTCGTTGTCTGTTGCGGTGTGGTGTGCCATGGTTAATCCTCTGCGATCTTCTTCAACTGCTCGCCTTTGTGGATGGCTTCCTTGCCGCTCTTCTCACTTTCCACCAGATACTCGGGCTTATCCTTAGAGGCTGCAAAGTGATGGTTTTTGAAGTCTGTAGGTTCTGTGATCACTTTCTTGACCACGCCCTGTGATGTGCCGCCGGAGGAATGCCATTCGACGCGATCGCCCTTCTTAAATTTCTCTGTCATAACGATTGCCTCACTTATTACCTGAACCGGGTTCTGTCAGTTGGCGGTGCTGTGCGGCTTTACCCATATCCGGTAGAACCTTGCTCACCGTGCCCTGCACCTTGGTCATCAAGGACCCGGCAATGATGGAATCTTTGCCATCCATCAGCGCTTCAAAACCCTGCTTTGCTACCTGCGCCGGATCGTCTTTATGCTCCGAACCTGCTTTCGTATCATCCATTCCTGCCCGGTGGAAGAAGTTCGTATCCGTTGGTCCTGGCATCAATGACGTGACGGTTACCCCAGTATCCTTCAACTCATTGCGGAGTGCTTCGGCAAAGGAATGGACGAAGGATTTAGACGCGGCATAAACCGCCTCGAAGGGACCGGGCATGATGGAGGCGATCGAGGACGTAAATAAAATACGCCCATGCCCCTGATCCGCCATGTCTTTCACGACCCGCTTGGCGAGGTGAACAGTGGATACGACGTTGAGGTTGATGAGATTGAGTTCATCCTTCAAATCAGTTTCGTGGGCAAATTCGCCACCAACTCCAACCCCAGCATTGAGAGCGATCGCCTCTACCGGTCGGCCTGTTGCTTTGATTTCGCTGTATAGCTTCTCGACGCCATCATAGGTTGCTAGATCTGTCTGCACAGTCTGCACCTGGCCACCAAAGGCTTTACATGCCTCGGCTGCTTTTTCGATGCTAGGCCCTGTGGAGGTGACCACTAAATCGAATCCATTCTGTGCAAATTGTTTGGCTAGCTCGAAACCAATTCCATTGGACGCACCTGTTACGACCGCCAGGGGCCGAGTCTGCGTTGTATTCATGACTGTTAAATCCTGTATAGCGGCTTCACACGTTCCATTCTGGGCGTGTTGTTTGGATGCCACAGAAGTAGTGCCTGAAGGATTGCCTTCAATTGTTCTGATCGTAAAAAGGGTATTCATGGATAACGTCTTTCCAATGACGTATCCTGTAAAATTCAACCTTCTTTTGCTATGGGGCAAGAATTGAAGATGTCATTTCGGATGGTAAAGGGCTTACACTCCAGCATCCGAAATGACTGTAAAAAATGACTGTAAAAAAGGATGGGCAGTATACAGCACCGCCCATCCTTTGAGAAATTGGCTAACTTTTTACGATGCCATCGCAGGTGTTTGTAAGCTTGCTGCAAGCTGCTTGAGGCGCTCAATCCGATTTTCGGTGGAGGGGTGAGTGCGGAAGAGGACTTCCAAACCTTCTTTAGAGAGGGGATTGATAAACAACAGCGGGGACATGGCAGGGTTCCCATTCATAGGAATCTGATGGCCAACTCGTTCCAGTTTTTCCAGCGCTGATACCAGTGCCATAGGGTTGTGAGTGATCTCAGCGGCTCCGGCATCGGCGGCAAACTCACGGGTGCGGGAGATCGCCAGTTGAATGATGGAGGCTGAAATCGGGGCTAGAATAACCAGGAATAAAATGGCCAGTGGATTACCACCCCGACGATTGTTGTTTGAAACGGGGAAGTATAAGGCACCAAAGGTGAGAATCCGCCCCAGGAAGGTCAGGCTTCCGGCCAGAGTTCCGGCGACGGCCTGGGTCAGGGTGTCGTGGTTACGGACATGGGTTAGCTCGTGGGCCAAAACCCCTTCCAGCTCCTCAGGTGTCAGCAAATTCAAAATTCCCTCCGTTACCGCAACGGCAGCATGGTTGGGGTCGCGGCCTGTGGCAAAAGCATTGGGTGACTCGTTGCGAATGATGTAGATCTGAGGAGTGGGAATTCCAGCGCGATCGCTCAACCGATGTACCATTGCATGCAGGTCAGGAGCCTCTGCCTGCGAAATAGGTTGAGCTTGGAAGGCAGCCAGAGCAGCTTTGTCTGAGTAAAACCAGGAGCTAAAGCTGGTGAAGGCGGCGATCGCCAACCCCGCATACAAGCCTCGCTCATCTCCTACCAGGTAGTATCCAGCCAGCACTAACAGGCCACTCAGTAAACCTAGTAGTGCAGCAGTCCTCAAACGATTACCAATCATGACGTTGTGTTCCCACGCATTGATGCTGTCGGTACCATCGCAAATTTCGGCTTTGCTCCGTATCCGTCGGGGGAACGAAATCATCCCTCACCCATCTACAGCATGTTTCTACTTCGTGGGGTATGAGAGAGGGATGTGGAACGAAGTCCCGCATCCCCCTCTTGTACCTCACCAGACCTCCTGCATAAATTTAAAAGTGCTGTATGTAATTGAGTTGAGCTACTCGCTGTCGCAACATAGCGGTCTGAGGGGATTGAGAGTTTGGATGAAAACGATTATTTTGAAAAGTTTCCGGGTGCCCGACAATGGACAATGAAATAAGGCTATTTGGCCTCCAAGTTGGTGCTTCTGCACAGGGTCTTCTGGTTTATGGCTGGTGAATTGTTACGTCAGGTTCGCGTACTCGATCCCCTAAATGGACGGGATAGTTGCGCGGATGTGTGGCTAGAGTCTGACGTTGTTCGGGATATTACCGAGCACATTACTGACGTACCGGAAGGTACAGAGGTGCGAGATGGTACGGGGCTGGTATTAGGACCAGGACTGGTTGACTTGTACAGCCATTCTGGTGAGCCAGGAAATGAGTCTCGCGAAACCATGGAAACTTTGGCACGGGCAGCGATCGCAGGTGGCTTCACTCAACTAACCCTGCTCCCGGATACTGATCCGACCGTTGATTCCCCCACAGGCATAACCTGGGCTACATCCCACTGGCCAGCTACAGGCCCACGTCTGCATCTATGGGGAGCCTTAACCCAGGGGGTGCAGGGGCAGCAAATGACAGAATTGGCGGATTTAGCGGCAGCGGGGGCGATCGGATTCGCTGATGGCCAACCGTTGCAAAATCCATTGTTGCTGCGTCGGGTGTTAGAGTACGCCCATCCACTGCAGAAACCTGTGGCTTTGTGGGGGTGCGATCGCCAACTTCAGGGCAGTGGGGTTGCCCGCGAGGGGATGGATTCCATTCAACTGGGTTTACCGGGTACTCCGGCCCTGGCAGAAACAACGGCTCTGGCTACCTTGCTGGAGTGTGTGGCAACCATCGGTACCCCTGTGCATGTCATGCGGGTTTCTACAGCCCGCAGTGTCGAGCTGATTGCCGATGCAAAACAGAAGGGATTACCCATTACTGCCAGCACCACCTGGTTACATTTGTTGCTAAACACCAGCGATCTCAAGAGTTATAACCCCAATCTGCGCGTAGAGCCGCCTTTGGGCACTTCAGCAGATCAGATGGCGTTAATTCAGGGAGTTGAATCAGGGGTGATTGATGCGATCGCCATCGACCACGCCCCTTACACCTATGAAGAGAAAACGGTTGCTTTCGCTGAAGCTCCTCCTGGGGTCATTGGGCTGGAGTTAGCACTGCCGCTTCTTTGGCAGGGGCTGGTGGCTAGCGAAAAATGGTCAGCCCTGACGCTATGGAAAGCTTTAAGTCTCTCTCCCCAGACCTGTCTTCAACAGACCCCTACAGGGGTTACTCCCGGAGCACCGGCTGATTTGGTTTTGTTTGACCCAAGCGATCGCTGGCGAATTACCCCTCAAGTACTTCAATCCCGCTCTTACAACACGCCCTGGCTGGAGCAAGTGATTACAGGTCGTGTTATTAAAACCTGGACAGCACCCCGCTAAAATTTCTGCCCAGCGGTGTTCCAAAACAAAAGCTTTATTGTGCAAGGACTTCGTCCTCGCACAATAAAGCTTTTCTGAGATGTAAGCGAGGGTTATAGCGCTAAAACAGCTTTGATGCGTTCTAAGGCTATGGCCTCCTTATCGCTGACCTTTGTGCTGCCTGAGCCGAACAATCCGCTGCCCGCTGCTTTGGCAACCCGCTCTGCACAGGAGTAGATGAATTCTTTGTACTGCTGAATGTCTTCAGGGCTAGCCTTGCTGCTAAGGACTGCTAAGGCCGCTTGAATGCGCGCGATCGCCGTATCCACGACGGTCTCGGGCTTCACCTCATCGGGGGTGAGCTGAACATTTAAGCTCCCCTCCTCACGGGCCTGCTTCACAGCTTCCTGAGAAAAGAGCGCTTGAATAATGGCATTGTTCGGATAACGTTCCGATGCAGCAGCAATCTCCTGACCCATGGCCGTTGCCTCAATGGCCGATGAGACAATTCCCACATCCACCATAGAGACGGCCATCCCAGTGACCATAACAGCGGCAGCCAACTGCGTCATTTCGTCGCGCGAAAAAGTGGCATCTGACATGGATTTCTCCTAAAAAAGCGGTTGGGCAAGGTTCTAGAAGTGTTAATTCTTACGTGCAAAGTAGAGAAAACAACGTTTCTTACGAATTTCTAAACCTTTTCGGGGTTGATGTAGTGGGTTGCCAGTCGGAATACTTCTCCAAGATCAGTATCGCCGTCGCGATCGCCATCCAAAAACATCGTTAACAGGGGATTAGCTCCACCCGCTTCCGATTTAGGATTTCCCATATTTAACAGCTTAAGCACTGCCGGTAACAGTAAGGGGAGCCCCGCCTGAATCACGCCAGTATCCAGACCTGTACGCTGCCCGACTTCCTGGGCAAACTGCTGCTGTATTGGGGGTGGGAAAAGCGCTTGCACTCCTGCGGCTCCGCCACCGCCCAGGGTTTGACCCAACAAATTTCCTAATTGACCACTGCCGAGCCCGCCGTGCCGTATGTTTGCCTGTACCAAACCCCCCAGCGCAGACAAAATCGTTTGCATCGTCGAAGGTGGAATATGATGATCCGCTGCAAACTGCTGAACGGTGTTGACTACTGTTTCAAGCTGCGCAACATTTCCCTGAAGGTTAGGGTTGTTGATCGCACTTAACACATCAAAAAACATTGCCATAGGGTCTACCTTTCATCATGAGTTCCATCGGTGTAAGGGATTGGACATCGTACACAGGGTTGCCCTTGACTGCACTGTCCAAACTATGCGCTCAGCTCAGTTGGTTTGGGCTGATTTTACCGAAGCCTTGCTGAAATGGCAGGCATGCTGGAGAACATCTGACCCTACAGGCTAAAAATATCGAGCTGACTGGAAGGCAAATCCTCAGACACAAGATTTCGCTTCTTGGATGGCAGCTCAGACGTGGAGCCGGATTTGCGTAAGCCTACGGCAATACGAGAGTGCTTCTCGATTTGTGCCATGACTTGCTTCGCCCGCTGAATGACGGAGGGAGGCAAGCCTGCCAACCGGGCCGCCTCAATTCCGTAAGAGCGATCGGCTCCTCCCGGACGCACTTGATGCAAAAAGATAATCTGATCAGGTAGCTCTTTCACGACAACCTGATAGTTGGAAATGTTGGGCAGCAACGACGCCAGCTCATTCAGCTCGTGATAGTGAGTCGCAAAAATGGTGCGGGCGCGCAACTCGCTTGCCAAATATTCTGCCACTGACCAGGCGATCGACAATCCATCAAAGGTGGCTGTACCCCGACCAATTTCATCCAGAAGAACGAGCGATCGCGCCGTCGCATGGTTCAAGATGTTGGCTGTTTCATTCATCTCCACCATAAAGGTCGATTGTCCCGTAGCCAGGTCATCCACAGCTCCAACGCGGGTGAAAATGCGATCGCACACTCCTAATTCCGCCCGAGTTGCGGGCACAAAGCTACCCACTTGGGCCATGAGTTGAATCAACCCCACCTGGCGTAAGTAGCAGCTCTTCCCGCTAGCATTGGGTCCGGTCAGGATAATCAAATCTGGAACCTTCTCTTCAGACCCCTGGGCGGTGGCTCCCAACATTGCGGAGTTGGGCACAAAAAAACCGGCGGGTAAGGATTGCTCAACGACGGGATGGCGGCCATTCTCAATGGCAATTTGTCTTCCTTCTGTGATGGTGGGGCAGCAGTAGTTTTGGTAGATGGCGACTTCGGCAAAGGCACAGAGGACGTCAACGGCGGCGATCGCCCCGGCTACCTCCCGAATTGGCTCGGCGTATTGGCTCACCTCTTCCCGTAAGCCGACGAAGATTTCATATTCCAGCTTGTTGATTGCATCGCGGGCGTTAAAAATCGCAGTTTCCCGATCTTTCAACTCAGAGGTGATGTACCGTTCCTCGTTGGTCAGGGTTTGCTTGCGCGTGTAGCCTTCAGGCACCTTGTCTCCTGACTTGGCCCGCGAAATGCTGATGTAATAGCCAAACGCCTTGTTATAGCCCACCTTGAGGCTGGAAATACCTGTACGTTGGCGTTCCTGGCTCTCCAGGTTGGCGATCCACTGCTGGTCCGCATCCAGCTTTTGCCGCAGCTCATCCAGTTGGGGATGGATGCCTGAACGAATGAGATTTCCTTCAGTCAGATAGAGCGGGGGATGCTCCACCAGATGCGCCCGGAGCCGATGACCCAACTCCTCCAATTCAATGGGTACCGATTGCAGCGCCATTAAGTAGGGGGAAGCCGCTTCTGCCAGCACTGCCGCTAGCTCTGGCAACTTAATCAGCGAATCTGCTAAAGCCGATAAATCCCTGGCATTGGCGGTGCCTGACCCGGCTCGTCCGGTCAGCCGCTCCAGGTCGTAGATCTGTTTCAGCAGTTGTTGCAGGTGTTGTCGCAAAAGACCATGGGTGACGAGTTCTTTCACGGTTTCCTGGCGATCGCCAATGCCCTTCCGATCCAACAATGGCTGCAATAGCCAACGTCGCAATCGCCGCCCGCCCATGGCGGTTACTGTCCGATCCAGCGCCCAAAGTAAGGAGCCGTGGAATGTGCCATCTCGCTGAGTTTGTGTGATTTCGAGGTTGCGGCGAGTCTGGTGATCCAACACCAAAAACTCGCTCAGGGTATAGGTGCAAAGGGGTTGTAGCGGAATGCGGTTATTGGATTTGGGTTGTCCCGGCAGTTCCACCTGACGTTCCGAGGTTTCTTCTAAATACGCCAGCAATCCTCCCGCTGCGCGTACGGCCAACGGCAAGTGTTCACAGCCCATGCCTTCCAGCGATCGCACTCGAAACCGCTCCAACAATCGTTGCTTGGCCTCGCTCAGGATGAAGGGAGACTGCGATCGCAACGTATAGCAAAAGCTCGGCGGGAAACA
This sequence comes from Leptolyngbya sp. FACHB-8, assembly GCF_014695575.1. Classification (GTDB taxonomy): domain Bacteria; phylum Cyanobacteriota; class Cyanobacteriia; order Elainellales; family Elainellaceae; genus Vacuolonema. The sequence continues at coordinate 1,066 of NZ_JACJOO010000027.1, read as the reverse complement.
CTCAGGTAAGCCACTTCCAGCACCCCCTTCCCCCGGACGCAGTAACCGCCCTAAATCCGGTGCATCAGTGGGCACCAGCACCTCAGAGGGTTGCAGGCGCATGAGTTCCTGAGTGAGTTGATCCAGCTCACTGGCCTGGGTGGTGAGAAATTCTCCCGTGGAGACATCAGCGATCGCCAATCCCCAATGATTTCCTGCAATCACCACCGCGGCCAGATAGTTGTTGCGACGGGCATTCAACATCCCCTCTTCCAGCACTGTGCCTGGGGTGATCACCCGTGTCACTTCGCGCTGTACCAGTCGCCCCTGAACTTCAGAAGCGTCCTCAGTTTGGTCACAAATCGCGACGGCAAATCCCCGTTCTACCAGCAAGGCACAATAGCGATCCAGCGCATGGTGGGGAATGCCGGCTAGAGGCACCCGACCAATTTCTTTGCCAGCATCTTTGCTGGTGAGCACCAGTTCTAATTCACGAGCAACGGCGATCGCATCTTGAAAAAAGGTTTCAAAAAAATCACCCACGCGGTACAGCAACAACGCGTGTGGATACTCGTCCTTCAGCTCCGCGTAGTGCCGCATCATGGGCGTCAAGGCCTCCCGATTCACCGCCCGGTGATCGGCATAACGCACGGTATGTTTAATTAATCGCTCTGGCAAATCCCCTAAAGGATTATTTTCCGTCTCAGGCAAGTCAGACATTGCAGTTCTAGTTACCACGCCCCATCTCTTGGGGCAATGCACCTAAGTAATGTATCGCACTGGGTAAAAGGTTGCATGGGAACAGCAATTCTCAGTATGGAATTAGGCCCGAAAACCGCTTGCCGAGGGCAAGCGGTTTTCGGGCCTCAAAGCCAAGATTGCGCGCCCAACGGGCGCGCAATCTTGGCTTTGAAGCTCATAATGAGAACTGCTGGCATGGGAATGGAGAGATTGCCAGCATGAGGAAACTGTTCTAGGGCGTGTCATCAATTAAGCCAGATGAGCGTTGCTGCCAGGTAGATACCCCCTAAAAAGCTCTCCGCTAGCTTATCGTACCGGGTTGCAATCCCCCGGTATTGCTTCAGTT
>NZ_JACJOO010000026.1 GCF_014695575.1 Leptolyngbya sp. FACHB-8 | reverse complement strand
AAAAAGAAAGTTCCAAAACCCGAACGGCAAAAAGACAAACCTCATGTCTCCACTGCTCGATTGCTGAGTGAATCGAAATCTAAAAAAGATAAAAAAGCACCTTGAAAGGGCTGGGGCCTATAACCCCTAAAAAATTCCTTAAATTTAACCTCAGTTCGGGATAAGCTGAAGTGCTCATTTTGGCGTGCGCAAAGCGCACGCCAAAATGAGCGTTTTCGAGTGCCGCGCGTCGCGCGGCACTCGAAAACGCCCTTAACCCGAACTCAGGTTAAATTTAATGTTTAAGTGTAAGGCTACCCCACACTTAAACATTGACAGACCTCTAGAATCCATCGACAGAATGGTGTGAACTAAGACAGTCCTATCCTTCCTGCTCCCTTAGTCTGGGAGGATGTTGGTATTGAGACGTTGTGAACAGAGCGCCCCTCAAGCCAGTTCAGGACTAGAGGAACCCGATGAACGGTAAAATCGAAGTCCACGTTTTCTATCGCCACAGTAAGTTGAGTGCAATGTATGGTGAGTCTGACGCCGAATCCTAGCTATAGTGTGACCGTCCGAGTGCAGCTTTCAAATCAGGTGGGAACGCTAGGCAGCCTGACCCAGGCCATTGGTATGGCCGGAGGAAATATCGGCCAGATTGACCTGGTTGAGCAAAACCGCAAAACCCTGGTGCGCGATATTGTTGTAGATGCCGCCAGCACAGACCAGGCTGAGGCTATTGTGGCGGTCATCAAGGACGTGCCCAATGTGAAGGTGCTCAGCGTCTCCGATCGCACTTTCGATCTGCATCGGGGTGGCAAAATCCGTGTGGAATCTAAAATTCCCCTGCGCCATCAAGACGACCTGGCCATGGCCTATACCCCAGGAGTGGGGCGCATTTGTAAGGCGATCGCCGAAGATCCCACCCAGGTTCATCGTCTAACCATGAAAAGTAACTCCGTTGCCATCGTGACGGATGGTAGTGCCGTGCTGGGGTTAGGTAACCTGGGGCCAGAAGCAGCCCTGCCGGTGATGGAAGGAAAAGCTATGCTATTCCGGGAATTCGCCGGAATCGATGCATTTCCTCTCTGTTTGGCAACCCAAGATCCCGACGCCATTGTCGAAACTGTCAAGAACGTGGCTCCCATCTTTGGTGGCGTGAACCTGGAAGATATTGGTGCGCCCCGGTGCTTCGATATTGAGCGACGGCTGCAGCAAGAACTGAACATTCCCATCTTCCATGACGACCAACATGGCACTGCCATTGTTACCCTCGCCGCTCTGTTTAATGCACTGCGACTGGTGAAAAAGTCCATGTCTGACGTCAAAATTGTGATTAACGGTGCGGGTGCTGCTGGAGTAGCGATCGCCCGCCTCCTCCGTAAGGCTGGAGCCAACAACATCCTCATGTGTGATTCCAAAGGTATTCTGAGCAACGCTCGGGAGAACCTGACTGCCGAGAAGAAAGAGTTTGCGGTGGATGACAATGGCAATCTGGCTCATGCCATGGAAGGTGCAGATGTGTTTCTGGGTGTGAGTGCTCCCGGTGTAGTCACACCCGAGATGGTGCGCTCCATGGAAGGAAACCCCATTGTCTTTGCCATGGCCAACCCAATCCCCGAAATTCAGCCGGAACTGGTGACGGATGATGTCGCGGTGATGGCGACGGGCCGCAGCGACTATCCCAACCAGATCAACAACGTACTGGCCTTCCCTGGGGTTTTCCGAGGAGCCCTCGACTGCCGTGCGGCCACAATGACCACCAGCATGTACCTGGAAGCGGCCAATGCGATCGCCTCCCTGATTAAATCAACGGAGCTCGACCGCGAACACATCATTCCTTCGGTGTTTGATACTCGCGTTGTCACCGCTGTTTCCTCTGCGGTTCAATTTGCGGCCCGCCAGGATGGTGTTGCTGAGAGTTAGACTCAGGCCTTTAGTGTTACTGCCGACAGCGGAGGTTCCGCATGCAGCAAAATACCTGACGGTGAAAAAGCCAGGCTTCCAGTGTTTTTAAAGACACTGGAAGCCCACCATCCTCTGATAAACGTGACGGAGTATCAATGGGGTCAGGCAATTCGTAGAGGATGCGCTATTTGGCGGTCGTGCTTCAAATGCGTAGTTGGTTATTGTAAGAAAGGTGCTGAGCGCCCCCTTTCATAGCCATCAACCACACGTCTGGAACAGCACCGATTTCGTCGATTGGATCGATGCGTTTGCTTCTGAGACGCATTTCTCCCTGAAAACACGTAAAACTACGGTTACTTCATAAAATCTACATATCAAAAAAAAGTCTAAGGAAGGCTAGAGAGCCTTTCAGTTCGCTGTTTCACTCGCGTCAAGCTGAAACAACGAATTTTCTCAACGACAAAGAAAGTATTTTGCCTTGGTCAAACATTAGCGCTTTTGAACCAGGCTGACTAAAATCGCAGCAAAACTTGAGTTTAGAGTTATGTCTAATCGACCCATCTATCTTGATTACAACTCCACAACACCCGTGGATGATCGCGTACTGGATGCCATGATTCCCTTCTTCCGCGAGCATTTTGGGAACGCCGCCAGCAAAACTCATATGTACGGATGGGAAGCGGAAGCCGCCGTTAAACAAAGCCGTGAGCTACTGGCCGAGGCCCTTCACGCTGAACCTGAGGAAATCATCTTCACCAGCGGCGCAACAGAATCTAACAACCTGGCTATCAAAGGCGTTGCGGAATCTTATCTGGATAAGGGACGACATATCATCACCGTCGCCACCGAACATGATGCCGTGCTGGATACCTGCAAGTATCTAGAAACCCTGGGGTTTGAAATCACCCGAATGCCGGTTCAGAGTGATGGCTTACTGGATCTGGCAAGCCTGGAAAATGCGATTCGAGCGGATACCATTCTGGTTTCGGTCATGGCAGCCAATAACGAGATTGGCGTGTTGCAACCGTTGGCTGCCATTGGCGAAATTTGTCGCCACCACGGAGTGCTGTTCCATACGGATGCGGCTCAGGCGATCGGCAAAGTTCCCCTCGATGTCCAGGCTATGAACATCGACCTGATGTCCCTGACGGCCCACAAAATCTATGGTCCTAAAGGCATTGGCGCACTCTATGTGCGGCGGCGCGATCCCCGTGTACAGGTGGCAGCTCAGCTCCACGGTGGCGGTCATGAGCGAGGGATGCGATCGGGTACGCTCTATGTACCGCAGATTGTTGGTCTTGCCAAAGCTGTGGAACTGGGGTTAGCCGAGCGGGAAACCGAGTTTGCGCGGTTGGTGGGATTGCGCAACCTCCTTCTCCAACATATTCAAGAATGCGGCGGGATTTATCTGAACGGGCACCTCACTCAACGGCTTCCGGGCAACCTCAACATCAGTGTTGCTGGCGTAGATGGCAAAGCGCTTCTCCTGGGTCTTCAGCCTTACATGGCGGTTTCTGCTGGATCCGCCTGTAGCTCTGCGAAAAGCAAACCGTCCCATGTGCTTAGTGCGATCGGACGGAGTCATGATCTCGCCTACGCATCTCTACGTTTCGGGCTGGGCCGCTTCACTACCCCTGAGCATATTGTCCAAGCGGGCACCCTTGTTACACAAACGATCAACGCGTTGCGTGGAGTTGATCAACGGAAAGTGTCTTGATGAGATGCAATGGCTAAAACAGAGCTGCGAGACGCTAATGTCTCGCAGCTCTGTTTTAGCCATTTTGTAAATGTTGTGTGGGAGTGCGATCGCCCTCAACCACCCTCTGTCCCAATACGCTTTGCCATAAAAATATCGGGCTTGCCAAAACCATTGGCGTCGGGAATCACTCCCACAATTGCAAACCCCATCTTCTGGTAAAACTCGAAGGGATGCCCCTTCACATTTTGAATCGATGCCAAATGATTCAAAGGGTCTGGATACAAATCAATTCCGGCTAACGACGTAAACCCTGCCTCATCATCAGTACCAACATAAAGGTTACGCCCTCCCCGCTGCTGAACTAGAATCTCTAAATCCTGGACTAACCGCCGTCCTACCCCCTGCCGTTGATGCGATTTTGCGACGACCAGAGGATGCAACTCCCACGTATGACCGTTATATTGCGGTGCCGAGCCAATCCAGCCGACTACGGCACCGCTCTCCAAAGCAATGCGGCTGATGCGATCGGGGTAGAGCGAGTCCTGCACCTCCTGTAGGCCATCTTCAAAAGTCGGCCAGGCATCTGGAGCCATCTCCCGAAATTCTTCCACCAAAAGTTGCGCCGTTTGCCGCAGGTAAGCACTCTGGGTTGGGAGCAAATCCACAATCTCGATTCCACCACCATTCATAATCAAGCCCCCTCATTTAAGTTCTAAAAGAACCGTGCCATTGATATAAACCCAATGGTTTTACAGCATTTTCCAACCTGTGAGGTACGAGAGATGTATGGGACTTCGCTACACCCATCTCTCGTACCTCGCAGGTCGGGCGGGTCTTATATCAACAGCACGATTCTTTTAATCCACATAAACAACCTGCCCCCAGCTTAGTGCCAGAGACAGGTTGACCGAAAAAATCCTATGGATGATTTAAGGGGTTGGGCGATCGCCCAGAGCAAAACGGCTTACGTCCCTTCTGCCCTCTGCCTTTAGTCTTCCATGTGAATGCCACACTCAGTTTTGTCCATACCGCGCCAGCGTCCAGCACGCTCGTCTTCGCCTTCTGCAACAGGGGTGGTCAAAGGCTCATCACCAATGCTGGGGTAACCCTGGTCGTGCAGAGGGTTGTAGATTACACCGTGCTCCTGAACGTAAGCCCAGGTTTCCTTACGAGTCCAGGTCGCGATGGGGTTGATCTTCAGGCGCTGATCGTTGTCGAATTCAAAGATCTCCAGGCGGGTGCGGGTTAGAGCCTGATCGCGGCGACGGCCAGTAATCCAAGCGCCAGCTTGCAGTTCGCTCAAACCACGGAACAGGGGTTCAATTTTGGTAATCCGGTGGAATTCGCGTACATCGCTTTCCCACAGGGCGGGGCCATACTTGGCTTCGAATTCTTCTCGGTTGTTCAGCTCGGGCATTTTGTAAACCCGGAGATCTAGATTGTAGGCTTCTTTTACCTTGGCAACAGTTTCCAGGGTTTGGGAGAAGTGATAGAGGGTATCCAGGAAGATAACGGGCACAGGCTTGCTGGGAGCCAACTGCTTGTAGAGAATGTGTGAGATGACGATGTCATCTACATTGAAAGCACTTGCCTGTACGATTTGGGTGGGAAGATTTTCCAGAGCCCAAGCCAGAATTTCTTGGGGATGGGCTGTCTCAAATTTCTCGTTGAGTACAGTCAGGTTCAAATCCTGAACACGGGTGGCAGATTGAGAGATGACCATATCTTTAGAATTTCTTCGTTTCGGTAAATCAATAATATCGTGAAAAGGCACATATTCCTATCGGGATACGAGATTTCTTGATTGAATCCTTACCTAAATCGCTAGAACCCTTTACTAAAGGGAGTTCTCAAAAAGAGTAAAAAACCGATCGCTTGGTGTGCTTTGATCCAGTTGGTAGTAGTAAAGCGCTCATCGTCCCCCACTACCGCCTGAATTAACGCGTAGAAATTATGAAGTTAATCCTTTACAGCAAGCCCGGATGTCATCTGTGCAAGGGGCTTCAGGAAAAACTGGAGCAGGTTCAAAGTATCCCTATCGAACTGGAGGTTCGCGATATCACCACCAACGAGGTGTGGTATGACGCTTACCAGTTCGAAATCCCTGTCTTGTTCCGGGGTGGGGTGAATCCCACACAACTTCCGCGCCTTTCTCCGAGGGCTTCGGTGGCTCAGGTGGAGAAAATGCTACAGCAGTATGAGAACGAGTGATCGATTGTGCTCGTCTAATCGATCACTCGGTTACGACTCAAAGACCTCTTGTGTGAAACATTGCGCAGCTACCCACACAATGTTTCACACAGGAGGTCTTTTGATTTTGTAGATGGGTTGCAAAGACCTGGATTGGAGGCGTGTCGCCCTAGAAACCTCCCATCTGGGGAACGGCCGCCTATCCCACAGGGCTTCTCGGCCAAGGTGCTCCCTGTAGGATGTGTTAGGCCGCTTCGCATCTGTGGGGCTTAGACCAGATTTAGGCCGGTTCGTTTAACCTGCGTTTAGAGCTGGATTTTAGGCACTGAAGTACTTCGCTACGGGGTGGTAAGCGATGATTGCCGTTGTTGATTGCTCGGGGTAAAGCTGCTCGCTTTCGTCCATGTGAAGGCCAATGCGATCGCCCCCCAATAAATCCAACTGCACATACTGATCCTGGATATTGGGGCAGGCGGGGTAGCCGAAGCTATAGCGCGATCCCTGGTAGCGCTGAGCCAGGATATCGCGAATGTTTTCGGGGTCTTGATCTCCAAAACCCAGTTCGCGGCGGATACGCGCGTGTGTCCATTCCGCTAAGGCTTCGGCCATCTGCACCGCAAGGCCGTGGAAGTAGAGATAGTCGGTGTACTGGTTAGCCCCAAAGAGTTTTTGGGCGTACTCTGTGGCAATCTCGCCCACGGTGACCGCTTGCATGGGGAAAACGTCGAAACGGGTGGCTCCTTCTTTTTCTGCAAAGAAGTCGGCGATACAAAGGCGGCGGAGCGATCGCTGCCGAGGAAATTCAAACATCGCTACCGGGCTAGGTAAGGACGTTGCATTTAACGTCCCTACCCCGTCGGGATCGTAAATGTGTAAAGAATTTCCTTCAGCGAGACAGGGGAAGTAGCCATAAACCACCTGGGGATGCAGCAGGTTCTCCGCCACAACCCGTTGTTTCCATTCCTCCAGCACAGGATAGACCTTCTCCGCCAGGAATGCGTCATACTCTTCGCGGGATTGCTCCTTTGGCTTGCGGAACTGCCACTGGCCCGCGACGAGTGCTTGTAGATCCAGATGCCAGAACAATTCCTCCATGGGAATGTCTTCGGGATTGAGGATTTTGGTGCCCCAGAAGGGGGGGGTGGGTCGAGCAATATCGAGGGCAACCGCTTCTGAACGGCGAGTGTCGATCACAACGGGTTCGGCTGGCTCCTTAGAAGCAGCCTTTTCCACTTCAGCGGTATCCATTACCTTGCCATTCGCCTGGGGCTCTTCGTCTAAAAAGCCCTTCAAGTCATCCCAGTTACCTGCGGTTTTGGCAGGCATCAGCTTGTCCATGAAGTTCAGGTCGGAGAAAGCATCTTTGCCGTAAATCACCCGGCCTTTGTAGGTATTCTGGCAGTCCTCGTAGACAAATTTTGGCGTTAGAGCCGCGCCACCCAGGATGACGGGAACGGTGATGCCCCGCTCGTTGAACACGGCCAGGTTTTCCTTCATGAAGGCGGTGGATTTTACCAGCAGGCCGCTCATGGCGATACAGTCGGCTTTGTGCTCGTTGTAGGCATCAATGATGTTGTCCACGGGCTGTTTAATGCCCAGGTTGATCACCCTGTAGCCGTTATTGGTCAGAATGATGTCCACCAGGTTTTTGCCGATGTCATGCACATCGCCCTTTACCGTCGCGATCAGGAAGGTGCCCTTGGTGCTGTTGGAATCCTCCTTGTCCATAAAGGGCTCCAGGTAAGCCACGGCTGCCTTCATGGTTTCAGCAGATTGCAATACGAAGGGAAGTTGCATCTGGCCGGAGCCGAACAGGTCACCTACCACCTTCATACCGTCCAGCAGAAAGGTGTTGATGATGTCGAGGGGTTTGTAGGATTCGAGGGCGATCGCCAATGCCGCTTCCAACCCGATTCGCTCCCCATCAATAATGTGGCGCTTCAGCCGTTCCTCAATCGGCAAGGTATCCAGGGAATCCTTCTGGCGGGTTTCCTTGGCCGAAACCCCTTCAAATAGATGGGTCAGTTCACCCAGGGGGTCATAGGTGCAGACATCGCCATCAAACTCCCGCAGGTCATAGATCAGCTTGCGGCACACTTCTTGATGGGCCGGGTCAATTTTCGCCAGGGGCAGAATCTTGGCCGCACTGACGATCGCCCCATCCATACCCACTGCCGTCGCTTCATGCAGGAACATGGAGTTCAGCACAATCCGCGCCGCTGGGCTCAGACCAAAGGAGATATTGGAAACCCCCAGGATGATGTGGACCCCCGGCAGGTTCTCGCGGATCATCCGAATCGATTCAATAGTCGCCTTACCGTTGGCCCGATCCTCCTCAATCCCGGTGGAGATGGGGAGGGCGAGGGGGTCGTAGAAAATTTCGTGGGGGGGGATGCCGAATTCGAGAGCGTCGCGGTAGGCCCGTTGAGCGATCGCAAACTTTCTCTCCGCCGTCCGAGCCATCCCATCCTCATCGATGGTACCAACGACGATCCCGGCACCGTATTCCTTCGCCAGTTCCAGCACCTTAAAGAAACGCTCGTCACCATCCTCGTAGTTGGTGGAGTTGAGGATGCACTTGCCGCCCGCTACCTTAAGGCCCGCTTCCATCTTTTGCCACTCGGTGGAGTCGAGCATCAGCGGCAGGGTGGCATTGGTAACGAGGCGGGACACTAGTTCCTTCATGTCCTTCTCGCCGTCGCGGCCCACATAGTCCACGTTGACGTCGAGGATGTGAGCCCCTTCTTTGACTTGCGATCGCGCTACCGAAACCAATCCATCCCAGTCCTCAGCATTCAGCAATTCCCGCACCTTCTTAGAACCACTGGCATTTAGCCGTTCACCAATAATCAGGAAGGAGTTGTCTTGCTCATAGGGTTGTGCCGAGTAGATAGAGGCCGCTGAGGGCACATAGCTCAGGGCTGGACGGGGATCATGGGGGTCAGCCTGGCCGTTCAGCTCCCATCGGGGCACACGGACAGGCCGCTCCTTGGGCTTCAGTTGAGTAGAAGCCTCCGCCAACTGCTGGATATGGTCGAAGCGGGTACCGCAGCAACCGCCAATTACCTGCACCCCCAGATCTTCCACGAAGTGATGGAGAGCCATCCGCAGCTCCATGGGTGTCAGCTTGTAGTGGGCGTGCCCCCCGACGTTCTCAGGAATCCCAGCATTGGGGATACAGGAAATGACGAAGGGAGAATTTTGGGAGAGGTAACGAATGTGATCGGCCATCCGGTCGGGACCCGTGGCGCAGTTCAGACCCAAGATGTCGATGGGGTAGGGTTCCAGAATCGACAGCATGGCCGAGACATCGGAGCCGACCAGCATGGTGCCCTGAATTTCCATGGTGACGGAAACCATCAGGGGAAGGCGATCGCCCTTCTTCGCGAACACCTCTTCAATACCGTTCAACGCCGCCTTAATTTGCAGTACGTCCTGACAGGTTTCCACAATCAGCAGATCGACGCCACCGTCATACAACCCCTCCACCTGCTCTGCGAAGGAGGCCTTCATGGTGTCAAAGTCGATATGGCCCAGGGTGGGCAACTTCGTCGTCGGGCCAATAGAACCTGCCGCAAAGCGAGGTTTTTCGGGCGTGGAAAACTCAGCAGTGCAGCGCTTCGCCAACTCCGCCGCCAGTTTATTCATTTCATAGGTATGGCCTTCCAGGCCATATTCTGCCAAAACGATAGAGGTGGCCCCAAAGGTATCCGTCTCAATTACATCGGCCCCAGCCTCCAGGAACCCCCGGTGAACATTCGCCACCGCCTGGGGTTTGGTCATCACCAGGTACTCATTGCAGCCTTCGTACTCTGGCCCCCCAAAGTCCTCTGCCGTCAGGTTTTGGGTTTGCAGATTTGTGCCCATCCCGCCGTCAAACACGATAACCGGGCGATCGGGACTGTAAAGGCGCTTAAGAAACAAGCTTTCCATATGGATTTCTGAGTGAAGGAGCAGACAGCAGCAGGCGATACATCTACATTACCAACCGCTCATTATTCTAGAGGATGTTTCCTACCCAGAAATTCCCTGAGATTTGTCCAATTGCTTCTAGAATGAGGTTGTCCAAGCCTTCGCTCCAACGCTCCCAAGTCTGGGGGATTGCTGTATGACCGGCCAAAAAATTCTCATTGTTGATGATAGTAAGACGATCCGGATGCAAGTGCGCGATCTTCTCCCCAAGGGCAATTTTGAGATATTGGAAGCGCGGGACGGGGTCGAAGGGCTGGATGTGATCAGCCGCGAAATGCCCAGTCTCGTTCTGTTAGATTTTTTCATGCCCCGGATGAATGGCTGGGAAGTCGTGCAGCATATTCAGGCCGATCCCAAGCTGAAAGCCATTCCGGTGGTGATGATGTCGGGGCGGCGGGAAGACGTGGAGAAAACCGCCCCCGAACTCTTCAACTACTTTGAGTTCGTCGGTAAACCTTTTGAACCCGCCCATTTGTTCCGCGCTATCAAAGCCGCTACGGTGAAGGCGAAGGAGCGGCAGGATATGAAAACCCTGGCTCCCTTGGCCCCTCAAAAAGTGGAGGCAGTGGTGATTGAGGCGATCGCCTCCCCATCCACAGAACCCACACCCGCCGGAAAGGATGAGTTGCGTTCCCTCAAAGCCGAAGTCCAACAACTCCGCATCCAAAACGTCAAACTTCAGCAAGAGATGGAATCTCTTAGAAAGCAAATGATGCAGGTGGTTAGCTACATCCGCCAAAAAGTGAAATAGCCTGAGCAAGTTTTGCACCCAAACATCCGATTTTGCAGCCACGTTGTGACTGCAAAATCGGATGTTTGGGTTTGGCAGGGAGAGAGCGCCGCTCCCCACTCCCCTGATGCTAAGACTGTTGCACAGTGTAGAAACAACTGCTGTACTCCGTCCGGTTACGCAAACTCCAGCTACCTGTGAAGGGGGTGATGGAGGTATCACTGGAAGATGAGATCACCACGCTGTAATCCCCCGGTTTGAGGGTATAAACTCCTACCGGCCCAAGTTTTGGGCAACCGTCAGGGATTGACGCCTCCAGAAAAGCCTGACAATTCGTACAGGCTTCCAGGGTTTCAATCCGGCCTTCTGGCCCAGAGAACACGATTTTCATCGGCTCAGGGGAATCGTTTTGGATGACAACGACAGTGCTGCCAGCAGGCGCACGACCACTGCGACCGGGTTGAGGAATGTTACCCGCTCCTGCCGCCTCAGCCTGGGCCACCATAGCTTTTGCCAAACCAGCCTCAATCTGCGGCAACAACTCATGTTTGGGGTAGTTCTGTTCCACCAGTTGGTAGCTGGCGATCGCTTTCCCATACTCTTGCTTAGACAGGTAGTGTTCCCCACAGGCATAGCCTAAGGCAGGGGTCATATCAGGAGATTGGGGCACTAATTGGTGGGCACGCAGGCCGTTCAGGCGATCGCACACCCCCGTTGTAGCCAAGGCGTCTGGTTTAATCGCCTCCACCTTTTCAACGCTGTGTTGGCGAATTACATCGACATGGATGCTGTTGGGGTAGGCCGTGAGGTAATCATGAGTCACCACTAAACTAGCAGGGGCGTCGCTGCCGGCCTGAGCTGCGATCACTTGGGTCAGCAGATTGCACTCATCTTTCATGGCAATGGCAGGGTTAACGGGATTCAGAAAACCACCTGCCTCAATGACACGATCTAGATAGGGAATAGCCGCTGCACAGTCCTGTGCCTGAAAAGCAACCTCTGCTTTATTAAAACGCGAATAGCTGAGGTAACTATTGAAGGCCATGTTGCCAAATAAGACGACTAATCCTAACTCCACAACCCGGCGAAAAATGGATTTGGATTTGGATGGCTGAGGCTTGGAGGGATACAGTTCAGAGGTCATGATAATGAATCCTTACAGGTTGAAGTACAAAGGGATGTAGATAAACGAGGCAAAACAGCTCAGAAGGAGCTATTTAAATAGGAATAGGAGGGATTTATTAGGGGAAGCTATAACAGAGACCGACGTAATTTTTGAGATACTTAAGCAATCCCAATAGCTATAAATTCCTTATTGAAAAAAGGTTAGAAACAGAGCTAGATTTGGGCTAACAGGGTTACTGGTGACCCGATTACCACTCCCATCACGGAGATAACCACTACTATCAATTTGAGCCACAATACTGCCATCGCTATTGCGAATATAGCCACTACTATCGAGCTGCCCAATAATGGCATCATCGGCACTGCGAACATAACCAACGGAGTCAATGCGCCCAACGATACTACCGTAGGCATCTCGTACATAGCCACTGCTATCAATTTGACCCATGATGGTGCCGTAATCCCGGACATACCCGCTTTCATCAATGGCAATATCCTTCGTAGCCGTTACAGGCATTGCTTGAGTTGCGGGCCATTTCAATGCCCAAGGTGAAAACCAAGTCCCAACATTTAGAAGAATGACAACTGAGTAGAGTAATGGCGATCGCCTCATTAAACTAATCTCCTACAGATAATAGAAATTGAACTAAAAATTCAAAACTTAAGACGTTACTTTCTATAAGCTCAGCACAGAAGAAAATAGGTCTTGATCACTTAACAACAATAACGATTACTCAAAAACACAGTTCTCATAAGAAATTAGACTGAACTTGCGGAGCTAATTCAGCACTTGACAGAGAAACAATCGCTCACGTGTACGGGAAAGTTTAGGAATTTAGCTATTCAAAACAATGCCTTTCATTGAGCAATTTCTGATATTTCTAACGATACGGGAAAATATTTGAGCTGTCCTTACAGGAAAGTATGGATTCAGGTAAGATCATGAGTTCAGGAAAGTTCAGAAAAGTAAGCTTGGATTGTGAACCAAACCCCAGAAGCCCTATTTTTCATATGCTTTACATGCATGAAAAATAGGGCTTCTGGGGTTTGGTTTTAGAAAGCTGCAAGATGTGAGTAAGCTTATGTCTCAAAAGCTTTTTGATAGCTCATTTGAAACGGAACAAAAAATCAAACTACCTCTCAAACCCAATTTTTTTCCTTGTGGAAACAAAGCTCCCACAAGGGAAAAAATTGGGTTTGAAAGTTTTGTCCTGTATCGAGGCTTGCAATATAAAACCCCAACTTCCATAGCGAGGGGTAAAGAGCGTGTCGCCTACTATGGAAATTGGGGAATTGACCTCTGAGGTAACAGTCACGCCAATACCACAAGAAGCCTGGTTGTTACACCAGGCTCCCGGGATTAGGCTTTACTGAACGGTATCAGCTTTAGCAACGATGGAGTTATGTTGCCGTTAGCAGTCGTTTAGATAGGGTAAATCAACTAGGGGTTTACAAAATCGCAACGGGTTCAGCTAGCAATACATCCATCTCTTAAGGAGACGGTGAGATATGAGGATCGAGCTCTTGCCCTGTCATCTGAGGATGTTGATAACAGCAATCAAGAAAACTGAATCACTCCTATTATTGAATGATGTATTTGTTAACCTACCGTCACGCTGGAATCAAAGCAGGAGGCACAGGCATGATTCCGGGGGTTGTTTTCAAAACTTGTCTTGTGCCTTGCATTTAAACTAACACCCATCCCTTTAAGGGAAAAGCCCCGATCAGGAAACTTCATATCCCCTGACAGAGCGACACATTTCATTTTCACAAACAGTTACAAGTAAGTTCCTTTCCCCGCTGCGGCATAGGGCACTCATGACCTCTCACTTCATCGCTCCATTCAGCAACACCCATCATCCCGCCCCATACCCAGGAGACGCATAGATTTCTGCAACGTTGTACCCGTGTCTTGCCAAAATAGTGGGTGTCTGTTGAGCCAATCCTGCGGAAGCTGCCGTAATGTTTGAACTGCTAACCCGAATCCTGCTCTGGTTGCTAATCGCAGCGATAGTTTGGTACGTCTTTATCCAATTTATTCCCCGGGCTTACCTGACCTGGCTGGGCGGGTTAATTGTCTTTACCTTTGTCGTATTGGCATTCCTGTCTCCCGCGAGTGGAACAGTCGCCATGGTTTGGGGGATGATCTCCTCCATATTCTTTAAGCCCCTGGGCTTGGTCATCTTTCTGCTCTTAATGTCGCTTAAGGAAGGAACCAAGAAAATTGCAGCCAATCTCGTCGTCGCAGCCTTGCTGATGTTAATTCTTACCAGCATGCCGATTGTGGCTTACTGGTTGGCGGGGCAGGCAGAGCGTTCCATTGTGGATACCGAAGCATTACGCGCTAATGCAAACCAGGTAGCTAATGTTCGAGCCATTGTTGTTCTTGGGGATCCGACTGGCCTCTTAGATCCGTCTTTCCGTAGCCGGGTACAGGTCAGCAATGTTGAAGAGGGATTCAACAATTCTCTAGCCTCACGGTTAGCCTATGCGGGCCGTCTCTATGCTACTCAGGCCACCCAGGGGAATGACCCGCTGGTGGTTGTCGGAGCGGGGCCACAACTTCAAGATCGTTCGGATGAGGAAACGGGTCAGGCCGTACAGACCATTGGTAATTTGTTGGAAGGGGCAGGGGTACCTAACAATCGCATTCTGATCGAAACCGAAGGGTACGACCTCTACACCACCATTGTCAGTGTGCGGGAGGCTCTGGTAGCTCGTGGTTTTCAGCCAGGTACAGATGGGATTATATTGATTGCTCCCGCACTGAGCATTAGCCGTGCGACTTCTACCTTTGCCCGCCTTGATGTCGATGTTTTACCCGAACCTACGGATCAGTTTGCCTTTCAATTGGAAAGCGGCCGCCTCATGGCTAGCCCGTTAGACCTAATTCCTAACGTAGATGCACTGGCTCTCACCACTCGGGTAGTAGATGAATATCTGACTTCTGTTTATTATTTCCTGCGGGGCTGGGTAGTCGATCCGGGCTCTTTTTAAGCAAGATGGAGCATAGGCTGTTTCATAGGGACTGATTCATGGCCCGTTCAAAACTACCCATTCTGGGTTCGTATCTACGACCTCACTGGAAAGCGGCACTCACAGGTGTTCTATCACTCCTGGTGGTAAATCTTCTGGGGATTAGCATCCCCCTGGTGCTGCGGAATGGGGTGGACAAGCTACAAGCCAACTTTAGCTATGGGGATGTGGTGCGCTACTCCCTGATCATCATGGCCCTGGCGTCTGGCATGTGGGTTGTGCGGATGGTGTCGCGTATTTCCCTGTTTGGGGTGGGGCGACAGGTGGAGTTTGATTTGAAGCAGCGCATCTTTAACCACCTGCTGACTATGGAACCGGCCTACTTTGTCACCAACACTCCCGGGGATTTAATCAGTCGGGCTACCAGTGATGTAGACAACGTGCGCCGTCTGCTGGGGTTTGCGGTATTAAGCCTGGTCAACACGATCTTCGCCTATGCCTTTACCCTACCCGTGATGCTCTCCATTAGTGTGCAGCTCACCCTGGCTTCTCTGGCGATCTATCCGGCGATGTTTTTCCTGGTGCATTTATTTAGCGATCGCCTGCGCCAACAGCAGCTTGATGTGCAACAACGCACCTCTAATCTCAGCGACCTGATTCAGGAAGACATCAGTGGCATGGCCCTGATTAAAATCTACGCTCAGGAGGAAAACGAGCGGGAGGCATTTCGGGAACGCAACCAGAGCTTGTTGGAAGGCAACCTGACCCTGGCCCGTACCCGTACAACCCTATTTCCCCTATTGGGTGGAATGGCCAGTGTGAGCCTGCTGGTGGTGCTGTGGTTTGGGTCGGGGGCGATCGCCGATGGTCGCCTCAGCGTTGGAGATTTTATCGCCCTGCTGCTCTATGTAGAGCGGCTCGTTTTCCCAACGGCCCTGTTAGGCTTTACCATCACGGCTTACCAGCGAGGGGAAGTGAGTATCGACCGGGTGGAATTCATTCTGCAAGAGGAACCCAAGGTTCAGGATGCCCCTAATGCTGTGCGGCTAAATCCTCAAGATGTAAGGGGTTGGGTCAGTGCTCATCACCTCACCTTCAGTTACCCCGACTCCCGCACTCCCGCTCTCCAGGATGTGGAGTTCACTCTGAAGCCAGGAGAGACCGTTGCCCTGGTGGGTCCCATTGGTTCTGGCAAATCTACCCTGGCGAACGCCCTGCCGCGCCTGTTGGATGTGGCACCCGGCCAGCTCTTTGTGGATGGCTATGACATTACGCAAATTCGCTTGCGGGATCTGCGGTCGGCGATCGCCTATGTCCCCCAGGAAAGCTTCCTGTTCAGCACCACCATCAAAAATAACGTGCGCTACGGCGACCCTCGCGCCGAGCAAGACGAAGTGGAATTAGCGGCGAAACAAGCCCAAATTCACCCTGAAATTCTCAACTTCCCCCAGCAGTACAAGACCATTGTGGGCGAGCGGGGCATCACCCTCTCCGGCGGCCAACGTCAGCGCACTGCACTTTCCCGCGCACTGTTGGTTGACGCCCCTATCCTGATCCTGGACGACGCCCTCTCCAGTGTGGACAACCAGACCGCTACGCAAATTCTGCAGAATCTCAAAACAGGCACTCAGCGCAAAACGGTCTTGTTTATTACGCACCAGATGGCAGCAGCAGCGATCGCTGATCGCATCCTTGTCATGGACCAGGGTCGTATCGTCCAACAGGGCACCCACGACGAGTTGTTAGCCCAGGGCGGGCTGTATCAGGTGCTCTGGGAGCAGCATACGCTGGAGCAGGTGTTGCAGTAAAAACTCTAAACGTGTATTTGTGCGCTTTGCGTACCAGTACACGTTTGGAAGCCTCCCTAACTATTTTTTCCTTGCCGAACCTTAAGCAAGGTGATAGATTTCTTGGAATTCAAGAGTAGGTCAGCTTAATCTAGGCTGAGGCTTGGATAGCTCAGCCTGGAATGGAGGAACAATACTTGGGGCTCGCCCTTGCAGGGAGAAGGATTTCTCACCTCTAGCCCATCAGCTAACTCCGTCAGCACTGAGATAGAACAGGTTGGATAAGTTTTTGAGTCCATTGTTCGGGTCACGGGTACTGCTCATCTGACTGCGGTAGCTGATTGTTCTGCTGTCTATCGCTTTTGTATTAACCTTCGATGGGCATAGATATGGATAGTTGGCAGGCGATCGCCTCCCTGGTAATTTTCGTCGGCGTTTTAGTCGTCATTATTGGCGAATGGGTTCATCTCACCATCGCAGCCTACTTGGGGGCGATGCTATTGATTGGGCTCAATATTCTCACGCTGCCTGAAGCCATTAGTTATATCGGCCGCAGCCATGCAACTCTAGGTTTGTTTTTTGGGGTGATGGTGATGGTGCGGGCGTTTGAACCTACCAAGGTATTTGAGTACCTGGCGACCCAAATGATCATTCTGGCCAAGGGGCAGGGAAAGCGGCTACTGCTGGGCATTGTGGCCATTACAACACCGATCTGTGCGGTATTGCCTAACGCAACAACAGTTATGCTGCTGGCTCCTCTCATTCCCCCTATGGCGGAAGAGTTGAATGTCAACTTTGTGCCCCTGCTGATTTTGATGGTCTTTGTTGCCAATAGTGCTGGCTTGTTGACGCTGGTGGGTGACCCGGCCACGTTTATTGTGGGGGATGCCATCAATATCAGGTTTCTCGACTACTTGATGAAGTTGAGTTTAGGGGGGGTGATCGCCGTCCTTACCATCACGCTCATTCTGCCCTGGCTCTTTCCCAAAATTTGGAATCGCCAGTTGGATGACCTCGAACATCTACCGCGCCCACAAATTAATCATCCTCGCACCCTAGTGATCGGTAGCCTTATCGTCGCCTTTGTGCTGATCTTCTTCGTCATTGGAGAGGCCCTTCCGATCCCGGTTTCGCCGGCTACCGTCGCGTTAACAGGAGCTGGACTCTGCCTACTTCTGACACAACACACCAAAATTGACTCCGTACAAAACATCCTGCGGGATGTAGATTGGAGTACCCTCATCTTTTTCATGAGCACTTTTGTAATGATTGGGGCTCTGGAAAAAACGGGGGTTATCAGCAATGCATCAAGGGTCTTAGCGTTTATTCTGGGCCAGAATATCGCATTGGGAGCGATCGTTCTGATGGTGCTGATTGGATTAATTTCCAGTCTGATTCCCAATATTCCCCTCGTTGTTGCCATGGTTCCCTTACTGAAGGAGTATGTAGTGAATGTGGGACTGGCTCCTGCCGAGGTGCTCAGTCCTGACTTTACAGGCCAGTTTCCTCCAGAGGTGCTACCCCTGTTCTATGCCATGATGTACGGCGCAACTCTAGGTGGCAACGGGACATTAGTGGGTGCATCTTCCAACATTGTGGCTGCCGGAATTTCGGAACAACATGGACGTCGCATCAGCTTCCGCGGCTTTCTGCGCTATGGTTTGCCCGTTACGGTGCTACAACTGTTCACGGTCGGCATTTATTTAGTAGTGCGATTCATAGTTTTCAAGGGATGATATACATTCCTTACTACGGAATCAGATTTTTTGGTATTGGGACGAAGCCCCAATACTGAAAAATCTGGTTTTTAGAGATTTTGTGAGAATCACCTGCCTTAACATGATTAGTAAGGTTACACAAGCTACATACTTTTTTCATTCTTTGCTGTTGCTGCCTTATACGCATCCATAAAGGTGCGAAAGGACGTTTGTGTCATTTCTTTCTTAATCAAGCTCGTTTCTACTGTTTGCAATAAGGTATACAATTCACTTTCGGAAGCTTGCTGAAGACCAATGAGCTGTTGAATATATTGTTCACATAAGTCTTCAGAAATGTTTTCCACACATCGTTGTAAAACTGCACGAGCTGTTTCATACGCATCGTTAAACGTACGGAAGGATTCTTGAGAAATTTGATCCTGCGCTAGAGCATTAGCCGCTTCTACTAGCAATTGTTCCAGAACTTTTTGCTGAGTGCGGATTTGGTTCTGGCGATCGCCCAACTCCATTTCTACCGGAACTTCCATACTTCTAATTGCCGCATCAATATAGCGATCGCCCCTTACCTTCCGCTCATCCGCCCGCTGCTTCAGCCGCTGCCACCACTCCCACAGCCCCACCAGACTCCCCGCCGGGATGTCGTTACCGCGATCAGCAAGCCACCATTGTTAGTCAGGAATGAAATAACGGTGGAAATGAAGGTAGGGCGATCGCCTGCCCCACAATATAGCTCTCTCCCTCCATATCTCCCGTCGCCAAGGTTAGATGCTCAACGCGACGGTTATTTAGCACGACCCAATTTGTGCTGATTAGAATAACAATCAAGCACACAACCAGCAACGTCTTGGAGGGCCATGAGAGTTGAATGTTCATTCCCTAAAAACCAGCACCATTTCAGAAGCTGCACTCCGTTACAAACAACGCTGAATTACACACGAACAAGGTTCAAAAACAGCTTTATCTGGGTTGTCATTCTCAGTTTTCTATTAACAACTGCGGCCTGTAACCAAAACGTAGACAGGAATACCTGGACTTACGAGCAGTTCATTCAAGCCGTTGAACAGAACAGTGTTGAGAAAGTTACCATCACAGCCGATCGCACTCAAGCAATCTCCGTAACGAAAACGGGTGAAACAGCCATGGTTGATCTCCCGAATGATCCCAACCTCATGAACATTCTAGACCAAGCAGATGTTCAGATTGCCGTAGCACCTCCACGGGGAGATAATGTCCTCGCACGAACCGCCAGTGCATTACTAATTCCTAGCATTCTTCTGGGATTCTGGATATGGATGCTAATAGATTGTGCCACCCAAGAAGCTCCAGAAGGCAACACCAAGATCGCTTGGGTTATTATCATCCTATTTACGAATTTTCTGGGTGCGCTGATCTACTTCTTGGTGAGAAAACCACAGCGACGTAAGGAGTTAGGACGTTAGTCGATACTTCTATCAATTCTCCAAAAAATCGCGCCAAGCAACTACTTCAAATAGCTCCTGATACCGTTTCTTTACAAAGCTGCCTATTCTGAGCAGCTTCATAAGAGTTTGGCATGAAACCTTTAATTCTATTTGTACCGAGCGCACACAAAATTAAGGGTTTCAGAAGAAATGTACCGGCTATTGGCGGATCTGATATAAGAATTAAAGCCGCTCAAACGCCTCAATAAAGTACCCTCAGGGGGTATCCCCCCTTATGATTGAACGTGTTAATAATTGTGATAATTGCGTTGAACAGATGTTTGAAATAGCCTATCAAGAGTTACTTTTTCGGGGGAACTTCCCCTCAAAAAAGTAACCTTTTCCGGAACGCTTTAAACATCTTCTGATTCCAAACTCAGCCCCCTTACCAAAGGAGTTTGATACATGACTGTTGGCTTACCCCGGCGACGTTCCTGTGGCACGATGGCCGTCCACTTCCGGCTCCTAACCTCGAACATCGCTTATTTAAGAAACCGGCAAGAAATTGAAAGCAGTGCTCAGGCAGCACAGCAGGGCACTCCAACAGGCCGAACAGGAATTACGACCATTCCCGTCGTCGTGCATGTCGTCTATAACCCCAATAGTCCTGAGCAAAATATTTCGGATGCTCAAATTCAAAGTCAGATTAATGTATTAAATAAAGATTTTCGAGCTACCAACCCGGATATTGCTTCCGTTCCAGCCCCATTTAAGCCCCTCGTAGCCGACGCGCGTATCGAATTCGCCCTGGCAACAACCGATCCCAACGGCAACCCCACCACCGGTATTATCCGCAAGACGACGACGGAAGAAGCCTTTATGGATGATGACCGGATTAAGTATGAGGTGACGGGTGGTTCAGATGCGTGGCCGAGCGATCGCTATCTCAACATATGGGTCTGCTTGCTGGGCGGTGGTTTACTGGGCTATGCCCAATTCCCCGGTGGCCCAGAGGAAACCGATGGTGTCGTCATCACGCACACGGCCTTTGGTACGGTTGGCACAGCAGCACCTCCGTTCAATTTGGGCCGCACCGCTACCCATGAGATTGGGCACTGGCTGAATCTACGCCACATTTGGGGCGACGATGGCGACGGCTGTAACGGTAGCGACTTTGTCGCGGACACCCCTAACCAGGCTGGTCCTAATACTGGAGTACCCACTTTTCCACGGGTAACCTGTAGCAACGGCCCGAACGGCGATTTATTCATGAATTACATGGACTATACCGATGATGCCGGCATGTTCATGTTCACGGCGGGGCAGGTAGCAAGAATGCAGTCCGCTCTGGATGTAGCCCGTCCAACCATTGGGCAGCCCACCCCGCCTCCACCTCCTTCCCCGGTACAAGGGGAGTTTTACACCACGGATGGCACTGGGCAGATCACCCTGCTGAAAAAACATTCTGGATGGCGGAAGAGCTGGAATCTGATCGTTCCCGGGCACTACGGCGGCAATGTCTATTTCGATTTACTGTTCTATGATGCTGCCGCCGGAGAAGGTGAGTTCTACACCAACGATGGTAGCGGAACGCTCTCGCTCCTGAAGCAGTACTCTGGCTGGCGAAATACCTGGAAGCTGATCATTCCTGGAAACTTTGGAGGCAATGTCTCTACAGATTTGTTGTTCTACGACCCGACAACGGGTGAAGGTGAGTTTTACAGCAGCGATGGCAACGGTAATGTGACGCTACTGAAAAAACATACGGGATGGCGGAAAACCTGGAGCCTGATTGTACCTGGTAATTTTGGTGGAAATAGTTTTACAGATCTGTTGTTCTATGACGCAACAACGGGTGAAGCCGAGTTCTACACCACGGATGGTACGGGTGGGATGACACTCCTGAAGAAACATACGGGATGGCGAAAAACCTGGAATCTCATCGTACCCGGCAATTTTGGCGGAAGTGGATTAACGGATTTCCTCTGCTATGATGCAGCCGCTGGGGTAGGGGAATTTTACACCACGACTCCGGGCGGTAACATCACTCAGCAAGCCCAATATTCGGGTTGGCGAAAGGATTGGAAGTTCATCGTCCCTGGGCTCTTTGGCGGAAATAGTTTTACAGACTTGCTGTTCTACGATCCCGTTAAGGGAGAAGGTGAATTCTACACCACCGATGGCAAGGGTAAGCTGTCCCTCCTGAAGAAGCATTCTGGATGGCGCAATTCCTGGAAACTAATCGTACCCGGGGGTTTCGGCAGCAACTATTTCACCGATTTGCTGTTCTATGATCCGACAACTTAATCACCTGTCCTTTAAACGGTTAATAGTTTGTGCATCTAATGCACAAACTATTAACAAATTCAGCCGTCAAACATTCATTTCTTGTATGCTTCGCGTACAGAAAGCTATCTATACAAGGTATTTATGTGGATAGCTGGAGCTGCTGTGTTTGTGGGGCAGACGCTGGGTATCCTGGCTTCCCTGATACTCCTCCCTGTCCTGTTCTGGCCCCTGGCTCACACCCCTGCTACATCCTCCATTCCTTCGCAGGTTGCTGTTATGACACTACCCAACCCCATTTTTCGACGGTGGGTTCACTCCCGCGAAGAAGATCAGGGAGACATTCGGGTTTATCGCCCCATCACCTATGCCTTCCCCCCGGCACGGATGCCTCGGGATGGGTTGGAATTTCGGCAAAATGGAGAGTTTATTCGCTATCAACCTGGTCCTAGCGATCGCAGCGTCCCTACCCAGGGCCAATGGCGAACTCCGACGGAAAATGTGGTCGAAGTGCAGTTCTCAGAACAATCTGCAACGCCTTACCGGCTAGCCATCGTGGAATGTGACGGACAAATTTTGAAGGTGCGGGAGACGCAATAACCCCCTGCGGAGCACAAAAACTTTACTGCACCTGTTCCACCACAAAGGCACTGTAGAAAAACGCCTTATCCTGTGTAAATAGGCGATCGCTCAACTCCGTTAAGGGCAATAACTGATCTGCCATAGCTTCCGGGCGAGAACGAGGAACCAGCATGTTCCAGTAAACCAGCCGACCACCGGGCACCGCAGACTGCACCAGCCGTTGCAGTAGCGCCTGAGAATTAGACGGCGACAAATATTCAAAAATATCGCTCAGGTTAAAGCGGTGAATGGTGTGATCGTCCACTCGATCCAGCACGTCCTCCAGGGCCATGCAGTGCCACTCTAGCCGATCCAGGTTTTGGCGGATAGCATCAAAGTGTTCTGGACGCAGGGCATAGGGTAAGGCAGTGGTGTGGTGCCCCGTCAGAATCCATTGCAAGTAAGGATTTTTGGCAGGATCAAGTTCGCTGAGGGCATACTGAGTGCGGGCTAAGATGCGATCGCCCACATTCCCCTCCACGTACTTGAAAAATTCGGGGTCGCGTCCCATCTGCCCCATCACCGTGCGCGAGAAGAACACGCGAAACATGGTCCGCCAACGCCAGGTATCCCATTCTCGTCGGTAGAAGGCGCGGCGCTGTTCCAGGGTGCCTCCTTGCAGCAGCCGTTCCACCCGTTGCCGTGAATGCACCAATGGCAACGCGTAGCGACGAAACAACGTGAAGTAATGCTCAAACTTTCCGGCCTGTCCAATGCCAGCTTCAATCAGGTCGGAATGATGGTCCCAAAAATACTGGACATCGCTCGATAGCAGGCTTCGACAGCGCTGGTAGAGGGCAAGGCGATCGCCCCAATCCGTTGAGCCCATCAATCCCAACAATTCCTTATGTTCTAACTCACGATAGGCGGCAACTCGCAGTTCCAGGCAAGCCAGTTGGGCAGGACTAAGGTCAACAGCGATCGCCCGACTCGGATTTTTGCTGAGCATGGCGAGGATGTTGTCTCCAGCAGAGGCAATCCCCAGGTACGTCTCCCCCGGTTGCAAATCCAATGCTTCGAGCAAAATGTCAGCATCTTCCCAACACTGGGCATAGCGAATTTGGGAAAAACTAGCACGGCTAGTAATGTCACGGGTCATCATATAGGAACCTTCAATAGTTTTTGCGAGGTGGGCTGCGCCACTCCACCTTGCAAAAACCATTCCATAAATTAGATAGGAATGTTATGGCGACAGGAAGGGGATCAACAGCTTAGAAATGCATGAACCTTTGTTAAGAGTGAAGCTGGCAGATTCACCCTGAACAACAGGCTCATTGAGAATTTTGCCCATCTAACCTATCAACCCAATCACGCCTCATATCCCTGCTTAGTGACAGAAAAAACTGTGGCTTAGAAGATATTGAAGAATGTATTTTTCTACAGGAACTATATTGGGTAGCTTTTGTCCAGAATCAATTGAAGTGTCTCTTTAAAATTTACTTTTCCGGCAAAAATACTTCTCCGAGAATGAAAAACAACCCTGCTAGAAGCCTCTAGCTATTAACCTCTTTTTTAGGAAATGTGTTGGCTAACGCCAGCCCGGAAATTGGGCAACCCGTATATATCGAATTAATATGAAGTTGCGCAGAATGGGAAGGGTGGCATTGCGCACTACCCATCCCATTCTGTATAGCGTCATGTAAAAATGGTATTCGCTGAAGGGCTAGAGGTACGTAGCTCAACTTAATGAAACAGAGAGCTCAAAGTGTTGTACCGTCTCCTTTACAGGTAGCACAGTATTGTAGCTCTCATATTTTATGATGGTTCCTCACTTAGTTTTGGGTGCGGCTAAATAGAGCGATGAAATGGGACGTAGAACCACAGTGCTGTATCCTATTTCATCGCTCTATTCAACAACGGGTAGTTCTAGAGAAGGTAGGCAATTGACTTCTATCCTTTGCAAAACTGATAATCTCCATCTGCGTGAGTAATGAGTTCCGGGGGAATACTAAGCATATGCGGATTCATTCTGTTAAAGTCTCATAATTTAGCGGATGGCATCCGTATAAAAACGGTGTAAATGTAGATATATCAGTAAGGGTGTTTCCTCTCAGCCGAAGGGCCATAAATCGGCACTGCGCAATCATGGAGGCGACAGTATGGTTTCATCGATCGATTCATTCCAGACTGAGCCATCACTCGTATCCGATACGGATGAACTCCTTGGCCAGGATTTACTGGCAGGCATTCTTCAAACTAGCGCAGCTGCCATCACTGTAGTGGATACCCAGGGCAACATCGTCTTTGCAAACGATGTTGCAGAAAAGATATTAGGTCTTCAAAAATCTCAAGTCACGCAGCGATCGTACAATTCCCTTGGCTGGAAGGTTACAGATTTTGAAGGACATCCTTTCCCGAACGAAGAGCTACCTTTCGTACGGGTTATGCAAACCGGGAATGCGGTCTTTGACATACAGCACGCCATTGAGTGGCCGACGGGGGAGCGACGATACCTATCTATTAATGGCTCCCCCTTAAAAGACGTGGTAGGAAATATCCACCACGTTGTTTTTTCAGTGACGGATATTACAGAACACATCCACAGCCAACGCATTCAGCAAGACGCGCTGGAATTTTATCGACAATCCTTCGACTCAAGTCCAACCATTAAACTGCTGAGTGACCTGAGAACGGACATGATTGTGGACGCCAATTCGGCGGCGATCGCCTTCTACGGCTACCCATTAGAACAATTACGGCAGATGAAAATTTCAGACATTAATCGTCTGCCCACTGACCTCATGCATGGGGAGTTGGATCACCATCATTCCCATCAACCTTGCTGCTGTTACTTCCCCCATCGCCTCGCTTCAGGGGAGATTCGTCAGGTAGAGGTACATTCCAGCCTGCTGCATCTTCAGGGCCGCGAACTCCTTTACTCCATCGTTCATGATGTAACGGATCGCCAGCGTTTTGAAGACGCTCTGGCCTCTCAGTTAAAGCAAGAACAACTGCTAGAAGAAGTTACCCAGGCGATTCGCCAATCATTAGATCTCAAAGTAGTGTTGCAAACCACGGTCCACCAGGTTCAAGAGATGCTGGGGGCCGATCGCGTCATTATTTACCGCCCCACCCTATCTGGCAGTTCTGGATCTGTGCTGGTCGAGTCCTGCTCCCCAACCTATCCACCGCTTCTGGGCTGGGAAATTGGAGATGTGGGGATAGAGCAGCGGCGTTTTATTCAGCCCTACCAACAGGGGCAGTATCAGGCGATCGCCAACATCTCACAATCCAACTTAGATCCAGCCTACGTGCAACTGCTCGAAACCTTTCATGTCAAATCCCAACTGGTTATTCCCATCCTGCATACAAGCCCGCGATCGCTCAAAAACCAGCGATTATCGAAAGGGTTGCCAAGGGCAAGTCCTGTGGGTGATCTATCACCTTCCCCAAAATCTCAACCGGAGCAAATTTGGGGGCTCTTGATTGTTCATCAATGTGCTTTTAACCATCCCTGGCAAGACTGGGAAATAGCCATGCTGCAACGGTTAGAAACCCAGTTGGCTGTTGCGATTCAACAAGCCGAGCTGTACCAGCAGGTGCAAAAGCTGAACACCGATCTGGAATTTGAGGTACGCCAACGGACCATTCAACTGCAGAGGTCCTTGGGTTCAGAAGCCGTATTACGACACATTACCGACAGAATTCATGGCACGCTCAGCGAGCAGGCAATTCTTCAAACGGCTGTACAAGAACTGGGGCTAGCCTTAAATCTCCATACTTGTTATGCCAGCCTCTATAACCTTGAACAGCAGAAGGCAACCGTGAGTTATGAGTACGCCGATGCGAGCTCATCGCTTCTGGGAACCGTTATTTCTATGGCAAACTACCCAGAAGTTTACGCCCCGCTGATGGAGGGAGAGTATCGACAGTTTTGCTCTCAGCTCTTTCACAAAAATTCGGAGCCGATGGCTATCCTGTGCCACCCCATCGTCGATGATGAGCAGGGCATTTTAGGGGATCTAAAGCTGCTGTCCTGGAAGGAGCGAGTCTTTGATGAGCGGGAGGTACAACTGGTGCAGCAGGTGGCGAAACAGTGTGCGATCGCCATTCGCCAGTCCCGGCTCTACCAGTCCGCTCAAACCCAAATTCGCGAGCTAGAAAAATTAAATCGGCTGAAAGATGATTTCCTCAGCACCACCTCCCATGAGCTGCGCACTCCTCTTTCCAGCATCAAAATGTCTGCTCAATTGATGGATGTACTGCTGCGGCAAAATGGTGAGCCCATCCACCCTAAAATTGAGCGGTGTTTGAACATTCTGCGGGATGAGTGCGATCGCGAAATCAACCTGATCAATGACCTGTTGCTGCTCCAGCAGATCAATGCTGAAACCCAACCCTTTATCTCCAGCATCTTCCATCTGCAAGACTGGCTTCCCCAAATTATCGAAACCTTTGAAGAACGATTTAAAGAACATCAACAGGTCTGTTGGGTTGAGATCCCCCCAGATCTACCGCTCATCGTCACCGATCTCTTCACCTTCAACCGTGTGTTTGATGAGCTACTCACCAATGCCTACAAGTTTACGCCCGCTGGCGAAGAAATTATCGTTAAGGCCGAGCTAGTTGAATCCTTGTCTCAACAATCGCGTATTCGCCTATACGTCACCAATACAGGGGCAGAGATTCCTCCCCACGAGTTACCCCACATCTTTGAGCAGTTTTACCGCATTCCCTCCCACGACCCCTGGAAACATAGTGGTACAGGGCTAGGATTGGCATTGGTGAAGCGATTGGTACAATACTTAGACGGTTCGATTAACGTCACAAGTAATGCTAAGCAAACGTGCTTTACGGTGGATTTACCACTTCACACCCATCGACCATAGAGCCCGTTGCTCAACACCTTGTAGAGGTTTGTCACTTCAATTCACCTCGGGAGGTTAGGGATGAACATCAATGAACTCGTGGCACGCTACGCCGCTGGAGAACGGAACTTTGCTGGAGTGGAATTAGCCGAGGCCGATTTATCAGAACTAAATTTAAGCGGCATTATTTTGGATGGAGCATTTTTGTCCTTCACTACCCTGACGCGTACGGTTCTCACGGGAGCTTCTCTGGTGGGTGCCTTTTTCTATGGTGCAGATTTGACCTATGCCAAGCTGGGGCAAGCCAATCTCAGCGAGGCAAATTTTACCAAAGCAAATTTAACGGGAGCGTACCTAGTCAAGGCCAAATTAACAGGAGCCAGCCTGAGTGGGGCCATTTTAACGGGAGTTAATCTGCGGGAAGCCCAGCTTCCAGAGGTAAATCTGTGTGCAGCACGTTTATGTGGGATCAACCTGCGGGGAGCCGATTTGCAGAAGGCCAATTTGGCCTGGGCAAACCTGACAGGAGCCAAGCTCAGCGGTGCCAATTTAACTGGGGCAAGGCTAACAGGAGTGCAGTTGCGTAAAGCCTTCATCAACGGCATCGATTTACATGGGGTTGATTTAGATGGGGTTGATTTAAGCGGAGCCAAGATCAGCGGCGTCAATCTAGACCGGGCGAATCTGAGTGTTGCCAATCTCAGCAATAGTTATCTGCGCGTTGCTACATTAACCGCCGCCGATCTACATGCTGCTAATCTCTATCGAGCATCTCTCATGCGAGCTGATTTAAGCCATGCCAACCTGAGCGATGCCAATCTGCAAGAAGCTGATTTAACGGACGTCAATTTGACAGGTGCCAACCTTGCAGGTGTTCGCCTCACCCCTGAGATGCGTGTCGTCAATTCGCCCCTGAGTCGGGGCTACTGCCGGCTTCAACATACAGGTTTTCCCCAGGAGCGTACAGCCTAATTAACATCTATGCGAAATAAGCTGAATCGCCTATTTTAACCTCAGTTCGGGATAAGCCCAAAAGCTCATTGTTGCGTGCGCTTCGCGCACGCAACAATGAGCTTTTTCGAGTGCCGCGCGTCGCGCGGCACTCGAAAAAGCCCTTAACCCGAACTGAGGTTATTTTAGTAGGCACGAAGCCCACGCCAAAAGGGGCGTTTTCGAATGCTATACGGAGCACTCGAAAATGCCCTTAACCAAGCCTCGATAAGATTTCCCCAGGAAGTTTCATCAGAGTGGACCCACTGCTGTATTCTGATGACCATCAATTTTTCTCATCGGCTTTAGAGGATAGGCACTTTGCACAGAAGAAGTTTAGGCCCTGTACGGGCTCTATTACGGTTATCTGAAGCCATTGACCGACTCACAGACTGGGTCGGGCAGCTATCGGTAGGGTTGGTTGTTTTAACGATCGCCATTAGTTTTTATAACGTTCTAGTTCGTTATGTTGGCCGCTTTATTGGTCTTCAGCTTTCCTCCAACGTCCTCATTGAGTTGCAATGGTACCTCTTCGCGATCCTCTTCTTGCTGGGCTTTGCTTACATTCTCAAGCATGACCAGAATGTGCGAGTGGATTTCTGGTACGCCCATTGGAGCGATCGCCGCCGCACCTGGGTCAATCTGTTGGGTACCTTACTGTTTCTCATTCCCTTCTGCATCCTTGGCTTGTATGTCACCTTTAATCCTGTGCTGGCATCTTGGGGCCGGCTGCCGGATGGCACCTGGGGCCCGTGGGAAGTGTCTTCAGACGCCAATGGATTACCTCGGGCTCCCATCAAGGCTATGGTGCTAGTTGGATTAGCCCTACTGTTACTGCAGGCCATTTCTCAGAGCATTAAGTACACAGCGGTATTACTGGGTTACAACACTGTTACAGAACAAATCCAGCAAGACACAGAGCAGCTTCCCTATGAATAAACCACTATGAACATACTTCGACCGATATGTTTGAGAGCTTGAGGT
Source organism: Leptolyngbya sp. FACHB-8 (assembly GCF_014695575.1). Taxonomy (GTDB): domain Bacteria; phylum Cyanobacteriota; class Cyanobacteriia; order Elainellales; family Elainellaceae; genus Vacuolonema. The sequence continues at coordinate 3,787 of NZ_JACJOO010000026.1, read as the reverse complement.
ATGTATGCATTTTACGCATAGACATTTGAAGCACTCAAACATATCCCAATTACTATGAAAAATATCGTTCGTGTCCATCGAAGACAAGTTGGTTGTCCAGCAATAATTCCACACAACCAGCCTGTTCGCTGTTATTTAGATGGTGTTGTGAGGGGTGGTTATGGGGTATGAGTGGCTGGCGATCGCCATGTTCGTCGGTTTTTTCGTCATCTTGATTACGGGTTATCCCGTTGCTTTTTCTTTTGCGGGTACAGCTCTGATCTTTGGCGGCATTGGTCTCGCCGTTGGTGCGTTTGACCTGAACCGTTTGTTGTTGCTGCCCAACATCTGGTTCGGCACCATGTCAAACTTCACCCTGTTGGCGATCCCCTTCTTCGTCTTTCTGGGAGCCGTGCTGGAAAAATCTGGCATTGCCGAGGAGTTATTGGAAACCATTGGCATCCTTATGGGGCGGCTCCGGGGTGGGTTGGCTCTAGCCGTGATTGTAGTAGGCACGCTCTTGGCCGCAACTACCGGAGTTGTCGCCGCTACCGTCATCGTTATGGGCCTACTATCCCTCCCCGTGATGCTCCGCTATGGCTACGACAAGCAACTGGCGGCAGGGATCATCATCGCATCGGGAACTCTGGCCCAGCTCATTCCCCCCAGCCTGGTATTGGTGGTACTCAGTGACCAGATTGGGGTTTCGGTAGGTGATCTCTTTCTGGGGGCACTGATTCCAGGGCTCATGCTGTCCGGCTCCTACGCCCTTTACGTGCTGATTCTGGCTCTCATAAAGCCGCAAATAGCCCCAGCCCTGCCCCTGGAAGTGCGAGACATTGGAGGAGCGGCTCTCTTCAAAAAAGTTTTGAAGGCCGTCCTACCACCCATCATCCTAATTTTTGCCGTTCTCGGTAGCATTTTCTTCGGGTTCGCGACTCCAACAGAGGCAGGCGCAGTAGGTGCCGTCGGTGCGTGTTTACTCGCGGTTATGAATCGCCGCTGGAATCAAAAGCTCATTCACGATGCTGCCCATTCGACAGCGGTGATTACCGCTCTCGTCTTAATGATTCTCTTCTGCTCGTCACTGTTCAGTCTGGTATTCGACGATTTAGGAGGAAAACGACTCATTACTGAGCTGCTGGTAAACCTGCCCGGTGGCTACCTCAGCTTTTTAATTGTCAGCAACCTGGTGATTTTTGCCCTTGGGGTATTTCTCGAATTCATCGAGATTTGCTTTATCGCCATGCCTCTACTCGTACCTGCTGCCGAAGCCTTGGGAATTGATATGGTCTGGTTTGGGGTAATTATGGCCATCAACCTACAGACTGCCTTTATCTCACCTCCTGTCGGTTTCTCGCTCTTCTACTTGCAAAGTGTGGCTCCTAAGGAAGTGAGCACAGTGGATATTCACCGAAGTGCATTGCCGTTTATGGCATTGCAATTTTTAGTATTAATGATCGTGATTATCTTTCCACAAACCGTTCGCTGGCTAGTCGATTTATCGTTTCAATAACAGCGTCCGGTAGTGAATGGGATGTGGTGAAAGGGATGTGTCGTGCCCCCCTTCACCACACCCCATTCACATGTTTCATTAGTTCGGACAGTTTTTCTAAAACCCTTGATTTTGCGTGCGCTTCGCGCACGCAAAATCAAGGGTTTTAGAAAAACTGTCCAGAGTATTGACAGAGAATTCTGTTAAAAATGAGAAGACTATCCGTATTGGGTAATGGGTATCGTTAATCCATAAGCATTGGATAGGGATACGAACTTCTGGGCAACCTATCTTCCAAGTTTGGAATTCAGACCATAAGATTTCACACAAAACTGGTGCAGTATTTTATGCTGCACCAGTTCTTTAAAGATTTTCAGCAACTTACTTGGTATTCAGTTTGCTGTAAGTGAAGCGGGTAAAATTCGCCTCATTAAGGTTATTCCAGGCGTAGACGCGATCGCGAAACTGCTTCCATCCGTCATACACCGCTTTGAAATCCGCGTCCTTACCCGCGAACTCATCGTAGAGGGCAAAGGCGGCAGACTCAGCCGCTGTCATAATCTCCTCGCCGTAGGACCGTAGCTGCACACCATTCTCCGTCAGCTTTTGCAACGCCTCATTGTTGCGGGACTCATACCGAGCCAGCATCGTGAGATTCGCTTCATAGGCAGCCGTTTGCAGAGCCGCCTGATAGGATGGCGGCAACTTCTTCCACTCATTCAGGTTGACCTGTACTTCCAGGGTCGCCCCCGGTTCCCACCAGCCCGGGTAGTAGTAATAGTTGGCAACTTTGTAGAGTCCTAACTTCTCATCGTCATAGGGGCCAACCCATTCAGCAGCATCGATCGCACCCGTTTGCAATGCCTGGAAAATTTCACCCCCCGGCAAATTTTGTACGGTAACTCCCAGCTTCGCCATCACCTGGCCCCCCAGTCCCGGAATCCGCATTTTTAGTCCTTGCAGATCTGCTAGAGATGTAATTTCCTTGCGGAACCATCCCCCCATCTGAGTTCCAGTGTTACCCGCCGGAAATTGGATGACATTAAACTTGCTGGCATACAAATCTTGAAGTTGCTGTAAGCCGCCTCCTTCATAGAGCCAGGCGTTTTGCTGCTGTGGGGTCAGGCCAAAGGGCACTGTCGTTCCAAAGGCCAAAGCCGGGCTTTTACCCAAATAGTAATAAGAGGCGGTGTGCCCACAGGGAACTGCCCCCTGGGAGACAACATTCAGCACTTCCAGAGGGGGGGCCAGTTCGCCGGCTGCCCGAGGAGTAATCTTAAATTTGTTATTGGTTAACGCTGCAAGGCGATCGCTCAAAACCTGTGCCCCACCGAAAATAGTATCCAGGGAAACGGGCCAGCTAGTAGCCATTTCCCATTCAATTGTGGGTAAGTCATCAGCTGATGCAGTGGTAGTGCCTGCAGTGCTGTTCTGGCTACAGGCCGCCATAGCTACGGCACTGCTGGCACCCAAAGCTGCGGCATTTAAAAGATTTCGACGTTTCATATCAGGAGGGGATTCAAGGGGAAGATGACAATTGTGTATTTAGAGCATTCCAGCACAAGACATGTTTGTATAGCGCAGAAGTCAAAAAAAGTTTTCATCTATAGCGTTCCTAAGGAATGCAAATAGAATAGAACCCGGATTTTCGTGAGAGGCGTGGTTTAGCTGCGCCTCCCACAAAAAATCTAAGTTCTATTCGGTGCCGGATCCTAAGCTGCTTGGGAAATGAATGAGAAAAGCGCGGAACAATACACCAGACTATTCTTGATTAGAAGCTTTAAGCGATCGCAATTACACCGCTTTTCAAGCGTTTAAAGTCTGGTTATTTTTGTGAGAGCCGCGCTCTGCGCAGCTCTCACAAAAATAACTGTGGTTGATTCAAGCGCAAAGCGTTGCAAGAAGCAGAAACTCTCTCGGTTGAAGCTTCTGTGCGAAGAATCACCGCCGCAGGCTCTTTATAAGGGCTCAGGATTGCTGTGGCGTCTGTCCGCGAACAGGCTACCATCATTTTCACATGCTCTTGTTCATCATCGCAGCTACCAACAAACATATTGCAGGTCCACTTACTCTTTCAGTCCCGCTTCATTCTCCTACTACTGGCTAGTAGGCTGCGGCCTAAGTTCGCAACCTATGTTTTTGTGTAGGGTGCGAAGCACCCTACACAAAAACATAGGTGATGGATTTCCGCCTCAACCTACTAGTACTCAGCGGCTTAAGTTTGCCTATGATTAGAGGGTTGCACTGCTCCCTAAGATTATGCCTGGACTCCGCCCTCCAGTTTTGACCCTTAGCCCCAGCGACCAAGCAGCT
>NZ_JACJOO010000025.1 GCF_014695575.1 Leptolyngbya sp. FACHB-8 | reverse complement strand
AATGCAATAAGATTGTCGTTATTCATGGTGTATCCTCGTCTGGTCTTTTTCCTTATCCAGCAGGATACGCCGTTTCTTCTCCTTTACTCATACACCACAAATAAACATAGCTCGTTTCCATGGAGTAAAACACATCTGGAGATTTAATCTCGTTGGCTAAATAGCCGAGATAAGCCAGCAAAAGCGTCTAAAACATCCTCCATCGATTCGAAGCCTGGAATGTAGAATTGGAAGGTTGTAATAGACAGGCTGGATGATGTGATGATGGATGAACCTGAGGAATTTGATTGAAACGAAACATTCTCACCCTCAATGGCCGTAAAAGTAAAGACTGCATCAATGCCACCTGATATTTCTGCTAGTTCTTGTTCTGATAATTCAACAGGAGCTAAATCTAAGGAATGCTCATCCACGCTCATCATCGAATCCTCTACAGCAAGTATCAGGGAGAGAAATGGGTGTTTAGAGAAGTAAAGGAGGATCTGCGCATCAACCCTGTAGACTCAAACACCCATCCCTCATAGAACGTACTTGAGCTGGCCCCGATCAATGCTTAGAGAGGCCAGGTTTCATCAGCTAATGCCAATGTTTTGAAATGCACCGCTCTTGATTTGCTGGAAGTCAACGCTCGAAAACGTGCCACTCCCATTTGGTCCAGCAAAGGTTGCCTGATCAACAGAGAGATTCGTTTGCTCGAAGAAGCTGCCAGAATTTTGGGTGAAGTTTTCAATGTCACCAAAGTTCAGCGATATACCACCTGATACGTTATCCAGGTCATCCTCCGAGAGCTGTTGAAGGGAATTCATTTCAGACAGTTCATTAGATACCAGAGTGTTTTGTTGGTATTTGAGTTCTTCCATGGTTCGTTCTTCCTTCTCTAAGAAAAGAGTGAATGTGTAGTAGAGCGTTACCGTAATCGCCCTACACTTCGATATAGTTTTATAGTCTTGAGCGTATGCAGGAATGTGGGCGATATGCTTAATGAAATCTATTTTTAGACTCGCACTTGCGTAGTTCTAATATCCCGTTGGATTCAATGCTAATGATAAAAAGTGGTGCGACGCTTTGCGTCGCACCACTTTTTATCATTAGCATTGAACCTTACTTGTTATTACGATCGCACCTCCAGCAAGGTTGAGAAGGTAGCGATGGTGCGACTACTGATAGCGCGATCGGCGGCACGAGTAGAGGTCACATCAACCGTAGCATCACCGCTGCGGGATAACTCATCCACATCCCCCAACAGATTATCAATCAGGGAAAGTGGATCTGCATCACCGGTGAATACGGCACCTCGATCACGCCCTTGGCCTCGGGCAATATTTTGCAATGCTCGTAGCGCATTACGAAGGGGACTAGTGCTAACCAGCGTAATTATCTCCAAAAAGCCCGTTCCCCGCAGGGTTACCGTCACATTGTCCTCCGCACGAGGAATCACTAAGGTCTCACCCTTGTCAATGCGTGCAGCCTCTTCTGGTGCATCCCAACGGGCAGGGTGAAGTACAATCACATCCCCCTGGCTATTGATTAGCAAACAACTGATATACAGGGCTCTGATTTCGTCATTTTTGACCTGTAATTGAATGACATCGCCACCCACAAACGGTTCAAAGGAGGTTGGTAACGCATTGCGGCTGTCCACCGTTTCACGGTTCATTAGGGGAATTCGAGGGGCATCGGGGCGAGCAGGTACGAAGGCTTCTCCTGAAACCTTGAGGTCAGAACCTGTCGCAGCGATCGCCCGCAAGACCTTAGCGGCTAGCAGAGACTTGAAGCGAGGGGATAACCGATTGATTGCCGCTGTAATAGGTTCACCATTAGCTCCATCGGTACGCGAGATAAAGGTCAGGGTAGGTGTAAAGAGAGCTACAACTCCAGATGGTGGCAACTCAGCTTGATCAACCGGAGCAACGCGTTGACGCAGATCATTGTTCACACGGGCAAGAATGCAGTCCACGGCATTTTGGGAATCGACGGGAATGGCCCGGATGCGACGGACTTCCTGGCCCTCAGCGGAACGAGTCTGGAGGGTCGCTTGGAGGATGGCGATCGCCGTCTGTATTTCCCCCCCTAGTGAGGCATCTAACCCCACGACGAGCTCAAGATTGGCCGGTAAACCGACAATCTGTTCTTGCAGGAACATACCTGGTTGCACCTGAGATAATTCCCCGGAAACCAGTTCCCCACGTCCTACAAGCGGACTTGATGTCGTGGTTGTTTGCTGAAGGGCGATCGGTTTTCCATCGTTATCTGTTACAACTTCCCCTGAGCTGTTCAACACAGTAAACACTGTATTTTCAGCGTACAAGGTTTGCGTGGCCATGCCGCCTAGCCAGAACTCAATTTGACCATCGCTGATGTTCGTAATTACCCCATCTGCCGGTGGAGTTTGCCATTGAGGAATGAAGTAGAACGGTTGCTGTTCGTAATTACTCTCGGGTTTCACCTCGAGCACTGGCTCCTGAGGTTTACCCCAAGTTGCAGCTTCAGCCCGTGTACTACGGCGCAGATTCGCTTGCAAGGTGGTAAAGCTTTGGGGAGTTGGAAGTTGCCATAGATAGCGGGTTAGTAGATAAGTGAATGCTCCTGCATTGAAGGTGCCAAACACAGCATCGACTGCTTCCTGATTGCAGCTAGCCGATCCCAGCGCGACGCCACGGGCAATGCCCTGACTACGTCGTTGCTGAAAGTCTTCCAAGCTAAGACCCTGTTCTGCCATCAACCGTTCTTGCAGGTCTGCTTCTTCCGGACTAGCAATAAGCGTGTTTCCATTGCGGGTTAATCGTGAACCTACAGCCCGTACCGTAATATTGCCTCGTGTACCTGCACCGGAATAGCAGCTATCTAGCACAGTCGTGAGGTTATCCGTTTGAATAGAATTCATTAATAGAAAGAGTGTCCGCCCCATAATGTCAGGCACCACAATTTCGGCCCCTAATTGATTGAGATTCATGGGGTCATTGGGCACCAAAGTTCCATTCAAACCAGGAATTTGTCCCTCACCACAGACTGCAATCTGAATGGGGTTGGGATCTCGTACTTTGCCACCATGACCAGAGTAGTGGAATACGACAACATCTCCGGGCCGTGCCTGACGGATGAGGTGTTCTTGAAAAGCTCTCAAGATGTTCTGTCGCGATGGTTTAAGAGTATCATCACTCTGATTGTCGGAGACGATAACAATATCTGCTGGATTAAACCCAAATCGGTGCACTAAGAGTTGATATTGCAACTCCACATCCGTTAAACATCCACGCAGGCTGCCGACAGGAGTTGCATATTGATTAATGCCTACCAGTAGGGCCAGTTTTCGAGGGGTGGACTGAGCTAGAACACGACCGTATTGGTCAGCCTGCCGCAGGAAGTTCGTTTGGCTTAAACCAATTGTGGCCAGCGTAGAGCCTGCAAATTGGAGAAAATGGCGACGTTTCATAGCGGACATGAAAGAATAAATTTTACTGTAAGAACAATCAAGAACATCTACAGAAAAGCAGCACCCCGGAGTTCTGTACCACCTTACTCAAATTTATTGTGAGAACAAGGGAGGATATGCATTGATAAGGGCAATTAGATAATCATTAATATCTATCAGAGCTTGGAAAAGAACAAGGAACAGGGAGCCGTAGGGAATGACGATGACGCGATCGCCTAGAGCGTGAGGAAGGTCGGAATCAGTTTTATAAGGAGACGATGGAGCACTTTCAAAGCTGGCTGCTGCCAGTAATTCCGTCGACAGTGGTGGCTCAGCTTAGGTGATAGCAAGGGTAGCCCAAACTTGTAACACGTCCAAGGGTTATTCCAACATTACGCACTACGGTGATGGCAAGCCTTCACATACACTTCCTGCACAGGGCAATCGACGAGGAGTCACGTTCGTGATAGGAGCTAGTGGGGCGCTAATTGGAGAAGCAGGAGTAACTTGGGATTGCCCTGGTTCAGGAAGAAAAGCAAAATTACCGATGAGCGATGAAGCTGTCCAGGGAACTTGTTCACCATTAGTTTGATCTCGAACTTCAGCCCTAACTACGTTAAAGAGTTGCTCAAGTTGTTGACCTGGTGTTCTAATATGCCTTAATAGCGCACCGGTAAAAGTTCCATTACGACCTGCACCATCGTCAGCAACATCCCCCGGAGCTGTTGCATAGGCAATAAAGATACCCTCTGCAGTGCTAGTCGTAATTGCAGTCAGTCCTTGCTGGCTAGAGCGCCAGCGTCGAGCAAGTGGGTTATCTCGACAAGCATCTAGAATGAGAATATTGGCATCGTTTTCTGCAGCTTCCATGCGACCTATAACTTGGCCCACAGCCAGTGCTTCATAACGCAGATCTTGCTCTACCTCTATTTGGGCATTTACAGGAATTAAATAGTTTTCCCCAGCCGACTGAACACCATGTCCCGCATAGTAGAAAATTCCAACGCTACCTTGGCGAATAGCTGACGAAAACTCATTCAAGCTTTCTTCCATCTCACGTAAGGTAGCATCGGTTACTAATATGGTCTCAAAACCTAGCCCTCGGAGGGCTCTTTCCATATCTTGTGCATCATTTAATGGATTACGAAGCTGCCCTCCTATGCGATAGTTAGCATTACCAATGATTAAAGCAACTCGGCGTCCAGTAGAATAACGGTCAGTATTGGTATTTCCAAACTCAATATTGACATCTGCTGTATTTGGGGCTCTTTCATTAGCCCTTACTGGTAGGGATAACTTAAGAATTGCTACTGAGAACGTACTAATGGCTAGACCCAGTAAAAAACTATGCAAATACCGACTCAGCATCATGTTGATCTACTATATCAGCTGCTAACGGGAGTACAAGATGGATTATAGCTATACACACGAGACCACCTCTCCACGGTATTTTCCCCAATAGGAATCGTGACGGGCGAGAGATTTCTCAAAGTGATACGAATGGGTATATCTTGAGCTGGAGCATTACTCAGAGCCCTTGCAACATCGGCATCAATTACAAACAAGTGCCTTGCCATTACCCAAACGCCAGGAAGGTTAACGGATACCCGTTCATTATTCTGGTTATTTACTGTCGTGGAGTAGACATACGGGAACGAGGCAGATCTATCAACAACACCAGGAGCATCTTCTACAGCATTCAACGTTATTCTTTGTCCGTTAATCATCATGTCGAGCCGGGTTGGGGTAATCAAGTTAACATTGTTTACTTGATCAGGTGTAGTCGCAATTTGTAGAATTAGCTCTACTGAGCATCCGTCGTTGTTACTACTCCAAGCTGAAACTAATACAGCTCGCCCTGGTCTTGGCGCAGCGAAAGGAGACCGAATCCCCAGGATAGGTTGCGAGTCTTCGCCGTGTCGATCTAAAACTACTCGACCGACAACGGTCGAATCTATGCTATCTCGCTGAATCTCAAGAACTTTACTAAAACGCCATCCATCTGCTGCCCACGGTATTCCATTGATGGTTACAAGGTTATCACCATTGATCACGCCTTCTGTGACTTGAGCGTTAACCGGGGAGATTGCACAGGATATTAGAGATACAATAGCAGCTGCGTAAGATAACTTTGATTTGGTTATTTGAATGAAGCTAGTCGTGAATTGCATCATGGTTACAAAATGATAGGCGATTAAATTGTTTCCAAAGTATTGCAATGCAAACGGACGCTAAAAACCTTAGGAAGGCATCGGTATTCTTTAAGTTAAGATGTACACTAACGAAAGCAGAAGTAGGCTTAAGCAATTAGATAAGAATGATCTTAGCTTGTTACCTATTAGCTTCTTAACTGATGTTCAGTAAACCATTATTTTTAGCTGTGGTGCACCAATAGTCCCTACAATTTTGAAAAGCTGGACAAAAATGATAAAGAAGTTACATTTCTACTGTTCTTTTCAAAGAGAGCTATAAGTAACACCTAATACAAGAATAGAGCTTAAGGGCAATTGTGTAACTTCTCGATAAAAAATCGGGCTAAACATGAGATCAGAGGGGCCAGAAAAGAGCGTAGGTTCTACCTCTATATAGTGAGAAAAAAATAATAATCTATGCAAGAGAAGAAGATAGATTTTTCAATATGATAACCATAGGAGTAATAGGGCGTATAGGGAGTGAAAAATAGCTATTCTGAATGAGAATCGCTCTTCTCCTCCCATGCCCACTGCATCCTTCAATCTATATGTCAACAGACCCGATTGCTGGAAGGAACGTATTCCATGAAACGTTGGCCCCCTGGTCTGATACTGGTGGGAATAATAGCTGGACATCCCGGTCTGATTGCTAGCCTCGACGGGGTTAGTTTTCCCGCAGCAACTCTGTTGGCATTGGCCATTGGTTCTACTAATTTGCAGGGTCAATCGCACGCTTTATAGCAGTTATGGTAGCCGTTTTGGCTCCAGTAGTTTCTGGAGTAGTGGTTTTGATGAAAGGGGTCGATTCAGATTTGGAGCGCGATCGCCTCCTAAACATCATCAAAAACACCGCTAGTTACGATACATTGGCGATGAGTTAGGGCGATCGCCATCGCAATCGCCTGCAACAAGAAGTTGGCCTTACCCAAATGCCGGATCGGCTGTCCGGTATCTTTCCCCTACTCATATCATGTCGTGTTAAATGCACACAACAAAAAGCAAGGTGACGCTTTGCGTCACCTTGCTTTTTGTTGTGTGCATTTAACCTTACTTGTTATCAACCCGATTTTTGCGGAAGAGTATTTCTTGGGTGCGGATCTGGTCAATGCTATAGCAACAGTACCAGAAGCCTAGCGTGAAATTCTAACTGTTCTAAAACAATACTCTGGACAGTTTTTCTGAAACCCTTGATTTTGCGTGCGCTTCGCGCACGCAAAATCAAGGGTTTCAGAAAAACTGTCCGAACTAATGCTAAAAAGAACTTGAAAAGAATACAGAGAGACGGTCGCACGACTATTACTCCTTGTTCTCGTCGATAAGCGATTCGCTTCGTCCATCCATCTACTCATCCACCCCTTGCATACTTTCCTCTTCCCCAAGAACATGTAGAAGAAATGCTCTAGCCAGTGCCTTCCCATGTGCCTCCGGAACCCTTCCCTGGACTTCCCGACCCTACCGCTGATCGCCTTTGTTGTATCCGTTCTCCCATCGATTCTGGCGTCTTCCCCAGAAGTAGCCTGGGCTCAGGAGGCTAGTAGTTTTCAATCCCAGATTCTAACGGGACAACTGGATACCAATGACCCAACCTCACCGGGTGGCCGTTACTACGATGTTCATACCTTTTCCGGTAACGCAGGGCAGGCTATTGCAATCGAGATGAAAAGTGGGGAGTTTGATACCCGTCTCACGTTGCTCGATAGAGAAAGAAATCTAATTGCAGAGAACGATGATCGGGATGGAACAAATTCTCGCATTGTTGTGGTGTTGCCCTCTGCTGGAACCTATACCCTTGTTGCCAGTTCCTACAGTGTTGGCGCGTTAGGCTCCTATACGCTGCATCTACAGGAGTCCTCTGCTCAGGCTGTGGAATTAGAAGCACAGTTAGCAACGGCCAGTCGCCTAAATCAACAAGTAATTCAGCTTTATAGGGAGGGGCGTTATGAGGAAGCCTTACCCCTGGCTCAGCAAGCGTTGGCCCTACGGGAAACAGCGCTGGGAAGCAACCATCCTGGTGTGGGTACTAGCCTCAATAATTTGGCATTGTTGTATCAGGAACAGGGGAACTACAGGACCGCTGAACTCCTCTATCAGCGATCGCTTTCTATCCGGGAAAGTGCCCTGGGAGACAATCATCCGGATGTGGCCCAAAGCCTCAATAATCTAGCATTGTTGTATCGTCTTCAGGGGAACTATGGGGCTGCCGAACCTCTCTATCAACGATCGCTCTCCATTTATGAAGCCACCCTCGGAGACAATCATCCGGATGTGGCTCAAAGCCTCAATAATTTGGCATCGTTGTACCAGGCAGAAAGTAACTATGGGGCTGCCGAACTTCTCTATCAACGATCGCTCTCCATTCGTGAAAGCACCTTGGGAGAAAACCATCCCGATGTAGCCGTTAGCCTCAATAATCTGGCATCACTGTATCAAGACCAAGGGACTATAGGGCCACTGAACCCCTCTATCAGCGATCGCTCTCCATCCTTGAAAGTACCTTGGGGGAAAATCATCCCGATGTGGCCATTAGCCTCAATAATTTGGCGGAGTTATATCGTCTCCAGGGGAACTACGAGGCTGCCGAACCTCTCTATCAGCGATCGCTCTCTATTCGAGAAAGTGCCCTGGGAGAAAATCATCCGGATGTCGCCACTAGCCTCAATAATCTGGCATTGATATACCAGGCACAGGGGAACTACAGGGCCGCCGAACCCCTGTATCAGCGATCGCTCTCCATTTATGAGACTGCCCTGGGAGAAAACCATCCCGATGTGGGCAGTAGCCTCAATAATCTGGCCTCGTTGTATCGAGTGCAGGGGAACTATAGGGTTGCTGAACCTCTCTATCAACGATCGCTTTCCATCCGAGAAAGTGCCCTGGGAGAAAATCATCCGGATGTCGCCACCACCCTCAATAATCTGGCACTGTTGTATCGAGCGCAGGGGAACTATCGGATCGCTGAACCCCTGTATCAGCGATCACTCTCCATTTATGAAAGCGCACTGGGAGAAAACCATCCCAATGTAGCCCTAAGCCTCAGTAATTTGAGTGTCCTATCCTGGAGCCAGGAAGATATAACCGCTGCTCTAATGTGGATGAATCGCTCCGCTGAAATTGAGGAGACAAATCTTGCTCTGATGTTAGCGATCGGTTCTGAAGCCCGTAAGCAAGCTTACTTAAACACCCTGGCAGGGACAGCAAATAGAGCTATTTCCCTACATATGCAGGCAGCCGAAGAGCAACCGGAAGCGGCACGCCTAGCATTGACAACCCTGTTACGCCGTAAGGGGCGAGTGCTAGAGGCTACCAGTGATACTTTTCTGGCCCTACGACAACAGTTAACCCCAGAAAACCAGGCATTGTTGGAGGAACTACGGTTGGTGGAGACTCAGCGGGCCAGTGCAGTGTTTGAAGACACGGTAGTCGATGCAGAAAGGCTGAGAACGCTTGAGAACCGTGCCGAGGAATTGCAGAATCTTTTAGCCCAGCGCAGTGCAGAATTCCGTGCCGAAACGCAACCTGCTACCATTGCAGCCGTCCAACAACAAATCCCCGCGGATGCGGCTCTTGTAGAACTGGTGCGCTACCAGCCCTACAACCCCACAGCCTCACAGCAGGAGCAGTGGGGAGCACCGCGCTATGCTGCCTATGTGTTGCAGCAAGGCGGCGAACCCCGCTGGGTCGATTTGGGGGAAGCAACTCCTATCGACGCACAAGTCTTCGCTTTCCGAGAGGCTCTTCGCAGTAGCCAATCGGATGTGCAGAGAGTGGCTCGTTCCCTGGATGCCCAATTAATGCAGCCAATTCGGGCATTAGTGGGCGATGCCACCCATCTCCTGATATCACCAGATGGACAACTCAGCCTCATCCCCTTTGCCGCCCTGATGGATGAGAATAATCAGTACCTTGTGAAACGCTACACCTTCACCTATCTTTCTTCAGGCCGTGAGTTACTGCGAACAAGACGGCACACTACTCCTCGTCAAGGGGCCGTGTTAGTAGCCAACCCTGATTTTGGCCAAGCCCAGTTTCCTGTAGCCGCGAGGGTAGAAGGTGATCGCCCCGCTACCGGCTCTACCCGTTCCGTTGACTTCAACACCCTCACAGGTTTCGCTCCTCTCCCTGGCACCCAGCAGGAGGCAGAAGCGATCGTCCCCCTCCTACCCAATCTCACCCTCCTGGAAGGTTCCCAGGCTACAGAAGAGCGGCTCAAAGAAGTGCAAGGCCCCAGCCTTTTACACATTGCCACCCACGGCTTCTTCTTGCAGGATCAAGAATGCCTCGCAGCTTCGAATGTTCGTAGCCTAGGCGATGCCACCGCTGTCATTGAGTCTACTGGCGACAGTACCCCTTGTATTCCTACCCCACGTACTGTGGAGAATCCGTTGCTGCGCTCGGGGTTAGTGTTGGCGGGGGTAAATGGGCGATCGCAGCGCCAGGGCAACCGTGAGGATGGTGTACTCACCGCGCAGGAAGTGGCTCAACTTGACCTGTACGGAACCCAATTGGTGGTGCTGTCTGCTTGTGAAACAGGACTTGGAAACGTCGTCAACGGCGAAGGCGTCTATGGCTTACGAAGAGCCTTTGGGTTGGCGGGAGCGGAAAGCCAACTGATGAGTCTGTGGAAAGTGGATGACACAGGCACCAGTCAGTTGATGAGCCGATACTACCAGCGCTTAATGGCTGGAGAAGGTCGCAGTGCTGCTCTTCGAGACGTGCAACTAGAACTTCTTAACACGGGGGCGTACAGTCATCCCTATTACTGGGCAAGCTTCATCTTCTCTGGTGAATGGCAACCCTTAGAAGAGTAACTAATAAGAGATTCAGGACTTACGCAAGCCCGCTATCCATAGTGTATTTGTGTTGTGGGTGGGGTGCGAAGCACCCCACCCACAACACAAATGCGTAAGTCCTGAGATTGCAAATCGCTAAAAAACTTATGGAGCAAGCCTTTAGAAAATCACAAAATCATATATTTCATATCCATCAACCATTCCTTGAAGCATTCTTAAAACTGCCTGACCCGTTATTAGCCATCCGGGAGGAGGGTTAAGGTAGGTTTCAAATACAAACCGAAAGCATGGGTACTGTTTGCAGATAAACCCCAAGGGTTACGCACCCGACCTGTAACTAAGGAGATTTCTGAGAAACAATATCCCCATTATTTGGAAAAAAGGCGCGGCGAAGCCGCGCCTTTTTTCCAAATAATGGGGAAGTTCTTATCTGGAAATCTCCTAAGTGCAGTGGAATAACGGAGATTAATGAGCTGATTTGAGAGGCTGGCTATTGCTAAGCCTAAACGTTAGCTTGCTTTACCCTTGGTGAAAATGTACGTTTCCGCCTTAAAACATAGTGCGATCGCAGCAGTAGAGCTTTCAAAACTGACAACATTTATACCGTTTTGTTTAGGCCTGTCTCCTTCATAAGGGAGAACGAAGTCAGGGAATTTGCGCTTAGGCTGGGAAGTTAAGGATAGCTTGTCACGCTTCTAATTTACAAGCGTCCAACACTCAAAAAAGGAGTTGTTTTATGAGTAACGAGTTAGATAAAGAGCATAGGGAACATGACGCTAACCGCGATCCGCTCTCTGGTGAACCGGGTGCCCATCCCGTTGGTACGGGAGTTGGAGCAGCAGGTGCTGGAGCAGCGGGTGCTGCCATTGGCGGTGCGATCGGTGGTCCAGTTGGAGCAGTTGTAGGGGCTGTAGTTGGTTCTGTAAGCGGTGGTTTAGCTGGTAAGCGAGTCGCTGAAAGTGTAAATCCAACGGTTGAAGACAACTACTGGCGTGAGAACTACACGACCCGTTCTTATGTAGAACCTGGTTCCACCTACGAAGACTATCAACCAGCCTACCGCACTGGATATGAAGGTTACTCGCGGTATGGCACAACGGGTAAAACCTACGACGAGCTTGAGCCAGACCTACGGCAAGACTACGAACGCAATCACAGTGGTGCGCGCTTGGGCTGGGAGAAGGCGAAGCATGCTTCTCGTGATGCATGGGATCGAGTTGAACGAGCGGTTCCTGGTGATGCAGACCACGATGGCAAGTAGACTTCTTGTCAGGTAGCGATAGCAACTCAAGGGCTGGAGGATAGACCTTCAGCCCTTTGTTATGCCATCCTAGATGGCCTCTGCATGCGGGGGAGCAGACGTGGTCAAACATCCAAAATCAGCCGAAGGCAAACAGCGTTATTAAGTGTCATCACCAAGACTGTACATTAAGCACCTTCATTCGGCATTATTCCTATAAAGGATATCTTCCTGAGGTCAAGCATCAAGTGGCGAATATGGCTGTCAATGGCAGTGGCATCCGTGACACGGCTCGGGTACTGGGCATTAGTCCCACCACTGTCATTGAGGAATTAAAAAATCTTGTCATCTGGTTCCCGTTAACGAAGCATTGTTAGAGCAGTTGCCTCACCCCCAGCAACGTGAAATCATCCTGCAGCAGGTGGATGAAGCCGAAATAGACGAGATGTGGAGCTTTGTGGGAAGAAAGAAGCAGGAACGCTGGTTATGGCATGCGATCGATCATCAAACGGGTAAAATCCTAGCTTACGTCTTGGCTCCTCATATCGATGTTGCATTGAAAGAATTAATGGTGCTGCTTGCTCCTTTTGGTATTCGTCGCTTTTATACTGACCGATGGGGAGCCTATGCCAGAATTCTTGATGAGGACCAACATGAAGTGGGTAAGCACTATACCCAAAAGATTGAACGCAAGCATCTCAATGTACGAACTCGGATTAAATGATTAGCGCGGAAAACGATTTGTTTTTCCACGTCTGAATGGTTACACGATATCGTCATCGGTTATTCATACACCGTTACGAATTTGGTCGTGCTGTTTAGCACCATCCACAGGTCTAGAACACTACCCTCATTTTTAGCCACGGACTTAGGAGATTTCCAGTAATGAAATTACCCCCCAGAATGTTGGTGCTTTGCCCGCGAAGCGGGCAAAGCACCAACATTCTGGGTAAATTCTTATGCAGAAACCTCCTTAACCTCCAAGACAGTATCTGTACTTAGGGTCTTGGGATGATTTTGCAACTTATCCCACGCTTTTTTGAGGCACAACCCATGCCACTCAGGATCTCGACAACGTTGTTCAAGCCCTGCAGGGCTGCAGGGCTGCAGTTGTCACCATCAAAAATCTGGATGAATGAGTTTTGTCATCCCCTACTGCTTAAATGCCAGCGTTAACCCATCACCAATTGGAACCAAGCTCAAGAAGATGCGATCGTCCTCTTGCAATTGCTGATTAAACTCTCGCAAGATAACCGTTTGTTGATCTTGAATATCGGGTTGTGCGACTCGGCCTGACCAAAGCACATTATCGATCGCAATCAAACCACCCGGTCGGATTAGTTGTAGTAGCTTTTCATAGTAGTAACTGTAATTATCTTTATCCGCATCAATGAAAGCAAAATCGAATGTATTTGCTTCACCATTTGCAAGTAACTGGTCCAAGGTTTCTAGGGCAGGAGCGAGGCGTAGATTAATCTTGTGGTCGACTCCGGCGGCTTGCCAGTAGCGGCGAGCTACCTGGGTAAACTCTTCACTAACATCACAGGCGATTAGTTGCCCTTTGGGAGGTAGTGCTAATGCAATTCGCAATGCACTGTATCCGGTAAATACCCCAAGTTCTAAAGCTTTTTTAGCTCCGAGTAGTTGCACTAACAAAGCCATAAATTGGCCCTGTTCAGGGGCAATTTGCATATTAGCTTTAGGATGTCGTGCAGTTTCCTCCCGAAGCTGAAACAGAATTTCGGGCTCCCGTAGCGAAACAGAGAGAAGGTAATCGTAAAGTTGATTGTCGAGAGAAATTGTTTTATTCGCCATACCATTACCTCTGAAATGTTTGGAAGATAAATCCGTTTCAGGATGCCGTTAAAAAAGCGGGTATAGTGGCACACTAATACCCGCGCCCATCAAACACAATACGCGATGCTGCTATACCACAACGGATGCAACGATGTTAAGCTACCAGCCTAAGAGGCCGTGCCCACAGGGATAGCTTCACTGTTGTAGTAAGACGGTTCATTCCCCACTTTCCATTTGATGTTGCAGCCAATGCTGGGCTTTTGTTCTGACAGGACTGCTTGATCCGCGAGAATGGCATCAATGGCGTTTCTCAAGTCCTGACCTGTAACAGAAACTTCATTACTGGGGCGGCTATCGTCGAATTGGCCACGGTAAACGAGTTTGCGATCGCCATCAAACAGGAAGAAATCCGGTGTACAGGCGGCGTTGTAGGCCTTAGCAATTTCTTGAGTTTCGTCAAATACAAAGGGAAAGTTAAAGGATGCAGCTTCGGCAAACGCCTTAACTTTATCCGGAGCATCATCGGGATAATGGGTGGGATCATTAGAGCTGATAGCAACAATTCCCAAGCTCTGCTTAGCGTAATCTTGTCCAAGCTTTGCTAAGCCCTGTTGAATATGTTTAACAAAGGGACAGTGGGGGCTGGCAAAGATCACAAGAAGTGCTTTCCGATCGGAGAAATCTGTTAAGGAAATTTCCTTTCCAGATACAACATCTGGAAGCTGAAAATTGGGAGCGATCGTCCCTAAAGCCAACATTGTAGAAGCTGTTTTCGGCATAGAAACCTTTTAACTGGACACAATGGGTTTGAGAGGAAATTGCAGCATGAATACTCTGCAATAAAGGCTGAGGTAGTAGTAAAAATCCCTTTTAAGGAAAAAGATTGCTTCTTGTATTCAGGATCACAGAGGCAAGTAACCTGATACCAAAATGCTACCGAACAATAAATAACCATAGACATCAAGTAAAAACTTGTATCCCGAGTCACATGAATCAATAAATATGAAAAAGTAATTAAATACTTCAATGTTGACCAAGCCACATTTCAAGAATTGAAAGAGTTCTCCGATTGATAGAACCTTGGGTTTGAAAGGCATTTAGTTCAGGTGATAAAAACTATTTCGGATAACCTTCTCTCTCATAATTTGTAGTTATTCGTATACTGAGTCACACCTAAAAACTAGATATAAATGAAAACTACTTGTATTGGTAAAACTTGAGAAGAGTGGTTGAGTTTTTAGAGAAATAGAGTATAGTTTGGCTTAATCCCGGAGAGGAAGGTGAATATTTTTCATATTCTTCTTGTTGGGTTAAAATCGGATTTTTGTTGAAGTGAAGCTGTCGCTATTCTTGTTATTTCTTTCAGATCTAACCAGGCTTACAGGAAGACCTTTTCAGCCACACTTACCTGAAGAGTTGTGAATGATGGCAAGAGTTGCTTGTGCCGACCTTAACCAGCCTTGGACTGCAATATTTTATTTTCGCAAAGTTGTGACCTGCACAACAATTTTATGAAGCTATTTAGATCAAGGAGATTCATTTATGGCCTGGAATCATAACAGTAGCTATTTGCAAATTCACAATTTAACAAAACGCTATGACAACAACGCTGTTTTGAAGGGCGTTAATTTAGAGGTGATGCCTGGGGAATTTGTTGCGATCGTTGGACGTAGTGGTTGTGGCAAAAGTACATTGCTGCGTTTGCTGGCGGGTCTGGAGAAGCCAAGCCAGGGGCAAATTCTAGTTAATGGACAGCCTGTCAATGACCTGAACGGAGCAACACGGGTAATGTTCCAGAATGCTCGACTTCTGCCATGGAAACGGGTGTTGGATAATGTGGGCATGGGCCTACTGCATCATCGTCGAGATTGGCGAAAGCGGGCGGAGTATGTTCTGCATCAAGTGGGCCTGGGGGAAAAAGTTCGAGAGTATCCTGCGTTCCTATCCGGTGGGCAGCGCCAACGGGTTGCCCTGGCCCGAGCTCTGGCCAGTAATCCATCGCTGCTACTGCTCGATGAGCCGTTGAGTGCTCTCGATGCCCTGACTCGGCTTGAAATGCAGCGGCTTGTAGAAGAGCTGTGGCAAGCCCAGCAATTCACAACATTGCTAGTGACCCACGATATTCAAGAGGCTGTTTTATTGGGCGATCGCATCGTCCTCATCGATCAGGGCCAGATTGCTCTGGAGGTTGTGGTCTCACTGCCACGCCCCCGAGACCCCGGGCATCCAGAGTTTACAGCAACGGTTCAGCAGATTCTCAAGCGTGTCATGAGCCGTACTGAGGAAACTCTGGTAACGAACGATTTAACCCTCGGCCCTTTGGCAGAAGTTCTGCTAGGCACATGATTTTGAGTGCACGAAGATATTTCTTCTGAATCTACAAAGCCATGTTTTCGGCGTTACAGCATGTTTGATTTTAGTCTCGATAGTTATGGCAAATATTTCTTCAAACCCTTCACGTTGTGTCACAAGTATGCCATTGCGGACTGATGTATTAGTCATTGGAGGTGGGCCTGCGGGAGCATGGGCAGCCTGGAGCGCAGCATCTCAAGGGGCCAACGTCATTCTGGTGGAGAAGGGATATTGTGGTACCAGTGGAGCAACCGCTTCAACTGGTAGTACTGTCTGGTATGTCCCACCGATTGAGGAAAAGCGCCAGGCTGTGATTGAAAAGCGATTGCTCCTCAGTGGCGAACTGGCTGATCGCTCCTGGATGTACCGTGTTTTAGAACAAACTCATCAAGGTGTTCATAACCTGGAAACCTGGGGGTATCCCTTTCCCCTGGATGACCAAGGGCAGGTCTATCGGCGATCGCTTCAAGGCCCTGAATACATGCGTCTCATGCGCCGTCAGGTCATTCGAGCCGGGGTAAAAATTTTTGACCACAGCCCTGCCCTGGAACTTCTTGTCACGACGGATGGAACCGTTGCTGGAGCCGCAGGGATTCACCGTCAGAGCGGTGAACGTTGGACGGTGCTGGCAGGGGCCGTGGTGATTGCCTCTGGAGGCTGTGCATTTCTGAGCAAGGCTTTGGGATGTAATGTGCTCACTGGGGATGGTTACCTGATGGCTGCGGAGGCGGGAAGCGAACTCTCTGGAATGGAGTTTTCCAATGTTTATGGCATTGTGGCTCAAGGGGCTTCGGTTACCAAAAACGCTTTCTTTCGCTGGGCAACATTTACGACGGAGGATGGCTCGCTAATCGAAGGGGCTAACGCCGGTAAAGGCCGCCCATTGATTGCCCGAACGTTGTTGAAGCAGCCCGTCTATGCCCAACTGGAGGCCGATGAGCGCACGAAAGCAGCAATGCGGCGGGCACAACCCAACTTCTTCCTCCCCTTCGATCGCACCAGTATTGATCCATTTAGCCAACGCTTTCCTATTACGCTACGCCTGGAAGGCACTGTACGGGGAACGGGGGGCTTGCGCATTGTGGATGAATCTTGCGCTACATCGGTGCCGGGTTTGTATGCTGCGGGAGATGCAGCCAGCCGAGAAATTATCTGCGGTGGAACCTCAGGAGGCGGCAGCTTAAATGCGGCGTGGGCGATTTCATCGGGTACCTGGTCAGGGGCGGCGGCGGCGCGATTTGCACAAAGTTTGGGGGCACGGCTGGGCGATCGCCCCATCTTCCACCTCAACGGAGCCGGGCTCACCTCCTCAAGTTATAAAGAAGCATTGCTTCCCAATCAGGTCGTCAGCGGAGTACAGGATGAAGTCTTTCCCTACGATCGCAACCTGTTCCGTAGCGAGCAATCCCTCAAAAATTCCATTAGTCGCCTGGATAACCTGTGGCAAACCCTGAACCAGGGGCTAGCCTTCTCCCCCGACCAGGCGCTTCGAGCACGGGAAGCGGTCGCGATGACAGCCACTGCTCGATGGATGTATAACACGGCCTTGCAACGCAAGGAAAGCCGAGGGATGCACAAACGCGAAGACTATCCAGACCTGGATCAAACGCAGAACCATCGCTTGATCAGTTGGGGACTCGATCGCGTTTGGGTAGAACCGAACGGGCGATCGCAATCATCCCTTGTAAAGGAGGCTGTAGCACTGTGATTGAACTTGTTATTCAATCCCGTTGCATCGGGTGTGACCTGTGCGTCAAAGTTTGTCCCACAAATGTTTTTGAGGCGGTGGAGGGGGCGGCTCCGGCGATCGCTCGTCAGCAGGATTGTCAAACCTGTTTTATGTGCGAGGTGTATTGTCCTGTGGATGCTCTTTATGTGGCACCGGACGCGGATCAGCCCTCTAGGATGGATGAGGGGGCGATCGTGGAGTCTGGTTTTGTGGGTAGCTATCGAGAGGCCGTTGGTTGGGGCAAAGGGCGTACTCCTGGAGCGGCGATCGATGAGTCCTACTATACTCACCGTTTTATGGAAGCACTGAACAATCGTTAATCCTTTGCGGTTAAGGGTTACCAGTTAAATAGCTTGTGGGGTGGGTATCTTGCCTGCCTGGAATTTGGGCGGGCAAGATACCCACCCCACAAAGATTACTTACTCTGTAGGTGCTGTTTTTTTGCTTTGTAGTTCATTTACAGATTTGGCGTTATGGCATACACAATTTCTTCTTCTCGGCGTTTTACTTCCTGGTTCGCAGCAAGTCTTTCCCTTTCCTTAACGTTGTTAACAAGTTGTACAACTCCGTCAACCAATAGTTCTAATACAGCATCAACGACGCAAGCATCTTCGACTGAAGCTGTTACCCTGCGTATTGGTTTCACCGCAGCCGATGGAGGCAAATTACCCATTGGCCCCATTGGTTGGGCCGAGCACAAAGGCTACTTGGATGATGCCCTTGCAGATGTGGGTATAAGCGACGTTCAATTCGCTGGTTTTGATAGTGGCCCAGCGGTCAACGAAGCCGTTGCAGCGAGCGAACTAGACATATCGATGAACGGAGATACCCCAGCGATCGTAGGTAAAACCAATGGTTTAAGAACTCGTCTGGTCAATCTTAATCAAGTCGGTATTAACGTCTATTTGATCAGTAAAAAAGATGGGCCAACCTCCCTGGAGCAATTGAAGGGGAAAACAGTGGGTGTCCGGGTGGGCGCAATTCCGCACCGCTATTTAGTTGGTGTTCTGGAAAAGACAGGCTTAAGTGATGTAAAACTGGTCAATCTCAACAATAGTGAGGGAGAAGCCGCCTTGGCTCGGGGGGATATTGATGCCTACGCGGCGACCTCTGCTCTTGCCTTTCGTCTCAAATCCCAGGGGTATACCGTCATTGATGAAGCTGCCAATCATGCAGATCTAACCGGCTCCAATATCACCAGCATTACTGAAGAGTTTTTGAAAGAACATCCGGATTTCGTCCAGAAATGGTACGAGGTGATTCAAAAAGCTACCGATGAGATTAAGTCAAACCCTCAAGCCTATTACCAATTTGTCAGTGAGATTAACGACCAACCTCTCGATGTGTCTGAATTCACCTCACCCACTGACCTTTACCCATCTGAACCGTTACCAGCCGATGGACTTGAACGACTCCGCAAAACCCAACAGTTTCTCGTTGATGAAAAAATCGTGAAGTCTCAATTCCCCTTTGATGAGTGGGTATATCGCTAAGTCGATAGTCGAAATGATTCTTGTTCATGTCCATAGCGCATGAACAAGAATCACCTTGTATTCGCACTTTTGGAATGAAAAATGGCCCAACAACGTTCCTGGAAAGGAAAGCTGTGGCAGCGTTCTAAACCCTGGGTTATGCCTGTGGCGCTGCTACTAATCTGGCAACTTCTGGCACAACTGGGATGGTTACGAGTTGAATTGATGCCTCCACCATCCAGCGTTTTGAGTGCAACAGTTGAATTAATTGAAAGTGGTGAGTTGCTGCATCACATGGCTGTTAGCTCAGCCCGAGCGGTTGCTGGCTTCATTGTGGGAGGTGGCTTTGGCTTTTTGTTAGGGCTACTGAATGGGCTCTCTCGCAGCGCCGAAGAATATCTCGATGCATCTATGCAAATGCTTCGCAATATTCCCAACCTGGCGATGGTCCCCCTGGCTATTCTCTGGTTTGGAATTCATGAGGAATCTAAGCTATTTCTAGTGGCGATTGGTGTCTTTTTCCCGATTTACATGAATACATTTCATGGAGTTCGCAGTGTTGACCCAGAACTTATTGAAATGTCAAAGGTTTATGGTCTGCGTTCCTGGAATTTGTTCTGGCATGTAATCTTGCCGGGTGCAATGTCATCTATTCTGATTGGATTTCGCCATTCCTTAGGCATTACCTGGGTCACCATTATAGTGGCTGAGACGATCGCCGCTGACTCTGGCATTGGCTACCTGGCAACCCAGGGTCGCGAGTTTCTGCGTACGGACATCGTGATGCTATGCGTCATTCTGTATGCTCTGCTCGGTAAACTTGCTGATTCCGCCGCTCGGATGTTGGAGCAGTCCTGGTTGCGCTGGCACCCAGGGTATCAAAATCCTCGTCTGAACGAAGCCGGTTAATTCATGCCACTGCTACAACATCGCAAGCGAGGCCTGAACCTGTCTGCCTTTCAGTCCCGCAACTATCGTTTATTTTTTCTAGGACAGGGCCTGTCTATGACGGGCACCTTCATGACTCAAATCGCTACGGTTTGGATCATTTACGACCTGACCCATTCGGCCCTTTTACTGGGAATAACCGGCTTTCTGGGGCAGCTCCCGACCTTCCTGCTTGCCCCCTTTTCTGGTGTTCTGGCCGATCGCTGGAACCGCCATCGTCTTCTGATCTTGATCCAGCTTCTAGGCCTGGTCAACTCAGCCCTTCTCACCCTACTTAACTACTCCAATCACCTTTCCCCGATCGCTCTCATTCTCCTCAGCACTGTAGCAGGGCTCATGCGGGGATTAGATGTGCCCGTTCGGCAAGCGTTTGTGATTGAGATGGTCGATCGCCGGGAAGATTTGACCAGTGCGATCGCCCTCAACTCTGCCTTGATCAATGCCGCTCGTTTGGTTGGGCCTGCCATTGCGGGTGTGTTGATTGCAGCAGTTGGTGCAGGTAGTTGCTTTCTGCTGGATACCCTCAGTTATGGCGTTGTAATTGCGGCTCTGATGCTGATGCAGGTGAAGGAACAGCGATCGCAGGAAGGGCAATCGGCAAATATGTGGCAACGGCTCCGGGAAGGTTGGAACTATGCTTACCATTTCCTTCCGATTCGCTCTCTATTGCTGCTGCTGGCAACAATGAGCCTACTCGGCATGTCTTACCTGACGCTTTTGCCCATTGTTGCGGTGGATATTTTAGGCGGTGGCTCCGAAACCCTTGGATTTCTCACAGCTGCATCGGGGGTCGGTGCGTTGACAGCTGCTATTTACCTGAGTTCTCGCCATACGGTTGTGGGACTGGTCAGACTGATCGCCTGCTGTCCTGCGTTGCTCGGTGTAAGCCTGATTGTTTTTTCTCAATCTCGTATACTTTGGTTTTCTCTGCTTCTGATGGGCGTTGCAGGGTTTAGCTCAATTTTACAAGCGGCCTCAACCAACACTGTTATCCAGACGATTGTTGATGACAGTAAACGGGGGCGAGTCATGAGCTTTTATGCCATGTCCTTTATGGGAATGGCTCCCTTTGGCCATCTTTTGCTGGGAAGCTTAGCCAGTTTGATTGGAACACCCAACACACTTATTCTAGGCGGATGCTGCTGCGTTATTAGCTCGCTCATATTTGCCAAACAATTACCCCATCTGCGACAGATCGTTTATCCCATTTATGTCAATTTAGGAATTTTGTCCTAACGATGCCAGTAATTCTCATTTTGGAATCAGGCCCGAAAATTGCCCATCGAAGGTGGGCAGTTCTCGGCTTTGAAACCCATGATGAGAATTGCTGTAATGATGGAGCATCTCCATCCCCTGTTGCCTGGAACTGGTGCCAGAAATGATTACCGCTGAGCCAGAGAAAATAGAGCAACTCCAGCCACCGCAACTATTAGAGGTTGGCCTATCAGGTTCAGGAACAGCAGCACAGCCCCATAGATGCTTGACTAGGAGTGCAGTTCTGCCCTGCTATCTGGGCTTGCTGTATTGCCCGCCGCTGGTACTCAGGCAGCACCGCATTGTAAGCCCAAAAATTGAATGTTCTGAATCTTGGCGAGCTGCTGGTTCTTTTTGCAAAGATGACAATGCGATCGCGCAGCATTACCCAACCACGCCAACGCGAGAATTTTTCAAGCTCAATCGAATTTAAATTCAATTTGAATTTAAATTCACTTGAAATTGATTTAGATATGTGCGACTCTTCTACATGTGCTGCTTCTTGCTCGGCCAAGGTGCTCAGATAGCCTTAATTCAGGCATGAAATCAGTTCATTGCTTAGATTCGATTGCTAGCTGCTGCTCTTTGGTTAGAGCATGAGCGGGCTTAAAGATGTCCTGTTGTACACAGGCTTTTTTCTGACGCTCCTACTAAATAGAACGTTCTAGTTGAATAAAAACCATGCCTGAATCAACGGTAGAAACTCAAACACTTCGCCCTGTAAGCCTGGATGGGCTGCATCAACTGGCGGAAAAAGCGAAAAGCAATCCCCATCAGATTGCTACGGTCAAGGCTAAAACGGTTTGCGAAGGGCAGTTTCGCAACCTCAACTACGTGCGAAATTTGCCAGCTCACGTAATTGATGAGCCTCCCACGCTGCTGGGACAGGATACCGCCCCCAATCCTTCAGAGGCAGTATTAGCAGCCCTTGGGTCCTGCCTATCGGTAGGCATTCACGCCAACGCCATTATTCGCGGGATTCACCTCACCAAGCTGGAGCTGCACCTGGAGGGAGACATTAATATCACTGGGGTTTGGGGTATTGGTGACCTGTCCGAGAAGCGCCTGGGATTTAGCGATATTCGGGTCAAGGTCGATCTGGAGGGCGACGCCAGCCGAGAAGAACTTGATGCGCTGGTGGCTCATGCCAATGCCTGGTCACCCGTGGCCAATACGCTGCGATTGCCAGTCAATGTCGAAGTTTCCCTGGCTTGAACCTGATGGATACTAATGCCCTACTGGAAAAGGTTGCTCCCCTAGCTTCTAAGGTACGGACGCCTGAGCCTTTCTCTCTAGAAACTGTCAAAGCAACCGTGGCGCAAACCCTGGCTCCTGCAGCCGCCACCATTGATGCCCAGGGTATTTATCCCCGCGAGTTTATGCAGCAGTTGGGACACTTAGGGGGCTTTGGGCAAACAGTGACCCCTGCGTTTGGTGGCCAGGGGCAGGGGTTTCGCTCAGCCATACAGGTGATTGAGACGGTTTCTCAAGCCTGTCTTTGCACAGGGTTTATCACCTGGTGCCATATCGCCTGCGTTTGGTACACGCAGAATAGCGAGAACCTGGCTCTTAAACAAGCGCTTTTACCTGCGATCGCCACTGGCACACAGTTTGCGGCCACGGGGTTATCGAACCCGATGAAGCACTTTGCTGCCATCGAAAAAATCGCGCTGGTGGCGGAGCGCCGCGCCGGGGGATATGTAATTAATGGCCTGCTACCCTGGGTGTCAAACCTGGGGCCGGGGCACGTCTTTGCCGTAGCCGCTCAAATTGCCGGAACTGAGGACTACTTAATGGCTGTTGTGAGCGATCGCATTCCCGGCCTCACCCTCAAACCAACGGCGCATTTCATTGCTCTAGAAGGAAGCAACACCTTTAGCTGCCAGTTTCGCGATGTCTTTGTGGCTGATGAATGGGTACTGGCGGCCCCCTGTGCCGATTACATTGAGCGGATCAAGTCGGGCTTTGTACTGGCTCAGGTGGGGATGGGTCTGGGGTTGGTTCAGGCCTGTGTCGAGAGTATGGAGCGATCGAATCGCCGCTATGGTCATGTGAATGGCTATCTGGATGATTCTTATGATGCGATCGCCCCTGATCTGGAGAGGCTGCGGGCACAAACTTATGCACTGGCGGATCACCTCAATGGTGATTCAGCCCCATCGTCGCCAGGGTTCTTTCGCCAGGTGGTTCAGGCCCGAGCCGATGCGTCGGTGCTGTCTTTGAGAGCTGCTCAAGCCGCGATGCTCCATGCCGGGGCCAGAAGCTACTTGCTCGATAGCCCAGAAGCCCGACGGCTACGGGAAGCTAATTTTGTGGCCATTGTCACACCAGCGCTCAAGCATTTGAAAAAACTGCTGAAGACCCTACCCGACGCGCCAACGGCTTGAGCAGCAGGCTTGTTGCAAACGTCTGTAATTTTGCTGTCCAGCCCAATCGCCCCGATTTCCTAATAAGAACTTTTTTCAAGGGAGGTGGCTATGACCACTGAACCGCGCTCGTTCTTCTCGCATACGGCTGCAATTTCTCCTCTGCCCACTCAGTCCTATGCCTCTGAGGCATCCCCTGCTTTGATGGTGCGGGGCTTAGGCAAGCAGTACGTCACGCCCAAGAGGCGGCTCACCGTTTTTGATGGGATTGATCTGGATGTTCAACCGGGAGAACTGGTTTGTCTGCTAGGCCCTAGTGGTTGCGGCAAGTCGTCTCTGCTGCTGACCATTGCCGGATTGCAATCGGCGGATCGGGGGGATGTGTGGGTTGAGGGGCAGGCGATTCGCTCTCCTCATCCCAGTATTGGCCTGATGTTTCAGGAGGCGGCGTTGCTGCCCTGGCTAACGGTGCAGCAAAACATAGCGGTGGGGCTTCAGCTCCGGCATATGCCGCGTCTGTCTCGACCCGCGTTGCGCAGCCGCATTGATCAAGCGCTCCTGAGTGTGGGGTTGCAGGATTTTCGCTACAGCTACCCGCACCAGTTGTCTGGCGGTATGGCTCAGCGAGTGGCGATCGCCCGCACCATTGCCCGCCAACCCCGGCTGCTGCTCATGGATGAGCCCTTTAGCGCGCTCGATGCGATTACCCGCCTGGAGATGCAGCAGCTCTTGCTCAACATCATTGCTCAGCAGCACTGTGCCGTTTTGCTCGTCACTCACGACATTGATGAGGCGCTTTTGCTGAGCGATCGCATTTTGCTTATGGGCCGCAATCCCGGACATATTTATCAATCCTGGCGAGTGACGGCGGCTCAGCCGCGACTACGCCACACCCAAGATCTGATGACTCTGCGCGCTGAGATCTTGGCAGCTCTCTCTGATGTCATGGCTGAGCCTGCTGCTATGACGGTTTAACCTCCACAATCCTGACAAAATTTCTTTGCAAGTATCATGCTCAATTCCCTGTGCGCCTGCTGCGGCATTAATCGCCGCGACTTTCTCAAACTGGCCTCACTTTTTTCCGGCTCAGCCGTCCTCAGTGCGGCTGTAGGCGGCTGCAACTCTCAGCCGACCGCTTCTGTCGGAACCACTGCAGGTGGCCAGCCCAACACATCCGGCGGATTGGATCAGCCGGTTAAGATTGGTTATTTGCCCATTCTTGATGCCTCCCCCCTGCTCATTGCCCATGCCCAAAAGCTGTACGAAGCGGAAGGGCTGGCCGCCGAGCAGCCCGTATTGTTTCGATCTTGGGCAGCCATCGTGGAAGCCTTTTTAGCGCGTCAGGTTAATGTGGTGCATCTGCTTAGCCCGGTTACGGTATGGCTGCGCTATGGTCGCCAGTTGCCCGGCAAAATTGTCGCCTGGAACCATACCGATGGCTCAGCCCTGACGGTACAGCCCGAAATTAACCAGGTTGAAGACCTGGGGGGACAAACTGTTGCCGTTCCCTTCTGGTACTCGATCCACAACGTAGTGCTACAACAATTGCTCACTCAAGCCGGGTTAACGGTGGTACGCAAGGCTGAGAACGAAACCATTGCCCCCAATGAAGTGAACCTGGTGGTGCTGCCGCCGCCCGAAATGGTTTCTGCCCTGGCTAACAAGAGCATTGCGGGCTACATCGTTGCCGAACCCTTTAATGCGGCTGGGGAAACCTCTAAAGCTGGTAAGGTACTCCGCTTTACGGGCGATGTTTGGCGAAATCACGCCTGCTGCGTCGTCTTTTTGCACGAAGACGACATTACGCAGCGGCCCCAATGGACTCAGGGCGTCGTCAATGCCATTGTCAAAAGCCAGCACTGGATGCGCGATCACCGTTCCGAGGCGGCCCAAATTCTCGCTAAGGAAAACGGTTCCTACACGCCTCACCCCGAAGCTGTGCTGCAAAAGGTGCTAACCGGCTTCGACTCAGCCGCCTATGCCAAGCAAGGAGCCATCCAGCATCCAGAATGGGCCGCTCAGCGAATTGATTTTCAACCCTTCCCCTTCCCCTCCTATACCGAGGAACTGGTGCGTCTGCTTCAGCAAACCCAGGTTGAAGGCGAAACGGCTTTTCTAAAGCAGCTCAACCCTACGGAAGTCGCCCGAGATCTGGTTGATGATTCCTTCGTGAAGCAGGCTCTACAGCAGGTAGGCGGCCCACAAGCCTTTGGCATACCGGAATCTTTGCTACGAGAAGAAACCTTCAAAGCCCAGCGCAGCCTGTCCTTCCTCGGTTAATATCCCATGCCTGACTCCCTCACCCGCCCATCTCAGCAAAGGTTGCGGCTCGCCATTCCGCTTCCCCTTTGGGGTGTCCTGGCGAGTGTGCTGCTGTGGTGGCTCGCCACGACGCCTGTGCTGCATTCTAGCCTCGTACTGCATGACTTTTCGCCTGAACGAGCCTTTGCAGCGACACTGCAACTGTTAACGTCAGGGGCGATCGCCCCTCACATCTGGGCCAGTCTGCGACGAGTATTTGTGGGCCTTGCCACAGCGACCATTCTGGGAATTCCTCTAGGGTTACTGGTAGGGCTGTCGCGCCCGATAGAGCAGTCGACCTCTGTGCTGTTTCAGTTTGTTCGCATGATTTCGCCCCTTTCCTGGATGCCCATTGCGGTAATGGCGTTTGGCATTGGGGATATGCCGGTCTACTTTTTGCTCACCATTGCCGCTATCTGGCCGCTGATGTTGAGCACAGCAGCAGGTGTAGCCGCGGTCGATCGCCGCTGGCTGCTGCTATCGCGCAGCCTGTGCGCTACGCGAGGGGAGACGGTGCGCAAGATTATTGTGCCGGCGATCGCCCCTCACATCCTGACGGGCCTGCGCCTTGCCATCGGGATTATCTGGATCGTGCTGGTGCCTGCCGAAATGCTGGGAGTCAGGGCTGGGCTGGGATATTACATTTTGGATACGCGCGATCGCCTGGCCTACTCCGAATTAGTGGCTGTAATTTTAATCATTGGCCTGATTGGCTACCTGCTGGACACGGGCTTTCGTGCAGCGAGCCGAGCATGGCATCATGAAGGTTGAATCATCACCCTATCATCAGTCCGTTTAGCATTATATTTGTTGCCAAGAACTGGTGTTGCAAACACCAAACTTTGCAACATGGGGGTTTGGGGACTTCGCCCCCAAGAAGGGATTTCACCCCTTCACCCCTTACAAAACTTTCGTTTTGCTGTACTAGGAATTGAGAACCAGGCATGGTTAATCGCAAACGCACACGCGAAGACATTCTGGAGGCCATGCTTGGGAGCGTTCACCAGAAAGGACTCAACAGCATCGGGCTGACTGAACTCTTGAAAGTCAGCGGAGCCTCGTCGGGCAGTTTCTATCACTACTTTGCTTCTAAAGATGAGCTGGGCCATGCGCTGATCGACTTTGATTGGCACCGTCTTAAAAACACTCTCATCGATCCTGCCACCGATCACTCTGATGACCCTATTGCACAGATTCTCTGGATGATTGATGTCTTGGAAGGTAAGCATTTGCAATCCAACGGCTGCTTTGGGTGCTTCCTCGGCAACCTGGTGGTGGATTTAGCCGAGTACAACCCTTCATTTCGAGAGCATTTGATTGCCGTGTTTGATCAGTGGCAGCAGGCGTTCGCCAGTCGGTTAACCCTAGGCAAATCTCAGTTAAAAGCTGAGGTCGTACCCGAAACTCTGGCAGAAGAAATGCTTACAGTCATCCAGGGAGTGTTATTGCTGGGGCGGTTGTATCAGCAGCCCAATCGACTGAAAGCCGGATTTAATCAAGTACGTCAGCTTTTCTATAGCGCACTGCAACAGCCTCCTGTTTAGTGGCGTTGCCAATCCAAGTATATTTTTATGGTGTGAAACCTTCGGCTTTACGTCACAAAAACATATCCCATTAAGTCATAGACCTGTTTAGCAGCCCGTCAATATGGAAACTTTGGTTCAGCAGCAGTATGACAAGCTAGCAGCTATTTATGACAGGCGTTGGAAGTCCTACATCACTCGCACGCTAACGTTTCTTGAAGCATGGACACAGATAGAACCACAGGAATCCGTTTTAGATGTTGCTTGTGGGACTGGAGAGTTTGAGCGGCGAGTTCTAAAGAAAAATCCAGACCACATCATATTGGGAGTTGACTTTTCTGAGAACATGCTGGCTTTGGCTCGTAAGAAGTGCCAGGACTATCGTAATGTCCGGTTTGAGGCTGCCTCTGCGACAGCGATTCCTGCACCTGCTCAAGCCTATGATGTCGTGGTTTGTGCGAATGCTTTTCACTACTTTGAGCAGCCAGAGCAGGCATTACAGGAGATGGGGCGAGTTCTAAAACCCGAAGGCCGGCTTGTCATCCTAGATTGGTGCCGAGATTTCTGGGCCTGCCAACTCTGCGACTGGTTGCTCAAGTTGATTGACCCCGCTCATCAGCGCTGTTACACCCAAGCTGAACTAAACTCGATGCTGGAGTCAGCCGATTTTCATATCCAACAGAGCCGAAGAATACGATTTGGCTTAGTTTGGGGGTTAATGGTTGCAACTGCTGTTCCTCAAGTCATTATGTCGCAAATATCGGTCGTTTATCCTACTAAGGAGATTTCCAGATAAGAACTTCCCCATTATTTGGGAAAAAGGCGCGGCTTCGCCGCGCCTTTTTCCTAAATAATGGGGATATTGTTTCTCAGGAACCTCCTCAGTTCGCATCACCTTAACAGAGACGGAATTGGGGACGAAGAAGGTTAGGACTTTTGCAGATGCCTGCTAGAGGCACTCGGATCTGCTGTTCTAAAAGAAATCACTATCCTTCGGCTGGACCTATGGAAAAACCCGCTCTGAAAATCAGAACGGGTTAGCGTATGGAGAATCAAACCATGAATTCTTGTCGGCTCGACACAGGACTTTAGTTGATCCTTGCGTGTCGGAAAACTTTCGTCTGGGGAGACTATGCTTATAGTCGCATTCCCTAATCTTTGTCTATACCGCAGGTTCACCCGAATCTATCGCTGTGGCCGATGGGTTGAATCCGTATACTCTCGGATGAGCGATCACAGCCACAAGCCGAATCCTTAGTTTCGGTGTGGACAACAAAAAGATAGAGGCGAGACATTTGGTAGGTATTTGAAGAGATAGGGGATTAGAGAGCAGGGAAAACGGTAGAAGCTATCCCCTAAACGCTTCAACTGGTTCTACAAAGCTTCATAGTCGCTCTTATAGACTGTTAGGTAGCAGTGTGTTGTTGAATCTTCAGATTTATGATGAAAGAGGACTCAATTATTGTGCACGACCACCGGACGGTTCAGTTGCAGTGACCCGAACCTTCAGCAAATTCCCCGCAATCAAGGAATGCGCCGTTGCTTTGTCCCTGCACCCCAACACAAACTAGTACTCAGCGGCTTAAGTTTGCCTATGATTAGAGGGTTGCACTGCTCCCTAAGATTATGCCTGGACTCCGCCCTCCAGTTTTGACCCTTAGCCCCAGCGACCAAGCAGCT
>NZ_JACJOO010000024.1 GCF_014695575.1 Leptolyngbya sp. FACHB-8 | reverse complement strand
AATGCAATAAGATTGTCGTTATTCATGGTGTATCCTCGTCTGGTCTTTTTCCTTATCCAGCAGGATACGCCGTTTCTTCTCCTTTACTCATACACCACAAATAAACATAGCTCGTTCTTGATTGGGAGCGTAGTTGATTACCTGCCTATCTTTAGTTGAACGGACAAAAGGGCTGCATTTCTCAGCCAATTATCAGGTTGCTTGCTGTTCCTCTATCCTTTCCTAAAATGAATTCTCCTCACCCTACAGTAATTGTCGGAGCGGGCTTTACGGGGCTTTTTACAGCGTTGCATCTGCGCCACCAGCATGATCTTCGCTCGGTCATTCTAATTGATCCGCAAGAGCGGTTTGTCTTCAAGCCTCTATTGTATGAGCTACTGACAGATGAATTGACAGAAGATAGCGTTTGTCCGACCTATAAAGAGTTGCTGCAAGGTAGCAATGTCAGCTTTGTACAGGACAAAGTAGTGGCGATCGACCTGGGAGCAAAACATCTCATGTTAGCTTCTGGCTCAGACTATACGTATGCTCATCTTGTCCTGGCCGTTGGTAGTATTCAGGGATACTTGGGAACAGAGGGTGCACAGGAAAATGCTTTTGCCTTTCGGACACGAGAGGATGTAATTGCCCTGAAACACCAGTTACGAGAGTGCTTACAAAGCGCCAGCCAGATGAAAGATGAGGTGCAACGGCGATCGCTGCTGACATTTGCTGTAGTTGGAGCAGGCCCAACAGGGGTAGAAATGGCGGCAACACTGGCGGATCTATTGCCTTATTGGTACGCTCAACTGGGCGGCGACATGCGTGAAATTCGCATTGTCCTGGTCAATCATGGCAAGACAATTCTTGCAGGCGATGTTAATGCCGGTTTAAAGGAGAACGCTCTCCATGCTTTCAGAACTCGAACCGTGCCCGTTGAATTGATATTAGGTGTAAGCGTGAAGTCCGTTGATGCAGACCATCTGGAGTATCAACCTGCTGGCAGCACTGAGACAAAAATGCTGTTGGCCCAAACTACCATTTGGACAGCAGGGACTGCAGTGAACCCGCTCATTCAAACTCTCAAGTCCCAGATTCGTGCCGATCATCTAGACAAACATGGTCTACCGCTCGTCAGCCCAACTCTGCAACTGCTAGATTTTCCAGAAGTGTTTGCCGCAGGAGATTGCGCGGACGTGCAGCAGCAACCCCAGCCTGCTCTGGCACAGGTCGCATACCAACAAGGCGCGAGTATTGCGCATAATCTGATCATGCTGACCAACGGTGCATCCCCTAACCCAGCCCGTGTGAGTCTTCGCGGTACTCTAATGAAACTGGGATTAAACAATGGAGTCGCAAACTTATTTGACGAAGTGCAGGTGACAGGTAAACCCGCTGATCTAATCCGTAGTGCTGCGTATTTGGAACTACTGCCCACACCACTACATGACTTTAAGGCAACTACTGAATGGCTAAAGCAAGAAACTTTTCATCGCTACCACCGACCTAAATTGGAGTCGGAAACCGCTATAAAACACCCTCTCTCTCCTGTCGAGAAACGAGAGCGATCGCTCATCAAAGCGTTAGCTGTCGTCGCGCCAATCATCTTCCTGATTGCTGCTTATTTTGGTTTACGAACACCACCCTCCGAAGAACTCAGACAACCACAGTCATCAACTACGCAACCTGTTCCATAGTTCTATTACCAGGAGAACACGATGCCTCTACCGCTGTTGAATGACCAGAACCTTCCCTATCCAGATACTATTCATCCAATTATTGTTCATTTTGTAATTGCAATGGTATTTTTTTCTTATTTTTGTGATGTTACTGGTTATCTTAGCCGTAATCACCGTATGTTTGAAGTAAGTTGGTGGAATCTAGTTGTAGCATCAATTGCGGTTTTTGCTGCTGTAATTCTCGGTGAGTTTGAAGCAGGATTAGCACAACCCTATTCGGTTGTTCAACCTGTATTGAATTGGCACACCGTCAATGGCTGGTCAATTGCCGTGATTCTAGTTGTGATTACGGCATGGCGCGGCATCATTCGAGTGCGTGATCCACTAAAAGTACCCGTGGTTTACCTGGGTACAGCTACATTTTTGATGTGTCTCGTTTGTTTACAAGTTTATCTTGGTAGCTTGGTGGTCTGGGTGTATGGGCTGCATACAGTTCCTGTCGTTGAGGCAACGAGACAAGGGCTTCTAAAATGAATCCACAGTTAATTGACCAGTTAAAGCAATTGGGAATGGAACTAGGAATAAATGGATTACCCTATCGCTTTCCACTGCATCCTAACTTTGTTCATCTAACGTTAGGTTTATTTATTATTGCAATTGCTTTTGATTTTGCAGGCTCGTTGTTTCCATTAGAGCGCTCAGTGCTAAAGTTTTTCTCCATGCCAGTCAGCCGGTCTAACTTTTTTGACGTAGCATGGTACAACGCCGTCGCCGCATCCGTCATTACGTTTTTTACTGTGGCAGCAGGCTTTTTCGAGATGCTGCTGGCAAATCCTCCTGTAGACGTGAAGAGTGACTGGGGGTTGGGAGCGGGAACGACCATGCTGTTACATGGCGTTGGCGGAGTGCTGTTGCTCACTTTCATTGTGGCGATGACAATCTGGCGAGGATACCAACGATTTCGCTGGCGCAAAAATCATCCTCAACAGGTGCAGTGGAGCTATCTGCTGGTCGGCGTTTTCATCTTGGGTTATATGTTTGTTCACGGCACCTTGGGGGCGCAATTAGGAGCCGAGTTTGGTGTACATGGCACGGCTGCTGGGCTGATTCAGCAAGGTAAAAATCCCAATCAAGTTCTTCAGCCTTAAATGTGATTATCATGCGAACTTTTAACATTGTGCTATTGGCAATTTATGTTGGCGTGATCATTCTTACCAGTCATGCCATGGGACAGCAAGCCTATGATTGGCTCCCGATCGCCGCTGCTGTAGAAGCCGAACCGGTGGGCCATTTGTTTAGCTTTCTGGTGACACTAGGAACGATCGTCTTTCTAGCTGTATTTGGCGTACTGGTTTATTCAATCCTGTTCTACCGAGCCGCTAGCCAGGACACGAGTGACGCACCTCCCATTCGAGGCAATCTAAGGTTAGAGATTACCTGGACGGTGATTCCAATCCTGTTAGTGATCTGGATTGCCACTTATAGCTACAATATTTACCAGCGCATGAATACGCTCGGTGCCTTGCCCCTAGTCCATCTACATCTTTTAGGAACTCCCGCCTACGCTGCTGATACAGTCACTAGCGAAACGCAGCCTGCTGAACAAATTGAAGTAATTGCGAAACAGTGGTCTTGGTCGTTCCGCTATCCTAACCACAGTGTTACCAGTACGGAATTACATCTTCCCGTTAATCGACCCGTCCACTTAATGTTGCAGTCCGAGGATGTCGTACACGGCTTCTTTGTACCTAACTTTCGTATCAAGCAAGACATCATTCCGGGCCAGACGATCGCATTCAAATTTACTCCAAATCGCATCGGTCAATATCAACTACACGACTCTCAATTTAGTGGCACTTATTTTGCCCTCATGGAAGCAACTGTGTTTGTTGATTCTCCTGAACGTTACAGCCAGTGGTTGGCTCAAACCACGGTCCGTCCGCCTGTTGCGGCAGTGAATCTCGCAATATCTGAACACACTCAATCTCCCGCAACCCCAATGAGAAGCAATTGGCGCACTGTTCCACCTGCCCAGCCTTCCCTTGTAAACAAATAGCAGTGAACAATCAACATAAAAAGGTAAGTGATGACGAACATTCCTGTTGAAGGTACTGGTAATTCGCTCAAACCCGAACAAGTGAGCTGGAAACGCTATTTCAGCTTTAGCACCGACCATAAGGTAATTGGTGTTCAGTATCTCGTCACTGCCTTTCTCTTCTTCCTGGTGGGTGGCTTGTTTGCCATGATTGTGCGTGCCGAACTGCTCACCCCACAATTGGATCTCGTCGATCGCTCCTTATACAACGGGCTGTTCACGATGCACGGCACGATCATGATCTTCCTGTGGATCTTTCCGGCAAACGTGGGACTAGCAAACTATCTGGTGCCGCTGATGATTGGAGCGAGAGAGACAGCATTTCCAGTGCTGAATGCAATTGCCTTTTGGCTCATTCCAGTTGTAGGGGTCTTGCTGTTGTCCAGCTTTTTTCTGCCCAGCGGTGCAGCTCAAGCAGGTTGGTGGTCATATCCTCCCGTAAGCATTCAAAATCCGTCGGGGCATCTGATCAACGGGGAGTTCATCTGGCTACTAGCGGTCGCACTCTCTGGAGTATCGTCCATCATGGGTGCTGTAAATCTGATCACAACGATCGTGCAGATGCGGGCTCCAGGGATGACCTTCTTCCGGATGCCAGTTTACGTCTGGACGACATTCAGTGCTCAATTGTTACAACTGTTCGGGTTGCCTGCCCTGACAGGTGCACTGGTTATGCTGCTGTTCGACCTCTCCTTTGGTACAGATTTTTTCACCCCTTTCAATCAAGGTGATCCGGTAATCTACCAGCATTTGTTTTGGTTTTACTCTCATCCTGCGGTGTACGTCATGGCATTACCAGCCTTTGGCGTCTTCTCAGAAGTGATTCCTGCCTTTGCCCGCAAACCGCTATTTGGCTACAAGACTGTCGCTGTTTCCTCTCTACTGATTAGCCTCATTAGTACTTTGGTTTGGGCCCATCATATGTTTGCTAGTGCCACTCCCAACTGGATGCGAATCTTGTTTATGGCAACATCAATGATGGTGTCAGTACCAACGGGAATCAAAGTGTTTGCCTGGACTGCAACCGTTTGGCGAGGTAAGTTGCATTTCCAGACCCCGATGCTGTTTGCGTTAGGAGGTGTGGCAATGTTTCTGTTCGCAGGCATTACCGGAGTGATGCTGGCTGCTGTACCCTTTGACATTCACGTTAACAATACTCACTTTGTTGTTGGTCACTTTCACTACGTGGTGTTCAACACTGTCACAATGGCACTTTATGCTGGGATTTACTTCTGGTTTCCCAAAATTACCGGGCGCTTGTATTCTGAGGGGTGGGGCAAGCTGCACTTCTGGCTCACCTTCATTGGCGCAAACCTCAACTTCTTTCCCATGCATCCACTCGGCTTACAGGGAATGGTGCGCCGTATCGCGTCCTACGATCCGCAGTATACAGGATGGAATGTGGTTGCCAGCCTGGGAGCTTTTTTGTTAGGAATGTCTACCTTACCCTTTATTGCCAATATGGTCAGTTCCTGGTTACAGGGACGCAAAGCACCAGACAATCCCTGGAATGCTACCGGGCTAGAGTGGACAACCTCTTCACCACCGCCGATCGAAAACTTTGAGGAGATCCCAACCGTTACTTCAGAACCCTATGGTTACGGAGAATCTCACTGACGGATCGTCGACCTGTCCTCTATTTAGGGCATGCTTTAAAGCTCATTGGAAGGGTTATTTTTTCGTGTACTCGCACACAAAAATAACCTTTAAAGCAGACCTTAGATATCGTCATCAATTCTGTCTCAGGAACCCGTGATGCGAAACCCGATCCACTCAGGAGAGCCATCTTCAGATAATGACCACCTAATTTCCAAAGGGGATAATCTGGCTTTTGGTTTTCCGGTGTTTCTTCTATCGGAAAGTATCATCTTTGTCTAGGTACAGGACAAAAATTGAAGGACGTGGAAAAACTCATCGATGAATAACTCCAGATTCAGTAGGATTTGACGCAGGTGGTCGAAACCATAGCGAAAGATACTCTTGGCTT
>NZ_JACJOO010000023.1 GCF_014695575.1 Leptolyngbya sp. FACHB-8 | reverse complement strand
CTTTCCTTTATTGACTACTTCAACCAAACGATGGCAAAGCCCTTTCAATGGACATTCAAGGGTAAGTTACTGGCGTTCTAAACCATAGGCTTATTTATGCCGCCGAGTACTAGTAGGCTGCGGCCTAAGTTCGCAAACTATGTTTTTGTGTAGGGTGCTTCGCACCCTACACAAAAACATAGGTGATGGATTTCCGCCGCAGCGTACTAGCCTGCAGGACCTCAACAAAATTACGCCAGCCTTGAGCTTGACATGATAGTACAAAAGAACTATATTCTCAGTGGTTTTCCAATAGGTCTCGTGAGGGAGTAGTCTGCCCTACTCCCCTTTTTCCAAACTTTTTCATCAGAAAACTCGTGTACTGCTGATACGGGATCCGCTTATGGATTAGCAGTATGTTTTTGGGTATAACGCATTTAATGCTAAGCATGACGGCTTTCGTCTGCTGCATCTAACATCACAAGTCAGTCCCGCGCACTCTCTTTATGCGGATCCCCTGTCCACAACCCGCTGAGCATACTATCATGCTTATAGGACGTTAAAGTTTTGTAACGCATTGACTTCTGTTGTAAAGCCCTATCACCGCTCTGCCCTCGATTGGCATGCCCTGACGCCCCTCTGGAAGGGGGGCGAGTCTTGGGTTCAGCGAGGTTTACCCCATGATCAACTCGCACCCGCGTGGCAAATGCTTTTGCTTGGAGATGGCTCACCCACCCGTCACTTGCAACTGCTAACCGGAGAGCCCACGGAAGTCGATGTCATCGATATGTCGTTAATTGGCATGGATAATGACCATGCTCCCGAGCAGTTAAGCGTCATTCCAGGGCCGCGTTTACGCCGACAGGTTTGGTTGCGAACAGCATCTGGGCAACGGCTCGCCTACGCAACCTCCTGGTGGGAAGCCAGCCACGTGGATGACTACCTGCAAAATCGCTCACTCCCGATTTGGGCTAACCTCGCAAAAATGCGAACTGAGCTCTACCGGGATATCCAGGGAATTTATCTGGGCAATAACGACGTACTTGCCCAGGCTTTTGGAGAAGATGGGCCATTATGGGGCAGACATTATCTGTTCTGGCACCACGGACGCCCCATCACCATCATCTACGAGGTGTTTTCCCCACATCTATGTCGCTATCTGGGGCCAACAGCGATCGCCCCACAATCCTAATCTCTAGCACTCAGGTTCGTGTATCTAATAAACCTCAGTTCGGGATAAGCTGAAGTGCTCATTTTGGCGTGCGCAAAGCGCACGCCAAAATGAGCGTTTTCGAATGCCGCGCAACGCGCGGCATTCGAAAACGTCCTTAACCCGAACTGAGGTTAATAACCTGTCATTCCTGTTGTGGGAGTAGTTTCTTTGCCACAACAGGAATGACAGGTTGTTTTATTTGTGATCCTAAGCAGCTAAAGTCAAGCATCTCTAAACATGGGCCAGGAGACTTACATCAGTCCTAAGGGTTTTGAAAGGATAGGCTAAACTTACGCTTCAAAGAAATTTTATAACTACTCCTCTCTAAAGAAATGCTTGAAAGCTACAGCAATATTCCAGCCTTTCAACGTTCCTTAAATCCCAATTTTAGATCGCGTGTAGTAGGAGGGACACGAGCATCTTTTCCACTCCATCCACTGATCGACGCAGAGAAGTATTTCGTTTTTATCAAATTTATCTACGAGGAACTAATAACTTAAACACAGCTTTACATTTTCTATGATCCTCGCAAATGTGTTGAATGTTACAACAGAGAGAGAACGCATCTAGGACATTAGCTTTAGTTAGCATGCTACTGCTCTCAATGGGTTTCGGTAAACCATCAGGGTTCATATCCTTTTTAATCTGGGAATTATTTATATATCTTGAAAGATTCGTCTAACGCACCTGCGTTCTGATGGCTGAAGTATTCCATTCCGCAATAGCCCCGTTCCCCGCAGGTTACGTTCAGCCCATTGAGTAACCTAACCTTCGGTGTTATTTACGATCGCCCTAAAGTACAAGCACTCCTGCTGAGATATAACGTTACGTTCCGCCAAGTCGGGGGCGGACCATAACGGTGTACTCATCTCTATAAGCTGAACGTCATAGGTGAATTATGGGTGAACCTGAGCGGTCATTCCCATTGGAAATGACCCAACTCTTGCGGCTCCTGACAGTTTCTATTGGAGAATCTGAAGACTTTAACGGGGCACTCCACAGTGTCTTGCAGCAAGTCTGCGAATTAACTGATTGGAGTATTGGAGAGGCCTGGTTGCCCAGCGAGGATGAACAGACCCTTTACTGTGCTGCCATCTGGCATAACCAGGAGACGCCCCAGGAGCAAGCGTTCTGGTCAATCACGCGAGAGTTCCGTCCCAGGCGGGGCAGCGGATTGCCAGGGCGCGTCTGGCAGCAGCAGCAACCTGAATGGATTCCTGATGTTTCGGTGCAGTCTCCTCAGGAATTTCTACGGCTGCAGGCGGCGTTGGGGTTGGGTATCAAAGCAGGGTTGGCAGTACCGATTTTGGCAGGTCAGAGATTGCCGTCAAGAGCAGCCATTGCCTCATCTGATCACCGTGCTGAGTCAGTGGTTGCCGTTCTTTGCTTTTTTATGTTTGAGTCTCGCCCCGAGGATCCAGCCCTGGTGGATTTGGTGACGGCGATCGCCGCTCAACTAGGCCCGATTATGCGGCTCAAACAAACCTATGAAAGCCAAACTGCCAGCCAAACTCAACTGATGTCTCTGATTGACTCGCTACCGGGCATCGTATTTGCGGCTAGTGCAGATCCAGACTGGACTATGCAGTATCTCAGCCAGGGCTGCTACGCCCTCACGGGCTACACTCCAGAGGAACTGGCAGGCCCAGACCGCACTATCAGCTACAACGCCATTACCGACCCGGATGATCTGCCTCAGGTGTTGCAATCCATTGGAGAGGCGATCGCTCAAGACCAACCCTATGTTGTGGAATATCGCATTCGGACTAAAGCAGGCAGTGAACGTTGGGTCTGGGAGAAAGGGTACGGAGTTTATGACAGTAGCGGGGAAGTGTCGGGTTTAAAGGGGTTCATTACCGACACAACCGACCGACGCCAGACGGAGGAGGCCCTCCGCACTAGTGAAGCCCGCTTTCGCAGCTTATTTTACGGCGCGGTGATTGGGGTATGCGGCAGTGCCATTCCAGGAGTGGTGGGCGAGTGTAACCGCGCTTATCAACAGATGATCGGGTATACCAGCAAGGAAACTCGGTGCTTACCCATTGCGACTGTCACACATCCCGACGACCTGGACGCGGATTTCTCCCTCTATCAAGAGGTGCTGAACGGCACTCGAGATTCATACCAACTGGAAAAACGCTTTATTCGCAAAGATGGTGTCTGCATCTGGGGACGACTAACCATCTTTGCCGTTCGGGATGCAGATGGAACTCTGTTCTATATCTTTGCTCTGGTTGAGGATATTAACGAGCGCAAACAAACTGAAGCTGCCATGCTCAGGCGTGAAACTCAGGCTCGTCAATTACT
Organism: Leptolyngbya sp. FACHB-8; assembly: GCF_014695575.1. Lineage (GTDB taxonomy): Bacteria > Cyanobacteriota > Cyanobacteriia > Elainellales > Elainellaceae > Vacuolonema. Next base: position 23,447 of record NZ_JACJOO010000023.1, on the reverse strand, counting down.
CCAGGCAATTCCAGAAATGTTGTTTGTGATTGATGAGCAGGGCACTTACCTGCATGCTCAGGCAGAACGGGAGGACGACTTGCTCCTACCTGCAGGGGAATTGGTGGGTCATACGATGGATCACATCTTACCTGCCGATGTGGTGGAAGGGGTCCGCACCATTATGCAGATCGCCAGGGCTACTGGGCAGAGTCAGGTGCTGGAGTATCAACTCAAAATCGAAGAAGAAACTCGCTACTTCGATGGCCGTGTGACTCCTTATGGAGAAGAAAGTTTTGTCGTCACTGTACGCAACATTACTGAGCGCAAGCGGGCCGAGCGGGCCATTCAAGATAAAGAAGCTTTCCTGCGGTTAATCCTGGATACGATTCCCCAACACATTTTTTGGAAAGGCACGAACCTGGCCTATCAGGGAGCAAACCGTGCCTTTGCCCTTAGCGCCGGTTTTGGAGACCCCCAAGAGATCATTGGTAAAACGGATCAAGATCTATGGGAACTGGACCAGGCTACAGGCTATCAGGCTAACGATCGCTGGATTATTCAAACCCATCAACCGTTACTCAACATAGTGCGCCAAAAGCAAATGGCCGATGGCAGCACAATCTGGCAGAACGTAGACAAAGTACCCATCCGGGATGCAACGGGTACCGTCATAGGAGTGCTGGGTACCTATGAAGACATTACCGAGCAAAAACGCACCGAGGAAGCCTTAGCCAAGCGTCAGCAGTACCTGAGTGTGTTGGTAGCGTTGCAAAACCAATTGCTAGCGACAGAAGACCTCACCCTGGTTTATCCACAGGCATTAGCCCTGTTGGGGCAGGTATCCAGCGCGAGCCGAGTCTACATCTTTGAAAATCACTACAATGGGCGGGGACAGCGCTGCATGACCCAGACCCAGGAATGGTGCGCCCCTGGCATTGAACCTCACCTTGGCAATCCAGCTTTACGGGAATTGCCTTATAGCCAGCTCCCACGTCTAGAATCCAGGCTTGCCAGTGGGCGGATTTACACCGGTCTCCCTGGCGAATTTCCAACAGATGAACAGCAAGTTTTTCAAGGGCAGGGCATTCTCGCCATTCTGCTCCTGCCATTGCTGGTGAATGACCAATTTTTTGGGTTTCTCGGCTTTGATAACTGTGTAGAAGCCAAGCTTTGGGAGCCGGCAGAGTTAGATTTACTCCGGGCTGGGGCGGCGGCCCTATCGCTGGCGTTGGAGCGGCAGGGAGCGATCGCGGCTGTCCGTCAGAGTGAAGCCCGTTACCGTCTGCTTGCCGAAAATTCTAATGATGTAATCTCACGCCACAGCACAGAAAGCCACCTCCTTTATGTTTCCCCCGCCTGCCTCACACTGCTGGGGTACTCGGCTGACGTATTGCTCGGGCAACCGATGTTTTCCCTGGTTCATCCCGATGATCAGGCTGAGGTCAAACGCCATTTTCTGTCCATTCTGGAAATTGATGCCGAGACCATCCCGTACACCTATCGGGTGCGCCATCACAACGGCGATTACCTTTGGTTAGAAACCTTGAGCCGGGCCGTACGAGATGAGGCCACAGGCACCGTCACCGAAATCATTTCCGTATCGAGAGATGTTACTGAGCGGCGGGCCGCTAGCGACTTGCTCAGCGGTCAAAAGCGCGTATTGGAGATGATTGCGCGCGATCGCCCCCTCACCGAAACTCTGACGGAGATTCTGCGAGCCATTCAGAGCCAAAATTCTGGTACCGCCGTTGCCGTCACGCTATTGGATGCCGATGGGCTACACTTTCACCACAAAGCTTCCCTCAATCTGCCGTTGGATTATGTCGCGCTGCTCGACGGCATAGCTATTGGCCCAGAGGCTGGCTCCTGTGGCACGGCGATGTTTTGCAAGAAGACGGTTATTTGCCACGATATCGCGACAGATCCGCTCTGGAAGGAATGCCGACATTTTCCCTTGAATGTTGGGTTACAGGCGTGCTGGTCAATGCCCATTATCAGCTCTCAGGGCAAGGTGTTGGGCACCATTTCCAGTTACCACAACACGCCGTATACTCCGACAGCAGCGGAAATTCAACTGGTGGAAATGGCGCAGCAGATGGCCGCGATCGCCCTGGAACAAAAGCTAGCAGTCGAAGGGCTACAGCGAGCTGAGGCCAAATATCGGGGGATTTTCGAGAATGCGGTTGAAGGCATCTTTCAATCCACCGTTGAAGGTCATTACATTACCGTTAACCCGATGCTGGCGAACATCTATGGGTACAACTCTCCCGAAGAACTGATGGAAAGCCTGACCGACATCAGCCACCAGCTCTATGTTGTGCCCGATCGCCGCCAGGAATTTGTACGCATCATGGAAGAACAGGGCATGGTGCAGGGGTTTGAATCCCAGGTGTACCGCCAGGATGGCAGCGTGATCTGGATTTCGGAATGCGCCCGAGCCTTAAAAGATGAAGCCGGTAACATCTTGGGATATGAAGGCACGGTCGAGAATATCACCCGCCGTAAACAGGCCGAGACAGAACTGATTAAGCGCGATAACTTGCTTCAGGGCGTGGCTCAGGCAACCCACTACTTGCTCACCAATACGGCCTTTGAAGAGGCGATTCAGCAAGCTCTCAGCATCTTAGGCCAGGCTGCGGGGGTCGATCGGGTTTACATCTATGAAAACCATCCCCATCCCGACCACGGTGATGTGTCCATGACCCTGCGCTATGAGTGGACCCAGCCCTCTGTCCCTTCAGCTCTGGGGCTGCCCCACTGGTGTAGCTTGTCCTATTCGGAAGCGGGGCTGGCGCACTGGTATGACCGATTTTTACAGGGGCGCTCCGTTATCGGCATTACCCGCTTCATGTCGGCAGCGGAACAGGAAATCTTGAACCGGGACCATATCCGGTCGATCATCATGGTGCCTATCTTCGTGAATAACTCGCTTTGGGGTTACATCGGGTTTGATGAGTGCCATACCGAGCGGTGGTGGACAGCCAGTGAGGAGTCTATGTTGGTGGCGATCGCTGCCAGCATTGGTGGTGCCATTCAACGCCAGCATACAGAAGCCCAAATGCGATACCAAGCGTTCCATGACGCGTTGACCGGGCTACCCAACCGGGCGTTTTATGATCATCACCTGGACATTGGCTTAGCCCACTCCCGGCGCAATAACGAAACCTTTGGGGTGATGTTTCTGGATCTGGATCGCTTTAAGACTATCAACGACACGCTGGGGCATGCGGTGGGAGATCAGTTACTCAAGCTCACGACCCAGCGCCTAACCCAATGCCTGCGAGATGAAGACATCATTGCCCGCTGGGGAGGTGACGAATTTACCTTATTACTGCCGAGTTTAAAGACTCCTGAAGATGCCGCGAAGGTGGCCCAGCGAATTTCCCGCGTCCTGAAGCCCGTCTTTCGTCTGGATAATCACGACCTGCATATTACCTGTAGCATAGGCATCGCCATTTACCCTCAGGATGGCGAGGATGCTGACACCCTATTGAAAAATGCTGATGTGGCCCTGTATCGAGCCAAGGAGCAGGGGCGCAACAATTACCAGTTCTACACCGCTGCCCTCAACTCTCGGGCCTCTGAACGGTTGACCCTGGATAACAGTTTGCACCGGGCGCTGGAGCGTCATGAGTTGGTGCTGTATTACCAACCCCAACTCAACCTGGAAACGGGCCAAATTACTCAAATTGAGGCATTGGTTCGTTGGCAGCATCCGGAACTGGGCTTACTGTCTCCTCAAAAGTTCATTCCCCTTGCTGAAGAAAACGGACTGATTGTGCCCATTGGAGAGTGGGTGTTACAAACCGCCTGTGCCCAGATCAAACAGTGGCATGACATGGGCATGTCGGATTTACGCATGGCCGTTAACCTTTCAGCTCACCAGTTTCAGCAGCCCAATCTTGTGGAGCAAATCGCCCACATTCTGCAACAGAGTGGCCTTTCACCGCAGCATCTAGAACTGGAAATTACTGAAACGGCTTTCATGAAAGATGTGCAAGTGGCCCGAGTGCTGCTGCACCTGTTGCGGGAGATGGGCATTCGCATCGCGTTGGATGACTTTGGTACGGGCTACTCATCGATGTACTACCTGCGAGAGTTTCCCCTCAATAGCTTGAAAATCGATCGCTCTTTTATTCGAGACCTGGAGCATTCATCACAGGCGATCGCCATTATCGAAGCCATCATTACTCTGGGCCGTGGTCTCAACCTTAATGTTGTCGCAGAAGGGGTCGAAACAATAGCTCAGCAGGAACAGTTGCGATCGCTTTACTGCCAGGAAATGCAAGGTTTCTTATTTAGCCCCCCGCTGGACACACAGCAAGCAACCCTCTTCCTGCAACACCGTTATCCCTATCGATCGCCCACAAATTCCCTCAGGACTTACGCAGGCCCACTAGATGTAGAACTGTGAGGTCAGGTTCAAACCGATGGGTCGTGATGAAGGGGAACAGCGAGCCTTATAGCCATAGGCCCTACGATTCTTATGGTGTGCTTCGCCCATCACAAGAATGCGTAAAGCCTGAGCTAGAAAAGAGCGCGTATGGAGCACTGGCCCTTTGTCGTCATGGCGGGGGCATTATAAGTCTGGATACAATAACGGAAACATTCAATTGGCCTAAATTTTATGTCCGCCAAGCCAAGCCGATCCTTTGGCCGCTGGGGGCAAACCCTGGTACGCCCGAAGTCTTCCCCCGCCACCTTGGAGGCAGACGATACCGACGAAGATTCCCTATTCGATTTTGCCTATAACGAACCAGGCGCAGTACCGGGAACCCTCACCATTGAGGCCGACGCCCCACCCCCGGTCATCACGTTAATTGACTACGGAGAGCACACCGCCATTCGGCGCATGCTGGAAACCCCCGAAGAAGCAATCCCATTTCTCGACTCGGAGTCTGTCTCTTGGGTCGACGTCAAGGGTTTGGGCAACGAGGATATTTTGCAACGGTTAGGCAAGGTATTTTCGCTCCACCCGCTCGTGTTGGAGGACGTGGTGAATGTGCCCCAACGACCGAAGGTGGAGGAGTATCCCGATCAATTACTCCTGATTGCACGAATGGTGACCTTGAAGGACTCTGGGCGAGGGTTTGTGAGTGAGCAGGTCAGTTTCATCCTGGGCCGCAGCTATTTGCTAACAGTACAGGAAGAACCAGAGTACGACTGCTTCGGCCCGGTGCAAGATCGGATTCGCTTGAGCAAGGGTAACATTCGCAAGAAAGGAGCTGATTTTCTGGCCTATGCCTTGATTGATGCTTTGATTGATGGCTTCTTTCCGGTATTGGAAACCTATGGAGAAATTTTAGAGGAATTGGAGGATGAGGTCGTTGTTAACCCCACGCCTCAGACTCTGGCCAAAGTTCACAACACCAAACGGGAACTCCTGGCTCTGCGGCGGGCTATCTGGCCACAACGGGATGCAATTAACTCCCTGATTCGAGACGGTAGTTCGCTCATCAGCGAAGATGTGCGGCTTTATCTACGGGATTGCTACGACCACACGGTACAGGTGCTTGATATGGTTGAGACTTACCGAGAAATCGCCTCCAGTTTAATGGATGTGTACCTCTCCTCCGTTAGCAATCGGATGAATGAGGTGATGAAGCTGCTAACGGTCATCTCAAGTATTTTTATCCCCCTGACCTTCGTTGCTGGGGTCTACGGGATGAACTTCAATCCCGAAGTCTCCCCCTTCAATATGCCGGAACTGAACTGGTACTTCGGCTACCCCTTATGTTGGGCCATTATGTTGGCGATCGCCGGAGGCCTGATCATGTACTTCCACAAACGTGGCTGGTTCAACAACTTTTCGGGACTAGAAGAAGAATCTAAATAGCTAACCTATAGAACTTCACAATCCATGAAAGCGCCTCTTTTTGTGCACTCATGTACACAAAAAGAGGCGCTTCCACTTTCGTGGGTTACGAGAGATATATAGGACAGAGACGCATAGCCTCTTGTATCCCGGTGACAGCGTCAAGCAGACAAGAACAAGGGCATGATTTAATGGCAGCAGCAACGACATACCGGTTCAAGGCTGGGGTGCGGAGTTGGGTATGCAGCTCAACAGACATATCCCACTCCACACCTGACGGTCTATAAATTTTTGGAAGGTCTTCGGCCTTTTCAAAAATTCTGAAATTTGATTTTTAAGTGTTGGGTACCCAACACTTAAAAATTGAGCAGACGGTAGCCACTCACACGCCATTCCCAGCCTTCTCCCCCAATCCACAAAAATCTTTTATGGACCTAAAATCCCTGATTCGCGACATCCCTGACTTCCCTAAACCAGGCATTATGTTTCGAGACATCACAACCCTGCTGCGGGATGCCGAAGGGTTGCGCTACACCATCGACACCCTAGCCGAGCACTTTGAGGATAAGCAGGTTGATTATGTTGTGGGGATGGAGTCACGCGGCTTTATTTTCGGAACACCTCTGGCCTACCGCCTCAATGCGGGGTTCATCCCTGTACGAAAGCCTGGTAAACTGCCCGCCGCCGTCCATTCCGTCGAATATGCCCTGGAGTATGGCAGCGATCGCTTGGAGATCCATCAAGATGCCGCAACACCTCCCGCCCGCGTGCTGATTGTGGATGATGTGATTGCAACGGGGGGCACAGCTGCCGCCACCGCCCAACTGATCGCTCAAACCGGCTGCGAATTGCTAGGCTTTGGGTTCATTATTGAATTGACAGGGCTTCAGGGCCGCGAAAAACTGCCCGATGTGCCCGTGGTTTCTCTGGTGGAATATTAACGTGCCTTGTCTCCTGCCATGACCTCCACTCCTTCCACTTCATCGCAAAAGCTCCAAAACGTTGGGGCACAGATCCTCGGCTTTTTTAGCAGCGACGTCTTCATCTATATTGTGAAGCGGCTGGCTCAGGGAGCACTCACCCTCCTGCTGGCCTCAGCCCTTAGCTTTTTTATCATTCAATTGGCGCCTGGAAACTATCTGGATGTGCTGCGGCAAGACCCCCGCATTTCGCCAGAAACCCTGGCTGCCTTCGAACAGCAATTTGGCCTGGATAAGCCGATCATCCAACAATATTTCATCTGGCTCTGGCAAATTATTAGCCGGGGCGACTTTGGCGTGAGTTTTATTTACTCTCAACGCCCGGTTTCGTCGCTTCTGGCAGAGCGCATCCCTCCTACACTGCTGCTATCCTTAGCGTCGATTGTGGTGACCTGGGCGATCGCCATTCCCCTGGGAATCATCGGGGCCGTTCGCCAGGATCAGCGAATTGATCGTGTCTTTCGAGTACTGAGTTACATCGGCCAGGGCTTTCCCACCCTGATTACCGGCTTGTTGCTCCTGTTTCTGGCCCAGCTTCTCTCACCCCTGGTTCCGGTGGGTGGCATGACCAGTATCGATTACGCCGACCTCACCCCCCTCGGCAAAATATTAGATATTGCCTGGCACATGATCTTTCCAATCATTGCGCTGAGCATCACAGGATTTGCTGGGCTCCAGCGCATTACCCGAGGGCAATTACTCGACGTCCTGCGTCAGGACTATATTCAAACCGCGCGAGCTAAGGGATTGCCTGAGAACCGTGTGATTTATGTTCACGCCTTGCGAAATGCCGTAAACCCACTCATCACCTTGCTGGGGTTTGAATTTGCCAGTTTGTTAAGCGGTGCCTTTATTACAGAAACCTTCTTTAATTGGCCTGGTTTGGGTCGCTTAATTTTGCAGGCGGTACAGGCTCAAGATCTCTATCTGGTTATGGCAAGCTTGATGATGGGAGCCGTCCTGCTCATTGTGGGTAACCTGTTGGCTGATTTGCTGTTGAAGTTCGTCGATCCGCGCATTAACCTGGCCGACATTCAGTAAGCCCTTTACGCAATTAAACATAAGGCCGAAAAAGCTGTGCTGCCTACTTCGTAGGCAGCACAGCTTTTTCGGCCTTATGTTTAAACCACTGCCTACTGACCAGAATCTTAAATGTGGCGTACAAATCACACTAGCCTCAAAAAATTTACACCAGATATAGCGGGATTTTATAGGCCCTGAAGATCTGAAATACCGATTGTGGATAGGAAGTGGGCACTTGGGGCGATCGCCCCTCCCCGTCACATCAGGGAATCCGATCGAAAGCGTGGCATGACAGAGTAAGATGAAGAAATGCCTAAACGCTGGCTTGGTGGTACTCGTTAAATCTTGCCGCCAGCCTCGTCGGCGTTGGTCACTGCTTGATCATCTAGATTGCAAGTCGAGTAGGTAAAAGTCAGCTATGAGCGAAGACATTTTGAAGAAAGTTCAGAAAATTGTATCTGAACAACTGAGTGTAGACGAGAGCGAAGTTACCCCTGAGTCCAGCTTTGCGAATGACTTGGGAGCTGACTCTTTGGATACGGTCGAATTGGTTATGGCCCTGGAAGAGGAGTTCGACATCGAAATCCCTGATGAGGCTGCTGAAAACATTGCTACCGTTCAGGCGGCAGTTGACTACATCAACCAGAAGGCAACGGTTTAATTCATTCCAGCAGCCCTCTCAAGTGTTTCCACTCAGGCCGTTGGCTGGTTTGCCAAATCATTCCTGAACCCGTACTTGAGACTGGGCTGCCTTCTCGTTGTTAATTTGTGACGATTTTGCTTACACCTTGTTACGCGTCTACTCGATCTTAGCTGTCGTGCGTAAGGGTTGAATTTTTCTATCTAGCTGGTGTCATGACGACCTCTGATTCTGCACTTAAGCGCGTTGTGGTTACGGGGATGGGAGCCATTACTCCCATCGGTAATACCCTTGCTGAGTATTGGGAAGGGTTGCTGGCCGGACGCAATGGCATTGGGCCCATTACCCTGTTTGATGCATCCCGTCACGATTCTCGGATTGCGGGAGAAGTCAAAGGGTTTAATCCCGAAGACTATATGGATCGCAAAGAAGCCAAGCGGATGGATCGCTTTGCTCAGTTTGCGGTGGCTGCCAGCAAACAAGCCCTGGCCGACGCTAATTTTGTAATCAATGATTTGAATGCAGAACAGGTAGGCATCGTCATTGGCACCGGTATTGGCGGCCTGAAAGTGATGGAAGACCAACAAGAGGTCTACCTCACCCGTGGTCCCAGTCGTTGTAGTCCCTTCATGGTGCCCATGATGATTGCCAATATGGCCGCTGGGCTAACGGCAATCCATATTGGGGCCAAAGGGCCAAACAACTGTACAGTAACGGCTTGTGCTGCTGGCTCAAACGCCATTGGTGACGCCTTCCGGTTGGTGCAGCGGGGCTTCGCTCAGGCGATGATCTGCGGCGGTGCTGAGGCGGCAATTACACCGCTGTCCTTCGCCGGCTTCGCATCCGCTCGTGCCCTCTCCACCCGCAACGATGACCCCGAACATGCCTGCCGCCCCTTCGATAAGGATCGGGACGGTTTTGTTATGGGCGAAGGCGCTGGTATTCTGCTTCTTGAAGAACTGGAGCACGCCCTCAGCCGGGGTGCCCACATCTACGCTGAAGTGATCGGTTACGGTATGACCTGTGATGCCTACCACATCACGTCTCCCGTACCCGGTGGCAAAGGAGCATCCCGCGCTATGCAACTGGCCATGAAGGATGCCGAGGTAAAACCAGAAGATGTAACCTATATCAACGCCCACGGGACCAGCACTCCCGCCAATGACTCCACGGAGACGGCAGCCATTAAGACGGCTCTAGGTGAGCACGCTTATAAAGTGCCTGTTAGCTCTACCAAGTCGATGACTGGGCACCTGCTAGGTGGTTCTGGTGGGATTGAAGGGGTAGCGGCTGTGATGGCGATCGCCCACAATCAAGTTCCCCCCACCATTAACCTCGTCAACCCTGACCCCGCTTGCGATCTGGATTACATCGCTAACCAGAGCCGCTCTGCGGTGATGGATGTGGTACTCTCCAACTCCTTCGGCTTTGGTGGCCATAACGTGACCCTCGCATTCCGCAAGTTCCACGGCGTCTAGTAGGCTGTGGCCTAAGTTCGCAACCTATGTTTTTGTGTAGGGTGCGAAGCACCCTACACAAAAACATAGGTGATGGATTTCCGCCTCAGCGTACTAGTATGTTTTAACTAGAATTCATTTTCGATAGAGGCACGTCCCTTTGAGGGCGTGTTTTTATCGTAATAAATTCCGGCTAACCCCTTGCACAAGTGCACCTCACCCTTCATTCTGAACAAGGGGAGATTTTATGAGGGGGATGTCTACCTATCAATCTTCCAAAGCTTTGGGTAGTTTTCTGGTGAGAAAAGAAGACTGAGTGAGCGAGTCCACAAAGATGGAACCGTTGAGCACTCAGAGTTCAACTGACCTCACTAAATGTCCCATGCCTTCCTCTCTCCTGTGTTTCAGGCTACAGGGATGAGGGGTTTTGCCAGGCTACGCTCATCCATGTGCGTACCTATCTCCGCCCGCCGTCAGATTCAACGGATCTGCCTCTGGTGTTAGGGTTCCAAAATGCTGCCAACCTCCAGGAATTGAGTTATGACTACGAGCTTTCCTATCGATCTGAGCGCCTACAACAAAATAGGCCTCGATGCATCCCAAACAACCCTCACCGATGATCAGCGCGCCGCTCTCAAAGCCAACATCCAGTTGTGCCGCGATGCGATCGTCTTCTTCACCGCTACTGGAGCCGCACGGGGCGTCGGTGGCCACACAGGCGGTCCCTACGACACTGTGCCCGAAGTCATGATCCTGGATGCGCTGTTCCGGGGCAATCCCGATAAGTTTGTGCCTACCTTCTTTGATGAAGCAGGTCACCGGGTTGGTACCCAATATCTGATCGCAACGCTGCGGGGCGCTCTGCCTGCCGAGCAACTGATGCAGTACCGCACCTCCGGTTCTAAGCTACCCGGTCACCCCGAATTGGGACTGACCCCCGGTGTAGAGTTTAGCTCGGGTCGTCTGGGTCACATGTGGCCTTACGTCAACGGCGTTGCTCTAGCGAACCCCGGCAAAACGGTATTCTGCCTGGGTTCCGACGGCTCTCAGCAAGAAGGGAACGATTCTGAAGCTGCACGGCTGGCTGTTGCCCAACACATCAATATCAAGCTGATCATTGACGACAATGACGTAACCATTGCAGGGCACCCCTCTAAGTACCTTCCTGGCTACAGCGTTAGAAAGACTCTGGAAGGCCACGGCATGAAAGTGCTGGAAGTGGATGGTGAGGACGTAGATGCCCTCTATGGCGCCATCTGCGAAGCCGTAAACACTCCCGGCCCGATCGCCGTTATTTGTAAGCGCCCCATGTGCCCGGGTATCGAGGGCTTAGAAGGCTCGAACCACGGTCACGACGTCATCTCGGTGAAGCTGGCACTTCAATATCTAGAACAGAAGGGCCACACCGCTGCAGTTGAGTATCTGAAGAATATTCAAGCACCCAAGAATGACTACAAGTTCCTGGGTATCAGCGACAAGTGGGATTCCAACCGTAACGTGTTTGGTGATGCGGTCGTCGGCATCCTTGGCAAGATGAGCGAGGAAGAGCGCAAGGCTAACGTTCTGGTGGTTGATAGCGACCTGGAAGGTTCCTGTGGTCTGAAGAAGATCCACGATGCACACCCCGAAGTATTCATCCCCTCCGGCATTATGGAGCGGGGTAACCTCTCGGCAGCCGCTGGTTTCGGGATGCAGAAAGGCAAGCAGGGCATTTTCGCGACCTTCGCCGCCTTCTTGGAAATGTGTATTTCTGAGATCACCATGGCCCGGTTGAATTACTCCAACCTGCTATGCCACTTCTCCCACTCTGGCATCGACGATATGGCAGATAACACCTGCCACTTCGGTATTAACAACTTCTTTGCCGACAACGGTCTGGATGACGGCTACGACACCAAACTGTACTTCCCTGCTGATGCTAATCAGATGACCGCCTGTGTCAACACGGTCTTCTCGCAGCCTGGCCTGCGCTTCATCTTCTCCACCCGCTCCAAGACACCGATTCTGCTCGACAGCAACGGTAAGGAGCTGTATGGGGAGAATTACACCTTTGTTCCTGGCAAGGATGAGGTGGTTCGGGAAGGCACCGCAGGTTACATTGTTGCGGTAGGCGATTCGGTGTACCGCGCTCTGGATGCGGTTGAACGGCTGAAGCAGGAAGGTATTGATGTCGGTCTGATTAACAAAGCCACCCTCAATGTGGTGGATGAGGATGCGATGGCGAAGATCGGCAAAGCTCCCTTTGTTCTGGTGGTGGAAGCCTTCAACCGGAAGACTGGACTGGGTAGCCGCTTCGGTTCCTGGCTGTTGGAACGGGGTTATGCACCCAAGTACAAGTACCTGGGCACCCACGAAGAGGGCGCAGGTGGTCTGTGGGAACAGTTCCCCGCTCAGGGGCTTGACCCCGTTGGCATTATGAAAACGGTGAAGTCGCTGGTGGGCTAAAAGCCAAAGGTTAGCAGCTTTTTGGGGGGGCGTTCTGTGGAACGTCCCCTTTTTTGTTGAGACTAATAGAAAGCGCCTGATGGACTGTGACCCTGTTTTTCTGGAATCTCTCTCATCTTGTGAGTAGATTTAGATACATTCGACTCTCCTCGAAAACCTCTTTTAAGGCGATCGCCCTATGGAAGACCAGCAGTTTCACAGCGTTGATCCTGACCAGCTTAAAACCATCACCGTTGAAGATGTAGAAGCTGGACATATTTTTCCTGGGCAAACGTTGGATTATTCAGTTCCAGTTCCGACCTACCGCATTAGCCTGCCCCACAGCAATCAAGGCTCCTGGTGGACTGTCGAAGCTGGTTATGACACGACAGTAATACCAGAAATTAAGTCAGGCGGATGGATTCAGTAGTTCTTCTCGTTTTTAGTCTCACCTCCGACTTGTGACGATGGGAGAGGGTTGCAGAGCAGTGCTCCACAATTCTCCTTCATCCCTCACAAATCGAAAAAGCTATAACCACTTGCAAGACCCTGCTTATGAGGACTTACACACAATAAGAGTGCGTAAGTTCTTTTTATTTCAAGAGGGTCTTTTGCTGTTAGTAAATATGGCGCATTTTACACACTATACCTATTAGGAACATATCAGGCCAGCTCAACTTAAATAGAACGGGTAAAATGGGCGATCGCTCACAACTCCGCCCAAAGCAATACGACCTAGAAGCCCTTGAAACTCTGCCTTTCGATGCCTACAGAACTCCCCTATAGATTCTGCAATTATGGCGGTGTTGGAACCTACGCTGTAGTCGTAACCCCCATCGTAAAGCTGGAAAAACTGGAGATTATTATCCATGACGCAGGACAGCCCCATGATGCAAGATATGGCTCCATCAGAAGCCCAGGACAATGCCCAGTCCTCTGTTCAAAAATCGTCGCAACCCATTGTAAAAAGCACAACAGGCTCCATCATTTTGGGTGTGTTGATGGTTGTTTCAGGATTTGCTGCCATCACCCTCCCCTTCGCCGCATCTTTGGCCTTTACCTTCTGGATTGGTTGGCTTCTCATCGGTACCAGTCTGGTGAAATTCGTTTACGCCTTCCAATCCCGTGAACAGGGCGGCTTCGTAATGAAGTTTTTGCTCTCCGTGCTCTATCTGGTTGCTGGGGTTATGTTAGTGGCCCAACCGCTGCAAGGTATTGCCACCCTCACCCTACTGCTGGCTAGCTTCTTCTTTGTTGAAGGGATCTCGGAGCTGGTATTGGCGTATCAGTTGCGCTCACGTCCCAACTGGGGATGGGTTCTGTTCAATGGCATTGTCACCCTGGTACTGGGTGTCATGATTGGAACCGGTTGGCCCCTTAATGCCCCCTGGGTTATCGGCACGCTGGTAGGTATTAGCCTGACTGCCAGTGGCGTATCTCGTATCATGCTAGCGCTGAACGGTAAGGGTCACGAAGGCGCTCCTACTGCTGCCTAGGTCACTTAGATATACCGCTTAGCTGATCTCTAATGGCTAGAGAGTGAGTACAAAAAGAGAGAGCAGGAGCAAGAGCTTTGCTCTCTCTTTTTGTGAAATTCGGATTGAACCCCTTGTGGTTGGGATTGACAGAACAGCCCTACCACAGAGGTTTCAAACCACAGGGTGTCTCCCATAAGCCTATCGAGTGCATCGACACCCTAAGCATCGCTCCTATTTCCGCTACAGAATTTGTTGTTCCCTCAATTCTTTCTTGAAAATCTCCAGCAGCATTTATGCACTTGTTGGAGGCGGTTTGCTGGCACTTAAACTGCCTATTAGCAGTTATAGATTGATATTTCTGGCAATGAGTTCTAGCCAGATTCTAGTAGCCAGCTTGTTGAAAAAGAATTCCACCCTGACTTTTTATGCAAGCTCTGTATCCCTCTTTATTGATTGTGTAGGAGTGTACCGATGGTTACTAGCCTAGAAAGACAGCTCTGGAGTTTTAATTGGATTTTGCAGGACGCACTACAACATTCTGATAGTAAAAACTCATCCAGAGTTTTAGATAGAATGTACTTCCTTGAAAATTCTATTGGCCCCTATACATTTCCAGGTGAGATTGCACCGGGCAATCAAGATTGTTTGTATATCCTTTTGGATTTAAGCATCAATCATGATAATGAAGCGTTTGTGCTTGGATTTGCGATGGGAAATGATGAAAAGGCTCGACACTATCATTTACTGCTGTTCAAGTTTGCATCAGAGTTTATTTATTCTCCAAAGCATCGCTTTAATCAGCGACAGCTTAAATTTTTCGAGCGTGGCTTTCTCTATGGAAAAAGCCTTCCAACAAAAAATCTTCACTGCACTGAATTCGAGAGATTCTACTCAAATCGGATTGGAGAGATTAGAGCGTATCTCGATATCTGGCTAGAAGAAGTAGAAGATTACCGACAGGGGTTGATTCCACAATTTATGGAGTGATTCAGCACCAGTCGGACACGAGATTTGCGTTGCTACTCCAACGGCTGAGGTCCGTTTTAGAGGTTGTTTTTCTGTGCACGAAGCAGATGGAAAAACAACCTCTAAAACTAGTTTGAAGATCTGAATATTTTTAAGGAGGTTTCTGCATAAGAATTTACCCAGAATGTTGGTGCTTTGCCCGCTTCGCGGGCAAAGCACCAACATTCTGGGGGTAATTTCATTACTGGAAATCGCCTTAGCATAGAAAAACTTAACCAGGCTCTCGAATAATACAAGTTTGTATCCTGTTGTCATAGTTCCACAAGGGAGGGCGATCGCCTGTCTCAAAATTCTCAAACGCCTATATAAGCCAGCTCATAATCCTATTAGCTCAAAAATAAATCCCTTTAGATAGACTCTGGGATCAGCATTTTTTAAGTGAGTTGTCTCAGATGATAGAGCGCAGCTTAGATAACGATCTCTAATATCGAAAATAACTTGCAGGTTCTTAGTAACTTCTTAAACTCAGTTTCACCCTGATTTGGTTCGTGAGTCTGGTTATCCTTGCTTCAGTTCTCGCTTAAAGTCAGCTACTGGTGAGCCGTAACTTAGCCTACAAGCAGCTTCATCTCAATGTGCTTAGTTTAGCCTCGTCCCTTCGTTCACCCAGCGGGAGTTAACCCATGCTTGATTTCGGAATGTTGTTTATCTTCGGAATGGTTCTCATTGTTTTTCCCTTTTCATTAGTCCAAATTGAAGTATCTCTCAATCATCACTATGATGTGGAAGCTTTCACCATTTGGACCCTGATTGCTGGAACAACAGCTACTATCCCATTTATGGTTGTTTCAGGCCTTTAGAGCAGCTTGAATTAGTAACAAAGCAGGGATCAATAATGTTGGGTTCGCTTCTTAAAACTTGCCCATACTGCCCGTACAAGTTCACAGTGTTCAAAGCATTGGTCGCGAGATATATCTGTAATTAACAAATCTTTTAAGACTCTAGACGGACGAGTTTTAATTGTTCAAAAGATTAGGCTATTCCTGGCTTCTCACAACAGGACAAGAGATAGTTATGGAAGAGCAAATTCCTGGGGGGCAGCGCTCCAATGGCTCCCATGAAAAAGGTGATGTAGAAAAATGGGCATCGCTCATTGGTGGTGGAGTATTAGCCCTGGCTGGACTGCGCGATCGCTCCCTCCGAGGCGCACTCTTGACCCTCGCCGGTGGCAGCCTAGCCTATCATGGAGCCACCGGAGACAAGAGTCTGGGCGATCGCATCGCTGAAACCACAGGCTTGAGCAATCAGGTACGTGTCGAAAAATCCGTCACCGTCTTTGGGAAAACTCCCGAGGAACTCTACAGCTATTGGCGGAACCTCGAAAACTTGCCCACCTTCATGTATCACGTTGAGCGCATTGATGTTCTCAGCGAAACCCGCTCCCGTTGGGTGACCAGTACTCCTATCAAGAATGGTGTTACGTGGGAAGCGGAAATTGTAGTCGATCGCCCCAATGAGCTGATTGTTTGGGCTTCTGTAGAAGATTCTGACATTCAAAATTCTGGGTTTGTTCGCTTTCAGTCTGCACCGA
The DNA here is from genome assembly GCF_014695575.1 of Leptolyngbya sp. FACHB-8. GTDB lineage: Bacteria > Cyanobacteriota > Cyanobacteriia > Elainellales > Elainellaceae > Vacuolonema. The sequence goes on along the minus strand of NZ_JACJOO010000023.1, from coordinate 7,091 downwards.
TGAATCAGGGCACTGAAGTCAAGTTGGTGCTGGAGTACAGCCCACCCGGAGGATCCATTACAGCAGCGATCGCCAAACTCTTTGGCGAAGAAGCTGAGCAGCGTATGGGCGACGAACTGCGCCGCTTCAAGATGCTGATGGAAGCTGGGGAAATTGCCACGATCGAAGGGCAACCCACCTGCCAGGGGCGACACAAATAATTTCTTACCTCGATTCTTATTCCCACCAACATTTCTACAGGAGATTCTTCCATGAAGGCAGCCTGCTGGCACGGGCCAACTGATATGCGCGTCGAAACCGCACCCGACCCAAAGATCATCAACCCTCGTGATGCCATTTTGAAGGTCACCGCCACGACCATCTGCGGCTCTGATTTGCACATTTACGACGGCTATGTCCCCACTATGAAGCCGGGTGACATCATCGGTCACGAGTTTATGGGAGAAGTGGTTGAGATTGGTTCTGGGGTGAAGAAGCTGAAGGTGGGCGATCGCGTTGTCGTTTCCTCCATTATCGGCTGTGGCAACTGCTTCTACTGCCAGTCAAAGCGGTTCTCTCTCTGTGACAACTCCAACCCGAATGGCTGGATGGAAGAAGCGATTTACGGCCATGCCACCTCGGGGATCTTCGGCTACTCCCACGCCTTTGGCGGTTACGCTGGATCCTTCGCAGAATACATTCGTGTACCCTTCGCTGATTACGGCGCGTTCAAAGTACCCGATGGGCTAACCGATGAGCAGGCACTACCGATCTCCGACGCTTTCCCCACCGGCTTTATGGGCGCGGATATGTGCGACATCCAACCTGGCCAAATTGTGGCGGTATGGGGCTGTGGGCCTGTAGGTCAGTTCGCCCTCCTCAGCGCCAAGATGTTGGGAGCCGAGAAGGTGATTGGCATCGATCGCTATCCCGAACGACTGAGGCAAGCGGCTGAGTTTGCTGGAGCCGAAGTCATCAATTACGAAGAGGTTGATGCGGGAGAAATGCTCAAGGAGATGACGGGAGGCCGAGGCCCCGATGCCTGTATTGATGCGGTCGGCCTGGAAGCTCACGGTATGGGGCCAGAAGGAATCTATGACAAGGCGAAGCAGGCCGTGCGGTTGGAAACCGATCGCCCCCACGTTCTGCGTCAGATGATGCTGTCGTGCCGCAAGGGTGGTGTGCTGTCGATTATGGGCGTTTACGCAGGCTTAATTGACAAAATTCCTCTGGGTGCAGCCTTTAACAAAGGGTTGACGTTCCGGATGGGACAAATGCATGGGCAGAATTACATCCCTATGTTGCTGGATCGGGTAGCCAACGGCGAGGTTGATCCTTCCCGCGTCTTCACCCACACGATGTCGCTGGACAATATCAAACCTGCCTTTGAGATGTTCAAGAACAAGCAGGATAACTGCATTAAGGTCTTGCTACGTCCATAAGCGAAAACCCTCTAAAACGAAAAGGACGAGCCTAGGCTCGTCCTTTTCGTTTTAGAGGGTTTTTAGAATCGGAGCGGCGGGATTCGAACCCACGACCCCCACTACCCCAAAGTGGTGCGCTACCAAGCTGCGCTACGCCCCGTTGCCTTTCCTCTTGCGCTTAACAAGCATAACACAGGGTGTGTGCACGTTTTTTCAATTTGACTTAGTTTTTTTGAAAAAATTCGATTTTTATTTTCCGATTGTCCTCAAACCTTTGTTTTAAGGCGATCGCAGCTTTTTCACTTTTTTCCCGAAAATGCTCTTTCCCAAAGCGTTTCCATAGAAAGCGGTTTATTTCTGGCCGAGCACGGTTAAACTCTGGCCGCAGTTGATCCGGATTCAGGGCTATCGTCAGGTTTTGGTTAACCCTACAGCCCGTAAGGGCACGTTAAGAAGGAAGTGTCATGGTGTTTTTATGCGAGGTCTGAGATTTCTGTTTGGTCTGGGCCTGGTTGTGGTTGGGGTCTACTTCCTGGGACAAAACATCATTTTCACCACCCAGACAGCGGGTTACTGGTGGCGGCCTCTGTCGGCAGCGGCAACGGTGTTATCAATGATGGCCGGGATTATTAGCCTGACGTTCTTTGGGCGATCGGGGCAGTCGATGGGGTGGTTTTGTATCGGGTTGGCGATGGTGTTGGCGATCGCCAGCGGTGGATTGGTCATTCGTCCGACTAGTCTGTGGACTTTCTTTGTGGCGATGATGTCTTTTGTTGGCGGCTTTCGGTTGATCCAGGGACGAAGCCTTGGGATTTAGCTAAGTTTTTCAATCAGGGCTGACGCATTGAGTGTCTTTATCCACTCAATGCGTCTGTCCTAGTTTTTCGGAATAGTAGACGCGTTGCAAAGACTTGGCTTGGAGGCGCGTCGCCCTCCAAACCTCCCGACTGGGGGACGGGCGTCCCTCCCCCAGGCCCCCTAGACAAGGAGGTTTTGCAGGGGTGGTGTTAGGCCGCTTCGCATCGGTGAGGTTTGGATCAGGCCGGGGTTGGGTCGTTGGATGGGATGCTTTATAGCTTTTTAGGAGGCGATCGCTACGCTCTCCACTGCACTCGCGGCAGGTTGGTACAGGGTATCTCGTTGCTGAGCAGGCCGTCCGAGGGAGTGAATGGCCTTGACTAAATCTGCTTCTGTTTGGCAGGTGCCGCCTTGGGCTCCGGCCATGGAGGTGATGTGCTCTTCCATCAGGGTGCCGCCGATGTCGTTGCAGCCCCAGGTGAGGGCTTCGGTTGCACCATCTAAGCCTAATTTCACCCAACTGGGCTGATGGTTGGGAATCCAGTTTCCTAAGAAGAGGCGGGCAACGGCGGTGAGTAGCAAGTTGTCGGAAAGGCTGGGTTGGTCGCGACCAACTCTTTTTCGTAAAGGTTTGGGGGCTTCTTGACCCACGAAGGGGAGGAGGATGAATTCGGTGATGCGGGCGGGGTAGTTGTGTTGGTGAGCCCTTTGCTGGAGCGATCGCAATTTCCCAAAATGTGCCATCTGTTGCTCGGGTGTTTCGATGTGGCCAGACAGCATGGTGCTGGTGCTGGGCATTCCCAGGCGGTGAGCGGTGCCGACAATTTCTAGCCACTCGGCGGAGTTGGTTTTCTCAGGGCAGAGGATTTGACGCACGCGATCGTCTAGCACTTCGGCGGCGGTACCAGGCATCGAGCCGACTCCGGCTGCTTGTAGTGCTGCGATCACCTCGGCATAGGTCAGTCCATCCTGCCGTGCGATAAATTGAACCTCCTGAGGAGAAAAGGCGTGCAGATGGATGGTGGGAAAGGTTTCTTTAATCAGGTGAACCAGTTGCACATAGTAGGGCAACGCTTTCCCGTCGATTTTCGCTTCGGGGTTCAGGCCACCCTGCATACAAATCTCGGTCGCGCCTTGGCGAACGGCATCGGCAGCTTTTTCCAAAATGACTTCTTCACCCAACCAGTAGGCTCCCGACTGGTCAGCATCGCGGCGAAAGGCACAAAAGCTGCAATGCTGTTCGCAAATGTTGGTGTAGTTGATGTTGCGGTTGATGATGTAGGTAACGGTATCGCCCACCTGGTGCTGGCGCAGGCGATCGGCGGCATCGCGAATGGCAGCGATCGCTCCTGCATCTCGCTGAGCGAGCAACACAACCCCATCGGCTTCCGTCAAATCTTCTCCCTGCAAGGCCCGCAGCAAAATTGAATCAACTTGTTGAGCCGTTGTTGCTATGGCCATCATCTACACCTGTATGAAAATTATTTTCTTGTGTTAAGGGAAATGTAACGTTCACCTTACTTTCCTGAGCCTAACGCTTGAGTGCGATCGGGGCTACCTGATCGATTGCAAAAAGGGATGAGATCGCAATCTATTCCTAAAGTCACAGAACTTTATGAAGTTATGCAGAGGGAGTTCAATTCGCTTAAATTTTTATCTTCAGAGATTGAGCATTTATGCCTATAAAAATTACTGTTTTCGGTCATTTCAGCGCCTTATCCTGATAGAGATATTGAGTTTTGTAACAAAAGCGCTTGAATACACAATTTGTAATAGATCTTCCCCTCCTCCCCAGTATATAAACAGATGTTGGAAGCCCTCCAAGACACCATCAACCAACCGGGCCACGAAATCGGTAACGGGCGGTAGGGTTCTCAGATTGATGAGGTCATTCTCATAAATCATCGGAGATTCTGTTCAGAGCATTGCAGTATCGGAGAATCCGAACGCAAGTGATGGCAGTGATGGCTCCCTTAAAATGTAGAACTGCTTGCGGCTCTACGAAAAGAACGACTGAAATATCAGTTTGAATTAAGCCATACTCAACCAAACAGATTAGGAGATTGAGTTTATGTTGGACGCCTTCGCTAAGGTTGTTTCTCAAGCAGATTCACGGGGTGCTTACCTGAGCACTTCTCAACTGGATGCTCTGAGCGGCATGGTTGCTGATGGCACCAAGCGCTTGGACGTGGTTAACCGCATCACCGGCAACGCTTCCACCATCGTTGCTAACGCAGCTCGTTCTCTGTTTGCTGAACAGCCCCAGCTGATCGCTCCTGGCGGTAACGCTTACACCAACCGTCGCATGGCTGCTTGCCTCCGCGACATGGAAATCATCCTGCGCTATGTAACCTACGCAATGTTCGCAGGTGATGCTAGCGTTCTGGACGATCGCTGCCTGAACGGTCTGCGTGAGACCTACTTAGCTCTGGGCGTTCCCGGTGGTTCTGTGGCTACTGGCGTTCAGAAAATGAAGGAAGCTGCTATCGCGATCGCTAACGACCGCAACAACATCACCCAAGGTGATTGCAGCAACCTGATGTCTGAGCTCTCCAGCTACTTCGATCGCGCTGCTTCTGCTGTTGCTTAATCCAGCGTTTTAGTAAATCCGGTCTCTGGAATTTGTTCCAGACCTCATTTCAACTAACTTTTTGCATTGCAACTTAGGGAGATATCTCAACAATGAAGACCCCGTTGACCGAAGCGATCGCCGCTGCTGATTCTCAAGGCCGTTTCCTCAGCTCCACCGAACTGCAAGTTGCTTTCGGTCGTCTGCGTCAAGCTGGCGCTGGCTTGCAAGCTGCTCGCACCCTGACCGAGAAGGCTGATAGCCTGGCTCAAGGTGCTGCTAATGCGGTTTACCAGAAGTTCCCCTACACCACCCAAATGCAGGGCGCTAACTACGCCGCTGACCAGCGTGGTAAGGACAAGTGCGTTCGTGACATCGGCTACTATGTGCGCATGGTGACCTACTGCCTCGTTGTGGGTGGCACCGGCCCCATGGATGACTACCTGATCGCAGGTCTGTCTGAAATCAACAAGACCTTCGACCTCTCCCCCAGCTGGTACGTTGAAGCTCTGAAGCACATCAAAGCTAACCACGGTCTGTCTGGCGACGCTGCTGTAGAAGCCAACTCCTACATTGACTACGCAATCAATGCTCTGAGCTAATTGCTCATCCTGATTTGTTAATCATGGCTCAATAACGAATGCCCTGAAGGCAAAACCTTCAGGGCATTTTTTTGTTAACCCAGACACCCGGTGTTTTACCATCGTCATTACAAAAAACACGTGAAACCCCTGTGGTAGGAATGTTACATGCAACATCCCTACCACAGGGGTTTCAGGCCGTAGAATCGCGGTTTCACGCATATTTTTCGTACAACTCGCACTACATGGGAGTTGTCAACAATTCTCAGTATGGGCCTCAAAGCCAAGAGTTCACGCCCGTAGGGCGTGAACTCTTGGCTTTGAGGCCCGAAAACTGCGCGCCAAAGGCGCGCAGTTTTCGGGTCTGATTTCAAAATGAGAATTGCTGGCGAGTTGTACGAAAAATATGCTTCAAGCTTGAGAGCTATACAATGGAAAACGGTGAACCTTTGGATTTCGCTGAGGGAGAGTGTGATGACGCCTGCGGTGTTAATTGAAAATTTGCAGAAACGCTACGGCTCGGTAGAAGCCGTCAAAGACGTCTCCTTGCAAATTGCAGCGGGGGAAATCTTTGGTTTACTGGGACCCAATGGTGCAGGCAAAACGACGACGCTACGTTGTCTTTGCACTCTGGCGACTCCGGATTCTGGGCGTATTGAGGTTTCCGGCGATTCTGTTTTAGAAAATCCCCGGCTAGCCCGTCAACGGCTCGGCTATGTGGCCCAGGAAGTTGCCCTCGACAAAGTTTTGACCGGGCGAGAACTGCTGCAACTTCAGGCGGCTCTCTATCATTTGCCTGCTGCCGCTGCGAAAAATCGCATTGCACAAGTTACCGAACTACTGGGGTTGAAGGATTGGGCTGATAAGAAGACAGGCACTTACTCCGGTGGTATTCGCAAGCGTCTAGATTTGGCAGCTGGACTGCTACACCAACCGGATGTGCTGGTCTTAGATGAACCCACTGTGGGCCTGGACATTGAGAGCCGTTCAGCCATTTGGTCTTTCTTACGGCAACTGCGAGCGGCGGGGACAACGGTTCTCATTACTAGCCACTATTTAGAAGAAGTGGATGCTCTGGCGGATCGAGTCGCAATTATTGATAAGGGTACGGTGATTGCATCGGGGACGCCTTCGGAGCTGAAAGATCAGGTGGGGGGCGATCGCATCACTCTACGCCTGCGCGAGTTCACACAACCTGATGAAGCAGAGTCCGCCAAGTCGATGCTGCAAGGCTTCCCGTTTGTGCAGGAAGTCATTATTAATGAAGCTCAGGGCAACTCTTTGAATCTGGTTGTTGATACTCAAAGTGATGCATTGCTCACCATTCAACAAGCACTAAAAGAAGCTGGTTTACCGACGTTTGGTATTTCCCAATCACGTCCTAGCCTGGATGACGTGTACCTGGCCGCTACGGGTCGTACACTTTTGGATGCAGAAATTGCAGCCGCTGAAACGCGCGATCCGAAGAAAGAACGTAAGCAGAATATGCGTTAGGGAGTTGCGAAAGCGATCGCTACTCAGTTGTAGAGTTGTAGGATGTTAGTTGTTTATGAATTGAGAGAGGGGGCAGGCTTCACCTGCCCCCTCTCTCAACTTATTTGATGTTGCTACAGGGGTATTCAACCTGATACCGTTTTAATATGAAGCTGCGCCAAATAGGGCTTCGAGAATGAAATCGTAGGACGTCAATGACGCAACCCTTTCAGGGGAAATCTTGTCGAGTTCCGAGGTCAGGAGTTT
>NZ_JACJOO010000022.1 GCF_014695575.1 Leptolyngbya sp. FACHB-8 | reverse complement strand
CAATGTTTTTCGGATTAGAGTAATCTGGTTCATGAGGGTTTCGTGGATGAATGTGGTAATTCTCATGAAACCCTCTCCTACTCAATCTTTGCAAGCTTTTGTCCGGTACTTAGGCGATGGGCACGCAAAAGCAATGACTTTAGAAAAATGACGACCATGTTGTAATAAACCCTCGATTTTCTTGGAAAGCTCACCGTAGTCGGGCTCTTCAAGAAAACCGAGGGTTTATTTTGTACGAGTCCCTAGTGCCTAACACCTGTGTAGGGGAAACCTTGATATAACATTTCTGCCATGCGGATGTTAGGCGATCGCAACCAACCAATCGTTTTGAAGAATGACATTTAAGTATGTTTTAGAACTAGTATGCTGAGGCGTAAATGTATCACCTATTTTTTGTGTGGGGTGCAAAGCACCCCACACAAAAAATAGGTGACAAACTTAGGCCGTGGTCTACTAGCTGAATTTCTTTGTATGAGGTGTTCTAAAAGAATCAATACGGGACAAAATCTGGGCTTTAAGGGTAGTTCTAATTTTTTGCCCCATCCTGAGATTTACAGTATTTATAGTTGCTGATTTTCGTGCATGAGGTACACGAAAATCAGCTTCTTTAAAAAGCGCTAGAGGGCTTTCTAGGCGCCTTGCTGCGAACCCAGCGGGCTATCTGACGCCGTTTTGTCTCTTTCACCACGATGATGCCACTGCCCGTCGCCGCCTTCCTCGTAAGTGTTTCTAACGGAGTTCCAGGCAGTTTTGAGGGCAGACTGCTCATCCATGCCATCAGAGGAAGCACTATTAAAGGCAGCCATAAAAATCTGCTGCGCAGCTTGAGGTAGGTTAGATTTAACGTCTTCAGGTAAAGCTTCTAGATTTTCATAAGGCATAATCATTTCCCCCTTATTGTTTCGGGATCAACACTTAATACGGATACCGAAGTTTAGCCAAAGTCAACATCTGTCATGGGACGCAACTAGGATTCAGAATTTATCTATATTTAGACTTCTCTGCTCCTCGGCTTTTTTGGCAAAGGCAAGCCTAGACGAGCTTTTGGTCAGTTTTCTCAATTCAACATCAAACCTAAAATGCTATGCCACCTGTCTCGCAGGTGGCATAGCATTTTAGGTTTGATAATGATGCCCACCTGTCGACGCGGAAAAACAGTCTTCCAGGTAGGTTTAGAACATGCCTTAGACAGCTACAAAGTCTACTTCAGTGATCAGGCTGACATTAACACGCCAAAGTTTAGCAATGACTCCATTAACATCAGAAATTGTTGTTCGGCTGCCTTCCTGGGTAATTATCAAATCTTCATAGGTTAACCCATTCGCTAAACCAAGACGATCAACGCCATTCTTAAAGTCAAGAATCTTTTCAATTCCAGAACTAGAGCGCAATACAAAAACATCCGAACCTGCGCCACCCGTAAGTTGATCTACCCCAGTCCCTCCATCCAGAGTATCTTGGCCAATGCCCCCGTTTAAATCATCGTTACCCGCATCACCGTTCAAAAGGTCATTTCCAGAACCGCCAAATAACCGATCTTTACCATTTCCTCCCTTAATCCAGTCATTCCCCTGGTTTCCGTAGAGGAGGTCATGGCCAGCAAGTCCTTCAATTTCATCAGGAGCCGTTGTACCAATGGTTGTATCTTTCCCTGGAGTTAGCCGAATCAGGTTAAATACAGTCAGCTCAAAGGAATCACTGACGGATAATCCTGCTGTATCTGTGGCGGTTACTGTGACGGTATACGCTCCTGCGCTCGTGGCAGTCCCCTGTATGATGCCTGTGTTTGGATTCAGCACCAACCCACTGGGTAACCCAACAGCGGAATATAGCAGGTCATCATCGACATCGGGATCCTGGAAGGAGGTACTGATATCTAAAGTAAACTCACTGCCGTTATTTGTGATTGCATTGGGAATGGGCTGGGCGATCGCTGGCGGGTTTGAAAGCTGGCCTACTTCAAATTCAACAACCGTGTAATTCGTACCCACAAGAATTTCAACTTTTCCATCGGCATCGGTATTGGCAACCATCAGGCTGTTATTGTTACCAACACTGGCCCCTAACACTTCACTTTTCCAAAGTGTCATCGAGTGCTTCAAGCTATAGATACCGACCGAAGTGCTGTCTGTGTAAACTAGCTCAACGGTACCATCTTCATCAAAATCGTAAGTTTGCAACCCAGTGATGGGGCTGGAGCCAAGCTGTAAACTCTGTTGAGTCTGAAACGTTTGTCCCTCTACAACGAGAACTTGTCCACTATTCGTTCCTGCTAAAATCTCTTGTTTGCCATCCAGGGTTAAGTCGTGTAGGTGAGCACTCGTCACCCCACTAAACGAGCTTTGCCATTGCTGGTGTGTCTTTCCATCGAACACAAAAAGACTGTTATTGATCGCTACAATTTCCTGGGCTTCATCATTATCAATGTTGCCCACCTCGATTTCAGAAATGCTTGACCAGTAGCCACCAAGATTGATACTTTTCCACTCAACAGCACCCGTTCTTGCGTCCAGGATGTAGGTATAGACGCCAGGAGCCCCCGTATGGGCTCTGGAACCGCCTGCAATGATTTCGTTGGTACCATCGTTGTCTACATCGGCGATCGCCAATGACTGCATCGGCGCACCTTGATCGTAGAAGTAGGAGTTTTGAATTTGCTTCGTCTGTCCATCAAGAACGTAGATGGCGCCGTCGTAAAGGCGATCGGTCGCAACCACAATCTCCTTCACGCCGTCGCCATTAACATCGCCCAGTTCTACATCATGAATACCGGTCCAAGTCGTTCCTCCAAAGAAATTGGATTGGCTTTGCCATTCAGACGTATGAGTCGTAGAGTCCACAATGGAGACGATACCATCACCATAACTACTGTTACTTCTAGATGAGGCAAAGACAAGTTCTTGGGTTCCGTCGTTATCGATGTCGTCAACGTCAATGGCATTAAATGGTCCGTCAAGGTGGCTACTTTGCCATTCCTGAGTTCCCGTTGCCAGATCAGAAATATACAGATAATCAGGGCCTGTTGATGTTGCTCCAGACCCCCACACTATCTCTAACGTTCCATCACCATCTAGATCGGAAATCGCGATATTGGTTACACCATGCTCAGGGTTATTGATGGTACGTTCTTCCGTCAATGTTTTAACGTCGTACGCATGAATGGAACCCCATTGCCCGTCACCGTAGAGGATTTCATCCACTCCATCTCCATCGATATCGGCAACTTGCAAGGTGCCAATATCCTGGCGTGTGTTAATCTGCCATTTTGGAGATTGGAGGTCTGCATCGAAAGCTGTGATGTAATACCAGGCAGACGCTCCGATAATTTCCTGGATACCATCTCCGTCAACATCTGAAAGTGCGATCGAGCTGCCAAATTCACCTCCAGCATAGGTCCACTCAACTGTTGCGGTTGTACCGTTTAGTTGGATAACTTGCCCACTGGACAAAACAATTTCATTGGCCGCATCACCGTCCACATTGCCGACTCTGACATCTCCAGCACCATAATTAAGTTGATGCTTGAGTGTTAGTGAACTTGCATCATAAATAAAAAGATTATTGTTGTTGACTACAACAATGTCATCTACAGAGTCATTGTCAGCATCCGCGAAAATAATCTGATTGATGGCGCTTCCTGTAGGGCCTAGAAGCGTTGTTTGTTCGAGTGTTTTGCCATCATAGACAACAATGCTACCGTCTCCAAGGCCTAAAAAAATACTGGAGATTCCATCACCATCAGTGTCAATGGCTGAGATTTGAGAGATGCTGGATGTGTAAAGACCACTGATCCAGGATTGGGTATAACCTCCTGTAGCATTAGGCTTCAAAACATACCAAAAACTGTTGCCTCCAAATGTTGAAGTAGAGCCACCCGCAATAATTTCAACGGTACCATCGTGATCAATGTCTGCAGTAATCAATCCACTGGCACCAATTCCTGTACCCAAAATGCCGGTCGTCCAGGCTCTCTGAACGCTGGGCTGCAATTGTTCATCCGGTAAGTTGCTTGCGGATAGAGTTGATTCAATACCATTCTGGGACATATTCATTCCTTCTGAAGAATCACTATTGCAATGACGAGTTAGGCTGATGAATGAATTAGGGTCTGTGGGAAATTGCTTGATGAACTGGCAGAGTGAATTTTGTTGTCAGTTGTGGTTACTGGTTAATTGCGTGAACTTTGAAGAGTTGCGATCGCTTTAGCAACACTAGCTTCGTTCCGACCTTTCACTTTGGAAGTGGGTTCGTTGCATGATTCATTCGACTTTTGCCTGAAGTCTGGATTCAATCGGAACATCACTTATGTCTAATTTTATACTTAATCGCAATTAATAAGAGTACCCATGAGGGTACTTTACTAAACGCTAGCGTCAGTTAATACCGGGAAGATCAAGAAGTGAGTTACCTATTCTGATACCTGTATCAAATCCGTTGAAAGGGACAGAGTATGCGGTGGTGCAGCCTATTCTGCTCCTTTAAACGGAGATCATATTACAGGCCCTGGAAAGCTGTTTGAGAAGTTATTGAAACGGTTGATTTTTCGTGCTCGTTGGATACGGAGAATCAACCGTTTCAAACAGTAGTTGGCACACGTTGCATGGATTGCTTACTGCCATATTATAGGCTTCCGTGAATCCATTTTTGAGGACGTGAATTGTTGCGCTGCAGAGGCACGTAACGACTCACGCAGGAAGTTTAATGATTGGGCTTTAAACGTATGGTCACTTGTTGGGAAAGGGGCGCAAACTGCCCTTCTCAAACACTCACTAAAATAGCAGACTAGTAGGCTGCGGTCTAAGTTCGCAACCTATGTTTTGTGTGGGGTGCTTCGCACCCCACACAAAACATAGGTAATGGATTTCTGCCTCAGCGTACTAGTAGGCTACGGCCTAAGTTCGTTGCCTATTTTTTGTGGTGGGGTGCGAAGCACCCCACCACAAAAAATAGGTTGTACACTTCTGCCCCAGCCTACTAGTAACAGGGCTCTACAACACCCAATTAAGAATATGGGCGATCTTTGACGGTAGCTCCAGAGCGTTGAAAGGTTTTGGAATCATTCCGTCCACAGGTAATGACTGCCATTCTTCGCCATGTGTATGGGTTTGAGCGGTTAAGAAAATGACAGGAATGTGTTGAGTTTCCGCATGGGCTTTTAGCTCTTTGAAGGTCGCTACCCCATTCATCTCAGGCATGATGAGATCCAGTAGGATGGCGTGGGGTTGGTGCGTGCGGGCGATCGCTACTCCCTCTTCCCCCGAACTAGCGGTCAACACCTGCCACCCCGCTGTCATCTGGATGCCAAATTGCACAACGGTTTGAATCGTTTCTTCGTCGTCAATCAGTAAAATCCGTCGAGCCACAATACATTCATGATTCACAATCGGGTTTAGCGACAGGCAGTGTGAAGGAAAAGGTGCTGCCCTCACCCCAGACACTCTCGGCCCAAATCATACCGTGATGTTGGGTAATAATTTTACGGCAAATGGATAATCCCAGGCCTGCTCCTCCTTTACGACGAGAGTGGGGATGGGCCTGCTGAAATTCCTCAAAAATCCGCTCCAACTGATCAGGCGGAATTCCTTGACCCTGATCCCGAACCTGGAACAGGGCGGCGCTTTGGCTAGCCGTGGAGGGCTGTTCTTGAGGAGATGACAGGCCCGGTTTAACTGTCAGAGTTAGCCGGACGGTTCCCCCAGGAGGTGAAAACTTGATGGCATTACTCAACAAATTAGTTAATACCTGCACGAGGGCATCGGGGTCGGCCCAGAGTTTCGCATCAACAGGCTCGGATACAAGGATGACCTGCTGCTGCTGGGCCAGGGGCGCCATGGCGGCGATCGCCTGCTCCATCAGCGGGGCCGCTGCACAAATTTGGGGATTCAGCACCACCTTACCTGCTTCAAACCGTTGCAGGTCCAACACATTCGTCACCAATCGCATCAACCGCTCGGCGCTCTGGTCAGCGATGGACAGCATTTGCTGCCCCGCTGCCGAGAGGGAGCCAAGTTGACCTGTCGCCAGAATTTTTAGGGCGCTATGCAGAGAAGAGAGAGGAGTTCTCAATTCATGGCTGATGACTGAAACCCATTCATTCTTGGCCTGCTCACGGCTTTTATACTCACAGATGCCCTGATGCAAATGATGATTGGTGACTTGCAATTCGGCAGTACGGGCTTCCACTTCTGTATCGAGGTAATGGGCCCATTGCAGATGGGTGAGAGCCAGGCTGACTTGATCCGCCAGTTGCCGCATCAGATTTAGCTCAAAATCGACCCACTGCCGGGGACGGCCGCATTGATGAGCCACTAATAGCCCCCATAGAGCATTCTGCCTGCTTGCTCTGCCCACATCATAGGCAATGGGCACCACTAACTTAGCGGTAACGCCGAACTGTGCGATAAAGTCCACTAGGCAGGGTGCCAGCCCGGCCCCTGGGTCATGCACGTCAGCGATCGCTCGCACCCGCCCAGCCGCATATAGGTGCTGAGCACTGCGCGGAAACACCTCCTCCGAAAAGGTCTGATGCATCAGGACGGGAACATAGGGCAACGTAGCTTCGCTGACCGCTTTGCCAGAACCATCGGGCAAAATTTGGTACACCAGCACCCGATCTGCTTCTAAAATGCGCCGCAACCCTGATACCAGGCTATAGAGAATGTCGTTGAGCTGTGTTGCCTGTCGGATTTGTTGGGTCAGTTCGTTACACAGGGCCAACCCCTGCTGATGCCGCTGCAGTTCGGCTTCCATAGCGGCTCGTCCCGAGTGAATGGGGTGAAAGCGCACCAGATGGGTCTGGGCGATCGCCCGTGGAGTCAGTGTATAGGTAACCTCTCGATAGGTTCCATGGGGGCTCAGGAGCAGCAGCTCACCACATAAGGGGTAGCCACTGGTGCACTGAAGGGGAATTGTGGCGACATCAGCTCCAACGCCACTGAAGTCGGCTAGAGCCTTACCCAGAAGGCGATCGCGGGGTATACCAAATAGATTACAGGCCGCATCGTTGAGGTCAAGGAAGTGGCCCTGGTCGCTGAGGAGGGCGATCGCCTCCTGAGCCTGCACCATTGTGACGGGCAAAAACCGGGAAGACGCAGCTGCGATTGCGGAGGAAACCCGAAGCATCCCTCAACTCCATGGCGACAACTTGGGAAAAAGCGCTCAGATACCTATTGTGTTACATGAATTTTGCGAGCGTTGTTTATTCAAATTATCGGGAGCTTTAAGGTATGTGACGCAGGTGTAGCAAAAATTAATCAAAAAAGCCGGCATTACTGAATAGGGGAATGAAATGGAACGCCAACCCATAGTTCAGCGCTCCATTTCACTTCCCTATTCAGCAATGCCAGACAAAGTCGATTGTAGTGGGATACTTTGCCCCGCCGTTAGTCTAAGGAGGTTTCTGCATAAGAATTTACCCAGAATGTTGGTGCTTTGCCCGCTTAGCGGGCAAAGCACCAACATTCTGGGGGTAATTTCATTACTGGAAATCTCCTAAGTTCTAAGAGGACAGCCCGTTGAATAGGAATGGCGATCTAAAATTTTGGGAAAAACGTAGATGCACCCTGATTTAGGTTGCATTAGGAGCCAATAAAAGCACGCAAGAGAAACTACATTTGACAAGTTTGCCATTTCGCAAAAAAAACAGCTTTTACTTGGCGAGCAACGCTACGCAAAATAAAAGCTGTTTTCAGTCTGGGCTATGGAGTGAGCTAAAACTCACCCCATCGCTATTTTCTACAGTTTCGTGCCGCACTCGGGGCAGAAGCGATTGCTGGGCTGATTCTCGGCACCACAGTTGGTACAACCAGTGGGCTCAGTAGCCGCTTCAGAAGGGCGCTCGGGAAGCCCAATCATCTGAGCGTTGCTCTTGCCGGGGGCCACCATGGGATAGCAGTTTTCGTTACGCTTCACAACTACATTCAGCAGACAAGGGCCGTCGTGAGCAATCATTTCGGCGACGGCTGCGGTCAAATCTTCTCGCTTGTCGATGGAGATGCCTTTGATGCCGTAGGCGTCAGCCAACTTCACAATGTCGGGTGCGCCGGTCTTCATGTCCGAGCAGGAGTAGCGCTCTTCGTAGAAGGTTTGCTGCCACTGGCGAACCATTCCCTGCCAACCGTTGTTGACGATGACCACTTTGACGTTAATGCCGTACTGAGCCAGCGTTCCCAACTCTTGCAGGTTCATCTGAAAGCTAGCATCGCCGCTGATACAGATCACTTCTTCCTCAGGCAGCGCCACCTTCACACCCATCGCAGCCGGAACCCCGAAGCCCATAGTTCCCAGGCCAGCGCTAGAAATCCACTTGCGAGGGCCGTTCTTGAGGAACTGAGCAGACCACATCTGATGCTGCCCTACATCAGTGGTGTAGTAAGCCTCAGGTGCCTGACGGCCCACTTCCACAATCACTTCCTGAGGGGATAGGGAATCCTCGTAGTGAGGCACGACCAGCGGATAGTCTTGCTTCCAACGGTTGATGCGATTGAGCCATTCCTGAGTCAGGGTCGCGTCGGGGTGTACACCGCTTTCGTAATCACGGCGTAGCATCTCAGACAGTACATAACGTACGTCGCCCACGATAGGCACATCGGGAGTACGGTTCTTACCGACCTCAGCGGGGTCTACGTCGATATGGATGACTTTGGCATGGCAGGCGAACTCGTCGAGCTTCCCCGTTACGCGATCGTCGAAGCGAGCACCAACAGCTATCAGTAGGTCACACTCGCTCACAGCGTAGTTGGCGTAGGCGGTGCCGTGCATCCCCAGCATCCCAACGGAGAGAGGGTGATGCTCGTCAAAGGCCCCTTTGCCCATGAGAGTGGTGGTGACGGGAAGGTGATAACGCTCTGCCAGGGCTTTGATCTCGGCGTGGGCATCAGCACTGATGGCACCGCCACCCACGTAGAGCAAAGGACGACGGGCCTGACGGATTAGCTTAAGAGCCTGATTGATCTGACGGGGGTTACCCTTGACCGTGGGCCGATAACCGGGCAAACGGACTTCACCGGGTTCGACGGGGGTGTAGTCAAATTCTTCGAGGCCGACATCTTTGGGGATGTCTACCAGTACGGGGCCGGGACGACCAGAACGGGCGATGTAGAAGGCTTCTGCAACGATCCGTGCCATATCTTTGGTGTCACGAACCACATAGGAGTGCTTCACAATGGGCAGGGTGATGCCGTAGATGTCGGTTTCCTGAAAGGCATCAGTACCAATGGCGGCACGGCTAACCTGGCCGGTAATGACCACCATGGGGATGGAGTCCATCTGGGCGTTGGCGATGCCAGTGACGAGGTTGGTGGCACCGGGGCCGGAAGTCCCGAAGCATACACCCACTTGCCCAGTGGCACGGGCATAGGCGTCAGCGGCGTGCGCGGCTCCCTGCTCGTGGCGCACCAGGATATGTTGGATTTCGCCCCGGGCTTCGGCGCGATACAGTTCATCGTAGATGGGCAGAATGGCCCCGCCGGGATATCCGAAGATATGCTTGACCCCATGACGGCGCAGGCTGTCAATCAGGGCGAAGCCTCCGGTTGCCCGGACTGGACCAGTAGCCTTAGAGGATGTGGCGGTGTTAGTACCAAGGGCGATCGCCGGAGTAGCAGGGAGCACTTCTTGCATAGGTCTAGATGTATCGCGTGATGCAATAAATGTTAATTTCTCAGTCTAGTGCTGATTTGGCCAGCCTGTCGAGATCTAAAACTTGAGCAAATGATTACGCTGGACTTCTATCCTCTGGTGAAAATCCTTAAATTCGTGCTGGGGATCACGATATTCCGTTCTATTAGTTCAGGAATGGTTTGTTGAGCCTGTTGCAGACTTCCCCTTAAAAAATGTTGTTTTGTCATCGTTTGCCAGCTTTTAATCTTGTTTGAAGCCTTGCTATGTCTGACTTTTGGATGATTTACTGGGAAGTTTGTGTCAGAATTTCATGAATAAAAACTGCGGCAGTGGTGTGGCTACGGAGGCCCCAACCCGATGTTCGCCAGCCAGAGGTTTGCTGGGGCGATCGCCACAGCTCCAAATGCTCGACTGCTGGGTCGGCATAGAAATTCAAGGTTGAGCTGCCCGTGACTTGGGAACTCCAGTGAGTGAACCTATCGTGGCTGAGGCGGTAGATGGGGAAGTTAGCCCAGGCAGGGACCCCCCAACCATCTAAAGCGATGAGGTAGGCAATCTGGCCACCCTGCATTTGCCATAGATGAGCAGCTCCCATCGCTCCAACGACGCCTGCACTGAAGGCGATGATTTGTAGGGGAGGAGCTGAGTGAGGGTGAGGAAGCGATCGGCGGAAAAACGTCAGCACCGCCAGGGGAGAGTAAGGCTCTTCCTGGGATGCGGGAAACACGGCTACGGTTTCGGGTGCAAGCCCCAAGCCCGTGAGGAATGCCTGGGTTAATGCGGGATCATGAACCCCAGGGCAAATGAATAATGTCATAGACCTATCTACGCTTTAAGTGCGAGCTTGTGGTTTTATGCTCAAAACCTTACTGCATTGTTGCTATGACCCGAGACAGCTTGCCCCTGGCGGAGTGGAGCTTGGCCCCGTCCCGCTCCTTCAGGTACAAGCTTTGGAGGTGCATCCCACTTCTGTAAGTGAAGCTCCAAATTTGCAAAAGTGGGATGCACCCCAAGCTTTGTACTGATGCCTATGGAATGTGGATTGATTTTGCTACAAGATAAATGTCGTTTTGAGCTAGGGTCT
Organism: Leptolyngbya sp. FACHB-8; assembly: GCF_014695575.1. GTDB lineage: Bacteria > Cyanobacteriota > Cyanobacteriia > Elainellales > Elainellaceae > Vacuolonema. The sequence goes on along the minus strand of NZ_JACJOO010000022.1, from coordinate 6,444 downwards.
TAGCAGAGCAACTTACCCCCTTCCCTATGCCTGAGCCTATCCTTTACGTGGCCGTTACTAACCACGGGTTTGGTCATGCGACCCGTACCGCATCTGTGGTAGCTGAGATTCAGCGGCAGTGCCCGGATATTCGTATCATCATTACCACAACAGCACCCCGGTGGTTGTTAGAGTCTTATATTGAAGGGGATTTTGTTCATCGGCCCCGGGCTTTTGATTTGGGTGTGGTGCAAAGTGATAGCATCACGATGGATAAAGCGGCCACTCTGGAAAAGCTGAACCATATTCGAGAACGGGCTCGAGCTACGATTGCCTCTGAAGTGACGTTCCTGAAGCAGAATCGGGTCGGGCTGATTTTAGGAGATATTCCACCTCTGTTGCCACCTATGGCTCGCGCCGCCGGGATTCCCTGCTGGATGATGAGCAACTTTGGTTGGGATTTTATCTACCGGGATTGGGGCGAAGAGTTTTATGGCATTGCGGATTGGATTGGAGAGTGTTTTGGGCAATGCGATCGCCTCTTTCGTCTCCCCTTTCATGAACCGATGAGTGCCTTTCCTCATATTGAGGACATTGGTTTGACGGGAGGATCGCCCCGTCATAGTGCTGAGGAGATTCGGCAGCTATTTGATCTGCAAACTCCGCTAGAAAAAACGGTGCTGTTGACCTTTGGTGGGCTGGGATTAGCTGAAATCCCCTACCAGGGGCTGACGCAATTCCCCGATTGGCAGTTTATTACCTTTGATCAAGACGCGCCAGAGTTACCGAATTTGCTTAAGGTCAAGACTCGGTTTGGCTCAAAATACAGACCAGTAGATGTGATGCCGGTGTGTGGGCGAGTGGTATCCAAGCCGGGATACGGCACTTTCTCCGAAGCCTGTCGCACAAATACCCCGCTCGTTACCCTGACACGCCGAGACTTTGCGGAGGCTCAGGTGCTGATTGATGGGGTGTGTGACTTGCTTCCTCACCAGATACTGGAGCCGCATGAGTTTTACCAGGCCAATTGGGAATTTCTGCATGAACCGTTGACCTCGCCGCGTCATCCAAATTCAGTGACCTGTGATGGCAATGAGGCGATCGCCCGTGCCGTCATTGATTACCTGATGCCCTAGAAGACTTGTTTTTCCTTGCTCAAAGCACTACAAAAACAATCCTTCAAATAAGTCCTGATCGTTGGTACTGTTATGCCCCACCATCAACAACTACTCCGCATTCAAACCCGAGGCAAATCTCTGCACAAAATTACCCGTGAGGTTAATGCTGTGGTTGCCCAATCAGGGGTTCGCACCGGGTTGTGCAATTTGTTTTTGCGCCACACCTCCGCCAGCCTCATCATTCAAGAAAATGCTGATCCCGATGTGCTGACGGATCTGGAGAATTTTCTGGAGAAACTGGTGCCAGAAAGCTATCCCTATATCCACAGTACCGAGGGCCCAGATGATATGCCCGCTCATATTCGCAGCGTGCTCACCCACACATCTGAGCAGATTCCTGTAGGGCACGGCCAACTCATGTTGGGTACCTGGCAGGGGATTTACCTGTGGGAACATCGCGATCGCAGCCACCAACGGGAATTGGTAGTACATGTTTGGGGAGATTGATTTCTCGTACTCCTAAAGCCAGAAGGGTAATTTTTCCATCGCTCAACGATGGAAAAATTACCCTTCTGGGTTCTGATGCAAGATCTGAACATATCTCATTGAACAAGCGAGCGGCATCTAATGCTGCCGTTCGCTTGTTCAATGAGATATCTACTGTTTTTAAGGAGATTTCCAGTAATGAAATTACCCCCAGAATGTTGGTGCTTTGCCCGCGAAGCGGGCAAAGCACCAACATTCTGGGTAAATTCTTATGCAGAAACCTCCTAAGCAGTCATCCGACTGGCGTAGAAAATTATCCCTCCAATGGGTGAGACGTTTGGATGAAGTAGTTTCGTAATGCCTCTCCTAAGATAAAAGCATGACTGAAAGAGGAAATGGGTTATGAAACTCTCCTATCGCGGTGTGAAATATGAAGCCAAAATTCCTGTTGTCGCTACAGAAACAGGTAAAGTGATTGGTCACTATCGAGGTGTGGAATTGCGTTCCCAAGATGTAAAAGAGCGATAGACGCAGGCTCATTGCTTCGTCAACTGTCTTTAGCTTTTGACTCCCTGAGAAACCGAGATATCCCGGCCTTTACAAGGGCCGGGCTTTTTTTATAAAGCCTGCTTTAATTCGCTTTAATATAGCAATGTGTAAGTGCGTTAAGTACAGCAACGGTGGTGTGGGGCACGAAGTGCCCCACACCACCGTACTTAATCAACCCGTACAGCGCTATAGTGCGATCGCTCGGTTAGTTGGGTTTAAGTCTAAAAGATAGAGTCAGAACTTACACATTGTTATTGGAATAGTATGGAAAACACACCTCATCTAATAACAATGTGTAAGTTCTGAGAACCTGTTTATGAAACCCTTGTAGCAGGACTTGAAGACCAACCAGTTGGCTTTTTCTACTTTCTTGTGCATAAGTGATCACTACTGCACAGTTACTTAAAACGCAATTTGAAGAACAAAATCAAGAGAGTTAGCAGTAATGTAATGCCATTCGACAGAATAACTGGTAAGGCTTGAATTGATAAGCCATAGATAAACCATAGGAGAATCCCTGTGGTAAATGTTGCTAACCATGCCATAGAAATATCGCGAGCCGAGCGAGACTGCCAGGTCTTTAATAATTGTGGGATGAAGGCGGCAGTGGTGAGGGTTCCAGCTACCATACCGAGTAGGTTTGTAAATTCCATAAGGTTAAAGTTTGGCCAATTTTGGGCTTAGGATTAATGCGTGCAACGCAAATGCAAAGACTACACTCTCACAAAAACTGGTTTTAGAGAGTGCTCAAATGGTTGATCTTTCTATATCCCCTGGAGCAAAGGTATTTTCTATGCCCCAGAATAGATAACTCTGTCCAGTACGCTGAGGCGCAAATCCATCACCTATGTTTTGTGTGGGGTGCAAAGCACTCCACACAAAACATAGGTTGTGAACTTAGGCCGCAGCCTACTAGCCCCGTGAGGGAGGGAAGATGAGTGTAGGACAAAGTTCAAGTTTCACACTCATCTCCCCTCTCTCACCGAATCGGTAAGTGCAGTAGCGAGCTTCTGTAGGGTCTGATTTTGCTAAGTTGACGAAGAAACGTTGCGAGGGGCGATCGCCCCCGATTCTGGCGAATACAATTGCGGCTATCCAACTTGCTTAGGACTGTTAAACATCTATGATTCTGACCACCCTTGAAGGCGTGCCGGGTCGCCGTATCGTGAAACATTTTGGTGTGGTTCAGGGAAGCACCGTGCGGGCTAAAAATATTGGTAAAGACATCTTGGCCGGGCTTAAAAATATTGTTGGTGGAGAGCTTAAAGGCTATACAGAGTTATTACAGGAAGCCCGTCAGGAAGCCACTAACCGTATGGTGAAAGAAGCCTCCATGATGGGAGCCAATGCTGTGGTTAATATACGTTTTGCCACTTCTTCTGTTGCTGCCGGGGCTGCTGAGATTTTCGCCTATGGCACGGCTGTAGTTGTCGAATAAACCCTTAATTTGCAATCTGTCGTTTCCGACGGAGAAATGGCAGATTGCAAATTAATTATGTTCTGGTGCTATACATTCCGTCACTGCACTTAAGGCTTATGGAATACTTTGAACTCTGGTTTTTTCTGGCCCTGCTGCTGATCGGTTTATTCGCAGGTTCCCTTAATGAACAGCAACACTTTCGCAACTTACGGGAGCGGGAAAAGCGGGTACGGCAGCTTTCGGTGATTAATTTTGGGGCTCATGAGCCTCTACCGGATGCAAGGGACGCCATTTTGGTAACAGGCAGTGTAGTCATTGCTAGTGACCTGTTTCGTTATTATGTGGCAACTTTGATAAGCCTGATTGGAGGCCAAATTGGAGTGTATGAAACCCTATTAGAACGAGGACGGCGAGAAGCAATGTTGCGCATGAAGGAGGCGGCGATCGCCCAAGGTGCCCGACAAGTTCTCAATTTTCGTATGGAAACCGTCAGTATCAATAGTGAATCCAGCAACCAAGGAGCTGTTGTAGAAGTCATCGCCTACGGAACAGCAATTCGATAATTTGGCGCATTCTTTTGAAACTTTTCGCTTTGCATCGCCTTACACAATCTTGTTAGGACTGTTTATTGTTAAAAAGCCGCGCTCTGCGCGGCTTTTTAACAATAAACCTCTTAGTTTTGAGCGTGTACCGCCTCAAAATGAGGAGTTTCAGAAGAATCGATCATTGCTGCTTTAAATGGAATGCAGCGTTAAAGCGCACCGGGTACATCCGGGTCTTCCTCGCCGCCGATGACGCCGGGTTGTACAGCGGAGGTGTCGTACAAATCCTCAAAGGAGGGAATGTCAACTCCAATGTGTTCGCCAGCCTCGCGGAGGGCTGCTTCAAACGCTGCAATATTGCTGCCGTAGCCACATCGTGAGGCAGCCGCTCTGATGCCCTGCGAGCTATTGGCACGGGCGCAATCAATTAGTTCAGAGCCAGTAAGACGTTCAGTGGAAGCCATAGTTTGGGTACTAGGTAGTGGACAACAGGTTGTAGGAGTGGAAGGAGTTAGGATTTGCCCGATGGATCGGCCGCGTGTACCAGTGGAGTAGAGCCCTGTTTAGCGGGATAGCGGATAATTTGATCGGGGCCGGGGCGCTGCTTACGGGGGAAGGCGGGAAGTTTGATGGGGTGTCCTTCCATTTGGGCAGATCGGGTAATGGCCGAAATGATGGCAACGTCAATCAGCCCTTCTAGTCCCGAAGGTTCAGGTTCTTTGTCCTGTAAGATGCAGTCGGAGAAGTAGGCAATTTCAGCAGCAAACTGATCACCTACAGGAATAGATTGTTCTTGCTTCTCGCCATTGATGGTAAGGGTTTGCTGGATTTCGCCCTGATAGGTGTAGGAGGGGTCCAAACGCAGGCTACCCTTCGTGCCAATGATCTGAAAATTGGATGTGGGAGTGACGCCGAAGCTAGAGGTGAAGGTGGCGAGGCGATCGCCCGGGAACCGCAAGACCACGCTTGTCATCTCATCGCTCTCACGGAAGCGAGAATCGTTGTTGTGGTTGCTGGATAGAGCGATGACTTCCGTTGGGTCTTCTTGAAACAGGTAACGGGCGGCATTGATACAGTAAATCCCCATGTCATAGACCGTACCACCACCGTTATCAATGGGTTCTAAGCGAACGTTTTCTTCTTCAACCTGTTGAGACAGGATGGATTGGAAGATTCGCAACTCCCCCAAATCTCCGGATTGGGCCACTCGCACTGCTTCCATATTGGCGGGGTCAAAGTGCAGACGATAGGCAATCATCAACTTGACATGATTATCCTGAGCCGCCCGGATCATCTGCTCGCATTCTGCTTCAGTGACGGCCATAGGTTTCTCACACAGGACATGAATGCCCTGTTGAGCTGCTCGTACCGTGAAGTCGCAATGCAAGTGGTTCGGCAGAGCAATGTAGACCGCGTCTACCAGGCCACTGCTGAGGCAATCGTCGTATTCCTCATAGGAGAATACACGCTGCACGCCTCCCTGCCGTTGCACCAATTCGGCTAGTTTCACCGGATCACCAGAGACCAGAGCTACCAACTCTGAGTTTTCGGTTTGCTCAAAAGCTGGTAAGACATCTTCTTGAGCAATCCAACCGAGGCCGACAACGGCGTAGCGGATTTTACGAGGCTCTGAGGGTGAGCGATCGGACTCAGACGCATGAACCATAGCTGAACTCCAGCATCTGCGGATGTTTTCTCAGCGTAGGAAGTTATGGCTTGGTGTGCCTCTTTCAAGAGGTTGATTTGATTCAGTCTTCTGATTCGGTAAATACAGTGCTGCCATGTTATACGAGTACCCCGAATATTTCTGAAAACCTTATTTCTGTATGAGCTTTGCGTATACAAGATCAAAGATTTCAGAAATACCCAAGGCTCAGGATGTCCTACAAAATGGAACCCCGATTTTTTGAAAAAGCTTGGCTACGTCGAGCTTTTTCAAAAAATCGGGGTTCTATTAAATTCACGATATAACATTAGTTCGGACAGTTTTTCTGAAGCCCTTGATTTTGCGTGCGCGAAGCGCACGCAAAATCAAGGGCTTCAGAAAAACTGTCCAGAGTATTGGATATAAGGAACTGATTGAATAACTCTGAGCTAGAGACACACGGTGTACGGAGCCTTCTGTACTTACGAAACTGGTTTATTACCTTGTAAAAGGGCGATTACACGATCGCATAGTACCGATGCCTTACTGGTGGCCCTGGGCGATCGCCAATGCATAAATAAACACCTTCAGTCTTTCACTAACAGATTGAGCTGATTAGAAAATCATTAGTTCGGACAGTTTTTCTGAAACCGTTGATTTTGCGTGCGCGAAGCGCACGCAAAATCAACGGTTTCAGAAAAACTG
>NZ_JACJOO010000021.1 GCF_014695575.1 Leptolyngbya sp. FACHB-8 | reverse complement strand
AACACCGTTTGAGTGGGGTGGCAAGCGAGCGGCACGACGACAACGAGCGCGATCTAAACGACCTAAGCATCGATTAGGAGGGTCTGGGGCTGTAACCCAGTCCTTGGTGGCCTGAAATGCTCCACCTGAAATGGCAATACTCACGCCAGATGACCCACTAGTGACCTATCCAGGCTAGGTTGAGGGGATATAACCATTTTTGTGTGCTGTGCAACGTGCAGCACACAAAAACGCCTATAAACCGGACTCAGTTTAACAAAACAAAAATGGCTCTAAGTCTATAAGATGAAAGATTGTGTTGTCACGCTAACTCTCGTCTCGGAGACCCGAACCCTATGGAAGTTATACCCGCTATCGACCTGCTAGAGGGCCGCTGTGTGCGGTTGTATCAGGGCGATTATGCTCAATCCCAGGTGTTTAATGACGACCCGGTGGCGGTGGCGCAGCAGTGGGTGGAGCAGGGAGCAACTCGACTGCACCTGGTGGATCTGGATGGGGCAAAAGCGGGACATCCCGTTAACCAGGCGGTAATTCAGGCGATCGCTCAAGCCGTAAGTGTACCTGTAGAAGTTGGTGGTGGGTTGCGCGATCGCGCCTCTGTTACCGATGTGCTGAGCCTGGGTGTACGCTGGGCGATTTTGGGCACAGTAGCGGTGGAGCAACCCGATTTAGTAGCCGATTTATGTGGCGAATTTCCCGGCCAAATTATCGTGGGCATTGATGCTCGTAATGGAAAGGTCGCAACCCGAGGGTGGTTAGAGACCTCGGAAGTCGAGGCGGTTGAACTGGCGCAACGTATGGAACAGTTGGGAGCCGCAGCCATCATTTACACCGATATTCATCGGGATGGTACGCTGCAAGGTCCAAACCACGAAGCCTTAAGAGAATTGGCTCAGGCAATTTCTATCCCGGTGATTGCTTCGGGTGGCATTAGTTCCACGCGCGATCTGCTGAAGTTGCTGGTGCTGGAACCTCAAGGGGTAACAGGGGCGATCGTTGGCAAAGCCCTTTACACAGAAGACTTAAGCTTGAAGGATGCCCTACGAGCAGTAGGGCCGGGCCGCTGGCAAGATGTACCCCCCGACTTTGGCTCATCAACGATCGCTTAGGAGGTTTCTGAAAAACAATATCCCCATTTTTTGGAAAGAGGACGCGGCTTCGCCGCGTCCTCTTTCCAAAAAATGGGGAAGTTCTTTTCTAGAAATCTCCTTAAAGCTTAATCCGTCAGATTTTCCGGTGAGATACGAGAGCTGAATGCGGGACTTTATTCCACATCCATCTCTCGTACCTCACCTGTTTGGAAAGGAGTATAGTTCTTTTTTAAAATGCTGGAATAAGTAGAATCATTATCATTTTCAAATTCGCTCGTTCGCCAAAAAAATATTAAGTTTATTGCTTCGGAATTGATGGTTTAGGAGGTTTTGGAAAGGAGGGTTTGACATCCTAAACCATAGGCAAGTTGGTTTTTTCAGAGAACATTTGAAATCATCAATTCTTGGATAGAGAGCAAACTTGTTAAGCTATGCAGTAGCTCTCCAATTTAATTCTTTTTCAGAAAGTTCTATGCACAACCATAGCCATGAGCAGTGGCAACATTCCCACGATTTTTTAATTGATCGGCAGCAAGCCGAACGCAACACCAAAATTGTATTGCTGCTAACGGCCATCACGATGGTTGCGGAAGTTATTGCCGGAAGCATTTTTGGCTCCATGGCATTGCTAGCAGATGGGTGGCACATGGCAACCCATGTGGCAGCTTTTGGAATTACCGTCTTTGCCTATCAATACGCACGTCGCCATGCTAACAATCCGGCTTTTACCTTTGGGACAGGAAAAGTCGGAGTGTTAGGCGGGTTTACCAGTGCGATCGCCCTGGGAGTCGTGGTATTTCTCATGGCTATTGAGTCGGCAGGCCGTCTTTTTCATCCCGAAAGGATTCAATTCACGGAAGCTATTTATGTCGCGATTATTGGTTTAATCGTCAATCTCGCCAGTGCATTGCTGCTTCAGGATCACCACGGCCATGACCATTACCCTGGCCACCATGCTCACGAGCATGATGACCATCATGACCATGACCATCATGACCATAGCTATCATGCTCACAACCATCCCAAAGATCACAACCTACAAGCGGCCTATGTGCATGTTTTGGCAGACGCTTTAACATCTGTGCTCGCTATTGTTGCTCTGTGTGCAGGCAAGTTCTTGGGATGGGTCTGGTTAGATGCTGTTATGGGTTTTGTTGGGGCTGCTGTCATTGGCCGCTGGGCCTACGGATTGGTGCGTGAAACTAGCGTTATTCTGTTGGATGGCGGTATTGATAAACAAACCCGATTGGCGATCGTGACCGCCATTGAAGACGAGGCCGACAACCAAGTTGTTGATCTGCATGTTTGGAACCTGAGCCCTCACCACCTAGCGGCTACCATTTCCCTCGTAACCCATACCCCTCATCCCCCGGAGCATTATAAGAGCCGGCTCAAGCATATTCCTTCCCTAGCGCATGTTCTGATTGAAGTGAATGCATGCCAGGCAGAATCTTGTAGAGATATGTATGTACCTCAGAATTTTTAGATTGACTGTCATGAGTTGGAAAACTGCCCTAAAGGCCCAAAAACAAATGCTGCTGTCGTGCGGCAGCAGCATTTTGACAACATATACCGGGGTTCAGTCGCTTATAGTGCCAGTGCCCAATTCTTGGCCCATGCCAGGTTCTCCTGCACTCGCTCCATGGTGGGGGCCTCTGAATAAAGGCGCAACACGGGCTCAGTGCCACTGAAGCGAATTAACAGCCAGCTTTGATCCGCCAGTTGAAACTTGTAACCATCGATATCCAGGCAATCAGTTACGGCATGGCCTGCAACAGTGGTGGGAGGATTGGTTTTGAGTTCTGTGAGAACGCGATCGCGCGCCTCCATATTGGCCAGCGGCAGGTCAATGCGGTCATAGCTAGCATCAAAGCCTGTCTTGGCTTGCAAGTCAGCATACTGATCGCTCAAGTCTCTTCCAGCCTGGACGACAGCTTCTAACACATACAGCGCTGAGAGCAGTGCATCCCGTTCGGGAATGTGGTTGCCGTAACCAATGCCACCCGACTCTTCCCCACCCAGGAACACCTTCGACTCCAGCATGCGGTCGGCAATGTACTTGTAGCCTACGGGTGTTTGGTAAAGCTCCAAACCATGAAGTTTTGCCACTTCTGGAATCAGGTTTGAGCCACTGATGGTTTTAACAATTTCTCCCGTAAAACCGCGATGGGTAGCCAGATGTTGAATCAACACGGGAATGAGGATCTGGGAGCTGAGGAAGTTGCCTTGACCATCGACGGCCGCAATGCGATCGCTGTCTCCATCAAACACCAGCCCAACGACCTGCTCGTTGCCCTGACGCTGATACGTCTTAATCTGATGCAACAAATCGGGCAGGTAACGGGGTAACGGTTCCGGCGCACCCCCTCCAAATAGTGGGTCAGCCTCACCATTAATTTCCCGAACCGGAATTCCTAAAATCTGCTCTAGGCCTGTAGCCGCAGCCCCATGCATGACGTCCGCGAACACGACCAGTTGCCCGGAGGCGATTGCCTTCTGAATCATGTCCAGGTTCACCTTGCCCCGCAAAGCTTCGCAATAGCTTGTCCAGGGGTTAAAGGTGGTGAGGGTTCCAGCTTCGGTTTGGGGAAGTTCTTGGGTGAGCATTGCCTCCACGGTTTTGGTCACTTCGGGGGGCACCGAACCACCGAAGTATCCCTTAATCTTTAGACCCGAGTATGCAGCGGGGTTATGGCTGGCAGTGATAACGATTGCTCCCAGGGCATTCTGCTGTTTAGCGGCCCAGCTAAACGCAGGGGTGGGTGCAAAGCACTCTGACAACAACACATCAAACCCGGCTTTCTGGATCGACTCTGCTGCTATCTGGGCAAACTCCACCGATAGGAAACGACGGTCATAGCCCACAATCACCGTTTTACTGGTGACCTGGTCGCCATAGGTTTGTTGCAGGGCGATCGCCGCTCGTGGGGCTACCTGCATCACCCGGTCAAAGGTAAAGTCTGCCGCAATCATGCCACGCCAACCATCGGTGCCGAAGGAGATGGGCTTATTGACGAAGGATGCTGGAGAGAGTGGTCCTGCCATAGGGGAGCTGCCTCAGAGTTAGGGAAATATCAGTAAAATCTGGATGAACGGCTAAATTCAGAGCGGTACGAGGTCAGTGTTGAGGTCGTTTCAAATTTCTCCCGCCATTTTAGTGCGGATTGTTCGTTAAACTTCCCGTTCACAAGACCTTTATCCGGTTGCGTCCCTGGCGTTTGGCTTCCAGAAGCGCTTGTTCGGCCCGTTCCACGACGGCATAGGCATCTGAGTCGCGGGTGCGATCGCGCTGAGCCACCCCAAAACTTACGGTTACAGTCACCAGCCCTGCAGACGTTTCAATGGGATGTTGCTGCACCGTTGCTCGTAGCCGCTCGGCTACATCGGCTGCCGCGTTGAGGGGAGTACGACGGAGGAGAATCAAAAATTCTTCTCCGTCGTAGCGGTACATCAAAGTTCCATGCCGCAGTTGCTTTTGCAACCGTTGCCCTAACGCTTGCAACACTTTATCCCCAGCGTGATTGCCGTAGTTGTCGTTGATGAGTTTGAAGTAGTCAATATCTGCCAGTAAAACGCTAAAGTCGGCCTGAGTCGGCCAGAGAGTAGCATGGCTCAAGCGCATCAATTCCTGATCCAATGCATCCCGGTTGGGCAAGTGGGTGAGGGCATCGCGCCATTCGTTAAGTGGGTCAGGGCGATCGCCCTGACGGGTAACATCAGGGACGCTAAAAATCTGGTTGAGGGCGATCGCAGCGTGGTCAGCGACCTGATACAGGGTTTGCAACTCTTCTACGCGGAAGGAGGGGCGCTCGGCCTCCATGGCCAGCGTCAATACTCCAAAAAATTCTGTTTTAAGAAATACGGGTACCAGTAATAGGGCAGGTACCTCCAACGTTTCGCAGAGGGCTGATTCTATCTCAGCATCCTCAGCTTGCAAAATTACGTAGGAGGCTCCATCCTGCAAAAATTGCTCGGTCAAAGACTCCCAAAGCTTGGGGGTCAGAGGCGAGAGATCCGGTGGAGAAGAGGTTGCACCATTTTCCCAATGAGCACTCAGACTTACTTGTGCCGTGTCACGCAGGTCAAGCATGAGGCAGCAAGCACTTTCATACCCCTGCCCCAACTCCGCCAGGATCTGGTGCAACACCACATCAGGATTCAGCGATGAGTTAAGCAGATGCGTAATTCGCCCGACCAGGGCTGACTGTTGGCGTAACCAGCCCAGCCGCTCCTGTAATGTAGCCTGTTGAAAGCAAATAGCGAGATTTCGAACGGATTCTTTCAGGTCTTGCACCTCGGCTTCCGACCAGCGGGCGATCGCTGGCGCGAAAGTTTGCTCAGGAGTCAACAACGGGGTAGCGGGGATTGCTGCCGGAACTCGCCGTAATTGCAGCACCAATGGCACCAAAGCTTGAGGAGCCACTTCGTCGTCGCTCTCCAATCCCCGCAGGGCTGGACACAGCATCGGTACTAGCAAATCACCGGTACTCAGTTCACTGACCTGGGCATGATCCTCGAAGTCCATAAGCCACCCTGGATAGCTAGAAAGCGCTACACCTTGGATCCCATCTTCAGAAGCTGCCAGGGCTTCTTCTTCCAGCTGCCAACTTTGCCCCAGAAGGTAAACTCGCATTTCATGGGGAAACCCTTCTAGCCGTACCCATATGGCGACCTCTGCTCGGTAGGTTTGTGCCAGGTCATGCAAAGTTGTTCGTAGCAATGGCTCCAGCAAGCCGTCTGTTGAGGTCGGGAGAGGGTAAACAGACACACGATTCCAGGGGGACATAGAAGCCGCCATTGAAAGGTTTTCGGTCAGCGAGTATTGTCCCAACGCCATGTATAAACTGACGTTGGGAGCATCGATTCTACAAAGGCACTGCACCTAATACCCGGAGCTAATCCGTGGAGCGATCGCGCCGTAACAAGTCTTCTAAGGGCGATCGCGCTGAGTCAGGAGTTAATGGTCCCTCATCCGTCTCCTGAAGACGGCGAGGTTTCATATTTTGCTTGGCTTTTTCCGTAGCCTCTGCCAGGATTTTTTTGATTTCCATTTGCGAAATATCCTCCCGAGGTTGCACCTTAGTGGGAGGTTTGGCACCTGAAGCACCCCGAGGGCGATCAGACCAACCACATTTCATACAGATTTGACGACCTGAAGACTTGAGTGGTGGTGCCAGTTTGTGACTACATTTGGGACAGGATTCCAGTGTCATAGAATCAATTCGGTTCTACAGAACTTAGGGATTCGTACCCCAAGGATGCCCAGGGTTGAGGAATTTCCCTTCATCCTAACCTTCGTTTCTGGATGAAAGGGAAATTTCTTATGGCAGTGAAATTCAATGTGAACACCGGACGTGCATCTGGTAGCTATCAGACTACACAAGACCTCTAGAAAGATAATTGTGTAGTTCAACAGCTTTTACATCCTGATGGGCTAGAGGGCTTGTACGGTAGCTTTCTGGCTCATCAACTAAGCTTAACCCCAAGTCGGGAAAGCCCAAGCGCCCATTTTGGCTTTTATTTTTATCAGGATTTAAGCATTCTTGGGGGGTGTAGTGTTCAAAATACGCCACACCCCCCAAGAATGCTCTGCATAGGGTGACTTGCATAAGTCTTAATTTATGTCTGAAGCACTCATTTCTCAGTAAGGCTTTTACTGTAAAAAATGAGCGAACTTGAGAACTTGCGTGGGTTTCGGTGCGACAAACTGAAAATTAATAAAATCTATTGTCGCCTGAGCCAATGCCGTATCCAAACTTTCCCAGTAATGTATGGCGAGAATTGATAATGCTCTGCGATTAACCAACTCACCATAAGTAAGTGAACGACCAGTGTCGTCCAGGCCCAAGCTACCGGAAACCAGGCCCAGCGGCTACCGGGCAGAGGAGGAAATGTGTAAGCCGATAGTCCAATCAGGGTGGGCGGTAGTATCACGACAGCTATACCAACCAGCCAGATCAGACCCGTGAATTGGCCATTCTGTAACGTTCCCGACAACCACCGACGCCCGTTCCAGCGCCATGTCATGGGCTGAGTATCTACAACCTGTACGGTTTGCTCTTGCAGATTAGCCGTCAAAATATGCCGACAAAAATCGCAGGCAAACGCATCCATGAGCGTCAAGCCTGTAATTGAACCGTGACGACAAATAGGACACAAATAGGTATCTTGAAAGCTCAGGGCACGAGCTTCTAAATCGATGGAAGCTCCGGTACGCTTTTTGGGAGAGCTTGATTGAGATTCTGGCATCATGACACCTCCAGGGAGCAGAAGGATTTCATCTTGTCAGACATGTCTCTCACGCCGTGTTCTATACACCACTATCAACCGTTTTGATCGTCTCAACTCCTCCTTCTTCTAACACAATCTGAGGTTCTTGGTTGGCGGCTACATCAACCCGGGCTAATCGAACCCGCCCCGTAATGATGTCTTCTCCGACTCGAACAGGTCGTGAGCCGCCGCCATTGGGTACTTCCACCAACACATTCAGCTGATTACCAATCTGCACAATGCCGCTAATGCGAATTTGCGCAGCGAGAGAGGGTAGAGACGGAGCCGGGGCGATCGCTGCCGGGGCTGCTGCGGGGACAGGAACAGAGGTGACGGGCGCTGCGGCAACTTGGGGGGCAGGCAGAGGAGCGGGAAGAGGGGCGATCGGTGCAGTAGCTACCGGAACGGTTGGTTCCAAAATTGTAGGAGGGACCGGGATAGGAGTCGAGGTTGAACTCATCGCTGATGAGGTACGGGGGCGAACCGGAACAGAACCGGGAAGAATGGACCCGAAGGGATTGGCCCGGCCAGCATTAACTTGAGGCAATCGCTTGAGTGCATCCTGGGAAGGCGAGAGTTCTTCGGGAAGGTCACCTGCTGGGGGGGAAGATTCAGGTTCAGCGTTTTTGGCGACCTTTACGACTGCATCGGGTGAAGCGGGTTCTACCTGAGATGTGGACGTGGGGGTATTGCTTGCACAACCGTATCCCATCAACGTCATGCTAAGAAGGATCATCCACCACCGATATTTCTGCTGCATACACACCTCATCGACTCACTTCAAAAAGGATAACGACGATTTTAGAGAACGCACCAACTTCCCTAGAAACAATGATTGGGTAAGCACTCAGTGCCCACCCAATCACTATGTACAGGTATAAATCGGGATGACAGGATTTGAACCTGCGGCATCCTGCTCCCAAAGCAGGCGCGCTACCAAGCTGCGCTACATCCCGTAGCAGTCTTTTCTAGGTTATCACAGTTTTTGCTAAGACCCTAAATTTTATATCTGCTGATCAGCCATTCTCATTTTGAAATCAGGCCCGAAAACCGCTCGCAAAGGCGAGTAGTTTTCGGGCATCAAAGCCGAGAGTGCGCGCCCGTAGGGCGCGCACTCTCGGCTTTGATGCCCATACTGAGAATTGCTGTCTGCTGATAGCAATTCTCGCTGTGAACTTGAAAGGCGAGAGGTCGCGCCCAATCAGCACGAATCTCGCCTTTCAAACCCGAAAACCGCTCGCCTAAAGCGAGCGGTTTTCGGGTTTAATTCCAAAATGAGAATGGCCGGTGTGTTGAGCACACCTAAAATTTAGGATGTCGATCCTAGTCTGGATACCAGAACATTCCCTTAATTCCTTCGGGGTCTGGCATAAAGCCTAGCTGCCGATAGAAGTCCACCACATGGGGATCAGCGAACAGCGTGATGTTGCTAATATCTTCAGTCCGTAATTTTTTGATGAGTTGGGCCATGAGCGCTTTTCCAAGGCCCTTACCCTGAAAGTCAGGATGAACCACTACATCCCAAATAGTGGCATTAAATGCATGGTCAGAAGTGGCCCGCGAGAACCCAATCAAACGGCGCTGGGTGCCCTTCTGCTCCCACATCGTGAGCACCATAAAGCTGTGCTGAATGGCTTTCTTAACTTTCCGGAGAGGACGCCGTGACCAACCTACGGCATCGCATAGTTCCTCTAGCTCATAGAGGTCGATGTCGCGATCGGTACTAAAAAAGATGCGAGATCCTGTCCCTGCCGCCAGACTGGATGAGGCCGCCCCCTCAGTCTGTACTGGTCTGGTGGTGGCGGTCTCTGAGGTACTAAACAAGCTTTTCCAAAAACCCATGCGAGTAGCACCAACCCGACGAACGATGTATCTGAGGTACTAGCTAGTATATCCCCCCTTTCCCAGCTTGAGCGATACGACGGAAGTCCATCCTAAAAGCTGCTGGCATTTTCCTTTCTCTACCGGCGTTACCCTGGGAGGGCGATCGCCCCTATATAAATCAGAGCCAAGGAGATCCAGATGGGGAGTGCTATACCTCAAAACTATAGGTTAGCCTAAAAGTTCATCTCGTAATTTTGAACAGGGTGTCGTAAAGTTAGCTTTTCTAGTCAGAATTAACTTACATATTCGGTACCTTCCCTCTTCTCAGGCGGACAGACCAGGTTTCCTCCCCACTATGGCTTCGGGCTTAAAATCATCGACGTTGGAACTGTTGAAGCGCTTCAACCGAGCGTTTCCTCAGTTCTATGAGCAGTTTGTGAGCAGCGAGATTCAGCTCCAAAATCTGCGACTGGCCTATCATCTTTACAAAACGAAACAAGCAGTCATTGAACTGAAGCCTGAAGGCAACAAAAGCGCCCTGCATTTTGCCTACCGGAATCAGTCTTTTTTACTCAGTGACATTTTCGGCGTGCTAGCTGCCTATGGGTTAACCATCCACAGCCTTAGCTTGTATGGGCAAATTTACCCACCCATGTTGGTGTTCATCAAGTTGGTGGTGTCGCGGGGTGGCAAAGTACTCTCGGATAAGACCGCTGAGAATGTCTGTCGGGCCGTGCGTGAGGCGCTGGCGGGCCGTTTTGAAGTGGAAGAAATGCTGGCGGTCGAGTTTAACCTGGATGCAGGCTTAGAGCAGGTTGAAACGGAGTTTTATGTAGATCCAGTCTTTCATCTTCCTGCTCTGCTCATTGAGGCTGACAACCAACCAGGTCTTTTTTACAAGGTGATGTACGCGATCTGGCAGGAAGATTTGCTGGTAGTCAATGCCAATTTGTTGGTTTGGCGAGGGCGGACACGGTTGATCTTGTACTTGCTGGGTCCGAACGAAAATTTGATTCCAGAATATTTGGGGCAAAAAATTGCTGAGAGTGTTCGCCAGCGTCTACTGGGGCGTCAGTTTTAATTCGTACCCTGCAAAAGCTTAGGAGATTTCCAGTAATGAAATTACCCCCCAGAATGTTGGTGCTTTGCCCGCGAAGCGGGCAAAGCACCAACATTCTGGGTAAATTCTTATGCAGAAACCTCCTTAGAGTCCACTTGCTGAATTACTAGGGGCTGAAGGGGTGCTGGAAATATGTTGAGTATATTTTAATGCAGCATAGTTAGTTATCTCTTTGCTCTGGGCATGTTTTAGTTAGACCCATGCGGGGTTAGAAATGGGAGTTTCTTTTGAGGGACTCCCATTTTCAATTCCAATGGTTGCACCTCACAGTACTCTGAGTAGTTCTTCTAAACCCTTTGACGTACAGCATTTTCCAGTCTGGTAGGTACGAGACAATGGGTGTGAGACGGCGTCTCATGCCCGTCTCTCGTACCTACCAGACTGGAAAGTTAATAAGCTTTATGCAGGTGGACAAGGGTCTCAGAAGAACTGCCAGAATTCATGACCTCAGGGTTTGGCATTGTACCTATGGCTGTTTTTCTTCGGGAGCGATCGCCCTCTCTCCCTCAGCGCTTGCGGCGCTTTTCCTGGATTGGGTTGGTTGGATTAACGATCGCAGGGACTAGCCTTTGGGGGCTACGGTGGGCGCGATCGCTCCATGCTGAGCCCTTACTGCAACCCCTCCCCCAGGATCCGTATATCCAGGCATACTTTAATCACTCTGAAGCATCGTTTTATACCGAGCCTTACCGCCATCAATCTCGTCAGGGGGATAACTTGGAGCAGGTGGTGATTGATGCTGTCCAATCAGCTCATGAGTCGGTAGACGTGGCTGTGCAGGAATTGCGCTTACCCGGAATTGCGATCGCCCTCCGGGAACGGCAGCAAGCGGGTGTAAGAGTCCGTATCATTCTTGAGAACTCGTACCGTCAACCTCTCAGTGAAATGGCGTCTCAGGGGACGGTTGCAATGGAGGAACGGGATCGCGATCGCTTCGAGGATGCCATCCAAATCATCGATCAAAATCGGGATGGGCACCTTTCCCCGGAAGAAATTGCCCAAAACGATGCGCTGGTGATTTTAGAGCGAGCAGGTATCCCAATTCTGGATGACCGGGCCGATGGTTCGCGGGGCAGTGCTCTGATGCATGACAAGTTTGTCGTGGTGGATGGGCATACCCTTGTGGTGGGTTCTGCTAATTTCACCCCATCAGATATGCATGGTGACTTTTTAGCTCCCGATACCCATGGCAATGCCAATCACTTACTGAGAATTGAAAACCGGGAGCTAGCACAAACATTTAGCCGCGAATTTGCCCTTATGTGGGGCGATGGTGTTGGGAAGGAACCCGATAGCAAGTTTGGGTTACAGAAACCCTACCGTGGTCCTCAGACTGTCACACTTGCCCCTGGCTCAACCGTTACGGTGCAGTTTTCTCCAACGTCGCCCTCTCAAAATTGGTGGGTGAGTGGCAACGGACTCATTGGTCGTACGCTCAGTCAGGCTCAGCAACGAATTGATATCGCGCTCTTCGTGTTTAGTGACCAGTATCTCAGCTATGTGTTAGAAGCCCGTCACCATGAGGGGGTATCGGTACAAGCTTTGATCGATGCCAATTTCTTTTCCCGAAACTATAGTGAGGGGTTGGATATGATGGGCGTTGCGCTGCCGGATGATCGCTGCCGTATTGAAGCGGGCAATCATCCCTGGAATGAGGCGATCGCCTCTGTTGGCACGCCTAATCTTCCGGACGGCGATATGCTGCATCACAAATTTGCTGTGGTCGATGGTACTACGGTGATTACGGGTTCTCAGAACTGGAGTGCATCGGCTAACCAGAGCAATGATGAAAATGTTCTGGTGATCCACAATGCCACTGTTGCAGCCCACTTTGAGCGGGAATTTGAACGGCTGTATCGGGATGCAGCGCTGGGTGTTCCCCTGAACATTCAGGAGAAAATTCACGAACAGACGGCTAGATGTCAGCACTAAGCGAGTTCTCTTGGGTTTCCCACTTTTGCAAATTGGGAAACCCACTTTTGTAAGTGAAGGCACCTGTTCTCTTGGGACCGAGGCATCTTGTTATGCGTGGTGTGTGAAGCAGACCACGCATAACAAGATGCCTCAGTCCTGTTTCTGTGCGCGGCGCATCCAAAAATCAACGATTCAAACTATCCTGGGTTCCTGCCTTTTCTCTCCATTCCTTCGCTATGCTGAAGAAGTTTGCAAAACGTTATCTTCAGCCTTGAGGGGATTCTGTTTATGACTCAGAGCCCAGCCCGCATCTGTATTCTGGGGGGTGGTTTTGGCGGCCTCTACACAGCCCTGCGCCTCAGCCAGTTGCCCTGGAGCGGGGGTGAAAAGCCTGAAATTATGCTGGTGGATCAGCGCGATCGCTTTCTCTTCCTACCCCTACTGTATGAGCTGGTGAGCGGAGAACTGCAAACCTGGGAGATTGCGCCACCTTTTCCTGAGTTGTTAGACAACACAGGTATTCGTTTTATACAGGCAAAGGTGAGTGGTATTGATATTGAAAGCCGCACCGTTTTTCTAGAGGAGCAACCACCGTTGCCCTACGATCGCCTGGTTCTTGCCCTGGGAGGTGAGACGCCGATGGCCATGGCTCCAGGGGTTGAAGAACATGCGATTGCTTTCCGATCGGTAGAGGATGCCTATCGTTTGCAGGAGCGGCTCAGGTTTTTAGAGGATTCGGATCAGGATCGCATCCGAATTGCGATTGCCGGAGCGGGGTACAGTGGGGTGGAGCTAGCCTGTAAACTGGCAGAGCGGCTGGGCGATCGTGGTCGCATACGGTTGGTGGAGTTGAGCGACCAAATTCTTCGCACGTCGCCGGAATTTAACCGAGAAACCGCTCAGAAGGCATTAGAGCGACTGGGCGTCTGGATTGATCTCGAAACCCAGATTACCAATGTCGCCGCTGATAGTCTGTCCCTGGAATTTAGAGGCGCGGTCGATACCATTCCCGTTGACCTGGTGTTGTGGACGGTTGGCACCAAGGTCGCTGAGGTATTAAACGACTTACCCCTGAAGAAGAACAAGCGGGGGCAGTTGATTGTGACACCAACCTTGCAGGTAGAGGACCACCCAGAAATTTTTGCCTTGGGAGACTCTGCCGAGTGCCGAGATGCCGAAGGGCAACAGGTGCCGGGCACCGCTCAGGCTGCTTTTCAGGAGGCAGATTACACGGGGTGGAATGTGTGGGCCTCGTTGAGCGATCGCCCCCTTCTTCCTTTCCGGTATCAGCACCTCGGTGAGATGATCTCGCTGGGCACGGATAATGCGACACTTTCTGGGCTTGGAGTCAAACTAGAGGGCCCTTTGGCTTATGTAGCGCGACGGCTGGCTTATCTGTATCGCATGCCTACCTTTGAACATCAGGTGAAGGTTGGGCTGAACTGGATTTCAAAGCCTCTTCGGGACTTTCTCTCTGCTACCCGCTAATATCCATGTCGGGTTAGATGCCGATGATAAAAAGTGGTGCGGCGCTTTGCGCCGCACCACTTTTTATCATCGCATTTAGCCTTACTTGTTATAAGTGCCCATTTTGGAGGGAGCACAAAGCGCGCTCCTCCAGAAATCCCTGACCTTGAACTAGGTTAACAATACACGGACAGCTTCTTTTTTAAGAAGGGGTGAGCACATAGCTCATCGCTTCTAAATTTGTATACAAAAACTCACTGAATTTTTTTCCAAAAAACTCTCGTTTCAAGCTCAATAGAGTTTAATAAGATACCTTGTATAGAATTTCGCGTTCTCCAATAGGTCGGCTGCCTCTACCGGGGCGCTCACGGTTTTTTCAGTTCGTTTAGCAGTAACCAGGCATGGCCGCTCAAAAACCTAAAGTGATCTTTTTCGATGCTGTTGGCACCCTTTTTGGGGTTCAGGGAAGTGTTGGAGAAGTCTATAGCCAACTGGCTCAACAGTTTGGGGTTACGGTAGACCCAAAGGCTCTAAATCTAGCCTTTTTTGACAGTTTTGAATCGGCTGGCTCCCTGGCGTTTCCAGGTACGGCTCCGGAAGATATTCCTGAGCGGGAGTATGGATGGTGGTGGGCGATCGCTGCCGAAACCTTTCAGAAGGTGGGGGCTTTGAATCAATTTGCCGACTTTCCCACATTCTTCAGCGCCCTCTATGATCACTTCGCCAGTGCTGAGCCCTGGTTTGTCTACCCCGACACCCTGAATACCCTGAACCATTGGGCTAATCAGGGCGTGGAGCTGGGAGTTGTCTCTAATTTCGACTCTCGTATTCACACTGTGATGGAGACCCTGGGCCTGTCAAGCTTTTTCACGTCGGTCACCATTTCCTCGGAAGTTGGGGTGGCCAAGCCCGATGCTCGCGTGTTTGAGATGGCCTTGCAAAAACACAACTGCACCCCTGAGGAAGCCTGGCACATTGGCGATAGCTTTCAGGATGACTACCAGGGGGCACGGGCAGCCGGGTTGCGGGGCTTCTGGTTGAAGCGAAGCCGGGAGTCGTAATGGTACTGGGTGCGATGACCCATCTGGCGTTGCGGGTGAGCGATCGCCCCCGCTCCGAGGTTTTCTATGATCGGGTTTTAGGGTTACTTGGCTATCGCCGTACCGCGCAGACTGATGAGTTTACTCTGTGGTGGTCACCCCGAGCGGGAGCCATCACGATTTCAGCTCTGCCTGAGCTGTCTTCGACCCAGGTATTTTCTACCCTCCACCATCTAGCCTTTAATGCGGATTCCCGTGAGCAGGTGGATGCGTTTTACCAACATTTACAAACGTTAGGTATCCCGGTTCTTAAGGCTCCTGCACGGGCACTCCATCCAGAGACCTCTGCCGTTACCGAGCCTGACTCGGCGGGGAAGGAATCTTTTGAGGATTCTGTGACTCCTTCAGAAGGCTTCCCTGTAGTTTCTGCCCCCGAGCAGGGGGAGTATTATGCAGTCCTGTTTAAAGATCCTGACGGACTCTGCCTTGAGCTGGTTTACATCGGCTAAGCTTGGGGAATTTTCCGTACACTGAAGTGTGTAAGAGCCGCATCGGTACTATTCGGATGTTTTTACAACCTACCCAGCGCACGAAGCTTAACGAGAACGACGACGATCAGTTCTACAGCGTCCCCCGGTTCGTTACCCATGTGGATGAAGGATTTATCCAACAGTTAACGGATTTGTATCGCGATCGCCTACAACCGGGTACTCGTATTTTGGACTTAATGAGCAGTTGGGTTTCTCATCTGCCTGAGGAGATCCAGTTTGCTCATGTGGAAGGCCATGGACTCAATGCAGAGGAACTGGCTCGCAATCCGCGACTGGATCACTACTTCACTCAAAACTTAAATAAGCAACAGCTTTTACCGCTCCCTGATCAATCCTTTGATGCGGTACTGATTACAGTTTCAGTGCAGTATTTGCAACGGCCCGAAGCCGTGTTTGCGGAGATCTATCGCACTCTTAAGGTTGGCGGTATTGCTATCGTCAGTTTTTCGAACCGGATGTTTTACGAGAAGGCGATTCAGGCCTGGCGTGAGGCATCTGAGCCGGAACGAGTGCAACTGGTGCAGTCTTACTTTGCTGCAATTCCAGGGTTTGCGGAAATTGAGGCGATCGCCCAACCGTCCACCCTGCCTTCAATCCTGCGAATGATTGGAATTCCAGGAGGTGATCCTTTTTATGCTGTGATAGCCCGTCGGGTGAGCTAAATCCTATGTTCAAAGTCATCACCCCTAATTTTTCTCAGGAATTTCAGCGCTGGACGGATGCGCTAGAAATGGCGAACTCTCTCAAACCCAAATGCCGCAGTTTGCTGCATGACGTCCGCATCTATGACGGTGAGGATCTGATTTGGGTTTACAGCCTCTCCCACACGTACCCGCAATACATTGGAGCCGGAACCTACAACCGTTTGGTTCGCCTCTTTATTCAGGAAGCCATGGAAGAAGCTGAGGCCGTAGAAGACGATTCTATTCCTAGTTCTTCTAGTTAACGTCAGTTCGGGATAAGCCGAACCGCCCATTATTGCGTGCGCGACGCGCACGCAATAATGGGCTTTTTCGAGTGCCACACGAAGCGCGGCACTCGAAAAAGCCCTTAACCCGAACTGAGGTTAGTTAATAAAATGGGCGCGGTGCTTGACGCCGTGCCCATTTTATTAGGCCTCTTGCATCTATCAGTTTTGAGTACGTGAATTGTTGTGTGACACGGCCACACAACAATTCAGCAATTCTCATTTTGAAATCAGGCCCGAAAACCGCGCGCCAAAGGCGCGCGGTTTTCGGGCATCAAAGCCAAGAGTTCACGCCCTACGGGCGTGAACTCTTGGCTTTGAT
>NZ_JACJOO010000020.1 GCF_014695575.1 Leptolyngbya sp. FACHB-8 | reverse complement strand
CTCTAACTGCTCCAGGCTCTCCGTCACCGTGACTTGAAAAGGACGTCCTGTCATCGCCCATCACCTCAAAGAGGACTCTTCTAGTTTGGCGCAGCTTCATATTTGTTTGGTATAACAAACCTCAGTTCGGGATAAGCCGAACCGCCCATTATTGCGTGCGCGTCGCGCACGCAATAATGGGCTTTTTCGAGTGCCACGCGAAGCGCGGCACTCGAAAAAGCCCTTAACCCGAACTGAGGTTAACAAGTAAAGTTACAGCGCTTTTCAAGCGTTTAAAATCTGGTTGTTTTTGTGAGAGCCGTACGGAGCACGGCTCTCACAAAAACAACCGTGGCTGATTCAAGCTCAAATCGCTTAAATACGACTTAGGGCATAGGCTTCCAAAATATCTAGCCTGGGTTTAATTGACCTGAATTGGGGTGCAGATTGAACACTTCTGGCCTTTGAAAACGGGTTATAGTCAAACGCTGTTTCACAAAAATTTAGATTTCTAAATCCTATCGGCTGATCAACTCGTATACCTACAGAGTGGTTCACGAAACAAAGCGTTAGACGGGAGTTCTCTTATGACAACCTCTCAGTTTGTGCGTCGAAGGGTGCGAAACGCCCGCTGGAGAAAGAGCCGTCCCCAAACGGCTACTCTCGTCATGGTTGGAAGTGTGCTTGTTGCTGTGGCGATCGCCATCGCCTGGTTCACGGGGCACGACCCCATCACGACTTTTTTTACCCATCTGTATTATTTCCAAGAACAGCCTCCTACATGGCTGAGGGTACCTATAGCGGTAGAACCTTATCTGTGGGTTTTTCCTGCGGCCCTTTTCCTGCTGGTGCTGATGGTGATGAAGGTGTCGCCACAGCCTCGCCCCTGGTCACGGGTGCTCGTCGTCGGCTTGCTGGCAATTTTAACGGTGAGGTATGTGTTGTGGCGATCGCTCACAACCTTAAACCTCAGTACTCCTTTAAATGGAACGTTCAGTCTGCTGCTGCTGTTTCTAGAACTGATCGTTATGGGCAGCGGCAGTGTTCAGTTGTTTCTTATGTTGCGGGTGCGCGATCGTCGTCGTGAAGCAGATGCGTATGCTCATGATGTGATTTGCGGTCATTACACGCCGTCAGTGGATATTCTCATTCCTACCTATGATGAGCCGGAGTTCATTCTGCGACGCACCGTGATTGGGTGCCAAGCAATAGATTACTCTAACAAGAAAATTTATATTCTGGATGATACTCGTCGTCCTGAAATTCGGGCTTTAGCATCTGAATTGGGCTGCCATTACCTCACCCGATCCGACAACCGCAGTGCTAAAGCTGGCAACCTGAACCATGCCTTACCTCGGACTCAGGGAGAACTCATTGTTGTTTTTGATGCGGACTTTGTTCCCACCCGTAATTTCCTGACCCGCACCGTGGGCTTCTTTCAGAATCCTACAGTGGCCCTGGTGCAAACGCCCCAAACCTTCTATAACACCGACCCAATTGCCCGTAACCTGGGCCTGGAAGATGTATTAACCCCTGAAGAGGAGGTCTTCTATCGGCAAATTCAGCCTATTCGAGATGGTGCCGGAAGTGTAATCTGTGCAGGCACTTCTTTTGTTGTACGGCGACAGACCCTAGAAGAGACAGGTGGGTTTGTTACCGATTCTCTCAGCGAAGATTACTTCACGGGTATCCGCATCTCGGCTTCGGGGTACCGGTTGATCTATTTAGGGGAGAAATTAAGTGCTGGACTGGCTGCTGAAAATATTGCAGCGCACGCTTTACAACGGCTGCGGTGGGCTAGAGGAACCTTGCAAGCTTTCTTTATTAAATCAAATCCGTTGACGATTCCGGGTTTAACCCTACTTCAACGGTTGGCGCATTTAGAAGGATTGTTGCACTGGTTCACTAGTATTTCTCGAGTTGGTTTTCTGTTATTTCCTTTGTTTTATCCGTTCGGCATCATTCCTTTTCGATCTACTACGGCAGAGTTACTGTACTTTTTCCTGCCGTTTTATTTAGTGCAATTGTCTGTGTTTTCCTGGTTGAACTACCGTTCGCGGTCAGCGGTGCTGTCTGATATTTATGCCCTGGTACTGTGCTTTCCATTAGCGGTGACGGTCATTAAGGTGATGCTCAATCCTTTTTCAAAGGGATTCCGGGTCACACCGAAAGGAACGGTGAGCGATCGCTTCACCTATAACTGGAACCTTGCACTACCGCTGGTCATTCTGTTCGTTGCAACGGCTATAAGCCTGTGGCTGAATTTGGGAAATACCTTACTGGTGACACAATCTTCTACGAATTCCTTTCGAGGAGTTTCCTTAGGTTGGATGTGGAGTCTCTATAACTTGATTGTGCTGGGGGTGGGTCTGTTGATTTTGCTGGATGTACCTCGGCCCAGTACCAGCGCCTGGTTCTCCTTGCGACGCACCGTGCGTTTGCAGGTAAATGAGCAAACCTTTTGGGGCACAACCACCATGCTGTCTGAGGAAGGGGCTGAAGTCTCTCTCACTCAGGCAAATTTGCCCATTCACCCTGGCGAATCTCTTCCCGTCAAAGTGGATTTGATGGAGGAAGAATTGACACTGTTAGGCCATATGGTTGTCAGCGCATCAGATGCTTCCCCAAAGGTTCGTGTTTTCTTTGATCCCCTACCCCTGGCAGCCCAACGAGCGTTGATCGAAGCACTATTCTGTCGCCCAGGGCAATGGACGAGCCGTCAAACACCTGGAGAGTTGCGATCGCTCTTCCTGCTTTTCCGGGTCCTGCTCAAACCCCGTGTACTGTTTAATCGCAAGGTGGACATTCAGGCGATCGCCGTTGCTCAATCCTAGAAACTGGTTGAAAGGGCTTTTTTGTATACGAAGCACACAAAAAAGCGGTTTCTAAAGCAACCCTGGCACGAGAGAGTGTGGAGCTAAGCTCCATGCTCTCTCGCCTTAATGGTCCTGGCTCTGACCATAGCAGGACGAGTACGCTGAAGGAAGGATTAGGCGGAGATGAAACGATGGCAAGTGAACTGACCCTGATTGTCGATATGGTGACTGTGTTGGGGGCAGCCGCAGTGGGCGGGTACATCGCTAACCGAGCGCGCCAGCCTGTGTTGTTGGGATACTTGCTGGGGGGGATGGTAGTTGGCCCAGCCGGGTTAGGGCTAATTGCTCTGGAGGGCGATATTCAGGTGCTTTCCGAGGTCGGTGTGGCCTTGCTCCTGTTTGCCCTGGGGGTGGAGTTTTCTCTGAAGGATTTGCTGCGATTGCGAACGATCGCTCTAGGAGGTGGGTCTGGTCAAATCCTACTCACCATCCTTCTTGGCGGTGTACTGGCGTATTTGACAGGTTGGGTTGAAACGATTCCTAAAGCGATTTTCCTGGGGGCTGTGCTGTCCCTCTCATCCACCGCCGTCGTGCTGAAGAGCTTGATTGAGCGAAATGAGGTGCAGACGGTCCACGGTCAGATTATGCTCGCCATTCTGATTATTCAGGATTTGGGATTGGGGCTGATGCTGGCGGTCCTTCCGGCACTTACTCAACTCCCTGAAACTATTGGCATTGCCCTGTTGATCGCTTTTCTAAAAGCGTCTCTCTTTCTGGTGGGAGCTATCCTGGCAGGACGATTTATTATCCCATTTCTGGTTCGGCAATTGGCAAGAAGTGGCTCCCAAGAGTTATTCCTACTGGGGATTCTAATCCTGTGTTTGGGTATCGCTCTATTGACTGAGGCTCTAGGACTGGGCATTGCCATGGGAGCATTCGTCGCCGGTTTAATGATTTCTAATGTTGAATATGCTGATCATGCCCTCGATCGCGTTTTGCCGATGCGGGATGTGTTTGCCACGCTTTTCTTTGCATCGATTGGGCTGTTGATTGACCCGACATTTCTTTTACAAAATGCATGGGTTTTGTTGGGGCTCGTTGCGGTGACTCTGGTTGGAAAGGCCGCGATCGCCACCCTCATTGTCTGTATCTTTCGCTATCCCCTTAAAACCGCTCTGACCGTAGGTTTGGGTATTAATCAGATAGGGGAATTTTCCTTTGTTTTGGCGGGAAATGCTCAGAGTGCCGGGCTCTTTTCCCAACGGGAGTATGGGCTGATTGTGGGCATCACGGCAGCGTCCCTAGTTCTAACGCCCTTCTTGCTCAAAGTTACCCCTCACCTCCTGCAATACCTTGAACAATTGCCGGTGGTGGGGTCCTGGATCCGCACTCCAGTATCACTCTATATGGCAGGACTGGATGAGGAATTAGTCGATCATGTCGTGGTGGTGGGGTATGGCCGTGTGGGTGCGACCCTAGTACGGATGCTGTATTTCCAGGGGTACTCCATTCTGGTCATTGATAATAATGAAGCAGCCTTGCAAACCTTGCGCGATCGCAAAATTCCTTACCTGTTTGGTGATGCCTCCAGTACCCTGGTTCTGGAAAAGGCCAACTTGAAGCGGGCCAAAGCTATGGCGATCGCCCTACCAGATCCCCTGGCAACTCGCCTAACCCTTAACCGGGCCCTCAGTCTTTCCCCAGAACTCGACATTACCGTCCGGGCTCATGCCAACGACGAGATTGACCTGCTGTACCAGTTGGGAGCCCAGGAAGTGGTGCAGCCCGAATTTGAAGCGTCCCTGGAAATGGGCGCTCATATGCTGCTGAACCTGGGTGATTCCATTTATGCGGTGCAGCAAATTGTGAATCGCTATCGCACCGGACGCTATCGTGACATCCTTCCAGAACGCGCCGAATACTGGGGAGCCGCCGATCTGGAAACGGCCATCGAAGGTCTACAACATAACTGGTACGCGCTGGAGTCCTACTCTCCGCTCGTTGGGTTGAATTTAGCAGAAGCCAATATTCGCCGTCACACAGGAGCCACTGTAATGGCGATCAAGCGGCAAAAGCAAATGCTGCGGTATCCCACGGGCGAAGTTGTGATGGAGGAGGGCGATCGTCTCCTTGTTGTTGGCAATTCCACTGAACACGAAGCCTTCGCCAAATTATTAGAATCTATCCACACATAAACGCTACTGACGGGTAGTTTTCGGGCTTCAAAGCCGAGAGTGCATGCTCGTAGAGCATGCACTCTCGGCTTTGAAGCCCGAAAATCGTTATATTTTGGTAAACGGCTAGCCTATAATCAAACGTCTGGACACCGTTACCATTACCCATGATTTCGACCATCGCTCAATTGAATGCGCGCATTGAGCAGGCTTTGATTGCCGCCTTTGGCCCCGACCTGGCAGGCACAGACCCCATGCTCGTGCCCGCCAGTAATTCCAAGTTTGGGGATTACCAGTCCAATCTGGCTATGTCGTTGGCAAAGCGATTAGGGCAGGCTCCTCGGGCGATCGCCGAACAAATCGTCCAAAACATTGATGTGTCGGATCTGTGCGAGACTCCCACGATCGCAGGCCCCGGCTTCATCAACTTTCGCCTCACTCTGGATTATTTAGAGCAACAGCTCCAGGCTATTCGCACAGATTCGCGATTGGGAGTTGAGCCGTTACGTCAGGGTGTGCGGGCGATCGTTGATTACCCCAGCCCTAACATTGCCAAAGAAATGCACGTCGGCCACCTGCGCCCCTCCGTAATTGGAGACTGTTTGGCCCGTATTCACGAATTTTTAGGTTACGATCTCCTGCGTATCAGCCACCTGGGCGACTGGGGTACCCCTTTCGGCATGCTGATTGCCTACCTCCGCGAAGCCTACCCGGATGCCCTAAAAGATTCCAGTGCCATTGATCTGGGAGATTTAGCTTCGTTCTATCGGGCTGCCAAGAAGCGGTTCGATGAGGATGAAAAGTTTCAGGAAGTCGCTCGTCAGTCCGTTGTGGAGTTACAGGCAGGTGATCCTGAAACCCTCCGGGCCTGGCAGATTGTCTGCGATCTTTCTAACTCTACTAACCAGAAAATCTTTGATTTGATGAAGCTTTCACCCCTTATCTTGCGGGGTGAGTCTTTCTACAATCCCTTCCTCCCAGACGTGATCACCGAATTGGATAAGCTGGGTCTTCTGGTTGAAGATCAGGGTGCCCAATGCGTTTTCTTGGAAGGCTTCACGAATAAGGAAGGGAAGCCACTTCCGATGATTGTGCAAAAGTCTGGTGGTGGCTACAACTATGCCACAACAGATCTGGCAGCTATTCGCTATCGGGTCAATGTGGATAAGGTTCACCGGGTTGTATACCCGGTCGGAGCGGAACAAGCTAATCACTTCGCCCAGATCTTCCAGGTTGGCAAACGGGCTGGATGGATCACAGACCAAGAGTTTCTCTACGCACCTCTCGGAAGTGTGTTGGGGGATGACGGTAAGAAGCTAAAGAGCCGTTCTGGAGATGCAGCGCGGTTAATGGATTTGTTGGAGGAGGCGATCGCCCACGCCCGCCAAGATCTAGAAACCCGCTTTGCTGAAGAAGGCCGCCAGGAAAGTGAAGAGTTCATTGCCCATGCTGCTCAGGTCATCGGCATCAGTGCCATTAAGTATGCAGACCTGAGCCAGAACCGTACTAGCAACTACATCTTCAGCTTCGACAAAATGCTGGCTCTTCAGGGGAATACTGCTCCTTACATGCTTTACGCTTATGTCCGTATTCAGGGCATCAGTCGCAAAGGCAACGTCGACTTCGATACTTTGGGAGTCGATAGCCCCATTTCCCTCCAGGAAGAAACCGAGTTAGCTCTGGCAAAGCACATTCTTCAATTGGATGAGACGCTGTTAGCGATCGACCAAGATTTGCTGCCAAACCGTCTGTGCCAATACCTGTTTGAATTGAGCCAGAAGTTCAACCAGTTTTACGATCGCTGCCCTGTACTCCAAGCTGAAGAACCCTTACGCACATCTCGCTTGATTCTCTGTGATTTAACAGCCCAGACGATTAAGTTAGGGCTATCCTTACTGGGTATTTCTGTGCTAGAGCGGATGTAATTAAGGGTTGATTTATAGCAACCTTTTGATTGCCATAAGCTAGTGTTCGTGTTTCTTAGAAAGAAACCCGGTGTTTCTAAAAACACCGGGTTTCTCATATCCATAGACTTGCGATCGCCTAAAAAACATACACAACGTTAACTTTTGGTGGCTATTCCAGTAAAAGTTAACGTTGGGCACGAACTTTAAGCATCAATGGCAGCAAATTGTCGAGGAGGCGATCGAACTCCATGGGTACAATATCTCCACCATGAAGAATGTCGCGCATGATAATAAAATGTACCATCGCTCCTGTAAAAGTGCGGGCGGCAACTTCAGGGTCTGGTAGATCCAGGTCGGGATGCTCTGCCAGGTAGGTCGTTAAGCGCTTCAACGTCGGTCTTTCAACGTACTCTACAAAGGTGCGGGCCAACTCAGGAAAACGCCCTGATTCCCCAATAACAATGCGAATAAACGTCAGCACCTGAGGATCTGCCCCAAGATTAGCCATCATACTATGGGCATAACGTTTGAGAGAAACCACTGGATCCCCAGAACTGGATTGCAGAGCCTCCTGGGCAAACAATTCCTTTCGCTGCGCTAGCCTCCGAATTAACGCCTTGAAAAGATCCTCTTTTCCCTGAAAGTGGTTATACACGGTTGCCTTCGACACTCCAGCGGCAGCGGCCACCCGATCCATACTGGTAGCGGCATAGCCATGAGTGAGAAACTCCTGCATGGCTCCATCTAAAATGGCCTCTGTCTTTTCAGGGGATAACTCGCGGGGGGCCCGCTTGAGTGTATTCATCGTATCGTTCTAATCCAGCAACATACCTGTGAACTTCAATCATACGGAAGGGCATGGCACAACAGGCACACTCCCCAGAAACAGGTTTACCGAGCTGTTCCGTATTTCTTGTTCTTGACGCAATTATACTAAACTGTTTAGTTTATTATAGTGATAATGAACTGAACAGTTTAGTATTTCGTCGGTTATTCTCAGGCGCCTCTGTAAATCCTGAGTTGTCGAGCTTGGGATTTAATCTGCATTACCGAATCTCCCAACCAGAACTATGCAAAGTACCTTCCCGAATGCGCCCGCTGTTAATCCGTTTCCTCCCACTCAGTTATCAAGCCGAGAAATCGAAGTTCTAAAACTGATTGTGGAAGGCAACACAAACACTGAAATTGCCTCTGCCCTTTTTGTGAGCCCTAATACTGTAAAAACCCATGTGCGTAATATTCTGAATAAGCTGGGCGTGAGCGATCGCGTTCAAGCTGCCGTCTTCGCCCTCCGCAACGGTTTGTTGTAACAGTTAATTCATTCCAAATTCTTCGGCCTGATACAACACTGTCCCCTGTCGCAGGGTTAATAGCACATCTGCTGGCGTCACCCGGGTTAGGATTGAGGCCAGAATATGTTGGCTCGCCCTCAGGTGCGGTTGATGAAAATTCAGCACTACCAGATCCGCCGGAAGCCCCACTTTCAAATATCCCCCTGTATCTGTTGCACCATCCGGTAGGCAGGAGTCGCCCATGTGAGTGTGGCTGTTGTACATGCCAGGCATGATAACGAGAGAGCCGTGAGCGATCGCTCCACAAGGCTCCTGCAAATCCATCCGCTGCACCACATCTCCCTCCACCACGAATCGTGAGCATCGATGAGGGATTAGCTCTGGTCCTTCCAAAACAATACAATCTCTCAAGTCAAGCACAGGAATACTATCCTTCGGGAAATTGTGAATAAAAAAGATGCCAGAGATCATGATTAGAACTGGCATCCCGAATGATTTTTAGCGTACAAAATGAACAAACTAATTCAAACTACATAGACGTATCGCGAATAGGTTGAGGAATGACCTTGGTCAAAATGGCGTACGATACCGCCGCTATAATAACGCCATTGATAGGTCCAACCCCGATCCCTGTCTGGCTTGTAAAGTAAGCCGTGAGTGCTGCTACCACATAGGCAATTACACCTGCCCAGTTAAATGCAGGTAAATTGGTGTCCAACGAAGGAAACTGTCCGCGATGCCGAAACCAAAAGTCCGCCATAATAATGCCGCCTACAGGTGGGATTACTACTCCTAAAAACAACAGGAAAGGAATGATGCGATCGGCTCCTCCAGAAAGGGCTAAGGCCAGAGCCAGCGTTGCACCACCCAATACGAAGGCATGCCGCTTTGTTGTGCGAAAGAAGTTAGTCCCAGCCATTGAGAAGTTGTAAATAGTGTTGTCCTGTGTCGTCCAAACATTGAGGATCAGCAGGACAATGCCACCGGCTAAAATACCCTGAGTTGCCATTGCTTGAATCAGGTCTTCGCTGCCATATACCAGGGTGCAGAATGCTCCTGCAAATACCAGTAGACCATTGATAAAAAAGAAGGAGAGTGCGGTGCTCCAGACCGCATTTTTACCTGTGTCTGCAAAACGACTCCAGTTAGTCGCTTGAGTTCCCCCCGAAATGAAGGTTCCAATCACAACAGCCAGTGCTTGAGTAAAGGTCATTTCAGCGGTGGGTTGCAACGATGCTAAATCCCCTGCATCCCGGAAGCCTAAGGTGAGACTGATAGCAATCAAAATCAACATAGCAGGCACAGCCAAACGGCTCAACCAGTCCATGGCGTTGTAGCCGACATAGGCGGTCACGCAGAAAGCATAGGTAAAGAAAATAGTGCCCACCACATTGAACCAGATGGGTAGACCGAGTAGCTCCGTTAGGGCACTGGCAATAAAGGCATTGGTGACGGCATACCAACCAATTTGAGTGAATCCAAGAATAAAATCCACCCACCGAGAACCCATATTGCCAAAGCTAAACCGAGACATGAGCACGGTTGGCAAACCACTGCGTTGAGCAATGAACCCTAGAGCCGAGCAGTATGCCCCCAACAAGAGATTACCGATTAGAACAATGAGTAACATCTGGATGAAGGGAAATGCGGGACCAATAGCGCCTCCAGCGAATAGAGTTGTTGAGGTGAGGGCAAAACCCATTAATAGAGGTGCTAAAGACCAAATAGGTTTCCGGGCATCCATCGGAACAGGTGTTAACGGAAAATCTTCAGCCGCTTGGGAGCGATCGCCCGCCACCGGCCCAGTCGTAGTGCTCATGTTAAGGAGATCCCCCAAAACTTACCCAATGGGAGATATTCTCAGATGTTGCCCCTGAGTCAGTGGTATTGGAGACTACAGAACCCCCTTTCGCTAGAGAGCGGTACGTCATGGAACCCACAGCGTAGATTCCATGACGTACCGCTATTAAAAAACAAAATTTCTACGCTTCCACAGGGGCCTTAGATGCCCGCAATTGCCCACAGGCCGCGTCAGCCTCTAATCCCCGAGAATATCGTACACTCACTGCAACGTGCCGCTGTTTAAGCGCTTGTACAAACCGCTGAATCCGTCGCTCATCAGGCCGCTTATAATCTACTTCCGAAATCGGGTTGTAGGGAATCAAATTCACATGGCTTTGAAATCCCCGCAAATGATGTGCCAGCTCTTCTGCATGCTCTGGCTCGTCATTAAACCCAGCTAACAGAATGTACTCGAATGTCACCCGCCGCCCCGTGATTTGCACATACTCTCGACACTCCGCCAACAAATCCTCCAACGGATAGGGATGCGCACTCGGAATCAACTGCTCCCGTAATTTCTGATTCGATGCATGCAAACTAATCGCCAATGTTACTTGCAAATGCTGCTCCGCCAACCGACGAATTCGCCCCGGAATCCCTACCGTCGAAATTGTGATCATCCGCTGGCCAATGCCAACGTCCTGGTTGAGCGATCGCACTGCCCCCAACACATTCTCGGCATTCAACAGCGGCTCTCCCATCCCCATAAAGACGATGTTGCTGACCCGCTGTCCAAATGCCTCCTGTACGGTCAAAACCTGATCCACAATCTCATGCACCTTCAGGTTTCGCAGGAAGCCCCCTTTCCCCGTCGCACAGAAATCACAGGCCATTGGGCATCCCACCTGTGATGATACACACACTGTCAGCCGCTTTTCTGACGGCATTCCCACTGTCTCAATAATTTGCTCATCTGCCAACCGCAGCAGAAACTTGATAGTGCCATCCGACGCTTCAGATTGGTAGTGGATGTGCGATCGCCCTATCGGGTAATCTGCCACTTCCGCCCGCCATTGCTTCGAGAAGACGGAAATGTCGGAGAGCGATCGCGCTCCCTGCTGATAAATCCACTGGTGCAACTGCTTCCCGCGATAAGCCGGCTGCCCCCGCTCCTGTACCCAAGCCGTCAACTCCTCTAGAGACTGCCCCAGCAAAGGCACTCTCTCCCCTTTCGAGTTGTTGACACTAAGTTCCGAAGAAACAGCCGAAGTCATGGGAAAAACCAAATACACCAATCTCCATCTTAGAACCTGTTTGAGAAGTTGATTTTATGTGTGCGTCGCGCACATAAAATCAACCTAATCGCATACTCAAATCCAGCCAACTCGATCGCGTAATCGGCGCACTTGTAGACACATAATCTACCCCTGTCTCCGCTACTGCCCGAATCGTTTCCAACGTCACATTCCCCGATGCCTCAATCTTGATCCGCTTATTTGCTTCCCGAATCATCCCCACCGCTACCTGCATTGTCTCCAGCGGCATATTGTCCAACATGATGATGTCTGCCCCCAACCGCAGGGCCTCTGTCACCTGTTCCAGCGTTTCTGTCTCCACCTCGATTGCTAACGGATACGGCACCTGCGCCCGGATTTGGGCGATCGCCGTCTCAATTCCCCCCGCTGCCACAATATGGTTGTCCTTAATCATCACCGCATCATCCAACCCCATCCGATGATTTAAGGCACCCCCTACCCTCGTCGCATACTTCTCCAACACCCGCAATCCCGGCGTCGTCTTCCGCGTATCCACTAACCGCGTCGGCAAATCCGCGATCTTCTCCGCATAACGCCGTGTCGTCGTCGCGATCCCGCTCAACCGCATGGCCAGGTTCAATGCCACCCGTTCCCCAGTCAACAGCACCCCCAACGGCCCCTCCATTTTTAGGATTGGTTGCCCACGATCGCACACTGCTCCCTCCGCCACCAGCGGCAAAACCTCCACCTCTGCCGACAACAACTGGAAGACCCGTACTGCAATCGGTAATCCTGCAATCACTCCCTCTTCCTTACAAATCCACTGCCCCTTTCCTTCTTTCTGATTCAGTTGCAGCGCTTCCGTCGTGCGATCGCCCCGCCCCACATCCTCTAACAACCACTCTCGCAACAACCCATCCAACACCAGCCCCGTCGGCAACGCTGCCCCGTTCCCCACCATAAACGTCTCCTAAACAAAGAACTGCCCTCCAATCCTGCCACACCCCAGAAGGGCAAAAACAGCAACGAAGCCATAGTGCAGCACTCATGCAACAGTTCAACGCCCCCATCCAAACCTGATCCGAACCCCACTGATGCGAAGCGGCCAATATGCCCTACGTAAAACCTTCTTGCCAAGGGGACTAGGGGAACTGGCTTTGTTCCCCTGGTCGAGGGAGTTAAGGGCAAAGCACCCAGCCCTCTAAAGGTCATTTGAGAGCTTCTTAATATTTTCTATCATCCCTGTTATCACTGGCTTTCAGGCTTCTATTCTAAAAGCTGAACGTTTAACACCCACGTTTGAGCCA
>NZ_JACJOO010000002.1 GCF_014695575.1 Leptolyngbya sp. FACHB-8 | reverse complement strand
AGAGGCTTATCGGTTCGGCTGTGAGTTGATTGAGCAGGGGGTGCCAACAATCATCAGTGTCTCGAAACAACAGTATAGGGTGTGGGTTAGCCTAAGGAATCCTTTAGCTACGATATTTATCGCTTCATAGCTCTCTACTCTTAAGGGCAGATAGCGCCTCTTGAGTAATCCTATCCGCCTCCAGATTTCTCCAGCCCATTACCTCACGTAAAGGCAGCAAATCCACGAAGGGGTAGGGAGGGCAGCGATCGCGGAATCCTTTAAGTACCTATAGGGTGTGCTGCTGTCGATTGATGGCGGTTTTCTTTGTCTATGCTCCAATCCCAATAGGCTTGATTCCCCCCACCCCGCATCAGCTCACAGGATGTGGGCTTTTTACTACCGACACCGCACCACCACCTAACGCCTCAACCACTGCCGCTGGTTGTTGTGGAGAGCGACATTCATCGGTGGAATAATGAGGACGGATACAATCTGATACAAACAACCGCCCGCCCTCCTAGGGGCGGTTTTTTTATTGGGAGCGTTGGCGATCGCCGCCATTCGACAATGCCAGCAGCATAGGCCAAATATCCACGCACCCCTCGATGGTGAGCTTTCTTTTGGCGATCGCCTAGCTGGTGGCTCTGTTTACTTGTTCTTGCCTAACCTCTAAATAGCTAACAACCCCGTCTAACGACTTGAAAGCCATTGATTGCCAGGTTTTTGCATTGGTTAAAGTGTAATGCTGACCGTGCTTCATTTGCCCCACAGAAAAATAATAGCCAAGCGTAAGGGCTACACTTGCTGCACTGCACGTTGAATTGTTCATTGAAGTAGATGCTATCAACAGGGCACATTTTTAAGTGTGGCAAGCAGGAGTTCCTTTTCCCATCCGCTAAGAATGCACCGTCTGATGCACAGATGGCGGATGCTTTGATTACAACTGGAGAAGGCGAATTGTTTCTCTCCGCACCACTACTTAATGCTCTTCGTCTGCCGCTCCGATGTGCTGGTGAATCTGCTGTAGAGCCGCATGGGTGAAATGGGAGGATGAATTTAGGTGAAGATAATTCACGCCCTGGCATTACTGCAGGGCGTTTTTTTGTTGGCGATCGCCATCCATGCAACAATTCCAAAAGACGAAGATCTTGATTTCCGCCCGCATTGCCTCACAGGATGCGGGCTTTTGCTTGCTATTGTCGCACATGAGAAGGTTCCAAGCAGTTTTCACTCTTGAACTGTTATGGGTATCCGTGTCCTCAACGGCCACCCATATTTTTGGAAGCCCTATACAGCAAAGCTTACAGCTCTTACATGCTGGGGATTTCCCCACATCTTCCCCCAATCCCTGTATTCGCCCATCGTGTTCATCGCAAGCTGAGCACGATGGCTTTAGGTTAGCGTAAGAATAGAGGCGGGCTAAGCCCGCCTCACTTGCAAGAATGTCTAGGCAGTTATCTGTCCAATTTGGACACATGCGATCGCCGGAGAAACTAAGCCAGTGCCTGTTGAGGTTGTTTCCCTATCAACGGCGTTTTTTTGATGAGCTATTTTTCTCTGTTTTTTGGAAGAGTGCCTTAGCCGTAATCCCTGTAAGACTGCTTAGAACTCGTCACAACTGACGAAGCAAGGAGTTGTAACCATGCCGCCGATGTCAACGGCGGCTTTTTGCTGCACCCTACCCCCATGCCACAATCCGAATAATCTTGATTCCGCCCGCATTGCCTCACAGGGTACGGGCTTTTGCTTGATACTGCATCACTATCTATCCCCTCGACCACTCCCGCTAATGTGCGGGTGACTCGGCTGTGGTTGGTTGCCAGTGGAGGTAGCAGGATCGAATAAAGGTATACACGACCCTGGCTCTGGCTACGCGGTCAGGGCTTCTTGTTGAGGTTGTTCTTATTTAAGGGTGAAGCTTTTAGGCCGTAGCAGCCTCTTTTATAGATAGGAGGAAACTTCTAAAGCTGCTACCCCGCATCAACGACAAGTGAAGCGGGTTTTTGTTTGCTGGTTACTGTGCACGCTGAGGTGGACTGCTGGGGGCGATCGCTTAGGTGGCTTGATCTATTTCTTCTCCCTTCCGGGTTCTGCAGCCCTTCTGCTTGTTTGCGACGTTGATGAACCACCGCCCTCTGAGCCCGGGTAAAGGCGGTGCATTGATCATCAGCTTCTGCTCTCTCAGCTCCTATGACCGGGGGCAAGCAGCTGCTCGTGGTAGCGACGACACTACCTTGCTGGAAGATTTCTACTATTCAAGTCTCTAACCTATCTAAAACAACAAATTCCTCGGGGTTTGAGACCTAAATTTCCTCAGTTTCTCAAGCGGAAGCGATTGCTGAGTTTACTGCTGTAGCAGAAATCAAAATATTCTCCAGAGAAGCATTCTCACTTGTACCGATGTTAGACAAATGAGTCTAGATTCTCAGAACTTTTGTCAACTACTCCTAGAGCTTTTGCTAAGAGCCTTGTTAGAAAACCTTTAAGGTGAAAAGTTTATAAAAATGGAATTTTGAGATTGATTTTTGCAAACCCGCTCAACCCCTTGAAAAATGGGAAAAGTTGCCTCGAAAACGCTCGCTAGAACTACAATTAATTTCTGATTTTGTAAGGACGATCGCTACCCTTATTTCCCCTAGAACCTATCTGTTAATTTCGGGCAGGTAAGTTCTATCTAGCCAGATCGAACAGATAGCGTTACCTGGAAAAATGGATGGTACTTTGGCTCTTGCCAAAGGATACCAAGAAAAAATGGGGTGGAAAGCTATGGATGGGTTAAGCGTCAGGCTTCGGGGCGATCGCTCTCACACCTAATGAGCCTAATTTCCAACCCTTTGAT
Source organism: Leptolyngbya sp. FACHB-8 (assembly GCF_014695575.1). Lineage (GTDB taxonomy): Bacteria > Cyanobacteriota > Cyanobacteriia > Elainellales > Elainellaceae > Vacuolonema. The sequence goes on along the minus strand of NZ_JACJOO010000002.1, from coordinate 1,506 downwards.
TGTTGCTGTTCTGAGCATATCCTCTGCATTTCGTGATTTTCCATCCCAGAGCAGCACGCAGGCATCCGCGTTATCCGCCATTAGTTCGTTTTGCTTTGTTCGAGCAACCTTGCCGTAGCGTATCCATTCACCAGGGTAGCGATGTACCTCTAAACTCATTTCGGCTGCGTACCGTTCCCCTAGCTTGTCAGCATTAGATGCGCAACCAGAAACGATTGCCACGTCCGGTAGTCGATTGGATAGAAGATGATTGAGGCGATTGCGTAATAGCTCATAGTCCTTGAAGGCACGAGTGCCAGCAATAATTACGCGATAAGGGGGCATTAGTGATCTCCTCTCTTCTTCTTCTGCTTACCCCAACTAATCCCCGCTCTAGCAAAAGCCATCAAAACTTTCCCATCTGCCGCTACTGCGCCCCATAGAGATCCTTTCTATTTAGGCATCGCTTACCTGTGGCTGCCCGTAGGTTGTCCCAGTCTCGGAGTTCCTGATCCTCTCGGTTAATTGGCATGGCGATCGCCTTCCCCTGGCTAAACTCAGCATTAGTTTAGCGAGTGTAATATAAGGGAAGTTATATTCCCAGTAATACTGGTTTGGCATAAAACTTGGCTTACAGTAACGATAATTGTGGTTATCTGTTCCTTAAGATTTTCCTGTAATCCTTTCAGCGCTTAGATTTGTGTAAAAATTGTGCGCTGCATTTAGGTTTTACACAAACTGTTGGCGATCGCCATCATTCCCAGTGACGGCTAGGTTCATAAACTCATGATGGAAAGCGTCTGAATTAGGGCCAAGATAGTAAACCACCGTGTCATGTCCTACGCCCTTCTGTGGCTTCCCATTAGCACCTGCTGGGGCATGGTTAACCCGTCCTAGTACCACCCGAGGGAATCTCTTCGCTTCCAGTGCCTGAATACCACTGTTACCGGATGCTCTCAGCCACAATACCGCCTGGTGAACATTGCCAGCTTTGTACTCGGCGATCGCCCGCTCGATCCACGCGGATGCTCCGTAAACTTTCACTGGCTTGCTCTTGCGCTGGCCGTAGGGAGGGTTCAGCCACATTCGTCCCTTCCAGGGCTGCACCATGCCGTCCTGTTCCTGGGTGTAGTAAGTAGCGGCCTGAATCCAGCCCTGCGCCTCTGGGTTGCTCGCTGGGTCGAGGTCGATGCCACCCATGACGCGCCTGGCTCGCTCTACCCATTCAGCCAGTGTGTACCACTCGTTTGAGTCGCTGGAGTGCTGGATGTTGGGCAGTTGCAGTCCTAGCCGTTTGGCAGTGGAGGCGATCGCATCTGCTTTCTTTATCAGGGCTACAATACGCTTCTGCAACCGATGGATCTCCTTGCCCCGTTGCTGCATTTCCCGCAGCTCCCCCCAGACTTCCTTACTAGGCCTGATTGAAGCGACGCTGTCACCAGATGCAATTAGCCCTAATTCGGAGCCTGAAACAACATAAATTCGTTACTTGGCCGAGGCTAATGTGGAAAATGACGGCATTTTTTA
>NZ_JACJOO010000019.1 GCF_014695575.1 Leptolyngbya sp. FACHB-8 | reverse complement strand
GTGTTAAGCAGACCGCCAGCGTTCATCCTGAGCCAGGATCAAACTCTCCATATTAGTTAGAGAATTTGGGCTCTCTTGGCTCCGAAACTTTTCAAGCTTCGGAATCCTGTTTCTGTTTTGAGATTGATAAATCAATCTCGTAGTTTCTTAACGAGGATTGGTTTTCGCTTGGCTTTCAAACTATTGCTTTTTCCAGGTTCTCTCTGTGCCGCAGTCGTCGCTTTGGCACATTTCCCACTTTAACTTGAACTTCCTCATTTGTGGTGAGTCTAACCGAACTTACTAAAGGATGTTTTCACTACCCATAGCGCTCGACTATTGTTCAGGACGCTTGATGTGTGGGTCACCTCTTCCAGCGCTTTACTAACATAGCAACTCTCATAGCATTCTGTAAACCCCCTCCCCTCCCAAAAATGCAGCTTTTCTTGAATTTCCTTGAAACCCTTCTGTATCAAAAGCTTCAGATTTGAGAGATGTTGGAGATCCAAAAAGAATGGTAGGTCTGGGATTAGGCGCTTAGGACAAGAGCCCTGCAGTAGCAGTATTTCAAGATACTGAGTTGGTACCAAACGCTTTGATCAGGGACGTATGCTCTAAGCCCCTAGTCGAGGGGATGGCTGCCTATCCCTTAGATGGTCTGCCCATAGTGCGATGAAGGCTGCTTTTTTCCATATACATAATGTGCATGTGGCCTCGAGTTGTGATTTGAGGCAATTGAGTGTTCCCATTGGAGAGATGTTATGGTCACCGAGCAGCAGTCCAGACACGCAATTGGGCTTTTTTCAAAGCGACAGGATGCAGAGCAATTTCTTAATGAGCTGAACCAGTCAGGGGTTAACATGGAGCGTGTTTCCCTGATTGCTCAGGAGGTTCAGGAGGAGGAGGAGGGAACTGGTGGTATTGAGGTGAGCGATCGCCTCGGTGAACACAAAATCTCTGACACAGGCGAAATGGTGAAGGATACGTTTGTGACAGGAGCTACTGGGTTCTTTTTGTTAGGTTTAACCAGCCTTGCAATTCCTGGAGTTGGGGTGTTGCTGGCAGCGGGGAGCCTTGGAGCAGCACTGATTGCAACAGTGAGCAGTAGTGGGGTAGCAGCGTTGTCATCCCATAATTTGGTGCAGGCATTGAAGCAGTATGGGATACCTGCGGAAGAGGCATCAGTATATGGCGATCGCCTTCAGCAAGGGGACTATTTGGTTTCCATTGAAGGAAGCGAACAGGATGTGGAGCAGGCGGAGAACCTGTTTCAGCAGCAAGGAATTCAAAACTGGGGTGTTTACCCGACGGCTGCGGGTTAAAAGCTGTTTAATCAGGTTGATGGTTTTGAGCTACCGCTAAGAACCGTCAACCTGCTCAGAGATATTTCAAACAGCTTGAGCTACTGATCAAATTCGGTTATTCAATAGAATTTGATCAGTAGCTCAAAATTCGATTAAATCTTAGAACAGGACAAAACTTTAAAGCCCAAATTTTCCCGTTTTAGGGGTGAAGTTCCCACAATGCAAAACTTCTAAGCTTTAAAGGTAGTTTTATTTCTTGTTCCGTACTGAGCAAGCAAACATAGAATTCACCATACCTATCATCTGCAGTTAAGTTTTACACTCTCAAGAAACTGCGAGTTTTTTTGCGAATGAGTGAGTGGAGGGCGATCGCCCTCCACTCACTCATTCGCTTCAAGGAAATTGCCTTACACCGCTTTTCAAGGACTTAATATCTAATTGTTGTTCGAGAGCTATGTTCCGCACGGCTCTTGAACAACTGTGGCTGATTCAAGCGCAAAGCGCTGTAGTGTTTTAGGTTTTGGGGGTGTTTCTGTAGTAATGCCAAAGGAGATGAGCTGCTGCTCCGCGGAAGGGTTCTAGTGGTTTACAGTGTACGATGAGTTCTTTGCTGGTTGGTTTTTGATCGAGATGCTTTAGACGTTGGTAGGCAATTTGAACTGCTAAGTCTAGGGATGGGAAACTGTTGAGGCGTTCCAGGCAGAAAAGGAGGTAAATTTCAGCGGTCCAGGAGCCGATACCTTTGATTTGGGTAAGTTGGGTGGCAACGGCTGAATCGGGTAGGGCTGAAAAGGAATCTAGATGTAGGCGGTTTTCTAAAATAGCTTCCGCGAGCCGTTTGCATGTGGCGATTTTAGCTTGGCTGAAGCCTGCTTGTTTAAGGGTGGTGTCTGAGCAAGTGGCGAAGTTGGCAGGGGTTAGTTCAATCAATTGATTGGTGCGCAGAAAGATTGCCATTGCAGCTTTGGATGACAGTTGTTGTCCGAGGATGATGCGGACAAGGGAAGCAAAGGTGGGGGGCCAGCGGCGGATGTGGAGAGGGCCAGCCTCGGCTTCGATTTTGAGGAAGTCAGAGTCTTGGGTGCAGATATGGGCGATCGCCTTCCTCAAGGCAGGGCTGGGTGGTTGGAGTTCTGAGTTCAATACATCGGTGACACTGGGGTTACTTGGCGTCATGGAAAATGATTCCTAAGCAGTAGCGCTGACCTGATTTAATGGTGCTGACTCCATGCTTCAAATTTACACGATAGAAACCTCGGCTACCTTGCACAGGGCGATGATGGACAGCAAAGATAATGGCGTCGCCCTGATTGAGGGTAATGGCATGGGCGCGAGACTGAGCGCGCGGTTTCTGTTCGATGAGGATAAATTCACCACCAGTGTAGTCCTGGTTAGGTTGGGAGAGGGCGATCGCCACTTGCAGTGGAAATGCCATTTCTCCATAGAGATCTTGGTGTAGACAGTTGTAATCTTCTGCTTTGTACTTTAAAAGCAATGGGGTAGGACGTTGTTGCCCGCTTTGATGGCAGAGTTCGAGGAATTCTGGGAGGGTGTTGGGAAAACGGAAGGAGGTGTTAAGAGCTTCGTTCCAGCGGTTTGCAAGGGGAGATAAGTGGGGGTAGAGGCGATCGCGTAGGGTTTGCACGAGTGGCGGTAAGGGATAGGCGAAGTATTTGTATTCACCTTTTCCAAAGCGATAGCGTTCCATAATAATTTGGCTACGGAAGCTATCTTCGGAATTGTATGTTTGAGTAAGCTGATAACATTCGTCTGGAGTTAAGAGAGAATTAAGAATCGCGAATCCTTGATTGTCTAAAGTGTGATAAATATCTTCCCATTCAGATGTTTCAATTCGTTCTTCTAAAGATGGGTAATTTTTACTTTTAGCGAGTTGAAGCATATTTTTAGGTGTGGTGAATCGATTAAATGACCATCTTGAGCTGTTTGGATATTATCTATTCTGCTAAGAAGTTTTTTGGATGGCTATGGGTTTCTTGCGGTGTAATTTTTGCTTGTGTTGTGGAGATTCTTGATAGATCGCGAAGACCTAGCTTGGGGGTACGCCGTCCTCCAAACCCCAGGCCCCTTCGACAAGGATGTTTTGCATGAGTATTGTTAGGCCACTTCGCATCTGTGGGGTTTGGATCAGGTTTGTATTGTGGCATTGGTGTATCGCGGCGTGTTACCAAAAGGCAAAAACCCGGTGTTTTTGATAACACCGGGTTTCTTGTCTTCCTGTCAATAGGAGATTTTAGGACATACGGTTTTTGTAGTCCTGGTAGGTGAATTTCTTGACGAGGGTGAACGTTCCATCAGGGTGGAGGATACCGATGGAGGGGTGCGGAATGCCGTTGAACATGGTGGTTTTGACCATGGTGTAGTGGATCATATCCTCAAAGATGATGGAGTCACCCACTTGTAATGGCTGGTTAAAGTGGTAGTCACCCATGCCCATAACATCGCCCGCCAAACAAGTCATACCGCCCATGCGGTAGGCGGGTTCTCCGTCTTGGGGATCACGGGCTCCCTGAATGCGGGGCTTGTAGGGCATTTCGAGGCAGTCGGGCATGTGGGCGGTGAAGGAGACATCGAGCATGGCGATCGCTGGCCCCGGTGTTTCAATCATATCCAGGACAGTGGAGCGGAGGAAGCCAGTTTCCCAGGCGATCGCTGAACTCGGCTCCAAATAAATTTGGAGGTGAGGGTGGCGGGCTTTAAATTGAGTGAGGACTTGGATCAGGTGTTCAGTATCGTAGCCCTGGCGGGTCATGAGATGGCCCCCCCCGAGATTGAGCCATTTAATCCAGGGGAGGTGGTGACCGAAAAGTTTTTCGATTTGTTCGAGGGTATTTTCGAGGGCGTAGGAGTCGCTTTCACAGAGGTTGTGGCAATGTAGGCCTTCAATACCTTCAGGAAGTTTATCCCCTAGCACTTCGGTACGGATGCCAAGGCGGGAGTAGGGGGAAGCGGGGTTGTAAATATCGTGGGCGACGGGGGAGTATTCTGGGTTGATGCGAAGACCGGGGGAGAGGCGGTGAGCGATCGCACGATCCTTATACCGCTCCCACTGGCTAAGGGAGTTGAAGGTGATATGAGATGCGCCAACCATGAGGTCGTCAAATTCTGCATCCTGGTAAACAGGAAGGTACAGATGGAGACTAGTGCCGAGTTCTTCACGGATCAGATTGGCTTCATAGAGGGAACTGGCGGTGGCACCGTGGAGGTATTTTTTGACGATAGGAAAGGCACTGAACATAGCAAAGCCTTTCAGAGCCAAGAGAATGGTGATACCGGCCCGCTGTTGGACAGAATCGATGAGTTCAAGGTTACGAATTAGCTTTGCTTCTTCGAGGACGTAGCAGGGAGAGGGGATTTTGGAGTAGTCAATCATGGATGGCGTATTCGATTAGATGGGATGGTCAGCAAAAGCCCCCCTTCTTCAAGGGGGGTTTCGACAAGAAGAGGTTGCTTTTTCGCGTGCTAGGCACGCGAAAAAGCAACCTCTGAAGAGACTTAATCTGTGAACTCAGATGCGTCAAAGACCTCGTGCCAGGGGAGGCCGTAGGTACCCAGTTTTTCCATGAAAGGATCGGGGTTCATCTGTTCGACGTTAAATACCCCTGCTCCTTGCCATTCGCCAGTAGCCACCAGAAGTGCGCCGATCATGGCGGGGACACCTGTGGTGTAAGCGATCGCCTGTGCCCCCACTTCCTTAAACGCCTCTGCGTGATCGCAGTTGTTGTAGACGTAGTAGGAACGTTCTTGACCATCTTTGATGCCGCGAATGTGGCAGCCAATGGAGGTTTGGCCCTCATAGGTTTGGCCCAGGGATGAGGGTTGAGGCAGGACGGCTTTGAGGAATTGGAGAGGCACAATTTGTTGGCCTTCGTATTCGATGGGCTCGATACGGGTAAGGCCAACGTTCTCAAGCACTTTCAAATGGTTGATGTAGCTCTCCGAAAACGTCATCCAAAAGCGGGCGCGCTTGATAGTGGGGACGTTTTTGACGAGGGATTCTAGCTCTTCGTGGTAAAGCAGATAGGATTCCCGAGGGCCAATTTCGGGGTAATGGATGGGGCGGTGGATGGCAAAGGGTTCCACTTCAACCCAGTCGCCATGCTTGTAGTAGCGACCATTCTGAGTAATTTCTCGAATATTAATTTCGGGGTTGAAGTTTGTGGCAAATGCCTGACCATGGTTGCCCGCATTGCAGTCAACAATATCCAAATAATGGATTTCGTCGAAGTAGTGTTTGAGGGCGTAGGCAGTGAAAACACCCGTTACGCCGGGATCAAAGCCACAACCGAGAATGGCAGTTAGACCGGCCTGTTTGTAGCGCTCGTGGTAGGCCCACTGCCACTTGTATTCAAACTTGGCTTCGTCCGGTGGCTCATAGTTGGCCGTATCGAGATAGTTGACTCCCATTTCAAGACACGCATCCATAATGGGCAGATCTTGATAGGGAAGGGCAACGTTTATGACAATATCGGGCTGAAAGTCTTTGATCAGCGCGGAGACTTCGCTGGACTGATCAGCATTGACCTGAGCCGTTGACAGATTGGGATGATCCACCGAAGCGGCGATCGCATCACATTTCTCTTTGGTCCTACTCGCCAGCAGAATTTCCGAGAAGACAGACTGAATCTGAGCGCATTTGTGAGTTACAACGTTACCAACTCCGCCTGCGCCGATGATGAGAACCTTAGCCATATGCTCTGTACCCCCAGAAGATAAGCCCACAGAGGATTAACACACGCTTCAGCCCTGTGTTTGTTTCATCAAACACAAGGCTTAAGACCGAACCCCGAATCATTCATCCTACACTAACCAGACCCCGGCACGTACCCCCTGGGCAAAAACTGCTCAGGATTTTGGGTAAGCAGAGTTCAAAATGACAGAATGAGAGAGGGGTAACTCGATGTCACCCCTAACTATTATTCCCTCTCTACACTGCCCCATGCGTACTCGCGAAGAAATTCTAGAAACTTTTGATCCCAGCGGTGTCAGCTTGGATAACGGAAATTTGCTGGGCTTCCCCTTTGATTACGATACGGCTAATTTGATTTTGCTGGGTGTGCCTTGGGAGGTAACTGTTTCCTATGGAGCGGGGACCGCAGCAGGACCGCAGCGAATTTTGGATGCATCTCGGCAGCTTGACATCTTTGATCTGGATTACCCTGACGGGTGGAAACAGGGCATTTTCATGATGGAAATCCCGACAGATCTGCGAGAGAAGAGCGACGCGTTGCGGGCGGAGGCGACGCAGTTGATTGAGCATCTGGAGCAGGGCGGGCTTGTAGAGGATGTGCCAGGGTTAGTAGAGGTGCGCGATCGCATCAATCAAGAGGGCGCAGCTGTTAATCGTTGGCTATTTGAGCAAGCCCAGGTCGCTATGCAGCAGGGGAAGCGAGTTGCGGTGATTGGGGGTGATCACAGTACGCCTTTAGGGTACCTTCAAGCACTGGCTCAGCATTATTCAGAGTTTGGGATTCTCCATATTGATGCCCATGCGGATTTGCGGGAGGCCTATGAAGGGTTTGAGTTTTCCCATGCATCAATCATGTTTAATGCGTTGAAGATTCCGCAGATCTCGAAACTGGCGCAGGTAGGGATTCGGGACCTATGCCAGGACGAGGTGGATTTGATTGAGGGATCACAGGGACGTGTTATGACCCATTACGACTCGATCCTGAAGCAGAAACAATATGCAGGCGTAACCTGGATCGAGTTGTGCAAACAGATTGTGGCAGAGTTGCCGCAGCAAGTTTATATCAGTTTTGATGTGGATGGGCTCGATCCGAAGCTGTGCCCGAATACAGGAACGCCAGTGCCGGGAGGATTGGAGTTAGAGCAGGTATTCTGCCTGTTTCGCGAGGTCGTGAATAGCGGACGAGAGATTATTGGGTTTGATGTAGTAGAGGTAGGTGATGCAGAGTGGGATGGCAATGTTGGGGCACGAACGGTTTATAAATTGTGTAATTTGATGGCATTGTCCCACGCTCATTAAACAAAGCATTTCTCCCTTCACTCAAAACTTTCGTGCGCTCTGACGTGTTTGGAGGTAGGAGGTGCGACTCATCTCCTACCTCCAAACCTACAGCGCTTTGCGCTTGAATCAGCCACGGTTGTTTTTGTGAGGGCCGTGCTCTACGCAGCCCTCACAAAAACAACCAGATTTTGAGGGCTTGAAAAGCGCTGTAAAGAGATTTCCAGTAATAAAATTACCTCCGTGATGTGGGTGTTTTGACCGCTTCGTGGTCAAAACACCCACATCACGGGTAAATTCTTATGCAGAAATCTCCTCAGTTGATTTGTTAAATGAGAACAGCTGTAACTTTGCACTTTCCGGCAAAGCAGATGGTCAAAAATACGCCTGTCATTTTTTTGTGATCGCTTATAGTGAAAAGGTTTCCGGTCAGGCTCCTGAGAGTCATTAGGAGACTGCTCTGGTTACCTGTACTGAAATGGGTTCAGTCATGGATTGGGATTGGGATTCCCATCGGCGAATGCAGAGAGCTTTACAGGATTGGTATGGTCGTCAGGCACAGCGATTGCATGGGGAAGCAGAAGCTATCCGCGAGGGGGCGCTACAGGAAGTGTTTGCCTTGCGGCGGCAGCTGGAGTTGATGGAGCTGGGCGCTTCCGGAGAAATGCCGGTTTCTCCCCACGTGGCAAACCAGCTTTACGAGCAGCTTAAGACGTTAAGCGATCGCCTCTCCCCCTCATTCTTGCAAGATAACCTGCCTTTAGCGATCGCCACCCGATTAGAAGCCTGGCAACAGCTTCACCCCAGCATTACCATTCACAGTACATTGCCCGCAGAATGGGTGCCGGGGCCCTATGAGCGCAGCTATTTTTTGCTGACTACCCTGGATGATTTGCTGAGCCTGGTGCTTACGGAGTCTGTTACGGCGATCGCCATCAAGCTAACCGACCATACTTCTACGCAGGGATTAGAGATTGATGTGCACGTGACGGAACGATGGCTTGAGGAGAAGGAATCTGCCCTACAAGATTTAGGTTGCGTCTTTCAGTTTTTAATGTCGGGCAAATACGATTTAGAGTGGGATGATCCTCTGTATCGATGGCGGGGGATTTGGCCCACCGAGCTATTACTGTGATCCACTAGCCCCGCCCATAGCCCCCAAGGTACACCATGTCGAGTAATACAAAGCAAACTCTACTTGTCATTGATGACCACGAGCTGGTGCTGGGAGGCACCCGTGCCGCCCTACAACAGCACCTGCCCGAGGCCACGATTGTTACAGCCCAAACAGCGCAGGAGGCAATCGATCAAGTTGAAGCCTACCAACCCAGCCTGGCAGTAGTTGATCTTTCCATGCCCGAAAAAGCAGGAGATCCAGCCCGATTGGACACCGGAATTCAGTTGCTCAAAACTCTGATGGAGCGTTATCCTGACCTGAATATTGTTGTGCAGAGTGCCCATGTACGATCGCTGGTTCGCCTCAAACCCGCTATCAATGCCCACGAAGGCGGCTTCACCATTGCGGATAAAGGGCTTTCCATGAGGGAAATGCTAGTCAAAGTGGATTGGGCCATGCAGGGGTTGATCTTTACGCCAAAGGATATGCGAAATGGTCTGGAGGTGAAGCCGGAATGGTTGGAGGTGCTGCGGTTGGCCTTTGAGGAGGGATTGCAGGATAAGGCGATCGCCGAACGCATGAATGTATCAGAACGCAGTGTGCGCCACTACTGGACAAAGATTCAAGACGTACTAGATGTTTACCCTGACGAAGGCAAGAATATTCGTATCCAGACAGAGATTCGTGCCCGTCAGGAAGGCTTAATTGAATGAGAGTAATCAGTAGAACTCCTGCATGAATCCGTTTTTTGGGGGCGTGAATCTTTGTGCGGCTCCGCCGCACAAAGATTCATGCAGGAGGTCTATTATTGCGAGTGTGTGTTAGTTAGAACATCAGGAGTGAGTGGGAGCAGTGGTTCCACTCACTCCTGATGTCCATTTTCATCAGGACAAAAGGAGTGGGGCGGTGCACTGCCCCACTCCTTTTGTTTATTCTGCATCCTCGGTTAATTCGAGAATCGAGTCAATCAGACTACTCAGGTCACAGGGTTTTAATAAATAGCGATTGAACCCAGCATCAATGGCTTGTTTTTCATCACACTCCCAGGGAAAGCCCGTAATTCCAATGGCTGGAATTTGATTTCGTTCATCCTGCAAAGCGCGTATTGATTTGATAAAGTCGCATCCATTCCTGCCTGGTAGCTGAATATCACAGAGCAGGAGATTAGGCGTCTTTGAAGTAAAACACTCCCACGCTTCTCCTGCCGAGGGTGTCATCATTATCTCTGCCTCTGTTTCATGCAATACGAGAAGAAATAACTCAGCCGTAGCTGGATCATCCTCTACAACTAAAATTCTTGAGCCCTTCAAGTTAGGAATATTGGTAGTTTGATGTAAATAAGTCATAGGGGAGAAAACTGAAACATTAATTGTAACCCCTAAGGTTTTCAAGTTTCCTCATTACTGTTGTTACTCGGCAAGAGGGCTCAATAAACACTTTTATAGATAAGACTTCAGTATCTGTGCCAGGGTTTGCACATGGGGTGGTTTTAGCATGGATAAATGATTTCCTGGAACCGTATGAACTTGTACATAGGGTGTCAGTTGATTCCATCCTAACGTCGTGTCAGATTGTGAATGTTGGGATGCTCCCATAGCTTGAAAGAGCGTAATCGGTTGTGGATAAGGCTGTGGTGCATAGTGGTATGCAGCCTGGCTGTTGGCTGCAAAGATGCGCAGCATGGGGCCGATCGCTGACTCATCCAGTAATCGCAAACGAGACTCTTCAGGCATCAAACGGGCGATCGCCCACCACTGCCAGCGCGATAACCAATCACTCTGTGAGGTGGTCTGGGTAGATATGGCACGAGAACGTTGTAGTACTTGGGATAGGCGGGAAATGGCGATCGCCCCATAATCCAGCAGAAATGGCAGGGTAGACCAGAGGGCTGTTTTGAGTAGAAAGGTAAGACTCTCTCTAGGGGTGGGGCGGTTGGCAGCAATAGGCGCAGCAGTATCAAAGATGGCTAGCAGAGCAACGGATTCCCCCGCCTGAGTCAGTTGCTGTGCCATCTCGAAGGCTACCAGTCCGCCAAATGACCATCCTCCTAAATAGTAGGGGCCATGGGGTTGAATCGTTTGAATTGCCTGGATGTAATAGCGAGCCATGGCTTCGATTTGATTGATAGGGGGATGCTTACCGTCCAGCCCTAAAGGTTGCAGACCGTAGAGGTTGCGATCGCCGCCCAGATGATGAGCCAACTCCATATAGGGCAGCACCATACCGAAGATGGGATGAATGCAGAAGAGGGGAGGTTGCGTGCCGCCAAGAGCGAGGGGGACGAGGGGTGTCCAGGAGTGGGAAGCAGTAGGGGCAAGGGGCAGGGGAGTAGGGGGGGGAGGTGAAGGGGTAGGTGGGTGGGGAGGAGTGAGTGAGGCAAGGGAGCGACGATGGGCCGTGCGATCGAGGCGGATGAGGGGTGGAGTTTGAGATAGAGAAGTGGTTGTTTGTAATGTTTCTAAAATGTGGGCTAATTGGGCGATGGTGGGGGCTTCGAAAATACGACGCAGGGGAATGTCAACGCTAAAGGCGTCGCGGATGCGAGAAGCCATCTGGGTCGCTAATAAGGAGTGCCCGCCGAGTTCAAAGAAGTTGTCATAAATGCTGACTTGTTTGAGCCGCAACAGGTCTTGCCAGATATTGGCTAGAGTTGATTCGGTGGACGATCGCGGAACCCCCTCCCTTACGTCTGTGCCTGACGTACTGAGTAAGGACTGCATGGTGCAGTAGTGCTCTGTAATATGATTGCGATCAACTTTGCCGTTGGGCGTCAGCGGCAAACTCTTCAACGGCACAAAGGCACCAGGCACCATGTAATCAGGAAGAGTCTGAGCTAAAAAATGACGCAATTCAGGAATGAGCTGACGCGTGAGTGATGATTGAAGCGGATAATTAGCGAGACGGTACAAAGACAAGTAATGTTGCTTTTGAGTTAATGGAAAATCTACTTCAAAATCAACATCATGACGAAAAAAAAGCACATCATAATAACCGAGTTGAGGTATCACAGACCAACAGATCTCGACCCGATAGGGCAAGGCGGATTCTAAATCCCACCAACATTGGGGTGCGATCGCCCTCTCCACCGAGTTCTGCAAAAGTTCCTGCATCCGTCCAACCGTTTTAGGCGATTCGTCTTTCAGGAGCCACTTGGTAATTTTAACTGCTGTACTAATGCGGCTATTGGTAATACCAGTGATGCCAAAAACTTCAGGTTCTACTTTTTGCAAGTGCTCGACAATTTCTGCAACCGTAGCAGGATGTTGTTGCCAGTTCAACCATTGGAGCGCAGGTTGCGTTTGGCATTTTGGAGATTGTCTCGCTCCTTCCTCTTCTCCAACATGGAGTAACACGTTATAGCGAAACTGTGTCATCTCATTAACAGAATGCCCGCGAGCCAGACGAATTTGAACCTGTCGAATTTGGGGAATGCGATCGCTTAAGGCTGTAAAGAAAACCGGGTCAATAACCAACTCCGGATCTTCAAAACAAGCGCGTTCAACTCGATGCCGCAATTGTACGCGATCTATTCCGGTCTCAGCCTGGGAGAACTGTACAGCGGCATGAAACGCCGTCAACAACGGCAAGCTACGCACATCCCCCAGAAATAACACACCTCCAGGAGCGATCGCCTTCACCGCTCCTTCTAACACCTGCAACAGATAGTCAGTGCTAGGGAAATACTGAACCACAGAATTCAAAATGACGACATCAAAAGTTGCAGCCGGAATGCCGTGAAAATCGGTAGCTGTTCGCTGGAGCAGTTTGATAGATGGGGTGCGATCGCCCCATTGGCGGCGAATAAAATCTAACGAAACGGCTGAAAAGTCAGTTCCCCAGTACTCATGACAATGAGGTGCAATTTGAAACAGTAGCAAGCCCGTTCCACAGCCAATTTCTAAAACACGTTCTGGCCTGAGATTGAGAACTTGGTGAACCCGATCATCAACCCATTCCTGCATCTGTTCCAGAGGAATAGGTTCTCCCGTATAACTACTATTCCAACCAATGATATTAAAATCATTCTGCTCTACGGCATCAGGTTGGTACGTTTGGTTATAAAGAGTTTGCCAATGGTTAATGTGTTGAGTTTGAAGCGTATTCTGATTTTGCTCTAACCAGTCCTGATCCAGGCTGAAATAAGCAATTAACCGCGTTTCTTGGGGAGCAGGATGAGCCGTAACGACCGCTGCATCTTGCAAGGCCGGGTGTTTGTGGAGGGTTGCCTCAATTTCCCCCAGTTCCACGCGAAACCCTCGAATTTTAATCTGATGGTCAATTCGGCCGAGAAATTCAAGGGTGCCATCGGAGCGGTAGCGGGCGCGATCGCCTGTCCTATAAACTTTACCCTCCACCAGCTTCAAATCCTGCGCTCGAACAAACCGCTCAGCAGTTAGTTCTGGACGATGTAAATACCCCTGCGCCAGCCCCGCGCCTCCGATGTACAACTCCCCTGCAACACCGATAGGAACGGGATTGAAAGCTGCATCTAGAAGATAGAGTTGGGTATTGAGAATAGGACGGCCCAGATTCAGGGGATTATCTCCGGGGCGAAGTTCAGCAATGGTGGCCCAGATAGTCGTTTCCGTTGGACCATAGGCATTAAAGAAACGGTGGTTGGCAGCCCAGCGATCCACGACATTGGCTGGGCAAGCTTCGCCGCCTGTGATGAGCATTTGCAGGGCGGGTAGTTCTGCCGAGGGCAATACCGACAATACTGCTGGCGTGATGAGCGCATGGGTAATAGCCTGCTCCTGCAAAAATTGAATCAGAGCTACACCCGGCAATTGAGCCGCAGGGGGTGGAATGTAGAGCGTGCTGCCCGAGCCAAAGGCCAAAGCAATTTCAAAAATCGAGGCATCAAAACTGAGGGAGCTAAACTGGAGCACCCGGCTGTCCGGTGAAAGTTGGAACGTCTGCCGTTGTGCGGCTACTACATTGCACAGCCCTTGATGCGTCAGCAAAACTCCTTTGGGGGTGCCTGTAGAACCGGACGTATAAATGACGTAGGCAAGTTGATCGGTGGTAACTGTGCTGGGAAGTGGTGCAGACTGTAGACTTTCCGGTAACGGTTGATCGAGGCACAGGATTTGGGCCTGAGATTTTGGCAAAGCATCAACCAACCAGGATTGGGTCAGCAACAGCCAGAGCCGAGTATCCGTCAGCATGAACTGGAGGCGATCGCTCGGATACTTCGGATCGAGTGGCACATAGGCTCCTCCCGCTTTCAGGATGCCGAGAATGCCAATCAGCAGGTCAGGCGATCGCTCCACACACAATCCCACCAGGGTATTCTGCTGCACACCTCGCTGCCGTAGGGTTTGCGCCAGGCGATCGGCTCGTTGATTGAGGTCAGCGTAGGTGAGGGCTTCGTGATTGAAAATCAGGGCGATCGCATCCGGCCGTTGATGGGCCTGGGCTTCAAAGATTTGATGGAAGCCAAGGGGCGCGGGTGCAAGTGGAGATGGATTCCAATCCAGAAGAAGTTGCTGCCGCTCAGTGGCAGTTAGCAGGGGCAGCTCGGAGAGATGTGCATCAGGATCTGCGACGATGCCCTCCAGCAAAGTCTGGAGGTGCCCGACCAGGCGACCGATGGTAGAGCGATCGAACAAATCCTCACTGTAGGAGACAAATCCGCTCAAACCATCTTGAGATTGCCAGAGGCTGCGTAACCCGTGGGAGGGTTCCCAGAGATGAACTTCCAGGTCAAAGCGAGTGGTGCCGGGCTCCAGATGGACAGGTTCCAGAGTCGCTCCCGGCAGCTCCAGGGGTTGCATCGGGGCGTTTTGCAGGGCAAACCCAATTTGAAAGAGGGGATTGCGGCTCAGATCGCGCTCAGGCTCCAGTTCCTCCACTAATTTTTCAAAGGGTAAGTCCTGATGGGCATAGGCTTCTAGAGCCACACTACGAACGCGGCCCAACAACTCTCGAAATGTTGGATTGCCTGAGAGGTCTGTTCGCAACACCAGACTATTTACAAAAAAGCCAATTAATCCCTCCAGCTCGCTACGGTGACGATTTGCGATGGGTGAGCCAATAGCAATATCATCCTCCCCGGTGTAGCGATAAAGTAGGGTTTGAAAGGCCGCTAGCAGGGTCATAAATAGCGAAGTTCCTTCCCGTTGGCTGAGAGCCTCCAAAGCCCCTGTCAGGACTGGGGAATAGGAGATTGGGTAGGTGGCTCCTCGGTAAGTCTGAGCCGCAGGACGAGGGCGATCGCCCATCAACTCTAAAGGGGATAATCCCTGCAATTGCGATCGCCAGTAGCTGAGTTGCGCCTCTAACACATCCCCCTGCAACGTATCGCGCTGCCAGCAAGCAAAGTCAGGGTATTGGATGGGTAACGCAGGCAACGCCGGGGCTCGGCCCTGCACGAGAGCCGTGTAGATAGCCGCCAATTCTCGATTCAAAACCCCCAATGACCAGCCGTCTGCCACAATGTGATGCAGCGTTAGCAACAGAATGGACTCTGTCGGACGAACTTGTAACAGCGTCACCCGCAGTAACGGATCGGTCTGCAAATTAAAGGGACGTTGCGCCTCGGCAGTGGTCAGCTGTTGAATGACGCGATCGCATTCTGCCTCAGGAATTGATTGCAGATCGACGGTCGCTAAAGGAATTTTCACCTCCGGGGCGATCGCCTGCACAGGCTGCCCATCTACCCGGCTAAAGGTTGTGCGCAGCGCATCATGACGGCTCACGATGATATTAAATGCTTGCTCTAAAGCATCTCGATCAATGCGCCCATTTAACCGAATAGCCGCCGGGATATTGTAAAAAGGATTGTCGGGCTCCAGTTGGGATAGAAACCACAGGCGTTGCTGAGCAAATGATAGTGGAAAGATACTTTTGTGAACGGTGGGTTGAATGGGCGCTGTCGAAAATGGAGAGAGTGATTGCCCATCCTGAAAGAAGGTTAATAGCTCTGCTTTGCGATCGCTCAGTTGCTGCCGTAATTCTTCAGTCAGAATGCCTTCAGGAGCCGTACAGCGCAGACGCAGCGTATCGGGAGAATCTGAGCGATCGCCCTCCACAGAGAGTTGCACATCCAGGCTTTTTAGATGTGCGAGAAACGCTGTAATGGTGTTCGTCATAGCTCAATTTCCTCGCGTCGATGGGCGGTAGGAGTGGTGCGTTGAGAAGACATAGAGGTTGCCTGGGCCCACTTCAGCGCTTCAATTTTTTGAGCTAAGGCAGCAATCGTGGGGGTTTCAAAGAGGCTACGCAGCGAGAGTTCAACCTGAAAGCGATCGCGAATTCGGGACACAAGCTGGGTTGCCAGTAGGGAGTGCCCACCCAGTTCAAAAAAATTGTCGTCTGTACTGATGGCACCACGACCCAATAATTGGCTCCAGATCTCCTCCAAATCTTGCTCGATGGAGCTAGTGGGAGCCTGAGATAGCACAGGTTTGGCCGTCATCATCGGAAGCGGAAGTGCCCGGCTATCCACTTTGCCGTTGGGGGTGAGAGGTAACGCCGTTAACGCGACAAAGGCCGCAGGCACCATGTAAATTGGTAGCTTCGTTTTTAGATAGCGACGCAATTCGCGCTCGGTATCTATCTCGGATTTAGACACGATATAAGCAATGAGTTGGCGATCGCCCTCAACATCTCGCACTATCACCGCAACATCCTGCACACCAGGATGCTGAGCCAAAACCCGCTCAATTTCCCCCAATTCCACCCGAAATCCACGAATCTTGACTTGATGATCTGTGCGGCCTAAAAATTCCAGGTTGCCATCGGGACGGTAGAAGGCGCGATCGCCCGTCTTGTAAAGAATGGAGGATGGAGGGCTGGGAATGGAGGGCTTGAGCTGAAAGCTGATTCCTGGCTCCTCGGCATCCAGCCCTAACTCCTCAGCCTGAATAAAACGTTCAGCGGTCAGTTCTGGCTGATTGAGATACCCCCGCGCCAGGCCATCTCCGCCCAGATAAATTTCCCCACAGGCACCGGGGGGAACCGGTTTGAGGTGGCTATCCACGACATAGACCTGGGTATTGGCGATCGCCCGCCCAATGGGAATCGTCGTCGCCTTCTCGGGCACCTGTTTAACCTCATACCAGGTTGAGAAAGTTGTGTTTTCCGTGGGGCCGTAGACATGCAGAAGATGCTGTGGTTTACCCTGCTGCACTACGGTTCGCACTCGATCGAGGTTGGCAAGCTCGCCACCAAATAGCAGGTACTTCAAGGTTTGGAAGGCGCGGGGTACCTGGCTCACCGTTTGATTAAACAGAGCCGTCGTCAAGAACAATACGCTGATGCGTAGCTGTTGCAGAGTGGCCGCAAACTCCATTGGGGATAGGGTGATTTCGCGCTCAATGCCGACCAGTTGAGCACCATTCAGCAGGGCACCCCAGATTTCAAAGGTGGCCGCATCAAAGGCTAAATTGGCGACCTGAGCAATGCGATCGCTTTTCCCCAAGTGGACATAGTTGGTCTGGCAGACGAGCCGTGCGATCGCCCGATGGGGCACCATTACGCCCTTAGGTGCGCCGGTAGAGCCTGATGTATACATGAGGTAGGCCAACTGATCAGCCTTGCCAGGCGTGCTGAGGTTATGGTCAGGTTGCTCCACGATCGCCCCCCAACTCTCGTCCAAACACACCACCTGCACATCGGCTTCAGCAAACGCTTCCGCCCAGGGTCGTTGGGTCAAGACGACTGAAATATTGGCATCCTTCACAATGAAATTTAGCCGCTCAGACGGATGACTCGGGTCGAGAGGTACATAGGCTCCACCCGCTTTGAGAACAGCCAGCATGGCCGCGATCGCCTCCGATGATCGCTCCAGGCAAATGCCTACAGGCTGTTCAGGACGGACACCCAACTTCTGCAAGTAACGGCCCAGCTGATTACTGCCCTGGTTCAGTTCCTCATAGGTGAAGTGGCGATCGCCATAGCGTACAGCGATTGCCACGGGCCGCTGCCGTACCTGTTGTTCAAACAGGTGATGGATGCAGTCATGGCTCGGGTACTGAGTACGCGTTTTGGTCCAGGTCATCAATTGCTGCTGCTGTTCAGCAGGCGTGAGGAGGGGGAGGGTCGAGATGGGGGCATCGGGGTTAGCAACAATGCCTGTAAGGAGGGTGTGGAAGTGGTGGCGCAGACGGGCGATCGCATCTCCATCAAACAGGTCAGTGTTGTAAACCACAATCCCCCGCAGGCCATTCGCCTGTTGCCATCCCTTCCCCCACGAGTTACGAAAATCATCGCCCGCTTTCCACAGGTACACCTCCAGGTCAAAGCGGGTGGTTTGGGCGGCAAACTCCAGAGGGTTAAGCGTGAGCCCAGGTAGCTCCAGTTGCGCCATCGGTGCATTTTGCAGGGCAAACACCACTTGAAACAGTGGATTTTGGCTAAGGCTACGAACGGGTTGCAATTCCTCTACAAGTTTGTCAAACGGCAAATCTTGATGGGCATAAGCAGCCAGGGTTACTTCTCGTACCCGTTCCAGCAACTCGCGAAAGGAAGGGTCTCCTGCCAAATTTGTCCGCAGTACCAGACTGTTGACCAGGAAGCCAATAAGCCCTTCTAATTCGCTACGGTGACGATTGGCAATGGGGGAGCCGATCGCCATATCCGTCTGCCCTGTGTACCGATGCAGCAGGGTTTGAAACGCCGCCAACAACGTCATAAATAACGTCGCCCCAACATTCTGGCTCAGGGCTTCTAACGGCTCCAGTAAGGTTTGTGGCACCTCTAGTAACTGACTGGCTCCCCGATGCTGAGGCACCTCTGGGCGTGGCGCAGCGGTTGGTAGCTCTAATGTGGGCAGGTCGTGTAACTGCTGCCGCCAGTAGTTGAGCTGAGCGTTTAAAGCGTCTCCCTGCAACCATTGCCGTTGCCAATGGGCAAAGTCAGCATATTGAATGGGCAACTCAGGTAAAGGATGGGGCTGGTCGTGCAGAAATGCGGTGTAGAGGGCCGCCAATTCTCGAATCAGAACCCCTCCCGACCATTCATCAAAAATGATGTGGTGAAAGGCAATTAACAGCACATGCTCTGTGTCACCCAACTGCCAAGCCTGAGCCCGGCAAAGGGGCCCGGTAGTGAGGTCAAAGGGTTGCTCGGCCACCTGGCGAATTTGCTCCAGAGCCGCGTCTTTGCGGGTATTCTCCGCTAGCGTTTGTAAGTCAGTCCAGCCCAGGGATAAATCGGCATGAGGGGCAATGATTTGGGCCAATTGCCCATCCACCATACGAAAGGTCGTGCGTAGGGTTTCATGACGTTGGGCGATCGCCGCAATACTCCTCTCCAGCGCGGCCCGGTGCAGCGAGCCCGTGAGCCAGAACACCAGGGGGATGGTGTAGAGCGAGCGGTTGGGAATTAATTGCTCAACGAACCACAAGCGTTGCTGGGCAAAGGAAGCCGGAAATACAAAAACGTCTTCAGTAAGGGCATGATGGGATGCACCAGGCGTCATGGGGAGAGCTACTCAGCTAACTCACTCTGTTGTAAGGCAAAACAAAAACTAAATATTATACTTTCAGATAGATTTGCACGTACTTTTGTATAATTTTTTGTGACTGCAGCAACATCCACTTTTGGAATACGAAAGCTTCTGCAATCAGACTTTAAAGATGTATACGATGTCTCTCATAAACCACAGTAAATTAGCAAATTTGCGGGTCAGTGAGAAAACCATCCATACCCACACCCTTAAGCGCTGACGGATTTATAGAGCCTTAGGGAGGAAATGTGCCCATATTCATCCATCTCTTTCCTGAGATTCTATAAATCCATTAACCCTCTATAAAAGACAGAAAAGCCAGAACAATCATTGGATAAACCTATGTAATAAGCCTGGATGATCCATCCTGGGCTGAGGGAATGCTAAGAAGCATATCGTTCTGGAAGCAGATATCTAAATGCCCCGGTTTCCCGCAGAATATTTGGCACAGGTTGCCCTGAACCGACGGCTGTAAGGATTCTGGATGCCTTCAAGACAGATACATTATTGCTTTTTAAGGATTGGCTCGGGTGACCCACTATTTATCTGAAGAGGCAATCAGTTCTTCCGATCAGATCGCTTCAGCGGAACCTCTGACGCTGGCTCAAGATACTTCTAAACGGGTGGCAAAGCCATCAAAAGAAGAGATTCGTGCCAGTCTCCACGCCTCAACTCTGGATGGTGTTTATGCCACCATCTTTTCAAACATTACGGGTGGCGTGCTACTCAGTAACTTTCTGGTGGAGCTGAATGCTACTCCAACGGAGATTGGGATGCTGGCTTCTATCCCAATGGTGGCGAATCTGTTGCAACCGCTAGGGGCTCACTGGGCCGATCGCACCACCAGCCGACGCAATTATGGAACCTGGGTATACGGCGTTTCCCGTATCCTGTGGTTGCCGCTGGCCGTTGCTATCATCCTCTTCAGCTATCACCCGACCCATCCCCAACGGATGATTTGGTTAACCCTGGCCGTGTTGCTCATAACCCATGTGATGGGAGCGATGGGCAGTGCCTCCTGGCTGTCGTGGCTGGCTGCGTTAGTGCCCCGGCAGTTGCGGGGGCGGTACTTCGGCTTTCGCAATAGCACCTTCAGCCTGACCAACTTGATTGCCACGCCAATTCTGGGGGCGATCATTTCTGGATGGTTTGGGGGAAGTCTTCAGGGATTTGGGGTACTGGTTGTAGTAGGGGTGATCGCTGGGATGATCAGCCTGGCTTACCAACACCAAATGGCGGATGTAAACCCCCAGGCTCCCTTTCATGCCACATCACCGCCTATCCCCGAAGGGCCTGGTCATCCCATCTCTGTCTTAGAAGACGATGATGAGGACGAACCAGAATCGGCCCATCAAAGCCTGTTGAAAGATTCACGCTTTCTCGTCTTTCTGCTCTATTTCTGTGCCTGGGCCTTCAGTATTAACCTGTGTAATCCCTTCTTTAATGTTTATCTGTTGGACAACCTGGCGCTGAACTTGAATTGGGTCACCGTTTACAACGGCCTGTCCGCTGGGGCTAACCTGCTGATGTTCATTCTCTGGGGCAAGTTAGCGGATCGGATCGGCAACCGACCCATCCTGATTTTGGATGGGATTTTGGTGGCGATTATTCCGCTGCTTTGGCTGGGCACCGATACACGATCGCTCACCCTCTGGCTCTGGTTTCCCCTGTTGCACATGCTAGGTGGTGGGGCCGGAGCCGCACTCGACCTTTGTATGAACAATTTGCAGTTGGCGATCGCTCCCGTTCATCACCACACCAAATATTTCGCGATTACTGCCGCCCTCGGTGGCGTCAGTGGTGCTGCTGGGGTCACGGTTGGCGGCTGGTTCGCTGAATTTACCAGCATCGGCAGCATTCCTGCGCTGTTTGCCTTGTCGAGCGGGTTACGGCTAATTGCCCTGCTGCCGCTCCTCTGGGTTCAAGAACCACAGAGCCGATCGCTCCGCAAAACCCTACAGGGCATTGTTGCCGGGGCAACCTCAGAGGCGCATTAGGTTGGCGATCGCCTGTACCAGCACTTCAGGTTCAACGGGCTTGGCAATGTGCATCTGAAAACCGGCCTCTAGAGCTTGCTTATGGTCATGTTCGCTGGCGTAAGCGGTGAGGGCGATCGCCACAACTTTGCCCCCTTGCTCGGCTTTCAGAGAGCGAATTTGACGCATCAACATATAGCCATCAATATCGGGCATCCCGATATCACACACCAGCACATCGGGAAGCCTGACCTGGAGCTGTTTAATCGCCTCCAGCGCGGAGGTGGCAACAGTGACATCCGCTCCAGCTTGCTCCAAAATAAAGGCGACAATATCGCGAATATCCGCCTCATCATCCACCACGAGAATGCTCAAGGGGCTCAGATTTACAGGGCTACCACCCGTTGTACGGTTCTCTCGGCCTAAAACCGTGTGAGAAATGAGGGGCAGACGCACAGTGAAGGTAGCCCCTTTCCCCTCCCCGAGGCTTTCTGCCCAAACACGGCCGCCGTGTAGCTCGGTTAAATGGCGAACAATAGCCAATCCCAGTCCTAGGCCACCAAACTTACGGGTCGTAGTGCCATCCTCCTGACGGAAATATTCAAACACATAGGGCAAAAACTCGGGACGAATTCCTTTTCCCGTATCGCTGACCTGGATGTACGCGTAGCCATCTCGCTGCTCCAGTTGAATATGGACATGGCCCCCCGGAGATGTAAACTTAACCGCGTTGGAGAGCAAGTTCCATATAATCTGTTGAAGCCGTGCCGCATCTCCCAACACTTGAAATTTTGGGAGTTGAACAACTGAAGAGAGGTCCTGTTCTGGCCCATGGTGCTCCAGCACCGTCCACTGCACCTGAATGTTTTTGGCTTCCGCGGCGAGGCGCACCGTTTCAAGGGCAGAATCAACGGCCATCCCCAGGTTAACAGGAGCCTGGCTCAGCACTAACTTGCCCCGCAAGATGCGTGAGACATCCAGCAGATCTTCAATCAGTTGCGTTTGCAGTTTGGCATTGCGTTCAATGGTTTCCAGCGCGTGCTGCGTTTTCTGAGCGCTCAGGCTGCCAGATTGCAGCAACCTGGCCCAACCCAGGATGGGGTTGAGAGGCGATCGCAGCTCATGGGAAAGCACCGCTAAAAACTCATCCTTGATACGATTTGCAGTTTCGGCCTGTTCTCGGGCAGTTTTTTCCCGTTGCAACAGTTGCTCCCGTTCAGTTTCTGCTTGGCGACGATGGGTGATGTCTTGCACAACCCCAAACATCCCCAGTACCTGTCCGGTATTGTCATACGTGGCTCGGCCCTTCGCTGCAACCCAACAGGTCACTCCATCTGGGCGGATAACCTGATATTCAATGTCATAGTCGCTGTGGTCGGTGACCGCTTGCGCCACCTGCTGAGCAGCCCGTTCGCGATCGTCTTCATGCAGAAGTTGGAGGATTTGCGCCCAGGTCATGTGGGGGCCAGGGGGAATGCCAAAGATCCCGGCAGCTCGTTCTGAGAAAGTAACCATGTCCGTTGCTGCGTCCCAGCTCCAATCTCCCAGTTTCGCGGCGGCCAGGGCCAGGCTCAGTTGTTCGGCGCTATTCCGTAGGGCCTCTTCCACCTGCTTGCGATTGGTAATATCAATGTTGACCCCAATCAACCGTTCAGCACGGCCTTCGGCATTCCGCAGAACTCGCCCCTGCGAAGCCAACCAACGCAGGGTACCATCTCGATGAAAAACTCGAAACTCGTCATAGTAATCCTCCCCCTGCACCAGCACAGCGCTGACCTTCTGCAACGTGGGTTCTAGATCTTCGGGGTAGATAAATTTGATGAAGGTGTCTCGTGTGGGGGTAATGCTTTCCGGCTCCAACCCCAGTAGATTCCAGACGCCCTCCGACCAGGTACACTCATCGTTTAACAGGTTCCATTCCCAAGTGCCTACCTTGGCAGACTGTTGAGCCAATTGCAGCCACTGTTCGCTTTCCCGCAACGCCTCTTCCGTACGCTTGCGAGCGGTGATGTCAAACAATGCTCCTTCAATACTGAGCAGTTTGCCCTGCGGATCACAGCTCACTTTGCCCCGATCTTCTACCCAAATCACTCGTCCGTTATCAGGCCGAATCATCCGAAATTCTGACACATAGCTACCGCGCCGGGCGATCGCTGCCTCCACTCTGGCCTGATGCACCGACCGATCATCTGGATGGACCAAAGCCCAGCCATCCTGGCCCCTGCAGCACAGTTGCTCTGGCGATAATCCTAAAATTTCACAGGCCGTTTCTGAACGAACCATCTGATCTGTAGTAGCATTCCAGGTCCAGGCCGCCATTCGAGCAGCCGATACAGCCAGGCGTAGTCGCTCCTCACTAAGGCGCAAATCTTCCTCAGCCCGTTTGCGATCGGTCATATCGAAGACAACGCCAATGGAACGGATAGCCTCATCCTGCGCGTTATAAGTGAAGCTACCCAGCGCTGACAGCCAGAAGACCTGGCCATCCGGGTGCATGGCGCGATATTCGGCGCAATAGAACCGATGTTCCTGGCGCGATCGATGCCACTCCTCCATTACCCAGGCCCGATCATCGGGGTGAATGCGGTTGTACCATAGCTCCTCCGAAGCTTCCCCACAGGGATGAGGTTCGTAACCCAACATGGCGAAATACTGCTCAGACCAAATGGCTCGACCGGTGAGTAAATCAACATCCCAGGTACCCATTTGGGCCCCCTGCATAGCCAGTCTGAGGCGTTCCTCACTCTCACGCAGGGAGGCTTCAGCCTGTTTGCGCTGGGTAATGTCGAACGCGGCCCCAGAAAAGCTGACAGCATGCCGTTCAGCACCCTCTCCAGCAAACAAGGCCTGCCCTTTCGTAGAGAGCCAGTGTACCGTACCATCTGGCCAGATGATGCGATAGTTAATGTCGTAGGTGCCCGTCGATTGAGGGTCGAGGGCATTACCAAGAGCCATAACCACAGGCTCCCGGTCATCGGGATGAATTCGTTCGAGTACAGCCTCAAGTGGCAGAATTGCCGTTTCACTGGCTTCCCCCCAGATTTCACACATCCGAGTATCCAGGTTCACCTGTTGAGTAACAGGGTCATAGTGCCAGGTGCCCAAGCGCCCAACTTTAAGGGCAAGTTGAGCCTGCTCTTCGCTATGTCGTAAGGTTTCTTCTATGTGTTTGCGATCGCTAATATCGCTCACCAGGGCAAAGTATCCCTCCACAACCCCCTGACGATTGATGTGAGGAACATAATCCGCAAAGATATAACGCGTGCCACCGTCCTGATAGGGAACCTGCCCCTCATAGCGCACGCGTTCTCCTGAAAGTGCCCGCTTCATATAGGGCAAAACGGCCTGGTAGGCGGCTTCTCCCAACACCTCGCGAACATGTTTCCCCACAATGTGGCGGGTAGGTTGCCCAAACCAGGCTTCATAGGTTTGATTGCTAAAACGGTAGTAATGCTCTGTATCAACGTAGGCAACAAGAGCCGGAATCGCGTCGGTGATGAGTTGTAGCTGCTCCTCATGACGCTGAAGAGGTGCATCTATTGAAATTGCAGTGGACGTCTGTTGAATGGGTTGATAACAGGTCATCACCACTACCCCACCCACCTGACCATACTCATCCCAAATAGCACTACATGACCCGCTATAGCATTGCCAGTCTGCCTTTGGCACCTCAGGATCGTGGGCAACCTGCTCAAGGTTCCATGTTAGAGGTTGCCCTGATTTAAACACTGACTCAAGATTTAGAGACAGATTACCCCAGATCCCGCCCCCTTGAAAAGGCTGACCGAGTGGCAAGGCCTCATCACCCCAGAGAGCCTTGTAAGCGTCGTTGTAGAACAGGATGCGATCGCATCCCCATATCAGTACGGCGGGATTACAAGTATTCAGCACGATGGTCAGTGCTGTTGTGAGACTCATGGGCCAGGTCTCCAGCGGCCCCAAAGAAGTGCGTGACCAGGGATGCGAGCATAACCACACGCCCATAGCACTCCCATTCATCCACTTCGGAGCCATGCCCATGCTCGAATCCCCTTTCTATTACCTAGCACTCACCACGACTCAAATGCAAAGTGGTTTCACGAACCTGTTGTGTTGTCCAATGTCACTTTTAGGCCAACACAACAGACTTGCAAAAATGGGTGAAGTTGATGGGCTAAGAGCATCTTACGTTTGGATCAATTGGGGTAGTGCGATCGCATTGCAAAACCCTATAAAGACCCGTGCTTGAATACATAGACGTTGAACAGTTCTAAAATGAAACTGAGTTCATCAATAATTATTGTCGGTTGGTTGGGAAAGGGCCCGCTCTATCTTTAGATAGATATTAGAAGAGTCGTCAAATTTATACCGATTTAAACAAAACTCGCAACACTTAATGGCATTTGTATACGCATATCTTGCATCAAGGCTAACGCAAGCTCGCCATATTTAGAGCATTGATGTCGTGTGTGATATGCTCCGTACCCTACACAACATCAATCGTAAGGCCTGACTTTTCTAAAACCAAAACTCAAACGGCAAAAGGAACTTATGTTTAAAGGTGGCAGGTGCTTTGCACTTCCCACCTTCAAGGACATGTATCAGCCCTCAATTTATGCCTCTGGTTCTAAACGAATAATTCGCCCATTAGGCGCATCCGTGAGGACATAGATCAACCCATCCGGCCCTTGTTGTATCTCGCGCACCCGTTGCCCAATGGAAATGGATTCCTGGTTAATGACAGTTCCTGTATCATCCACCTCAATGCGACGAATATCCTGTGTTACCAGGCCCCCTGAGAACAGGTGGCCACGCCATTGAGGAAAGCGATCGCCCCGATATACCATCAACCCCGATGGCGCTTTCGATGGCGTCCATACCAATTTGGGGTCTACCATTCCTGGACGAGACTGTTCTGACGAAATCGTCCCACCCGAATATTCTCGACTAAAGGTTACCACGGGCCAACCATAGTTCTTGCCACCCTCAATCAGATTCAGCTCATCTCCACCTCGGGCACCATGCTCTGTGGCCCAAACCTGGTTGGTTTCTGGATCTAAAGCCAGTCCTTGAATATTACGATGCCCATAACTCCACACCACCAGGTCTGCATTGGCTGTATTGACAAAGGGATTATCGGCCGGTGCCGAACCGTCATCGTTGAGCCGCACAATTTTTCCCAAACGCACGTCTAAATTCTGAGCTTGATGGCGAATCAATTCCCCGTCCAAACTGACGGGAGGGTTACCACCATCCCCAATGGATACCAACAGCGTTCCATCCGGCAACCAGGCCATGCGCGACCCAAAATGCTGACCATCCTCTTTGGCGCGATCGACCTCAAAAATAACCGTCCAGTCGCTTAAGGCTTGACCATCGAACCGCGCACGGGCAACCCGGGTATGGTTCGCATTGCGGCTCCCATGGGCGTAGGTAAAATAAACCCACTGATTCTCCGCAAACTGGGGATGAACGGCCACATCGAGCAGCCCCCCCTGTTTTACGGCCAACACCTCAGGAACCCCTGGAACAGGCGTCGGCTCTAAAACTCCATTGCGAATCACTCGCAATCGGCCAGGTCGCTCTGTCACCAACATCGTGCCATCGGGAAGCCAATCAATGCCCCAGGGATGCTCCAAATTCTCAAACAGAGTGACTTGACGAGCGCGCGCAGGAGCCTGGGCAACCGCTGCTTCAGGAGCAACCGAAGCACTGGGCACTGCCGCCGGAGAAGCTTTCTCAGGGGATGCCGTATCGAGCGGTAGCGAAGTCGATGTTGCGCAACCAGCAAGGAGCAGCAGCGCAAGAAATCGCCCTGTAGAAGCTATGGCAGAAAGTCGAATCATATCGGTTCTAAATAGGGGTGCGATCGCTAAACGAACTCGTAGCCACTACGCCCTATTCTATCGCTATATCCATCACGCCGGGTTCGCTCTGAAATGAGAATCATACGAACTCCATGTTCTTTACTGGGATACCCGCTAAGCGGGCATTTCGCAAAAAGAAAACCAGTAACAGATACTTTTTCACTTATTTCATTAGTTCGGACAGTTTTTCTGAAACCCTTGATTTTGCGTGCGCGAAGCGCACGCAAAATCAAGGGTTTCAGAAAAACTGTCCAGAGTATTGTTATTTGGTAGTTCAATACGAAAATCAAGTCGTTTATTAATACCAGAACTTACAAATTCTTGTGCAGTCTGCAAAGCACAGTGCGCATAACAAAGATATATCCAATATTAGGTTTTAAATTTTTGCGATCGCTTATCACTGTAACTCCTCCGCTTCTTTCAATTTGAGGAGATATTGAATAAACCTCCTACGTGAATTTTTGCGCGGCAAATTCCCACAACAATTCACGCCCTCAAAAACCAATTCATGCAGGAGGTCTAATGTAAAGTTCTGAATCCAGCTAAGGAGATTTCCAGATAAGAACTTCCCCATTATTTGGAAAAAAGGCGCGGCTTCGCCGCGCCTTTTTTCCAAATAATGGGGATATTGTTTCCCAGAAATCTCCTAAAAAGGTAATTTTCTGTGCACGAAGTATCAGAACATTACCTTTGCAGGCTCTGATTTGATAATGAAAGTTAGAACTGGAGAATAATGGGAATGCTTGAGGAGAAAGCACATCACCTTGAGTAACTAATGAGACGTCTCCTTCATTTAGATACTCAGCCATATTTCTTCACGAAATCCTTGGCTGGTCAGCGGCAGCTTGACGTGATTACTCCCACGAGAGCTACAGCACGGGCGTTAGAAGTCAGCCCAAAATCACTACAGGAGCTGGCCAGAGAACTTCTTAAAGAAAAAAGGATACAGATTGTATCTCCGCTAAAAGCTCAAAAAGCACTGCGAGAGGCCATTCGTCAGGTCGTTCCAGTTCGCGATCTGGATGGAACTGTACGCACATGGATGTCGGCGGTTCAAGCTCTGTTGCGCGCATCATCCTCATTACCCACAGGGTTAGCCGGATTTTCAGAGCGCGCTACACAATTACTTCAGGTAACGCAAGCCTATCAGGCTATTCTGCACCAAGAGCAGCTCGTTGATGCCTGTGAAGTATTGTGGCGAGCTATCGAGCAACAACCTGAGCGGCGATCGTTCCTCATCTACGGCTACTTCCAACCCCGTGCTGATGAACTGGCGTTGATTGAGGCGATCGCAGGGGAAAATAGCATTTTCTGCCTACCCGTTACTGACCATAATCTGTTCAGTGCTCAGCAAGCCACTCTCACCCAGTTGCAGGGCTGGGGGTGGCAAATGGATGGAGAACCGGCAAGGGCGATCGCCACCCCTGGGTCCTGGTTAGCCCAGCAGTTTTTAAGCCCTACATCAGAACCTCCCCCTGAGCATCTCTCGATTACAGCCCACGCTTACCCCAACCAGGACGCTGAAGCCCGAGGAGTTCTTGCCCAAGTCAAACATTTGCTCAACACCGGAGTGCCAGCCCGCGAAATTGCAGTCATTGCCCGTGACGAAGCTGCCTATGGCCCTCTACTTCTGGATATTGCCTGGGAATATGGCATTCCCCTCCGAGCCCTGTACTCTATCCCCCTCTCCGCCAGCCGTGTCGGAGCCTGGTTAACCCTGCTGTTGGACGTTATTGAACAAAAATTTCCCTTCGAATTAACAGCTCGACTCCTGAGCCATCCCCTCAGCATCAGCGCAGGAGCCGATTTTTGGGCAACCGTGCGACAGCAGCGTCCCACTCGATTTGAGGGATGGCAAGCAGCGGTGCAAGAGCTCATCGGTCTGGATTTGTCTCCCCTGAAAATGCCCACCAGTGCTCGGCGAGATACCTGGGTTGATAAGCTGACAACTATCTTCAAAACCTTCAAGCTTCGGCGTCGGGCTGCTCGATGGGCACGGGAAAGCCTGGCTTTTAGCAGCCTGGAGACGGGATTAGTAGAACTTTCTCAACCTGAGCAAGAGATTTTAAGCTGGCAGGACTTTGCAAATGAACTACGGGCCAGCCTTGCCATCCTGGGCACGCCAGCTCAACCGGGGCGGGGCGGTGTCGAGCTGCACACTCCAGTTTCCATCATCGGTACACAGTATCGCTACCTGTTTGTCATTGATGCCGTAGAAGGTAGACTTCCCGCGCTCGTTCAGGACGATCGCGTACTGGATTTTTACGAACGCAAGCAATTACAGATGCAAGGCATCAAACTTCCAAGTGCGGCTGAAACCGCTCGGCGTGAGGCGTTTGAATTTTATGCACTACTGCATACAGTCACAGAGCAGTTCACACTATCGTACTCCGTCTTGAATGGAGAACCTTCAGCCTATCTCAAGCAGTTAGGATTGAAAGCTAAACCTGTTGAAGAACAGGCGATCGCCAGCCCTGAAGAAGCCCGTCGAATCTATTTACGTCAATCAGAGTTATGCGAAAAAGATGCTGTGTTGGAAGGGGCGATCGCCTCTTTCCAGATCGAACAACATCGGGAAAGTGCAGCCCCTCAGAATGAGTACGATGGCATTGTGGGAATACCTTTTGACTATAGCGAGTATTGGTTTAGTGCATCTCAATTAACCCAGTTAGGCCAATGTCCCTTCAAGTGGTTTCTCAGCCGTGTGCTGAAACTGGCAGAACTAGAGGAAGTTGATGAAGACGTTACCCCTGTTTCTCGGGGAAATTTGTACCATAAAGTTCTTGAATTAGCGCTAAAGGCGTACCAGGCCGATTCAACTCTGGATATTACTGATGAACAACGGTTACACGATTGGTTTGTAGACGCAGAAAGCCAACTCAACTTCCCAGTGCTACCCGCCTGGGAAAGCCGCCGCAAAGAGCACATTCGTGTGCTGCGTCGAGCCATGCAACAGCCTGATTTTCGGCTGCCCGAAGCAGAAGTGCTCCAACTGGAAGACCGCTTTGAGGGTGAATGGCACGGTTTCAAAATTCGCGGCTATGTTGATCGCATCGATCGCACCGACCAAGGGCTGGTCTTGATGGATTACAAAACCCGTTCCAGCCCTCCAGCAGGGGTGAAAGATGCAACCGGAAAAGCCAAAATTGATTTGCAACTTCCACTTTATGAGGCTGTTGCAGCTCCGTTCTTCTACCCGGATACAGCGGTACATCGGACGTCCTACTATTCCTTAACCGCTGGGAAAGATATTTCACCGAAAACATCGACAAATGACCAGTTGCAAGAGGTTGCCGATCGCCTCAAAACCCATCTGACTACAGGTCACTATCCAGTTGAACCCGATGTCGATCGCAAAGCCTGTGCCTACTGCGCCTATGACAGTGTGTGCCGCCAGGGAGAACGCCTCAATCGCAAGGGAGAAGATCAATGAGCCTCACAACCGAACAGCAACAAGCCGCCTATGCTCCCAGTAGCGTCAGTGTCACTGCCGGAGCCGGAACCGGAAAAACCCATATGCTGGCAGAGCGGTATCTGCACCATCTGAAATCCGGCTTCTCTCCCCTGGAAATTGTGGCCGTCACCTTTACGGAGAAAGCAGCGGCTGAGTTGCGATCGCGCATCCGTCAAACCGTCGCCACTCAGGTTCCAGACCAATTTGACTGGTTGGCCGAGCTGGAAGCCGCTCAAATCAGCACCTTCCATTCTCTGGCAGCCCGCATCTGCCGCGAGCATCCCGAAGCCGCCAACGTTCCCTCTGACTTTGGGCTCCTCGACACCCTGGAAGGCACTCTTTGGCAAGCAGAACAGTTGGCGATCGCCATTGACCAACTTCCCACTGAGTTTTATGAGCAGGTTCCCTACTCGCTGATGCAAGCAGTAATGGGCACTTTTCTCAATGATCCCCTCAATGCCGAAGCGGCATTGCAGCGCGAGCAAAAAGATTGGTTACCCGTTTTAGAACAACTGCGACAGAAAGCCGCTCATGATCTGCTGAACCACCCGGTGTGGCAAGAAGCCCGGTATCTGCTTGGCTCTTGTGCAGGCCAACCTGGAGATAGAACGGAAAACATGCGGCAGACCGCTGTTGAGGCGATCGCCCAAGCTGAACAAGGTGACGATTTACAGGCTGCACTGTTATCGATCGCAGGACTCAATTTTGTAGGAGGTAGCGCAAGAAATTGGAGTAGTAGAGAGCTTTGGGAAGAGGTAAAAGCCTCTGCGAAAGCTTTACGAGATCTCGTTAGGGAGGTTCTTAAAGCAGGACTGATTACACTTCAGGTTACAGAGCTAGACACGCAGGTTGAGGCAATGCTGCCCACCCTGCGATCAGCTTTTGAACAAGTGCGATCGCATCTTCGTGAAGCCAAACGGCAACGGCGCATCCTCGACTTCAATGATTTGGAAGTGCATGCGTTGGAAGCACTTAGCCATAAAAGCGTACGCAACTATTACGCTAAGCGTTGGCGTGCATTCCTAATTGATGAATTTCAGGACACCAATCCGATTCAGGGTAAATTTCTGGAATTGCTAACTCAAGATGCTGTTCTCACGCTGGTAGGCGATGAGAAGCAATCCATCTATGGGTTCCGCCGTGCTGATGTACAGGTGTTTCAAGATTGGCGCGATCGCCTTCACCGTTCCGGCGGCCAGATTGTTGCGTTGACCCAGAGTTTTCGTACCCATACCCAGTTAATTCAAAATATTAATACCGTCTTCTCACCTGTACTCGGTGCATTACATCAAGACCTGCATTCCGAACGCATTCCTCCCCACTCCGCGCCTCACCTGCAAGTGTACGCGGTCACCCCTGACGGTGATCCCAAACCCGCTATTGATCAGACTCGTGTGATAGAAGCTCAGCACATTGCAGATGTGATTGAGAAATTGCTCAATGACAAGGTCGAGATTTGGGACAAGCCGACGCGATCGCACCGCCCCATCCAACCAGGAGATATTGCTGTCTTGGCGCGCACCTGGGAACCTTTAGGGCTGTATGGGCAAACCATCGAACATCGAGGTATTCCCATTGTGCAGGCCGGAGGTGGGAACTTACTGGAGACCCGCGAGGCAAAAGATGCCTTTGCTCT
Source organism: Leptolyngbya sp. FACHB-8 (assembly GCF_014695575.1). Classification (GTDB taxonomy): domain Bacteria; phylum Cyanobacteriota; class Cyanobacteriia; order Elainellales; family Elainellaceae; genus Vacuolonema. The sequence continues at coordinate 137,057 of NZ_JACJOO010000019.1, read as the reverse complement.
ACTGCAATTTCTCGCTGACCCCAGAGACGATTTATCCCTGGTAGCGGTGCTGCGCAGTCCCTTCTTCGCCGTGAGCGATCGCACCCTCGGTACCCTCAGCCAGTTACCGGATGCCAAGTCCTGGTGGCAACGACTGAAGCAAAGTGATGAACCGGCCATCGTTCAAATTTTTGAGGTTCTCACCCAAATCTTGCGCGAACGAGACGCAGAACCACCAACCCGGTTGTTGCAATTGGCCGATCGCCTGACGGGCTATACCGCTGTGATTGCCAACTTGTCGGGGGGCGATCGCCGGATGGCCGACTGGCGCGGTTTCCTGGAGGTCGTTCGACAGCTCGAACAGGGTATGGCCGATGTACTCGTTGTCGTACGTCGCCTCAAGCGCCTGGTACGCCACGAGGTTTCCGTTCCTCGCCCAGCGCTGGCCGCAGGGAATGCCGTTTCCTTGATGACCATTCATGCTGCCAAAGGGCTGGAATGGTCAGTAGTCATCGTGCCAGATCTGACACGCCAGCGGGCGATCGATTCACCCAAAGTTCGCTTCGATCCAGATTTGGGGGTGTCTCTAAAATTAGAGGATGAGGCAGGCGACAAACACAAATCAGCCCTCTACATCCTGTTAGAGCAGCAGCAAAAACAACGCGAACAGGCCGAGGCCAAACGGCTGCTCTATGTGGCCCTCACCCGTGCGCGCGATCGCCTTATTCTCACCGCCGCAGAACCGAGTGGCAATGGCTTAAGCCTATTACGGCCGGGTTTAGAAGGACATTATCCCATCCAACCTATCCCCTTCGACCCCACGCGCGTAGCTCCTCTTCCGCCCATCCTCCCGCAGCTTCCTACACGTCCTACCCGCTCACTGCTAAGCCCCATTCGTTCCAACGGCATGGAACTTCCGGTGACAGCACTCACCATCTACGCCCGTTGCCCTAAACAATTCCGCTTAAAATTCATCGATGGTCATCCCGGTTTTCAAACAGGCACGTCAAACCATGGTGCAGAAATTGGTCTCCTGACTCACATCGCCCTGGAACGCAAAATTACGGCTCTGGAGGAGCTGAAACCTTTCAATCCCACATTGCCGTCAGAATGCGTACAGGATGCGCTGAAGCTAGCTGAGCAGTTTTGGCGATCGCCCACATTCGCATCAGTTCGCCAGGGCACCTGGGAATGCACTCTGCAATTAAAACAAGATTCTTTGATCCTTAACGGCTCAGCGGATCTGCTCGGAGACACCTTTGTCCTCGACATCAAAACCGACCAGGAGATGCATCCACAGGAACACCGCTTTCAACTCTGGGCTTACGCGGCTGCAACTCAAAAAACAACGGCCCATATTGCCTATCTGCGTCACGATACCCTGCACACTTTCAATGCATCCGATTTGCAGAGTATTGATCAAGAGGCGGAGGAGTTGATGGGGGCGATCGCTCAAGGCCATTACGGTCCTAACCCGTCACCGAAATCCTGTGCATACTGTGCCTATTCAGAAATCTGTGAAGATGCTATCTTACCGACAAATATGAAGTGAAACATGATCGTTTAAGCAGCTCTCACACAGAAACGAACAGTACTTAACTCCAAAAAGCACTATCTAAAATAGATTTTGCATAAGGCAACTTTCGAAATAACAATGAAGTAATCCACAGCTTTAAATATGAAAAGAAAATGAATCAAAAGTGAATTAAAAATGAAAAACTGCTTATTAAAGCCCATATATTTCAACAGGTTTAAAGCTTGCTAACTAATAGGCTTTGCTATAAGATGACTATGTCTTGAAGGGGAGTAGCTGCTGGCTCAATAGCCAGTCGCCCAAGTCAACATACTGGCAATAGCCTGGTTTGGGTAGCAAGATTGTTCTTTGCTTAAGCTCTGTAGATTGAGTTAAGCATCCAAGCTTGAAAGCGAGACCTTCACTGAGTTCACATCTGCATGTGAGCTTGGTGAAGTGCTTGTACGCTGACCCAGCTCACTCAGATGTTCTGCTGTCGATTCTGAGGAGTTCACTACCATGCTAACCGCTTTTACCGCAGGTTTGTTACTGATTACAATTTCAGAACTGGGCGATAAAACATTCTTTATCGCTGTCATTTTGTCCATGCGGTATCCACGCCCTTTAGTGTTGGCTGGTGTGATTGGAGCATTAGCTGCAATGACACTTCTATCTGTAGCGATCGGGCAGGTTATTGCATTTCTCCCCAAGATTTACACTCACTACGCGGCAGTAGGATTATTTCTATTTTTTGGTGTCAAGTTGCTCTATGAAGCCAGCCGCATGAGTGCCTTTGCAACTGATGAGGTCGTCGAAGAAGCCAAGGATGCAATTGAGGTGAGTGAGAAGAACCTCAAAGGACACAGAAATAGTTGGGCCGTTTTATTTGAAAGCTTCATCCTGACATTTTTAGCAGAATGGGGCGATCGCACACAAATTGCAACGGTGACTCTCTCCGCTGCTAATAACGTAGTAGGCATTACCTTAGGTGCTATCCTGGGGCACGCTATTTGTGCAGTCATTGCCGTATTAGGTGGCAGTTTAATCGCCGGAAGAATTTCAGAACGTGCCGTTACTTCAATCGGTGGCTTCCTGTTCTTGGTATTTGCCATGGTAGCAATGTTGGAAGGGGTTTAAATAGCTTTAAAGTTAGTTTTTTGTAGATAAGACCAATCAAAACTTAAGCCTTTCTACGCTACTACACCCATACGAAATATCAGTTATTTCATGGAACGTAAATCTGCTCGCTTCTACACCTTTCTCTCCATTGGAGCGGCATTACTAACAATTGCCCTCAAAGCCGGATCCTATTTTCTCACCGGTTCAGTCGGGTTACTTTCAGATGCCGCTGAATCGATTGTCAATTTAGTAGCGGCCATTATTGCAACCTGGGCAGTCACCTATGCTGCAAAGCCACCGGATGAGCAGCATGCCTTCGGCCACTATAAAGCAGAATATTTTTCCAGTGGAGTGGAAGGAGCCTTGATTTTAGTGGCTGCCGTCAGTATTGCGATCGCCGCTTGGGGACGTTTATTTCATCCTCAACCAATCGAGCAATTGGGACTTGGATTAGGGCTATCCCTGGTTGCAACTGTTATTAATGGAGCACTAGCCCTGGCCATGTTGCGTGCAAGTAAACGGCTGCGCTCCATTACATTACGGGCCGATGCGCATCATCTTATGACTGATGTCTGGACATCAATAGGAGTTGTGCTGGGATTAATTTTGGTGCCTATTACCCACTGGCTCATTCTTGACCCAATTATCGCGTTTATTGTAGCGGTCAATATTGTCTGGACAGGTATCAAGTTATTACGTGAAACAGGGTTAGGGTTATTAGATACAGCCATGCCTGAATCAGATAAGCGAATCGTGACCGATATTTTGGCCACATACGATTCTCAAATCATTCAGTTCCATGCTCTCCGCAGTCGGGTTGCAGGGGCACGGCGGTTTGTCTCCTTACATGTTTTAGTACCGGGAGCCTGGACGGTCAAACAAGGTCATGATCTCTGTGAGGAGATTGAACTGGCGATTGAGCAGGCGCTTCCCGGCACCTATGTTTTTACTCACCTTGAGCCTCTAGAAGACCCGCTCTCCTGGCAGGATCAGCACTTAGAGCGAGAATACCCATAAAGCCCAAAAGCGAGATGGGACCAAGGCTTCCATCTCGCTTTTGGGGAAGTTACAGCGCTCTTTAAACGCTTAAAATCCAGTTGTTTTGGTGAGAGCCACGCTTCGCGTGGCTCTCACCAAAACAACTGTGGCTGATCCAAGCGAAAAGCGCTGTATAAACTCAACTCGGGATAACCAAGTGCCCATTCTGGTGTGCGCTCTGCCCCGCAAAAATCCCTTAACGTCAGTTCGGGATAAGCCGAACCGCCCATTATTGCGTGCGCGTTGCGCACGCAATAATGGGCTTTTTCAAGTGCCGCGCGAAGCGCGGCACTTGAAAAAGCCCTTAACCCAAACTGAGGTTCCCTTAGCCTGAACTCAGGTTTTATAGAGCCAGTCGAAAAAGCGATCGCAACCGAATCCCTAAGCCTGTCCCCAACAGCGCAAAGGTAATCCATAACCAACCATGCAAACTGGTAGAGGCAATACCACTGAAGTAAGCTCCGACATTGCAGCCAAACGCCAATCTTGCCCCGTAGCCCATCATCAAACCACCCACTAAAGCAGCCGCGATCGCAGTTTTAGTGGGTGGCTGTTTAACGGCTAATTGACCTGCAAGGGCAGCCGCAAGAGCTGCGCCCAAGACAATGCCAAAGTTCATCACAGATGTAATATCAGCAAAGACACTTTCGCTGAGAGTCTTCGCGCCTACTCCCTGGTTCCAAAACTCACTGGTTGCCGGATTCCAGCCCAATCTCTGGGCAACTTTAGCGGCCCATAGGGTAAACCCCCAGGTCACACCCCAGGGACGGCCCGCCAGCAGCAACGTTAAGCCATTCAAAATCGCGAGGGCGATCGCCCCAAATACAAGTGACCAAGGGCCATACAGGAATCGTTTCCACAGGGAGAGGTTAGACACAAAATGAGATGATGCAGAGGGTTGATTCCATCGCTGTAGCAGGAGGGCGATCGCCCCCAGCACAGCGAGTTGCAAGACCACTCCTAACCACCCCCAGGTTTGCACGAGGGAAATTGCCTCTAGCTTCGGCAAACCTTCCCAGAGCGAACCCGTTAGACTGGCCCAGAAAGAACCAACACCAAACGTGAGCAGCGTCAGTAACATCATGCTGCTGCCTCCGCCAATGGTATAGAGCGTCCCGCAGGCACAACCACTGCCAAGTTGCATTCCCACACCGAATAGAAATGCTCCTATCGCCCCCTGCAACGCTACAGGTGCAACCGCTCCTCGCACATCCTGCCCAAATGCACTTTCGGTTAGCAGGAACGGGGCAAAAATGAGGGTGGCGACCGCCAGCATCAGAATTTGCGCCAAAACCCCCTTCACTTCCCGGTAAACAAACAACTTTCGGTAAGCGGAAGCAAAGCCGAAGCTGGCGTGATAAAGGCTCAAGCCGAAAAGCCCACCGATTAAGAATAAGACGCTTTGCTTCCATCCACCGTAGGGGCTGACAACGATCGCTCCCAACACGAATAACCCCAGCAATACAGCAATAATCAGGGTTTGTGGACGAGGTGAGGTTTTTGGATAGTGGGTCAGGGAGAGATCAGGTGCGTTGCTCATAACTGCGACCAAGAAAACTTAGGATTCGTGTATTGAATAACCTGTCATTCTTTTTGTGGGAGAGGCTTTGCGGCCTTTCTCACAAAAGAATGACAGGTTGTTTAATTTGTGTTCCTTAGGAGCGACGGGGAGAAGGAGAAGGAGAAGGAACGGGTGACGGCGCAGGGGAAGAACCAGACGTTGGTGTACGGTCTTCCTCAGGTTCAGTGGGAGTGCAGCCAATGATTAAATTCAAGCCCGTCGCTGTGTTCTGGGCAATGTAGGAGAATACAGCGACGCCAACTGAGGTTGTAGCGATCGCTCCGCCGAGTAAAAAAAGGACAAATCGCATAATAGTTCTACAGAATTACCAGCTATCTATTGCCATAAGGACTTAAGATGCGCTCCAAAATGGAGCTCTTGAGCTTCGCCATCTCGGGATTACCAATAGAACGAGGACGGGGCAACTGAACGGAAACATCCAAATCGACGCGACCTTCGTGAATGACAACGACGCGATCGGCCAGGGCGATCGCCTCCTCCACATCATGAGTTACCAGTAACGCCGTAAACTGCTGTTCCTGCCAAATCTGTTCAATCAGTCGTTGCATATCCAGACGGGTTAGGGCATCGAGAGCCCCCAAAGGTTCATCTAGAAGCAGCAGGCGCGGCAGACTGACGAGGGCACGAGCTAGGGCAACCCGTTGTTGCTGACCACCGGAAAGAATTGTCGTCCAATCGTGGGCTCGGGCTCCTAACCCCACTTGATGTAAGGCCCAATGAGCTTGAGGACGCACCTTTTCAGCCAGCCCTAGAGATACATTCTGGTATACCGTGCGCCAGGGGAGGAGGCGGGCATCCTGGAACATGACACGGGCAATAGGATTGAGCCCCTGTAAGGGCGTATTCTCAATCAGAATCTCGCCCTGAGTAGGAGATTCCAGTCCCGCTAAAAGACGGAGCAGCGTACTTTTGCCGCAACCACTGCGACCGACGATTGCCACAAATTCCCCGGGGGCGATTGTCAGGTTCAAATCCTTCAGTACCGAGACTTGCCCAAAGGATTTACTCACGTTTGAGATATGAATATGGGCACCATTCTGGCCAGGATTTTCAAAGCGATGCGGGGGGGTTTTCTGAAGCAGTGTCATAGGAATATCTCTGGTAGGTAAACGGGTAAATAGAAGGGCTAGCGTTTGAGTTGGCTGGGGTGCCAGGGAAGCCACCAATGTTCGAGCGATCGCACAATGCTATCGGCCAATTTGCCCAACAGGGCATACAGCAAAATACTCAATACGACGACATCGGTTTGCATAAACTCGCGAGCATTCATCGCCATGTAACCGATACCAGAATTCGCAGCGATGGTTTCCGCCACAATCAACGTTAACCACATCACACCAAGTGCGTAACGGACACCAACTAAAACACTAGGAAGCGCACCTGGAAGAATAATTTGCCAAAACAACTTGATACGGTTTAGCCCATAGACTCTCCCCATTTCCAACAATTTTGGATCAACGGAACGAATTCCATGAAAGGTATTAATATAAACCGGGAAAAAGACACCCAGAATAACGAGAAATATCCGAGCTTGATCACCAATGCCAAACCACAAAATAACCAGTGGGATCAGGGCAAGGTGAGGAATATTGCGGATCATCTGTAGAGAACTGTCTAGCAACCGTTCTGCCAGAGAAGATGCCCCATTGAGAACGCCCAGAAATAGCCCAATACTGCCTCCAATCAGGAATCCAACACTCGCTCGCCAGAGGCTAATACCCAAGTGTTTGAGCAGTTCACCGCTGAGAAAAAGTTTTACCCCAGCCTGAAAAATATCTGTAGGAGCCGGAAGAATGCGTGTGGCAATGACTCCCATTTGGGCTAGCAGTTGCCAAAGTACAACCAGCCCCACAGGTACTAACCAGGGTAGAAGCTGATAAATCAGTGGTAGGAATGAATTCGGGGTTGAAGCAGGACGTTTCGAGGCTACGGCTTGCATAAACAGTTCACCTTTCCGTTGAGAACGCGTTATTGGAGACGGGTATAGGACTCTAGACCGGGAGTTTCAGGGCAGACAGTTTGGCTAACATCGAGTTGCCGGGGAATAGCTTGTTGGGCATACATCCAGTCGGCACGTTCTTGTAGACCTTTCAACACATCGCGGTTAAGGGCATGAACAGTTTCTACCTGTTTACGGGTACCCAGTTGGGCAACAACAGGTTCCGCTAGTTCCACAGATTTACCAAAGGCTTCTGCCGCTTCCTTAGGATGACTGGAAGCCCATTCCGCTTCTTTCACAATTTGATCCAGCACAGCCTGAACAGCCGCTGTTTTTTGTGCCAGAGCATCCTTATGAACGACGTAAATCCCGTAGTGAGAGGCCGCTTCTCCGGATACGATGGGGCGGAGCTGGTGCTGAACTTCGGCAATGGATACATTCGGCTCCCACACAGACCAGGCATCTACATGGCCCTGAGTTACGGCAGGTAATGCATCGGTTGGGCTGAGATAGACACGCTCCACTTTTTCTTTGGGAATATTGGCCTCCGCTAGCGATCGCAGCAACAGATGCTCACCCCATCCACCCCGGTTTACGGCAACTTTTTTACCAACGAGATCCTGCGGCGATTGAATTGGAGAATCTGCCGTCACTAGAATGGCCTCGGCCTCAGGCAGAGGCGCTTGGTAGGCCAGTATGCAAATCGGTGCTCCACCTACCAATCCTGAAATGCCGGGAATGTCACCCCCTGCACTGATATCGGCGGAGTTTGCATTCAACGCTTCGATAACAGGAGCGAAGGCAGGAAATGGCCCAACCCATTCTACTTTGATATTTTGTTTGGCAAGTTCCTGTTCTAAAACACCCCGTTGACGAATGATGGGTAGTAATCCCCAACGTACATAACCAATGCGAATGGTTTGTGCTTCAGTATTCGCTGGAGCATTTGCAGTAGTGTTCTCAGCAGATGTTTGAGATTGAGAAGCTTCAGTCGTCGGCGTAGTGCATCCCGTAAATGCCAACCCTACCATCAGACATCCAACGATGGTTCCAAAAAACGAACAACGAGAAAGCTTAAAGTTCCGGGTCATACCTGAACCTCTTCTAATACAGGTGAGAAATTGAGTTGTAGATGATCTCGCAGAGTTGTGCCGTTATAGTCCTGCCTAAACAAGCCGCGACGCTGAAGTTCGGGCACAACTCCCTGCACGAAGTCTGTAAAGGCTCCGGGCAGGTAAGCGGGAGAAATCATGAAGCCATCACAGGCTCCGTTCTGGAAAAACACTTCAAGCTGATCCGCAATCTGGCTAGGAGTCCCCACCAGTTGTGGCAACAGAACGCTGGAACCATATCGCTGACCAATCTCCGCCAGCGTTGCACCATCTTCACTAAGCTTTTGCACCAGCTCCCAAATGCCGCGCATTCCCTGAACCTCAAATGATTCCAGAGGTTTATCCAAGGGATGTTGGGAGAAGTCATAATTCAAATGATTGGAGAGGGTTGAAAGGCCCACCAGAGGATTGACCAGCTCATTATGCTGCTGTTGTTTTTCGTGGGCGATCGCCTCCGTCTCCCCCACAAAGGGCATCACACCCAGGAGGATTTTGCAGCGGTCGGGCGATCGCCCCTGAGCCGCTACCCGCGACTTTAAATCGCGATAATGTTGTTGGGCCAGAGCCAAGGTGGGCTGAATCGCGAACACCACCTCTGCCCAGCGTGCGGCGAACTCTCGCCCCCGTCCCGAGGCTCCGGCCTGAATAATCACAGGACGGCCCTGGGGGCTACTGGGAACATTCAGCGGCCCCCGAGACTGAAACCATTCCCCCTTATGGTTGATGTAGTGAACTTTGCTGGGGTCAGCCAGAATACCCCGCTCCTGATCCAGAATCAGGGCATCTGATTGCCAGCTATCCCATAACTGGCTGACCACATCTAAAAATTCATCAGCCCGGTCATAGCGCTGGTCGTGCTCCAGGTGATCGGCCACACCGAAGTTTTTGGCCTCCCCATCGTTTACAGATGTCACCACGTTCCAGGCCACGCGACCGTGGGTGAGGTGATCGAGGGTGGCGAAGGAACGCGCGGTGGAATAGGGATGGGCGTAGGTGGTCGAACTGGTTGCCCCCAGGCCTAGATGGCGGGTTACGGGGGCGATCGCCCCCAATAACAGCACCGGATCTAACCGCACTGCATCTTGATCACCATAGCGAATGCCTACCTCAAAACTGTGGCCATAGCTTTCTGAAACGGCCAGGCGATCGGCAAAAAACAACAGGTCAAATTTGCCCTGCTCCAGAATTTGCGCGATCTGATGGTAGTACTCTGGCTGCAAAAATCCCAACTCTGTGTCGGGATGCCGCCAAAGAGCATGACTATGGGCCACAGGCCCAGCAATCATAAATGCAGCGAGGTGGATTTGACGCATCGGATGCAACACCTCATGTATAAAAGTCGGGAGTGGGAAGTTCGTCATTCAGCGCCCAGTTTCCTACCACACGGATCTTGTAATCCACTGGGTCGTGCAAGGTAAATGTGCGAAGGTTTCGCCAATAGCGATCGAATCCATAGTTCGACGATGTGGCCCGGGTACCCATGACATCGAAGATTTTGCTGGTTATATCAATCCCAATTTTTGTCACAAATGCTTTCGCAGTGGCGATCGCCACCGCACATTCACCCCGTTCCTGGGCCGTCAACGCATACTGTTTTTCCCAGGCTGCTTGCACCAGGGAGGTAGCGCGATCGGTGAGGAGAGTAGCAGCTTCCAGGGCGATCGCCATCTCTCCATAATGCTGGAGGATGTAGGGGTCTTCTGTCGCAGATTCCACCTCAGATCCTGGCCAGGCCCGCGTTTGGGTTTTGGTATATCCTTTTGCAGCCTGAAATGCGCCCTGAGCAATTCCCAGGTAAATATTGGCAAAGGTAATCTGCGTCAGACAAGAACGGAACGTCCGAAATACAGTGCTCTCCGGTGGTGGCGACAGGATTTCATCGGCATCAACCCAAACGTTGGTGAAGCGAATGCTGCCACTATCCGTCTGTCGCTGCCCCATATTGTTCCAGTCACCCAGAACTTCCACACCTTCCCGCGTTGTCGGCACGATCGCAATACGGAAACCTTCCACACCTTCCTGCACCGTGCTGAGGGGGATGATATCGGAGTCTACAGAGCCCGAGCAGAAACTCTTAGTGCCATTAATCCGATATCCATTACCGTCAGGGGTCAGGATGACGCGCCGATCTAAAGGATTGAAACCGTTGCACCAGAACCAGTTATTTTTTGCACTTTGAGTGTAATAGCGAACCGCTTGTTCTTCATTCCCGAACACGTGGGGTGCGACAACGCCCAGGTGTTGATAGGAGAAGAGATGGGCGATCGAACTATCCACCTGGGCAAAGCGCCGGGTAATGTTTAGGGCCGTTTCCCAGGAGGCTCCCAATCCGCCATATTCTTGAGGGATGACGAGATTCAGGAGTTTGCTTTGGCGGAGGCGATCGCGCTCATGTTGGGCCGTGCCTCCCTGGCGATCGCGCTCTATCGCAGTCGCAGCAAATTCCTGAATCAACTCATCGGCTACGCGATAGTAGTCTTGAGTTGTCTGGTTAAGGTCTGGTGTGGTTAAGGTAGGCATGGAGAGGATTTGAAAAACGATAGAAATAGGAGAGCACTCTAGCTCTCTTTTGTCTCCCTCAAAACATAAATCTTATGAACGGTTGTTTTGGGGATGGCAGGGTTGTTATGGTTGGAGGTTTAGCTTGGGAGCACATCGTCCCCCAAGCCCCCATCCCTCTTAAACAGCAGTGAGTGAGGGTTTAGATTCTTCCTGTACAAGTTGGACAAACTCGTTGAGAGCCGTTTGGAAGCGGGTTTCTAACTCTTTATCCAAAAACTCAACGCCATTGGTGTCACGACGTTGGTATTGAGAGTCAACAAGATAAACACCTGTGTGAATATAACGAGCTCCTAGAGCGGAGAACAGGGGTTTAAAGGCGTAGTCGATCGCCAACAGGTGAGCCAGGGTACCGCCTGTCACAATAGGCAGAACAGGCTTCCCAACTAATCCTTTTTGGGGCAACAAATCGAGGAAAGTTTTGAGAATACCAGGATAGGCTGCTTTGTAAACAGGTGCGGAGATAATTACAGCATCCGCTTCTTCAACCTTTGCGGCTGCCTGGACGATGTCTGGATTATCGAACTTTGCATAGATTAGAGCATCAGGAGGTAGATCGCGAATGGATAGAATTTCTAAGCTGATATCAGATGCCTGGATCAATTTCTGAGCTTCCTCGATCAATGCATAGGAACGGGAAGGATGAGAGGGGCTACCTGAAATGGCGATGATTTTAGCCATGGCTACGAATCTCCAAAATGAACGAATAATGCACTTGTGAATTTGTCTTTGAGACAAGCTTTGAAAGAGACTTATAGAATTAAGGGTTTAATTTCCATAAGTCCTCTTGCTCTACGTTTGGGAGGGGCGATCGTGCATACATAAGTTACTGATACGAGCGATCGCCTTCGAACCCACACCCCCGGCCCCTCTCCCAAGAGAGGGGAGATCGAGCATAAAAGCCTTTTTTAACAACCAATAAGCTCCTCTGCTCTGGTTCCCCCTCTCTTGGGAGAGGGGGCTAGGGGGTGTGGGTTTGCCTTTGCTCATTTGAGGAGCTCCTAAACAGCCAGGGTTTGCAAATGCGACAGGTCTAAGGTTTCTAGCAAACGCTCTTTCCAACGCTGCAACTCAGCGTCGGTACGGCGGCGAGGACGGGGTAAGTCAATCTCAAACGTGTCGTGAATGTGACCTGGATTGGATCGCATGACGATAATGCGATCGCTCATTACTAACGCTTCCTCAATGTCATGGGTGACGAGGATAAGAGTGGGGCGATCGTAATGCCAGATATCCAGCACATGATCTTGTAAGCGGGTGCGCGTAAAGGCATCCAGAGCACTGAAAGGCTCGTCGAGTAGGAGGATTTCTGGGTTGGTGACGAGGGCGCGGGCGATCGCCACCCGTTGAGCCATTCCTCCCGAAAGTTGCCGGGGTAACGCTTCGCTAAACCGGGTTAATCCGACTTGCTCCAGAAGCGCTTCTACCCGTTCCTTGTAGAGAGGTAGTTTCCGTTTCTCCAAGCCAAACTGAATGTTGTCGCGCACCGTCAACCAGGGCATTAGCCGGGGTTCTTGAAAAATTAGTCCCACTTTTGGATGGGGACCGTTGATCGCTTCGCCATCCAACATTACCTGGCCTAGGGTAGGTTGCTCCAGCCCTGCAATAATCCGCAGCAACGTACTTTTGCCACATCCGCTGGTACCCACCAGACTCACGATCTCGCCAGGGTAAACCGTCAGATTAACGGATTCTAGAGCGGTGAAACCGTTAGGGAATTGTTTCGTGGTGTTTTGGATGTGGAGCATGGGTGACAGAGGTGCAAAGGAGGCAAAATGGAGAACGCGGGGGAGTTAGGAAGATTTTTCAGAACCGTGGGTGTCTTGCCAGCTCAGAAGGTGATGGGTCAGGACAGCGAGGGCAGAGTCAGTGAGTTTGCCGAGAATGGCGAACAGAATGATGCTGGCAATAATGATGGCGGGGCGTCCCGTCGTTTGACCATCGACGAGAAGAAAACCAAGACCACGGCTGGCTCCCATAAGTTCGGCAGCAACCACGAACATCCAGCCCAGGCCAAGGCCACCCCGTAAGCCCACCAGGTAGGAGGGCAAGGTGGCTGGCAGGAAGACACGCCAGATCAGTTGCCATTGGCTAAGGCGATAGACGCGCCCCACCTCCACCAATTTCCGGTCTACCTGTTGGATGCCCGTCATTAAGTTGAGGTAGATGGGAAAGAAGACGCCAACGGCAATGAGGGCAATCTTTGAGGGTTCGTAAATGCCGAGCCAGAGGATGAATAGAGGCACCCAGGCGATCGAGGGGATATTCCGCAAAGCCTGGAGAGTGGGGTCGAGGATGCGACGGACCTTGGGGAAATAGCCCGTGAGCGCACCCAGAACGGTAGCAGCAGAACCACCGATTAGAAAGCCCAACAACACCCGATAAAGCGTAATGCCGATGTGCTGCCACAGTTCACCCCGAACAGCGAGATCAACGATGGTGGCCAGAACGACGGTTGGGGCAGGCATCAGGTTGGGGGCGAGAATGCCGACCCGAGCTAGCAGTTCCCATAGGAGGGTGAGAACAACCGGGAGCACGAGGCCAAGGGGCCAGCGGTGAGCGGAAGGGCGGCGATCGCCCTTCAATTGCGATCGCCGTGTTCCCTTAATACGAGGGATGCGAGTATCCAAATCTGGAGTCGGCAGGGAAGACATGGAGGCTGGGTTTGGAAGATGTTACTTGGCGACCTTTTCTGCAAATTGCGGTGCAATCAGAGCATCTACAGTCTGCTGTACGTCAATATTGCTGGGAATCACACCGCCTCGTTTGAGAATATCGCCAGCAGCCAAAATGGTTTGCTTTTGGGTGTCACCAATGACGGAATTAGAGAGGTCAGTCCGTTCTAACTGCCGAGCCGCCACTGTATCACTCAGCTTTGCTTCTCGGACTAAAATCGCCTTTAATTCGTCGGGATTATCGACAGCGAACTGACGGGCTCTCTCGTAAGTCGCTAATACCTTTTCCACATCAGCGGGATACTCTTTAGCAAATTCCTCACGGACGTTGAGGATGCCGTAGGTATTCCAATCCGCATTGCGGAAGAACAGCTTGGAGCCGTTTTCTAATTCGGTTTTTGCCATGTGGGGATCAAGGCCAGCCCAGGCATCCACATCACCCCGTTCTAATGCTGCCCGACCATCAGGATGCTGAAGGGGAACCAGTTCAATATCTTTTTCGGAAAGACCTACACTATCGAGCGATCGCAACAAAAAGATATAGGGATCGGTTCCTTTCGTCGCCGCAACTCGCTTACCTTTCAAATCCTCAATTTTGGTGATACCGGTGTCAGGACGTGTCACCAGAGCTGTCCACTCGGGCTTCGAGTAGACATAAACCGATTGGATAGGGTTGCCATTCGCTTTACCGAGTAGAGCTGCGGCACCAGCGGTAGAGCCAAAATCAATACTACGGCTGTTCAGCAGTTCCAAGGCTTTGTTACTGCCAAGGCTCTGCGTCCATTCAACTTTGATATTGTCTTTGCCCAGTTCTTCCTCTAACCAGCCTTTATCTTTCAGAAGCAGACTAACGGGGTTGTAGTAGGCAAAGTCAACGCGAATGGTATCGGGATGATTCGCAGCATTGCTGGCACTATTGCCAGCATCCTGTGAGCAACCGCCCACAATGGAAAACAGAAAGACGGCTGTGATGGCCAGGAGCCACTTGGGTAGACGGAAGGGGTTAAATCGTCGCAGGTAAGGGATACGTCGCATTGCAGTTATACAAGGGAGAGTTTTAGCTGGCACTGGTTGGAACTCGGTCATTAGCCATAATTTCGCCAATCGGGCTGACATAGCGGCTGGGAGCTGCCTTCGGAAGCCCCGTCAGTGGCAGTTTGGGGAACACCAGTTCAGCAAAGCGATAGGCTTCCTCCAAATGGGGGTAGCCCGAGAAAATAAAGGTGTCGATGCCCAGATCGGCATATTCGCGAATGCGTTCAGCAACCGTATCGGGGTCGCCTACGAGCGCTGTACCTGCGCCACCACGCACCAAGCCCACACCCGCCCAGAGGTTAGGGCTAATTTCTAGCTGGTCGCGGCTACCCCCATGCAGAGCCACCATACGCTGTTGCCCTTCAGAATCCGCGCGGGAGAGGGCAGCCTGAGCCGCAGCAATGGTTTCATCATCGAGATAACGGATCAGGTCGTTGGCGGCATCCCAGGCTTTGGCTGTGGTTTCCCGCACGATCACATGAAGACGAATCCCAAATCGCAAAGTACGACCATACTTAGCAGCAAGCTGACGAACTTCAGCAATTTTTTCTGCAACCTGAGCGGGAGGTTCACCCCACGTGAGGTAAAGGTCTACATGACGAGCCGCGACATCTTTAGCGATCGCCGATGAGCCACCAAAATACAACGGCGGGTAAGGATCTTGCACAGGCGGAAACAGCAACTTTCCACCCTTGACCTTGAGGTGTTTACCCTCAAAATCAACGCTTTCTCCCTGCATCACCTCACGCCAGATCGCGAGAAATTCATCAGTGATTTCATAGCGACCCGTTTTATCCAGATGTAAGCCATCTCCCGCTAACTCGGTCGGGTCACCCCCAGTCACTACGTTCACAAGCAAGCGCCCCTGGGAAATGCGATCGAAGGTAGCGGCCATCCGAGCCGCCATGGTCGGGGAGGAAATACCGGGACGAATCGCCACCAAAAACTTCATCCGCTGAGTTACGGGAATGAGCGATGCAGCCGTGATCCAGGCATCCTCACAGGATTTTCCCGTGGGCAGCAGAGCCCCGGCGTAACCGAGGGAGTCTACAGCCCCCGCCAACTGACGCAGGTATTCGGGAGTGATGGCCCGACCACCCGTCGCGGTACCCAGGTAACGACCATCCCCATGGGTTGGAATAAACCAGAGGATATCCATGCTTGTGCGCTCCTTGAAATCAAAAATAGAACAGAAGGGTGCAACTTCGAGGATTCTGATTCACACAGAATCATGAATGAATTGAACAAGACACTCGCAGTCAGGAGAGAAGGATAAACAGCCAGAATTCAGAACAAACTGTGAATCGCTAAGAAGGCTGCCAAACAATGTCAGACACTTTCAATGCTTTAGGAAGCAAGCCCAGTTCAAAGAAGGTGTCAGCGATCGCCTGCTGCTCTTCAATCACCTCAGGCTTAACGGCCTGAAAGGTGTAATCCCGCCGACGAGTCACCTTATCCAGAATGGGCGGATCAATGCCCAAGATGGGCGAGAGAATCTTCACCACCTCAGCAGGATTCGCACTGGCCCATTCAGAAACTTCTCGGGTTTCCTGAGCGATCGCCTCAATAACATCAGCGTTTTGGTTAGCAAAGGTTTTAGACGCGAGATAAAAATCTCGATTGGCGGCCAATCCTTCGCTTAATATCAGGGTTTTCGCATTCAGTTGCGCTTCGGCCGCGGCATAGAACGGGTCCCAAATTCCCCAGGCATCAATTGCGCCCTGGGAAAATGCTGAGCGGGCATCCGCAGGCGTCAGGTTGACGGGCTCAATGTCTTCCCATTTCAGACCGGCTGACTTGAGAGCCTGCACAGTTAGATAGTGGGCGCTAGAGCCCTTCTGGAAGCCCACCTTCTTCCCTTTCAAGTCGGCTACTGTTTTGAGGGGTGAATCTTTGGGCACCACGATGGCAGAGGAGGAAGCTTTGGGGGAACCGCTGCCAATATAAACGAGAGGCGCATCAGCGGCCTGGGCAAAGACCGGAGGAGTATCCCCGGTCCGGCCGATATCGATGCTGCCAACATTCAAGGCCTCCATCATCGGCGGCCCCGATTGAAACTCAGTCCACTCCACAGTTACGCCTAATGGCTTGAGGCGTTCCTCTAGACCTCCCCGCGCTTTGACCAGCGTGAAGGGATCAAACTTCTGATGACCAATCCGCACAACCCGATCAGATGGCGGTGCAGATGCCTCTGGTGAAGCCGTTGATGTCGAAGGAGTTGGCGCACAGGCAGCCATCCCAAAACTTAATGCAAGGCCAGCAAGAAATAGCGCGATCGCTCGCCCATATCGAGGGCGAAACCACCGCTGCATGATCCCTGGCTTGCGCCAATCAACTAGGACGTGTTTTAGGCCTGCCTGGAAGGGTTGCTTTTTCGTGCGTATGGACGAAAAAACACCCTTTAAAACAGACTCTAGAGTTCGGCTCGTCATTTCATGTAAACCTTCAAAGAATATCAAAGCCAGATTTTGAACAATTTCACCAGCAATTCGAGATGAATACCCAATGATTAGGAAAGGTATGGGGAGCAGTATCCAGCCCTACAGGCGTAACCCACCAGAGCAATTCCGCCAGAGAATTAGAGCATCCCCACACCACACAGGAACATTAGAAAAGGCACAGGATAGGAGACCGAAACGTAGAACCCATGAGATAAACATCCCATCCCATCAGCTACCCTCTTCCCCTGTGCCGTGCACCACTTTAGCCATGATTGGAATAGGTTAGAAATGGCGTATTTTCACCAGAAAAATGATGAGAATACGCCAACTCATAACCCTTATCCATTCCAGATCACACTGGCTATATCAATTTTTTGTGGAATCAGATTCAACTCGAGAAACGTATCCGCGATTTTTTGTTGGCCTTCAATAACGGTGGCATCCATGGGTTTCACGCCATAGCCGCGACGACTCTCGGCCTTATCAAGAGCGGCTTTATCAATCCCTAATTCTTTGTTCAGGAAGGCACTGACTTCAGAGGGGTTAGCCTTGGCCCAATCACTGATGGTATTGAGCTCATCAAGGAGCGATCGCACAATCGCCGGATTATTTTCTGTGAATGACTTCGTCGATAGGAAAAACCCTCGGTTTTCCACCAAACCTTGCCCATCTTGAAGAATGCGCGCATTCACAGCAGTCTCTGCAGCAGCCTGGAAGGGATCCCAAATGACCCAGGCATCGACCGACTTTTGCTCAAACGCAGGACGGGCATCTCCTGGTGGCAAATAGGCAACTTCAATGTCGGTATACTTCAATCCGGCTTCCTCCAGCGCACGCACCAGCAGGTAGTGCACGTTCGACCCTTTGTTCAGGGCGACACGCTTACCTTTTAGCTCGGCAACCGACTGAATCGGTGAGTCACTTTGAACGAGAATCGCTTCAGCCGCTGGGCCTACTGGCTCATAGGCTACATACACTAACGGGGCTCCGGCAGCCTGGGCAAATACAGGAGGGGTCTCCCCGGTGTAGGCAAAATCAATACTGCCAACGTTCAGAGCCTCTAACATTTGTGGGCCAGCAGCGAATTCATTCCACGTGACCGAAATGCCATCCTTACCCAGCTTTGGCTCCAAACTTTGCTTCGTCTTAAGCAAATTCAACGCTGTTGACGACTTTTGATAACCAATTCGTAGAGTCTTAGCCGATGCGGCGGAGTCCTGAGACGAGGTTGCCGCTGGGCTGGCAGTAGGCGCAGAAGACTCTGAGGTTGGGCTACAGCCTGCGGTGGCTGTACTGAGCCCTAAACCCGTTACAAACAGGTAAGCAAAAGTTTGAAGCGATCGCCGCCGTGACAGGCGAGGCACTGAAAATGTCGATAGATGATGATGTTTGCGCTGCACAGAGAACCTCCCAAAAGCTCCCGAACATCGACTCTAGAGAAAAAGAATCGATAACTGGAAAATCTACGGTAACCCGACCGGATTACAATTGTATTCGTAGCGGCAGTATGACACGTGCTTATGTGAATTTCAAGTGCTTTCAAAAACATTTAGACGTAGAATTCACTCCTCTGGGGGTATCAAAAAGGCCTTCGCTCTGCTGTTCAGGGCCTTTCTAGCCATGCTGGGTCACGCCTTTCTGACGACAGAACGAATCGTTATTTGCCCATGTCGAGCTTTGCCACCGGTTAAGGATCACAGATAAAACAACCTGTAATTCTTTTTGTGAGAGGGGCGGCTTTGCCGCCCCTCTCACAAAAAGAATTACAGGTTATTCATATTCAATACACGATCCTAAGTGGTTAGAGGAAGCGGAACTCTTCGTGGTGCTCCCATTCGTTTGCATCACCGTATTCTGCTCTAAGGTGCCCAGAGCGGCTCTAAGCGAGGGAGGTATCAGCCTGTTCAAAGCGGATAAATTCGATGCTGCCGTTTTGAATGCGATCGCGTAATTCGTCCAGCTTCATAGGGCCACAGTTCAAAGGCAGCGCTTGGATGTTAGAAGCCCATAGATCAATGAGCCGGGAGAAATACCACAAACTCACAAGTTTGGCTCACCATTAACATCAATAAAATTGAATCCCTTTAAAATTAGAAATGAATTTGAAAAAAAGTTCCTTTGAGTTACAGTACAACTACTTCATCTGTTAGACCCTTGATTAAAAGACCCTGAACGCTACCAACTCCTCCATTTCTTCCCACGGGATTGCTGCCAACCAGGCATGTGAGCCTCGGCCGCAACCATCCATACTCAAACGGAAGCGAATTTCGCCGTGACTGCTTCTATACCTTACTGACCATGGTTATCGCACCCGACTCTTCTGCGACTTCCACCACCACGACAATCGCCATTGTTGGCAGCGGCTTCAGTGGTTCGTTGGTGGCGGCCCATTTACTGAAAACCGCCACACGGTCACTCACAATCAAGTTAATAGAGAGTAGCCATGACTTTGGTAAAGGGGTAGCTTACAGCACCAACACCCCCAGCCATTTGCTGAATGTATCGGCTGGCAACATGAGTGCCTTTCCCGATGATCCGGGGCATCTACTGCGCTGGCTCAGCTACAACCACAGTGAACTAACCAGCCTGTTGCCCGATGACATTAACGCCAGCACGTTTATCCCCCGCAAAGTTTACGGGTTGTACATCCAATCCATCTTGGAAGAAGCAGAGGCAAGCGCTCCGGGCAATGTGCGGTTGGACTATGTTCACGATGAGGCGATCGCCATCGAGCCCACAGAGCGAGGTGCCCTCATAACTCTACGAAGCTCCTCAATTGCCGTGGATAAGGTGGTGTTGGCCCTGGGTAACGCCCCCACAACACCCCTTTCTGAACAGCCAGAAGCAAGCGGCCCCATTCGTAATGCCTGGTCTGTTGATGCGCTTACAGATTTAGATCCGGATGCTCCTGTGCTTCTCATTGGCACCGGATTGACCATGGTAGATATGGTCGTGTCTCTCTACGAACGTCATCACCGGGGGCAAATTTATGCCATCTCGCGTCGCGGGTTATTTCCCCTGCCCCATCAAGCCACGAAGCCTTATGCAGCATTTCTAACTCCAGACACCGCCCCTAAAACAGCGTTGGGGCTTCTGCGTTGCATTCGGGCCGAGATTCAGGCTGCCAGTGCCCAACATTTAGATTGGCGGGCCGTAACCGATAGCCTCCGTCCGATCACCCAACAACTCTGGCAGGGATTACCGATTCCAGAGCAGCAGCGTTTTCTACGCCATGCTAGGCCCTATTGGGAAGTGCATCGCCATCGCATCGCCCCCAGCATTGGCGATCGCATCGACAAAATGCTGGCCTCCGACCAACTCATCATCGCCGCCGGGCGCATTCAGAATTATCAGGTACTCCCTGATGGCGTAACGGTAACGGTGCGCCTACGCAAGTCCAAAGCCGACAAAGTTTTATACGTCAGCCGTGTCATTAATTGCACCGGAATCGAGACGGATTATGGGCGATCGCCCCAACCTCTGATTGTGAGTTTGCGATCGCAGGGTCTCATTCGCCCCAACCGCATTGGCCTGGGCATGGATACAGCCCCCAATGGTGCCGTTGTGGATGCGCAGGGCCATGCGTCATCACTGCTCTACACCCTGGGGACCCCACGGAAAGGGGATCTGTGGGAAACTGTAGCGGTACCCGAATTGCGCCGACAAGCCCAATCCCTGGCCGAAACGGTGCTGCAATCGCTTCCCGTACGGGTACGGCCTGTCCCTACCATTCCTCTGGCCTCGAAGAAATTAGGGGAACGCTCCATAGATCGCCAGGTCTTGCACCCCACCCTACTGTTCCGCCAACTCTTCGATCCAGAATCTAGCAGCTACACCTATTTGGTTGCTGATAAACTGACCCGTGACGCCGTTCTTGTTGATCCGGTATTAGAACAGGTAGAACGAGATTTGAGCATTTTGGAAGACTTGGGATTAACGCTGCGATACTGCCTGGAAACCCATCTCCATGCCGACCACATCACGGGGGCAGGTAAGCTAAGGCAGCAAACAGGTTGTCGGGTCATGGTGCCCAAGGATGCCACGGTAAAGGCCGCCGATCATTCCCTGGCGGACGGAGAAACTCTGGCCGTAGGGTCGGTGTTGGTGGAGGCGATCGCTACCCCAGGGCACACGTCCCATCACCTCGCCTACCTCATCAATGGAACGCATCTACTTACGGGAGATGCTCTGCTTATTCGTGGTTGTGGTCGAACAGATTTTCAAGGAGGCGACGCCGGCACCCTCTACGATATGGTTACTCAGCGGTTGTTTGCACTGCCAGATGATACATTGGTTTATCCCGGCCATGACTACAAAGGCCATACTGTCTCAACTATTGGTGAAGAAAAACAACTGAACCCCCGATTTGCCCATCGGAGCCGCAACCAGTTCATCATACTCATGGCCCACTTAGGCCTCAGTTATCCTCAAAAGATGAAAGAAGCAGTTCCAGCGAATGAGTATTGCGGAGACTACATTCCGCAAAATGGCACAAATCTGCCGCCAGATGAAACGCAACAAGAGTCAGAATCGATGCTTTCAGCCAATGCAGAGATCTACAATAGTTATTTCGCTATGTATATTTAGAGCCTTCTCCGATTGATTCATCCCATTCGCTGCACTTATCCTTGAGAACGCATTATGCAGAGTATTAAACGGGAGAAAAACGACCCTGAGAAACCCCCGGAACAGCCCGATCGCCCCCAGCCGGTGAATCCAAACCGAACGCGTGATCACCTCGCCAATGAACGCACCTATTTAGCCTGGATGCGAAGTGCGATCGCCCTCACCGGCCTCGGCGTCGTCATTGTACGCCTCCGCATTCTACGTCCGCCGATAGCTCCCCAACCTCCGGGTACTGGCTGGAAACTGGGCCTCGCGTTTAGCGTCGTTGGGCTGCTTGGTATTCTATTCTCCATCCAGCACTACTTCAGCGTACGCAACAGCATTGAATCCGATACCTACACCCCACCTGATCGAGAAGTCATTTTATCTGGGTTAGCCATTCTACTGCTTGCCATTGGGGTCATTTATTACGTCTTCACCGTTCCTCTCGCCTCTTTAGAAACTCTCCTCATTGATTGACCTCAACTTATCGCTTTGCTTGAGAATAAAGTACCTGTTTTTGAAAGGGAAGGCGGACTTCGTCCGCCTTCCCTTTCAAAAACAGGTACTTTATTCTGGGTACATCCCACTTTTGCAGGTGAGGTGGGCGATGGCCGCCTCACCTGCAAAAGTGGGATGTACCCCCTTTATTCCCTTGTGAATCCCTTAGCAAAAATTAGGTTTCTATTTTTTGTGCAAGATCTGGATTTATTTAACCTCAGTTCGGGTGAAGGGCTTTTTCGAGTGCCGCGCTTCGTGCGGCACTCGAAAAAGCCCATTATTGCGTGAGCGACGCGCACGCAATAATGGACGGTTCGGCTTATTCCGAACTGACGTTATTTACATCCCAGGCATATTACCCATCAACAACGATGGATTTAACATTCCAAAAATCATGGCGATGTGAGCCACCAGCAGGAAAAGCCCTACAAATACTGCATGAGCTCCCAGTTTCCATTCCTCGCTCTTCTTCCGCCAGATCGCCCCGATTTCTAACAATGCGATTCCCAGTAATGGAACAACCCCTAGCAAGTAAAAGCTAACTGCGATCACATCAATAATAGTTCGCCATTCACCCGCCATCGTAATAGGAATGACCGCTTTGGAGAACAGGTGCAGGAAAATGACCAGGAAGTAGAAACCAACAAAGATTCCCGCCAGTTTATTCACAGTGCGGACAGGGCTTTTATAATTTCGCGTAAACAGAATGTAGAGTTCGGAGATAGCGACTGTCTCTGCCAGAATAACGGGAATCGCCATGAAAACAATGAGGTTCCAGGGCTGATTAGAAGCGATCAGCTCCATGTAATGGGTCATATCCATGAGATTGGTTCCTTCATCAACAATGGCACCGTTGAGGGAAGCGCAGTTTACTAGCCTCTCGTAATAGATTCGGGGAACCGCTCTACCTCTGAACAGCGCTATCTTGACCTTAACCAAGGATCTTGAGGAACTTGTGAGGATTATTCTGATACCAATTCCATCTGAAGCGGTGCCCCTGAGGCTTTGTACCATGCTTAGGCATAGCACAGAGCATTAGGCACCGCTTCAGATGGAGAAGATATAAATGTCACCAAATCGGAGTAAGCTCAGGATCTCAGTGTAGTTCTCACAGAGTGCTTCAAATTCCCTTGCTTACCTTATGACTCCGCTAGAAATTCTTCTCCTCGCATCCATTTTTCTGGCCGCTAGCATCATCAGTGTCATTGCCGGAAGCACATCTCTGGTGACCGTTCCCATAATGTTTGTTTTTGGAGTTGAGCCTTCGACGGCGATCGCCACCAATATGTTCGCCCTCACCTTCATGAGCATCGGCGGCACACTCCCCTTTATAGGCAAAGGAGTCATCAATACAAAACGCCTTCCTTTATTAATCGGCTTAACCCTCATCAGTTCCATTCTGGGGGCATTATTGGTACTGATTATCCCTTCAACATCGATTCCCCTCGTTGTATCGATATCGATGATTGCGGTGTCAATTTTATCGGTCATCAATCAGAAAGCCGGACTCGTAACCGTTGAAGGGCAAACACCTTGTATTGCCGCCATTGCGGGCTATGTCGTCACATTTCTTCTGGGGATTTATGGCGGCTTCTTCAGTGGAGGCTATGTCACGTTATTGACAGCCGCCTACGTCATGTTATTTCGAATGAGATTTGTAGAGGCGATCGCTACCACCAAACTCATCAACGTTTTCTCCTCTCTGATCGCGACCCTTATCTTCATGCATCAAGGCATGGTTGACTACCCGTTAGGCGTTATTCTGGGAGCATCCATGTTTGTTGGTGGCCTCATTGGAGCCAATCTCACTCTCAAACTGAGTAACGCCTGGATTCAACGGATCTATCTAACCGTTATTGCCATCCTAATATGCGTCACTCTGCGCAATTACCAGAGACAAGCTGCAAGCTAAGGAGATTTCTGAGAAACAATATCCCCATTATTGGGGAAGTTCTTATCTGGAAATCTCCTAAGACAAAGACACCCGGCATTTTTAGAAACACCGGGTGTCTAATAATTAAGTGAAAGAAGAAACAACCCTTGCGTAGTCCGCTAATTTATTAAATTAGATCACCCACGAGTAACCTAAAACTTTAACAACTCAACATTCTACGCAAAGAGTTGGACGCGTTCGCCACTTGAAATCCGAGATGCGATTAGCTCAATGCATTGATCACATAATCAATGTAAGAGTTCAGCTCAACCGCTGCATCTCCAGACAAACCGTGATTGCCTTTGATGTACTTGAGCGCTTCGACATACCAGCTAGGAGACAGTTCAAAAGCGCTGTTGATTTCTGACAGACCCGCTACTAGGTAATCATCGATGGGGCCGGTACCGCCTGCCACCAGAGCGTAGGTGATGATCCGCAGGTAGTAACCGATGTCCCGCACGCACTTCGCGCGGCCCCGCTCATCCGAAGCGTAGTTTGGTCCCTGCAACTGGGTGGTGTAAGGGAACTTCTGGTATACCGCGTTGGCAGCTGCCTCCGCTAGGCTTTGGGCCTTACCGGAAAGCGCCTTTGCCGCTTCCAGCGAAACGGCCGCCTGCCGAAACCGACCAAATGCAACTTGAAACTCCGTGCTGCTCAGGAAGCGACCCTGGGAATCTGCAGAGGTTACAGCTTCGGTCAAAGGGGTCTTAGCCATTGGTCAACGATCTCCTAAAACGAGTTAATGGTGTGTAAATGAGGAATTAAAAGGAATTAGCCAACGGATGAAGATGCGCGATCAAAATAGGTTGCTAACTCAGAAACAATAGAGCTGCAATCGCCGCGCGTGATGTTATTGGTATCATTCACAATGGCAATGGAGGCTTCCTTCAGCTTTTGGATACCCGCTGCAACGGAACCACCCGGAACACCAAGGGCCAGGTAGGTTTCCCGTAAGCCATTGAGGGCGCGATCGTCCAGAACGCTGGCATCACCTGTGAACAGAGCATACGTAACGTAGCGCAGGATAATTTCCAGGTCACGCAGGCAAGCGGCTGCACGGCGGTTGGTGTAAGCATTGCCACCGGGTGCAATCAACTGGGGTTGCTCAGCAAACAGGCTGCGAGCAGCGTTCGCAACAATGGCTGCGGAGTTGCTGGAAATACGGTTTACCGCGTCAATCCGCTTGTTACCATCCCGTACCAGGTTAATCAGCCCGTCTAACTGCTCGTTGCTCAAATATGCGCCACGAACATCGGCTTGAGCAATAACCTTAGTAAACGCATCTTGAACCATGATTGTAATCTCCTAACGTTTTTTTGGTTAGTAATGGTGCATTTAAACCAATACTTTTGCAGGGGAGGGGATCGCCTTTCTGCCATTAAGAAACAAGGGGTTTATTAATCCCATGAATCTTTCCACATCAAATCGCCAGAAGTACTAATCCAACTTCTGAAAATAAGGTTTTAAGGAATGGGAAAAGGCTTAATAACGATTAAACAAAGCAGAGATTAGTGATGTCTAACTTGTTTCTGATCCCCACAAGCTATTTTTACAATGCTGACCCATTTCTTTCTATTAAAAAATGTTTAGAAGGCTTCGCTAATTTAAATTCTGTTTCAATTCAAAAGATTAATACAACTAATGAGCTTCCCTCCCTCCAATTAGTGAACCGGAATGTTTTGGTACACCGTATACAAATCATCAATTTTTCTGGTGAAAAAACTCCAATAGGCTAGATCATGACTCAATAAAATATAAGCTTGCACTAAGATATAGATTGAATTAATAAGAAAAACTATTCGAGTTATCTCATCATTAAAAGGGCGATCGCTCCCCACTTTCAACTTTATGTAACCATTGTGACTGCAAATACAAAAGCTTATAATCACAGCGTTTTAAGCTGTGAGACTTTGGATTTTCAATCCGTCTGAATGTTCTTTAGAGAAACATTTTGGCGATCGCCGTTAATAAAATAAACATTACAATTGTGCCTCTGAAAACATTTGTGATTTGAATAACCAATTTAGTTTAATCACTAACTGTCATAAGGCATTCTTTCCCCAACTTTTAAGTTTCCATGTCAATCTTATAAGTAGAAAACAAGGAAGCTTTATGGAAAAGGCCCAATCCTCTCTGGAGAGATCTCAGACTGATTCGCAAATTCAACCTTCCAGGGAAATACCCGGTGCAAAATCTACACGGAACCGAGCTAAAGATTCTTTTTTCACCGTTCTACAAGCAGATTTTCGAGCTATTTTCCAACGAGATCCTGTGGCTCGAAACTGGCTAGAAGTCCTTCTTTGTTATCCAGGCTTCCATGCCCTCTGTTTTCATCGCATTGCTCATAAATTACATAGAGCTCATATTCCGCTCGTGCCTCGCCTTATTTCTCAGTTAAGCCGATGGCTGACAGGGGTTGAAATCCATCCCGGCGCAACTATTGGGAAAGGCATGGTCATCGACCATGGCATGGGCATTGTTATTGGCGAAACTGCCATCATTGGTGACTACGGCTTGATCTATCAAGGAGCCACTCTGGGTGGTACGGGTAAAGAGAGGGGCAAACGCCATCCAACTTTAGGCAATCATGTTGTTGTAGGAGCGGGTGCAAAAGTTCTTGGGAATATCGATATCGGAAGCCATGTTCGAATTGGTGCTGGCTCAGTGGTGTTGCGCGACACACCCGACTACAGCACAGTCGTAGGGGTACCCGGCCGCATCGTGCGGCATAGCGGCCTGCACACCGAAGATTCCGACTACCCATACAAGCGTGACTTAGAAGCAGAAGTAATCGGGTTACTGTTTGAGCGGGTGAAGCAACTCGAAAAGCAGATTAACCAGCTACAACAATCTACGGCGATGACTGATCAAGTTTTGGATGGGAAGGGGGCGATCGCCAACTCTGATCACCTCATTCAAGACTTTCTGGACGGTGCTGGAATTTAGCCTTTCATGCACCATGAAATTATCTGTATCATTCATCAAAATCGTATATGCTGCAACTCTGATAGGACATTGCATGCAATGTCCTATCAGAGTTGCAGCGATCACCTGTTAGGATAAGCTTTCCAAAAATTGTTTGAGATGCGGCTGATCGAGACTAATCTCCAATTCTTTTGCCTTTTCAATAACGGCTTCACGGCCTAATTGTTGCTGAGTTGCCAGGGCAATCAGCGCTAAAGCTCCGCCCCGTGCTCCTGCTCCGCAATGGAAATAGATGGGAGTTGGTAATTCGTCGACCACTGACAGTACTTTTTCGGTCAGGCTCTCATCCGCTTCGTTTGGATTTAAGGGGATATTGGCATATTGCAAATTGTTAGCTTCAGCCTGTTCTTGCTCGTCGGGTAAACTACCGGTTTCACCCGGCGATCGCAAATTTACCACGGACTTATATCCCTGATTCGCCAGTTGTTTCAAAGCCTCAACACTTGGCTGACTGCCTGAGGAAAACTGATCACTGACCTTCTTGATCTCGCCCATAAATATCCTTCAACCAAGAATGTGCTTTAATTTCAACCGCATATTATCAGGGATAATCTTAACTGTATAGATATTCGTTATCGAAAACCGATACCATTTTTTAATGAGTAAACTTATTAGCTACAACCTCTGTGGGTGAGCATCTTGCTCGCCTAAAATCAGGGCGGGTAAGATGCTTACCTTACAAGATGACTACCTAAATACAGCAAGGGCTTTCGAAGTAGACTCCCTACAACACTTCCTGATGTAACTCTGGAAAGACTTTTGATACCTTACTCAACACATAATCCCCATAGGTGCCATGAAACTCATGCACACTGGTCTTATCCCAACGTTCTTCCTTATCCGCGTTGATCAGGTGCTCGTCCACCTCAATTGCATGGAGTTCAGCATCAAAACTGGGATCAAAGAAAAAGGGGAAAGATAGGCGATCGCGCCCTGACACATTTTTCACTCGATGCGGCGTCGAGCGATAGATTCCTCCTGTCAACCGTTCCAACATATCGCCGATGTTGCAGACAAAGGAATTGGAAATGGGAGGGGCATCAATCCAACCTCGCTTAGATTTGACCTGTAAGCCACCTGAATCATCCTGCTTGAGAATTGTGAGCAACCCATAGTCCGTATGCTCCCCAACGCCCCAAGATTGGCCTTGTGCTGCATCAGGAGGGTAGTTGAAGATGCGGAAAAGGATAAGGGGATCAGTGGTGTAGCGATCGCGAAAATAAGATGCTTCTAAACCCAGGCTCAGAGCAATTCCCCGCATCAATGTATGTCCCAATTCTGTCATCACATCCAGGTATTCTAAAATCGTTTCCCGAAACCCTGGAATGCCTGGAAACAAATTAGCCCCATGCATTGGTAAATCCTGCTGGACAGCCGGATGTGTGGTATCCAATTCTGAGCCAAAGTAAATCCCCTCTTTAAG
This sequence comes from Leptolyngbya sp. FACHB-8, assembly GCF_014695575.1. GTDB lineage: Bacteria > Cyanobacteriota > Cyanobacteriia > Elainellales > Elainellaceae > Vacuolonema. The sequence continues at coordinate 108,618 of NZ_JACJOO010000019.1, read as the reverse complement.
GTCAGGCTTCCCAGAGGTCAGCTCACCACCTACGGGAAAAAAGCCCCGCCATGCACGCCCTCCAAGAGCCATACGGATTTGCATTTTTGCATCCAAATCTTGAGCAAAAAATTGATGGCTCAAATCCTCTAGGCGCTGTTGCAGTTGTGTATCAATACCATGCCCAACAATATAAAAGAATCCTGTATCACAGCACGCTTGCCGAATTTGTTCAGCCACTTCCCCGGATTCCTGTCCTGAAACCAGAGAAGCTATATCAATGATGGGAATTTGCGAAACTTCTATTGTTGACTTCACTTCCATAAATGCCACCCAGAATAACTCTATACACATACCTGTTTACGGTACAAGACAGTCAAATATAAGCAATCCCTCGAAGACTTTTCTTGAGTCTTCTACGACATAATCAACTAGTTAGAACCCTCGACAAAATGTTGATGAAATAGACACAAAATGAGCGCAAAATGAATAACTATTATGAACTTAGATTTTATCAGACTCAGTGTTCAGTGAAACTTCAAGAATAGCTAGAAAATAACTCAAAAAATATCCACTAAATGTTTTCCGGATCACTTGTATTTAAATTCTGAATCCGTTACCTTTAGCTCTACAAATTCATTCCCACATAAGCCGATTGGCTTATCGACCTTTCGGTAATACACATTTCACTAGCCCGGTTCTAAGCACATCAGCTTGCCTAGCAGCCCTGAAGGCTTTGGATATTCAGCCTTAGGCGAGCTTAGGCTTTTAACTGCTAAACACACTCAAGTTTTGATGTGGCTGTGATTCTGTGTCCTTTGGAGAAACCGCATCCTGGAGGATTTAACCATGGTAGATGTCAAGTTTGCATATTGGGTTCCCAATGTCAGTGGCGGCTTAGTCGTCAGCAAAATTCCACAAAATACAGATTGGACTTACGACTACAATGCCTGGTTGGCACAGACCGCTGAAGAGGTGGGCTTTGAGTATGCTCTCGCCCAAGCACGATTCATCGCCAGCTATGGAGCCGAGTATCAACTGGAAGCACTCACTACCGTTTCCGCTCTAGCTCCTGTCACCCAAAAACTTAAGCTCATTGCCGCCGTTCACCCCGGTCTGTGGCACCCCGGTGTTGTCGCTAAAATTGGCGCTTCCATCGATTTCCTGTCAAAGGGTCGGTTCGCCCTGAATGTGGTGAGTGGCTGGTTTAAGGGCGAATTTACCATTTATGGTGAGCCATGGTTGGAGCATGACGAGCGTTATCGCCGTTCCGAAGAATTTATTCGGGTGCTGAAAGGCTTGTGGACAGAAGATGAGTTCCACTTCAAAGGCGATTTTTATCGCATTAATGGTGGTTGGGTGAAGCCCCGCCCTGTCAACCAGAATCCCCACCCCGAAATCTTCCAGGGAGGTAACTCCAAAGCTGCTCGCCGCATGGCTGCCCGCGTTTCTGATTGGTATTTCATGAATGGCAACACGCTGGAAGGCGCACGGGAGCAGATTGAGGACATCAAAGCTCTATCCCGACTGGAAGGCCGTGCAGTGCCACCAAAGTTTGGATTGAACGCCTTCATCATTGTGCGCGATACCGAGAAAGAAGCCCACGATGTCCTGCGAGAAATTATCGCTCAGGCCGATCGTGAAGCGGTTGAAGGCTTTGGACAAGCCGTAAAGGAAGCAGGCGCATCCACCAGCGACAAAACCGGGATGTGGGCCAACTCTAGCTTTGAAGACTTGGTGCAATACAACGACGGTTTCCGCTCCGGTCTTATCGGTACGAAGGAACAGGTAGCCGAGAAGATCCAGCAGTTTCATGAAGCAGGCGTAGACCTGATCCTGGGTGGCTTCCTGCACTACACCGAGGACCTGCCTGCCTTTGGTCGCGATGTTATTCCGCTGGTGCATCAGCTCGAAAATCGCCGTCAGCCTGCACCTGAGTTGGTAACTGTGTAAGCCCAACTAATCCATCTTTTGCTATCGAATCCTCTACATAAGGACAATTCACCTATGACAACAACTTTGCCTATTGATGTCAGTGCCGAGCCAAAAGCGCATGTAATCCAGAGCGATGAAGAAGCGATCGCCATTGCCAAAGAACTCGCCGCTGAGTTTGCGAAGGAGGATTCGGTGCGCGATCGCGATCGCCGCCTTCCCGTCGAAGAAGTGAAGAAGTTTTCTCAGAGCGGTCTTTGGGGCATCATCGTACCCAAAGAATATGGTGGAGCAGGAGTTTCCAATGCCACCCTGGCCGAGGTGATCAAAATTATCGCTGAAGCTGATTCCAGCCTGGGTCAAATTCCCCAAAACCACCTCTACATGGTGGAAGCTATTCGTCTGGATGGTACTGAGGAACAAAAGCAGTTCTTCTTCGACCTGGTTCTTCAGGGCAAGCGGTTTGGTAATGCCTTTTCAGAAATTGGCACCAAGTCAGTAACCGATGTGCAAACCAAGCTGACCCCATCAGGCGACGGCTATGTATTGAATGGCCGAAAGTATTACTCTGCTGGTGCGCTGCTGGCCCACTGGATTCCCACCATTGCAGCCAATGAGGACGGCAATACCGTCGTTGCCTTCGTCGAGCGAGGTGCTGAAGGATTGACGCTGTTAGACGACTGGACAAGCTTTGGGCAACGCACTACCGCCAGCGGCACTACCATTCTCGAAAATGTAAAGGTGCAGGCAGACCATGTGATTCCCCACTACCTTGCCTTTGAGCGGGCGACGCCAATGGGTGCCGTCGCTCAAATTATTCAGGCTGCAGTTGATGTGGGCATTGCGAAAGCAGCACTGCGCGATACGCTCTATTTCGTCCGCAATCACACTCGCCCCTGGGTCGACAGCAACCAGGAGCATGGCTACGAAGATCACCTCACCCTCTACAACCTGGGTAACATTATTATCCAGGTCCATGCAGCGGAAGCTTTGCTAACCCGTGCTGGATTGGCGATTGATGCTGCCTATGAGTCTGGATTGGAAGAGGCCAAAGTGGTCGAATCCTCCATTGCGGTGGCAGAAGCGAAAGCTCTAGCAACCGAAGCATCCTTGCTGGCAACCAACAAGCTGTTTGAACTGGCTGGTACAAAATCGACTCTACAACAGTTCAACTACGATCGCCATTGGCGGAATGCCCGTGCCCACACCCTACACGACCCTGTGCGTTGGAAATACTATGCCATCGGCAACTACTACCTCAACGGCACCAATCCGCCTCGGCATCCCTGGTTATAGGCATTAGTAGCACAATCCATTCGGTGAGGGTATTTAAGCATGACACTCCCCCAGCATTCATCTACCGTAACGAGTAACGCAACCCAACTAACAGAAAATAGCTCGGTCATCAAAACAGCAACTCCCGTTCCCGAACTCCATCCCCAATGGCATAACGTTAACCTGGCAGAACTGTTGGCACAGCCCACAGCATTTCTCTCCATTAGCCAGAACAACAGCCTTTACAGCCCTCAGGGAGCGCAAGCTCGAGAAAAACAGTGGGAACGCCCCACCCTGGAAAATACCATTAAAGTTGCGACTGCCGCTCGTCGTGCAGGGGCAAAGTTTTTTTGGATTGGTTATGACATATTTCGGCAAAGTTATCCGAAAACCCCACTGGATGAGGCACAATACCGCACTTGGTATGAGCCCTACAAAGATTGGAGCGAGGAGAAAAAGCAGTGGGATGGGGCTCTGGTGGATGAGCTGAAAGCGCTCCAGCAACCTGAAGATGTAGAGTTCTTTGAAACTGCCCATCAGTCCTCTTTTATCGGCACAACCCTTCCGCTTTACCTCAACCGTTGGGGAATTCGTACACTAATCATCACCGGTATTCATTTGGATTGGTGCATTGAAGGTAATGCCCGTTCTGCACGAGATCACGGGCTAAATCCAATTGTGATTGGAGATGCGTCGGCTTGCCAGTTTCAGGAAGATGAACCAGCAGCATTACGGCGGATTAATACTTTCTTCGCTCCAGTCATTTCTGCGGATTATGCAGTGACATTGTTGGATCGGGCGATCGCCATCCGTAACTCTCGCACCAAACAAACTGAATTAAGCCTGACCAGTAACCAGTAGCCTTCCCCCTTTTGGAGAACTGCGGTGTACACCAGCCTCCTCCAGACACCAAAGGCAAACCCACACCCCCTAGCCCCCTCTCCTGGGGGAGGGGGAAACGGAAAAGCAGCTTACTGGTTACCAGAAAAGTTTTTCTGCGTGATCTCCCCCTGCTGAAAAAGGGCGGGAGGGCGGGTTTGAGCGCGATCGCTAGAACCAAATAACTTTTCCCTGGAGAAAGCCATGAGTATTGGAAACACAACCCTTCGGCAAAGCCTTTGGAAAAGCCAACCTTACAAAGGGATTCTATTCATTGGGCTCATTGCTGTTATTAGTTTGTTGTTTGAATTACTTTTAGGTCAAATTTTTCAACTGGATACTACATCTAAATTAATCTACATCACCATCTTTTTTGTATGGTGGTGGCATTTAGGGTTTTCATTAAATGGGTATCCGGGCGATCGCTTCTCCACCACTCGCCTCGGTCGCGGTACCATCAACTTAGTCATATTGCTGGTGTTGTCCTATTTGACTGGCGAAGCCTGGAAATACATTGCAGGTACTCCTATTCTGGCCGATACTCAAGTGGGGCAATGGGGACAAACCGCAATTGTTACCGCTGCTGCCAGTTTGTTCTTCTTTGATAATACGATTGTGACGAGCGATCGCACCCGTCATTGGGATCCCGTTAGTGGTTTTCTCAATATCTTTCTGGCTGTATTTTTTATTGCACCAGCCCTTACATTTCTTCCACAACTGTGGGGATTAGATCCGTTCTACATTCCCTGGTATTGGTATCCTACCTCTACTGTTTTTGGTAGCTTCTTTGAACGCTGGCCTTTGAATAACCTAAGTTTCAAGCAACCTCAGTTAGGCTTTGTTCACACAGGTGCTGTACTTTTGTTGACGTTAATCATGGCATTAGTCCTGAAGAAAATAGGGATTGATCTATTCACCACGACAACTGGCCCTACGTTTGCGGCAATCTGGACAACGGTCGGTTTAGGCTTACTCTGGCAATTTAATTTATGGCCGTTTACGCAACTCGTGCAACCCGCAAAAGGTATCATTACGTCATTGGCTAGTTTGTTTATTAGCATCGCCTTTTACGTGCTGACACTTTCGATATTTGGCGAAGCCAACATTATTGAAGGATTGTACTGGTGGTTCAATATTCTCTGGGTTCAAGTCTTTTTGATGGCTCCAGGGTTATATGACGGTATTGGCCTCTGGCAAGAACGCCGCTCCTAGCATACCTCCATAAAGGTGAATGCCATTTGGCTCTAGCATCAACCTACTCATGAACGGCATCCCCATGGAAGGGTGATTACCAGTGTTCGGGGTTCAACCGTTCTTTACGAAATCCATTCCTGCATCGCCTGAGCACCACTTTGAGCGGCCTCGTGTAATCTCTCTCACCCCCTTATTCCTTCTGCAATCCCCTGAACCTATGTTTGAGCAATTCATCCCAAGTACGGACTTAACGACAACAGTGGCTGAGTCCTCCTTTCTCCCAGGCACAAACCCGGTATTTGATCCCATCCCTGAAGCGATCGCCGCCCTCAGAGCAGGCCAAGCCGTTGTCGTTGTGGACGATGAAGACCGCGAAAACGAAGGAGACGTGATTTGCGCCGCAGAATTTGCGACTCCCGCCATGATCAACTTTATGGCGACCCATGCAAGGGGATTGATTTGTCTGGCAATGACGGGTGATCGACTGGATCAACTGCAACTTCCTCTGATGGTCAATCACAACACCGATACCCATCAGACAGCTTTCACCGTCAGCATTGACGCTGCGGGGGGCGGTACAGGGATTTCTGCACAGGATCGAGCACAGACGATTCAGGCAGCGATCGCCCCCCAAACCCGTCCCCAAGATCTGCGCCGCCCTGGACACATCTTTCCCTTGCGCGCCCAAGCAGGAGGTGTATTGAAGCGGGTTGGACATACAGAAGCCGCTGTAGATTTGGCACGGTTAGCGGGATTATATCCAGCCGGAGTCATCTGCGAGATTCAGAATCCAAATGGCTCCATGGCGCGGCTACCGGAGTTGGTTCGTTATGCCAAAACCCATGGGTTAAAGCTAATCAGCATTGCAGATTTGGTGCGTTATCGGCTGAAGACTGATCGATTTGTCGTGCGGGAGGCAATCGCCGCGCTTCCCAGTCAATTCGGTCAGTTCCAGGTCTATGGTTATCGAAACGCTCTGGATGGGACAGAGTCTACGGCGATCGTCAAAGGTGATCCCAGACAGTTTGCAGACAAGCCGGTTCTGGTGCGCATCCACTCTGAGTGTCTAACAGGGGATTCCTTTGGTTCTCTCCGGTGCGATTGTCGCCCACAACTACAAACCGCATTGCAAATGATTGAGGCAGAAGGCGAAGGCATTGTTGTGTACCTCCGCCAGGAGGGTCGCGGAATCGGGCTGATCAATAAGCTCAAAGCCTACTCCCTTCAAGATCAGGGTTTTGATACTGTCGTTGCGAATGAAAAGTTAGGCTTCAAACCTGATCAGCGAAGTTATGGTGTTGGTGCACAAATTCTCAAAGATCTGAACGTGCGAAATATTCGCTTACTCACGAACAATCCTCAAAAAATTATTGGCTTGCATGGTTGGGATTTGAACATTGTGGATCGTGTTCCCCTGGTGATCCCCGCCAATGATTTTAATGCACCTTACTTAGCTACCAAGGCTGAGAAGATGGGGCATCTTTTGCACGCCCAATAAATAACCAGGCTGGTTCCTAAAGCAGCTTTATGGACTTGCAGTATTACCTCCATAAAGCTGCTTTCTTATGTACGCTCTTATGTACATTCAGTCAGGTCTAATTAACCTCGGCTCGGGATAAGCTGAAGTGCCCATTTTGGCGTGCGCAAAGCATACGCCAAAATGGGACTTTCGAAGTGTTGCGTGTTGCGCAGCGCCCAAAACGATCTTTACCCGAACACAGCCTAAATTAACCCGATCGGTTACTCCTTCTCACCCAAAAGTGGGATTTCAACGGTTGTATTTGCCTCGTATGGTGGGCTGCACACCCTTGCTTAACACACAGCAATGTGAATTGTTACAGCGGCAACGCAGGATTACCGACATCAGGTCATAAACTATGGTTTTCCGGTAGGATTAGGGGAGATTCGGCGATCGCCTACCCCATTTCCCAGTAAAACTCTTTCTCGCCCCCAGACAATACGCCATCAAAGTCAGCCTCATATACTGGCAGGTCAGGTTTCTGCACCGCTTTAGTGGATTGGTTTGTCAGGAGTTCGTGCCTCACCGCAATGGCCAACCCCAAAAACACAAGATTGAGGATTATGAAACCACCATCTCACAGCCCTATTTCGACTCATCTGAACCGCCGCTTTTTCCTGGTTGCAGCAGGTTCCTTCGCTGCAACGACTCTGTTTGCCGGATGCGGCACCAACACTTCTGAATCTGCCTCCTCCGAAACCTCTTCAGGTGCCTCTTCAGCATCGGCAAAGCTGACGGTGGGAGCGACGCCCGTACCCCATGCTGAAATCCTTCGTTTTGTGAAAGACAACCTGGCCGCTAACGAAGGGCTAGACCTGGAAATTGTTGAGTTTACCGACTATGTGCAGCCCAATCTAGCACTCAATGACAAACAATTGGATGCCAACTTCTTCCAGCATGTTCCTTATATGGAAGACTTTGCGAAGGAACGGGGATTAGATTTGGTAGCTGTTGTGCCCGTTCACATTGAACCATTGGGCCTATACTCTCGTAAAATTAAGTCCCTGAGTGAAGTAAGTGACGGGGCACAGTTAGCGGTTCCCAATGATGCGACAAATTTGGGGCGATCGCTCAAACTCCTTCAAGACAACCAACTCGTGCAACTCAAGAGCGGTGTTGGCGTCGAAGCGACTTCCCAGGATGTTGAAGCTAACCCTAAAAACATCAAACTGGTAGAGTTAGAAGCCGCGCAGCTACCCCGCGCCCTCGATGATGTTGAACTAGCCATCATCAACGGCAACTATGCCATTGAAACAGGCTTAAATCCTACAAAAGATGCCCTTGCGTTAGAAAAGGCTGAAGGCAATCCCTATGCGAATATTCTGGCAGTAATCAAGGGACGAGAAACAGATCCCAATATCCAGAAGTTAGCAACATTGTTGACATCGCCTGAGACCAAAAAGTTTATTCAGGACAAATATCAAGGGGCTGTTATTCCCGCTTAAGCAAGCATTGAAAGAGTTGATTTTTCGTGTGCATCACACACGAAAAATCAACAACTATCATCATTTCACCGTTAATTCTATGAATAGGTGATTAGCTTCAGGGGTTCTAATCTTATGGGTTGGGCGTCTTACCTGCCCTGTTTGTAGACGGGCAAGATGCCCATCCCACAAGCCTCATATCCATCAAATAAGAAGCGTTGAAAAATCAATCTCTTGCAAGTCTTTTCCAGTGGAAAAAGCGATGATTTCAATCCGCGAGTTGCGTAAACAATATGGTTCCTTTGTCGCCCTGGAGAGTTTCAGTGAAGACATCGTTAAGGGTGAGATTTTTGGCGTGATCGGTCAGAGTGGTGCGGGAAAAAGTACCCTGATTCGCTGCATCAACCGCTTAGAAAAACCCACCTCGGGAAGCATTGTGGTCGATGGGCAGGATATTACCGCGCTTTCGGGGCCTGACTTACGGCGAGCGCGGCGACGCATTGGCATGATTTTTCAACATTTCAATTTGCTGAGTAGTCGCACTGCTGCTGAAAACATTGCTTTGCCGCTGGAGGTGATGGGATACAGTCGGCTCAAGCGGAAAGCACGGGTTGAGGAGCTACTTTCCCTGGTGGATTTAGAGGGAAAGGGGGATAACTACCCAGCACAACTTTCTGGTGGACAAAAGCAACGGGTGGGGATTGCGCGTGCGCTAGCCGCGAATCCTAAAGTGCTCCTATCCGATGAAGCGACCTCCGCACTTGATCCCCAAACAACGCGTTCGATTTTAGATTTGCTGAAGAACTTGAACCAGCAGATGGGGTTGACGATTCTGCTGATTACTCACGATATGGGGGTCGTGAAACATATTTGCGATCGCGTTGCCATCCTAGAACGCGGCAAAGTGGTTGAACAGGGGCGCGTTGTAGATCTTGCAGCCCAACCCAGTTCACGGCTCGCTCAAGACTTTTTTCCACGCCGGCAATATCACCCTCACCCCGGCACCGTGCTCGCGACCATCGCCTTCAATGGCACCACTGCAAATCAACCCATCATTAATACATTGATTCGCCAATATGACATAGAAGTCAACATTCTCAATGGTAGCGTCGAGACCATTGGAGGCGAATCGGTGGGGCAATTACAACTAGAACTTTCGGGGGCCGATGTTGCTTCAGCTCTGGAATATTTGCATCGTTTAGATATCGCCGTTGAGGTAGAAGATGGACGCTCAGCTTCTGAACAGCTTGTGGACAGCAACACTTGAAACTCTTTACATGGTGAGCATATCAGCCGTGCTGGCGGCAATTTTTGGCTTGCCCCTGGGGTTGCTGTTGGTGATGACAGCGCCACGCGGTTTTTTGCCAAACGCGACGATCAATCAAGCGTTGGGCTCGGTCGTGAATGCAGGGCGATCGCTCCCCTTCATCATCCTGCTAGTCGCCATCATTCCCCTGACCCGCCTCATCGTAGGAACCACCATTGGCAGCACAGCCGCCCTGGTTCCCCTGACCCTTTCTGCCATTCCGTTCTATGCCCGTGTCGCGGAGACATCCTTATTGGAGGTTGATCGTGGCCTCGTGGAAGCAGCAGAGTCGATGGGCTGCAACCACTGGCAAATCATCTACAAAGTGCTGATTCCTGAGGCGTTACCCTCCCTCGCATTGGGACTCACCATCATGGTCATCAGCTTAATTGGTTACTCGGCAATGGCCGGAGTTGTGGGTGGCGGTGGCTTAGGAGATCTGGCGATTCGCTACGGCTATCAACGGTTTGATACACGGGTCATGATCATTACCGTGGTGCTGTTGATCGTGCTGGTGCAAGTTGTGCAATGGATAGGGGATGCGATCGCTCATAACCTTCGCAAGCGTTAGTTATAGCTCTAGTAGGCTACGGCCTAAGTCCGTAACCTATTTTTCTGTGGGGGTGCTTCGCACCCCCACAGAAAAATAGGTTATCTATTTACGCCTCAGCGTACTAGAAGTCTTAAAAGTCAGCATACTGTGGAGGGCTGGCTCCAATCCGCTGAGTAATGCGCGGATATTTCACCTTCGGTTGAGGTTCTGCGATCGCTGTAATCTCCAGTTGATGCCACCAGTCATCCCCAAAATCAAACCAATAACCAAAGGGTTCTTCAATTTCCAAACCTAATGCTCCAATTTGAGCTTTAGAAGCATCCTCCGCAGGGGGGATACCCATGTCATCGTCGCCATCCATTACAAGCCCATACCGCTCAGCATTGGGGTCATTGGGTCGCTCTCCCCTGAGCTGAAACTCATACAGATGTTCTTCTTCTCGGTTGAATGCTTTAAAGATAATGGCATGGAGATCTGCCAATGTCTGATCACCCCGAATTTCAATCGTGCGAATCACCTGCGGGTTCTTATTGAGAAACTTATCCGTAACCGGGCCATCAATTAATATGACATCTATAACATAGAGAGCCTGAAGCGCTTCTGGAGAAGTGGCTTGCTTCTTCTTGGTAGCCTTGGTCTTGGTAGTCTTACGCGATGCAGGGCTACCCTGGGAAGAGATGCCTAGCACTTGAGCGGCGATCGCCTCACTATCCTCCTTATGCCCTGGAATATAAGGAATCAGCCCCTTGCGATAGGCCTCAACCTGTGCCCCCAACGGAGCACGCCGAATATCCATAATCAACCCATTCACTGACAGCATCCAAACCAAAGGATTATCGTCAATGCGACTGGGCAAACACCATTCAGGGTCAAACTGCTGCATCTTCAACGTGTCTCGCACCAGTTTCGACTTTCCCTGTCCTGTACTGGCCCCAATGCCAAACCATTTGTAGAGGTCCGCTGACGTGATGTGGGGGTTTTGAGAGCTGTCATAGAGGAAGTTAACCATGCCAATGGCATGGGCAATACCTCCCGCCCAGGTCTTGGCCTGTCCACTTTCGAGGGGGGAAGGCCGCTTACGGCACAGAGCTGCTGTGGCCTTACGAAAGAGCTGAGCATACTCATCATTGAGGCGTTGACGAGCAAATTCATCGGTCAGTGCAACAATGCTGTTGAACTTCTCTTCCATAGCCTTAGGCACATTTTCAGACTTCTGGGATTTTGCCATAACGCTGGTTTTCAGAAGGAACTTGGATACAGGAAGGTCAAAGACACAACTCCATTCATCCTAGTACGCTGAGGCGGAAATCCATCACCTATGTTTTGTGTGGGGTGCGAAGCACCCCACACAAAACATAGGTTGTGAACTTAGGCCGCAGCCTACTAGTGTTATATCAAATTCAGTTAGCAACCTATATTTATTCCATGATGGTCTTCCGTAGGGGACAGGTTTGTCGTTATTTCAACCACACAACCTACCCCATCATGCAAACGCGTTCTTGCCTGAGGGTGCGATCGCCCATCGCCTGTGAGGGCAGGTTTTGCCAAAGAGTTAATGACACAAGCAAGGATAGTCTGCTAGACCCGCCCCTACAGTTCATGATGGCGCTCGATCCTAAACGGATCCTACCAAAAGGAGAACTGCTGCGATTACAACCAGCGGTTCTCGTTATGAGCTTCAAAGCCAAGATTGCGCGCCCGACGGGCGCGCAATCTTGGCTTTGAAACCCGAAAACCGCTTGCCGAAGGCAAGCGGTTTTCGGGCCTAATTCCATACTGAGAATTGCTGGATTACAACATCCATGCATGGGAACACAGGTGCTTGTGCGTTATGATGCAGGGTTATATGGAAACCCGCGTTCTTAGCAAGTATGGTTCTGGAAACGCCAGATCAAATCACCCAACGCAACATTAGTTCTCGTTCAAAACGTGATTTTAATGCTGCCAGAAATATTTTTTTTACATTACTAGCGCTGCTGTTTCTCTCTAGCTTTTTTGTCATCGTCAGTGCCGGAGAACGTGGCGTTTGGATGCGATTCGGGAAGGTGCAGGAGCCGGTTCTTGATGAAGGTATCCATGTCATCATCCCACTCGTAGATACGGTGCAGAAGCTTAGCGTGCGGGTGCAAAGCCAGGAGATCTCTGCAGAAGCATCCTCTAAAGATTTGCAGGAGGTCTACACCGATGTTGCCCTGAACTGGCATATCAACCCGCCGCAGGCGAACCGGGTATTTCAAGAGGTGGGGGATGAGCAGGCGATCGTGTTGCGCATCATCAATCCGGCTGTTGAGGAAGTGCTGAAAGCCGTGATGGCAAAATACACCGCAGAAGAAATCATTACCCGGCGCGGAGAAGTGAAATCTGGAGTGGATGAATTGCTCACAACCCGCTTAAAACCCTATTACATAGACGTAGATGATATTTCCCTTGTCCATGTTCATTTTACGAACCGCTTTAGTGATGCCGTTGAAGCCAAACAAATTGCTGAGCAGGATGCAAAACGCGCGGAATTTGTCGCTCTGAAAGCATCCAAAGAAGCAGAAGCCAAGGTCAATTTAGCGCGGGGCGAAGCCGAAGCCCAGCGTTTGCTCAAAGAAACCCTCACTTCCGAATTACTACAAAAGCAGGCCATCGACAAGTGGAATGGCAGCCTCCCTCTGGTGATGGGCAATGACACCAACAAAGTGTTAGACATCAACGCGCTACTTCAGCAAGCCGCAGATGTGTCCGGTTCTCCCCGGCGTTGATGGTTGTCCCGTAGCAGAAGTTCTTGGAAGGCGATCGCCGCCCGGCTCTGAAACCGTTCCCGATGCCACACCATCAGTACGGGTTGGATAATATCCAGCACGCGATTACCGCGCTCGGCTGGTAGATGCAACACCTTAATAGCTCGCAACGTACCCAGTTTCAGTTCCTTTTGCAGCATCAACTCAGACACAGCAGCAGCACCCAGGCCTCCCTCTACGACAGATTTCACCATCTCACTGCTGTTCAAGATGAGTTCTACCTGAAGTTTAGAAGGTTCAATGCCCAGGTGTCTGAGCATGTCCTCAAATACCTGCTGCACACCAGAACCCGACTCCCGCATCACCCAGGAAGTTTCGCGCAACTCATCAACAACAATGGTGCCGCGTTTGTACCAGGGGTGAGAACGGCCTACGACAATCTGGATGCGATCGCTCCCTACCTCATCCTGCTTGAGCGTGCTTTGTAGCGACGCTTTGACACTACCCGTTACCAGGCCCAGGTCAAACCTCCCTGACACAGTACCCTCACCAATCTCCTCGGCATTCCCCAAAGTACATGTCACTGCAATACCAGGATGTTTTTGCTTAAACTGGCTAATCCAATTGGGTAGCCAGTAATTGCCAATGGTCAAGCTGGAGCCTAAGCGCACTTCTCCTCGCTTCAGGTTGTTTAGTTCCCGTAGACCCCGCTCCGTCAAAATCACTTGATCCAGGATCTTTTGGGCCTCCAGTTCCAGAAACTTCCCAGCTTCGGTAATTTCAATATGCCGACCAATACGGTGAAAGAGCTTGACTCCATACTCTTTCTCCAGAGTATTGATAGCTGCACTCACCGCTGGCTGTGTAATATAAAGCTCTTCCGCCGCACGGGTAAAGTGACGATGTTTAACCACCGCCAAAAAAATTCGGAGTTGTTCAAGGGTCATTCGTTACGGTTCCACGACGCTTAAGCCTTTCGAGTAAGGCTCCTTAACCACTGGGATAAATGTGATGAGGACCGCTATAGGTGTTGTATACGTACAACATCTATGCCAAATCTTTGCCAAACCAAGCTCAGCAAAAAACCGCCATAGCTGTACACATCTTTGTGGTTCAACCCGGAGCGACTCAGGGCCAAGGTTTGATCCTCTTTCACCGGATGAACATAATTTTGCTCATCCCATTAACGCTGGAACTTCATTGAGGAGATTATAGACGGACATTCAGTCTCTTGCAAAACTTAAATTTGAATTACAGCAATTCTCATTTTGAAATTAGGCCCGAAAACCGCGCGCCTTTGGCGCGCGGTTTTCGGGCATCAAAGCCAAGAGTTCACGCCCTACGGGCGTGAACTCTTGGCTTTGATGCCCATACTGAGAATTGCTGTTTGAATTACACTATACTTGCTCTACAGAAAAGATTATTTTCTCGTGTGTTTCACCTACGAGAAAATAATCTTTTCTGTAGCTACCAACATTAAAATTAGGCACAAGAGATAAATATAGAGCTCTGCTACACACCCATTTCTTGTATCTATCAACTCGAAAAAATGTTGTAATGAATTTCAAGTTTTTTGGCAAACCCTTTAAACATTTAAGTTAATTTCTATAGGGTATCCATAAAACAATCTGTGCTTCTTTTTGTAGGAGTGGTGGTCTCACTGCTACTCCCACAAAAAGAAGCACAGATTATTGAATAAACGATTCCTATGGAGCTAAATTCAAACAGCAATTGCTGCGGTTGTAGAACTCAGGAAGTAATTTTTCTACTTCCTGAAAGCTAAGAATTAACGTCATACAGAATGAATAAGGGTATGAAATAGAACTTTAGATTATAGTTTTACATTCTGTTTCATCCTCCTATTCCTTAACACCAAAGTAGTTTTCTTGGAAAGACATAGAAAAGCCATTTTTCAGACTCTACAACTACAATTTAATAGCGCTTTAACTTTGTCATTAAAAAAACACATTTAATAATACAGTTTTCCGGTGGGAGAATGCGGAAATCTCAGAAGCCTTGCTGGTGCGCCTTTGATGATTTCCTCATGACTTGAAAAGCTCATTAAATTTTGGTTTCTAAGGCTTGAATAAATTCAATTTATCATCTCGACAAGAAAGAGTATTTGATTCTATCGGTATGTCTCCATAGATTGAAATTGTGCTCTTTGCAAAATCCTTGCCGAGCAACTAACCCGCGTGCTTTGGGGCGGCCTATTTAAGGCGGTAAAGCCATTCGCGCTCCGCACGACGTTCCATTAACTGAGATTTGCCTGATGTCTAGTGATTTACCGATAACAGCAACTCGCAGTGCCCATGGCTTAAAACCAGAATGCCTTCCCTTTGGTGAAGTTTTGGCGCAATCGTTTGCAGTGATTGCACCCACCACAATTCCCGCCTCTAACATCGGCCTGGTTGTGGCTCTGGCGGGCAATGGCACCTGGCTTAGCTTTTTAATAGGGCTAGTGGGATTGCTGTTTGTCAGCATTAATATCAATCAATTTGCTAGCCGTTCGGCTTCGCCAGGTTCTCTCTACTCCTATATTGCCAAAGGGTTGGGACCAACCGCCGGAGTGATGTGCGGCTGGAGTTTGGTCCTGGCCTATTTATTTACGGGAATGTCAGTGCTCTGCGGCTTTGCCAATTTCAGTGATGTGTTGCTGAGCTACCTGGGAATCCACTTAGCTCCCATTACCTGGCTCACCATTGGCGCTGTTATTGCCTGGTACGCCGCCTACAAAGATGTGCAGCTTTCAGCCATAGCCATGCTATGGATGGAAGGCCTATCCATTGCACTCATTCTAGGACTGGGCTTTCTGATTTGGGCACACACCGGGTTTGCCCTGGATTGGTCCCAGTTGGCATTACATGACGTAACACCCGGTGGGATCGCTATGGGATTGGTACTCGTGCTCTTTGCCTTTTCAGGCTTTGAAAGCCCAACTTCCTTGGGAGATGAAGCAAAGGATCCATTGCGAACCATTCCTCGAGCCGTCATGGGCAGTGCCATTATGGCCGGGTTGTTCTTCATGTCGACTGCCTATATCGAAGTTCTCGGATTTCATAAGGCCGGTGTGGATATTGCTACAACTGAGGAACCTTTAGGCTTCTTGGCACACCACATCGGCCTGGGTTTCCTGGGCGATTTAGTCACCATCAGTGCCTTGTTCAGCTTCTTTGCCTGTGTCCTGGGAAGCATTAATCCAGCAGCTCGGATCTGTTTTACGATGGCACGCCACGGGTTGTTTCCCTCCATGTTAGGGGAATCCCATACCTTTAATCGCACACCTCATGTAGCCGTTACAGTTTGTTCCGTGCTGATGTTTTTGGTACCTGCGGTGTTGGCAATGGCTCATGTGCCCTTGTTTGCCACTATGGGATATTTGGGAGCGATCGCCAGCTACGGCTTCCTCACCGTTTATGTCTTGATCTCGATTGCAGCTCCAGTTTATCTACTGCGGTTGAACGTGTTGCGATCGCGCGATGTCCTATTTTCAGTGTTGGGGATTGCCTTCATGGGATTGCCCATTTTGGGAAGCATTGGCATTCCCGGTAGCCGCCTATTCCCCGTTCCAGAAGCCCCCTACAACTTATTCCCTTACCTGTTTCTGAGCTATCTCGCAGTGACCTGTGGATGGTTCATGATCCAACGGATCCGTTACCCACGGCTGGTGGGTATAATCGCAAGCCGCATTGACGAGATCCACGAGCGATTTGCCTTTGAGGCGGTAACCGTACCCTCCGTTATGGGCGAATCCACCTCTTTTCCAACACCGCACGATGATTGAGAAGTGAAACGATGCCTGACTTACTAAAAGCCATCTCAACAGGTTTTACAGCCTTTACGGCTACGAATCTAGACGACATCTTAATCCTGCTTCTGTTTTTCTCCCAGGTAAACAGTCTGTTTCGGCGGCGACACATCGTTGCTGGGCAGTATCTCGGCTTCGCGGCTCTGGTTGCCATCAGCCTTCCCGGTTTTTTTGGTAGCATGCTGCTGCCACGTCCCTGGATTGGCATGTTAGGCATCGTCCCTATCGCGATTGGGGCCAGCCGTCTGATATGCGCTGACGTTGAGGAAGACGAGGAAGACATTTTTCCCACCACCCAAAACTCGTGGATGGGCAGCCTGCTCTCACCCCAGTCCTACAGCGTTGCAGCCGTGACCTTTGCTAATGGTGGAGACAACATTGGCATTTATGTTCCACTCTTTGCCAGTAGCCAGGGAGCTAGCCTCATGGTAATTCTGGCAGTCTTCTTCACTCTGGTAGGTGTATGGTGTTTCACCGCCTATCGGTTAACCCAAGTGCCTGCGATCGCCGAGTCTCTCACCTATTACGGTAATCAGCTCGTCCCCTTCGTCCTCATTGGCTTGGGCATCCTCATTCTGCTTGATAGCCACACCCTGGAAAATCGCGGCTTAGCAGTACTAACCCTGGTTATTAGCGGGTTCTGCATTTTGCACCTGTTTCGCAGTGCAGGACGAACTCTGGCGCTTTCAGTACCCAAAGTCAAGGAAAATTAAGGAGATGTTATGACGCGTTAGATTTAATCATGGGCTGGATTGCTCAAGCTATCATCACCGCTGCCGCTGCATTTGTTGCCACAAATATCGATGACATTCTAATTTTGATGTTGTTTTTCGCGCAGGCTAATACAACCTTTCGCCCCCATCACATCGTCATCGGCCAATATCTCGGATTTGTGGCACTCATCCTGGCAAGCCTCCCCGGATTCTTCGGTGGGATGTTAATTTCTCAGGAATGGATCGGACTGTTGGGAATTCTCCCCATCATCATTGGCACCAAGCAGTTGCTGAGCTCTGAGGACGATGAGGCAGATGTACAGGGAGTGGCCTGTGAGCTAGAACCGGCCCTTATCAAACGCTCATTTCTAGGGAGATTAGTCAACCTCATTGACCCCCAGACCTACGGTGTCGCCGCTGTCACCGTAGCCAATGGAGGAGACAACATTGGCATTTATGTTCCACTCTTCGCCAGTTCAAATCTGGTGACTCTAGGCATAACCCTGAGCGTGTTTTTTGCATTAATTGCCGTGTGGTGTGGAATTGCTTATCGCCTAGCCCGTTTTCCAGCGATCGCCCATGTACTTACCCGTTATAGCCATTGGCTCGTTCCCTTCATACTCATTGGTCTGGGCTTGTATATTTTGATTGAAAACCAGACCTATCGGCTATTCGGTTTTGCATAGTTATTCTGTTCTGTTGTAGTGAAGGAAACTGTGATGAAAGTTCTCAAAGTTTTACTGATTGCCCTTCTCTGTTTCGTCAACTTACTGGTAGTGCGTCCGGCCCTCGCCGATCGCCCTCCTCTGACGGAAAATCCAGACTACGTTGAGATCACCAACGCCCTCACCAATCTGCTCCAGGCCAAGGAAACGAATACCCTTCCCAAAGGCATAACCCTGGCAGATGCAGATCAAAAAATTACTACCTTGCAATACCAGAAATACATCATGGAAACCGGCAAAGATACCATTTGCCGGAATGATACGACCCAACCCGTTGCCGTCTACGGCACTCCTGGCAAGAAATCCACCTCCCAATTTGAGCAGGTTCTCTATCTCCTGCCCGCAGGCGAAGAAACGGATGATGATTGGGCTTGCAGTGGCCTGTACGTGCCTAACGATGCCAAAGTGGATGGTTTAGATGCAGGCCGTGCTGCCGCCGTCAAAGTCCTCAGTGGTACTCAGCTGGTTTTAAACGAAAATCCTGATACGGGCGTCATTGAACTGAATGTTCCCCCGGCTGGTGTTTTCAAGGCTGGTGATGTGAATTGGGAAATTCCCGATCTGGCACAGGCTGATTTGGCTACGATTCCTGCAGCACCGTTAGATTAAAAACGAAGCCACCGGGTGTCTGCAAGACACCCGGTGGCTAAAACCGTCTACAGACTGTTAAAGAGTGTTGTCAAACATACCCATTTCGGCAATCCTCCAAGAAAATTAGATTTATTACCCAGGAGTTGGCATCTGAACGTTCTAGAGTTCTCTTTATTAGTATGGGTGGGGTCGTTCCTGGCAGGGTTTCTGGGAGCCCTCACCGGATTGGGGGGCGGCGTGGTAATCGTGCCATTGTTGACCTCTGTATTTGGGGTAGATATTCGCTATGCCATAGGTGCATCCTTGGTTTCCGTCATTGCCACCTCCTGTGGAGCTGCAGCAACTTACATTCGGCAAGGGTATACCAACTTGCGGTTGGGCATGTTTCTGGAAGTCGCAACAACCATCGGCGCGATCGTTGGGGCCATGCTAGCCACGATGATATCCGTTAAGCTCTTGACCCTGGTGTTAGCGATCGTGCTGCTGTACTCTGCTTATCTGGCCCAACAGTCGCGTGAGGAAGCGATCGCGGATCAGGCTGCGGATCCCCTCACTGATGAGTTGCAGCTTAGTAGTACCTATCCAACGCCAGATGGGCAAATGGCTTATCAAGTGTATTCTGTTCCTCTGGGCTTCAGTCTCATGTCTGTGGCAGGGGTACTATCGGGGCTGCTGGGTATCGGCTCCGGTGCGCTCAAAGTTTTGGCCATGGATCAGGTCATGCGGCTCCCCTTCAAGGTATCGACGACCACCAGTAGCTTCACCATTGGGGTCACCGCTGCCGTATCTGCTGGAGTTTACCTGTCTCGGGGCTATATTGATCCGGGTCTTGCAATGCCCGTCATGCTAGGGGTATTTCCGGGAGCCCTGTTGGGAGCGAAAGTATTGATGGGGACGAAGGTAAGTGTATTGCGGGTCGTCTTTAGTGTTGTTTTGGTTGTGATGTCCTTCAAGATGGTTTATAACGCGTTCGGAGGAGTGTGACGATGAATCCCCCCCTAGATCAAGTTCAGAGCATTTCCGTAGCACTCAAGCCTTCCTCCTCCGACGTGATTGCGGACCTGTCAGTAAGCTGTCAGGATTACCCAGCCGTACCAGTGGAAGGGCGATCGCGCGACCAAAAATTGGGGTTGTGGATTAGTAACCTATTGCGCTATGGCGTATGGCTCGCCAGTATTACTGTCTTCCTGGGTGGCATTCTCTACTTAATCCGCCATGGAATGGAACCCGTTGATTATCAAATTTTTCATGGTGAACCTGCAGCATTTTGCAACCCTTCCGGCATTGTAGACGCCGTTTTATCCGGTCGGGGACGAGGGATGATTCAGTTTGGGTTACTCATTCTAATCGCGACCCCTGTTCTTCGCGTTGTCTTGTCACTGCTATTTTTTATCTCAAAGCGCGACTTCAAATATCTTCTGATCACGTCTCTAGTGATGAGTGGCCTCATCTATAGCTTATTAGGGGCATATATTTAGGCAACGTTTTGAATAGCGTTTAACATGGCACAATTGTTAGCCTCCAACATGAATTGCAGGTCGCAATTCAGGATCGGGTTCAGCTTTTCGCAGCACTTCGCGGGTCACAACCGCAATATCTCCTTCTCCAAACAAAATGAAGCGCAACAAGTATTGAATGGGATTGCCTTCTACCCAACCAAAATAGGCATGAGGCAATTGACCAGTTTGGTCGCGAGCATAGAGGAGAATGGCGGCGATCGCATTGGGAACCGAAGCACTCTCAGCTCGCAAAATACGATATTCTCCAACCGTAACACCCCTAACCCGGATAACCTCTGCAAAATCGGATGCGTCAGCAATCTGAATTTCTAGAAATAGAACAGGCTCTGTGGCTGGAATATGATTGTCTTCCCGTACTTCCTTCTCCTTAAAGGAATATTCATCCTCATCCCCAGCATTCAGGCGATTAGCAATCAACCGTATTGTGTTTTGGCTTGCTTCGGCAATAAAGCAGCGAGCCGTTTCATCCATATCGACCTGTTCCACCCGCAACTCGGTTGATCGCCATACCCGTGAAACCAGAGAGGTAACAACAATCGTTCCAATGAAAAAGCCCGCAATTCTAATCCCTTCAGGTCGCTCAATAATATTGGTAATCGTTGTATAAACAAAAACTAAGGTAATTGCACTATAAGTCAAGGCCGCTCGTCGTGCATTCTGGCGACGAGATGATAACGTTACCGCTAATGCCGCAGAAGTCATGAGTACCAATACTCCTGTAGCGTAAGCTCCTCCCTGTGCTTCTACGTTTGCCTTGAAAAGGATGGTGACAACAAAAGCAATAGTAGTGTAGACCAAAACGAGCGGTCGCGTTGCTCGTGTCCAGTTTGGTGCCATGCCATATCGAGGTAAGTAGCGGGGCACAATGTTTAACAATCCCGCCATCGCAGAAGCGCCTGCAAACCATAGAATGGCGATCGTGCTCAAGTCATAGATTGTACCAAAAGCGCTTCCCAGGTAATGGTGGGCAATATAGGCTAGAGCACGACCACTGGCCTCACCACCTGTTTTAAATTCTGCGGGTGGAATCAGTAGTGTAGTCACCAGGCTACTGCTCAGCAGGAAAAAACTCATAATGAGTGCCGCTGTAGTCAGTAACTTTCGAGTATTGCGGATACGTCCTGTTGGGTATTCCTCCGTATCACTGCCGCTTCCTCTAACCAACGGCATCACGACAACCCCCGTTTCGAAACCCGACAAGCCAAGAGCCAGTTTTGGAAATAGCAGAACAGCTATCCCTATCATGGTTAACGGATTACTATGGCTGGTCAGCAGAGCATGCTGCCAGTCTGTAATGACAGCAGGTTGTGACAGGATGTGGGACACACCCACCCCGATTGTGATGAGATTGAGCAATAAGTACACACCGACCAGGAAAACGGCCAAGCCGATCGCCTCCTGAAATCCTTTGAGAAATACAGCTCCCAGTAAGGTAATGAGAACGAGGGTGATGGCGATCGCCTGCCCCTCCAGAAAGCTTGGTGCCAGAGGATTTTCAAGAATATGAGCGGTAGCATCCGCGGCTGAAAGCGTCATGGTAATAATGAAATCTGTCGCAACAAACCCCAATAAACACAGGACAAAAAACTTCCCTTGCCACCAGGGAAGGAGATGCTCCAGCATGGCAATTGAACCTTCCCCACGAGGACTTTGAGCCGCGATCTGCCGATAGATCGGGAGTGCGCCAAATAGGGTCAAGAGCACCAGAATTAAAGTCGCTAGTGGGGAAAGAGAACCTGCCGCCAGGGCTGCAATACCAGGCTGATAGCCCAATGTTGAAAAATAATCAACCCCTGTCAGGCACATGACCTGCCACCAAATATGAGTTGGATGTGAATGCTCTTTGGGGTAGGGGCCTTCCTTGGTATGCCTATCTTCCTCAAACAACCAACGCATCAATTTACGGTAGTTACTATTTGAGTTGATCGTGCGACCCATACCCCTACTCCTCATTGAGAGAGCTTATAGCTAGAACACAGCTCTATTACTGTAAATGGTCTAATCAGTAAGTGGGCGAAATTAAGCATAAAATCTCCAAAAGCTGTGCCGCCTGCAAAACAGGTGGCACAGCCTTTGAGGATTTTATGCTTAATTGAGTTGATCTACTTATCGCTTTTGACAGCTAATATCAAATCTCCAAGAACCCGGTTGAAAGGCTAATCTTTGAGCCAGAAAAACGTTTTACAACGAGATGAGACGGTTGTATTTATTTAGCTCTGTTCTTTTTATTAGTTTAGACGTATTTCTTAAGTGTGCACAAAGTAATTTCAGTGTCAGGATATTTTACATAATCACAGCAGTTCTCATTATGAGCTTCAAAGCCAAGATTGCGCGCCCGACGGGTGCGCAATCTTGGCTTTGAAGCCCAAAAGCCGCTTGCCTTCGGTAAGCGGCTTTTGGACCTGATTCCATACTGAGAATTGCTGACATTATCAAAAGCATCTACGTGCTAGGCAAAAAATGTCATGCTTCATCCAATACAGCCATTAACATCCCTAATTAATGATGGGGTGCCTCCCCCTTGACTTTAGAAGGAGACAGCATCGGTTTTACCAGCACACTAATACCGATCGCCCATGCCAGAGCCAGCATCCAACCCGCCACAATATCGCTGGGGTAATGCACCCCAAGGTAAACCCGAGTCCACGCAATCGTCACTACGTAAACCACCCCTAAAATGATGACCAACGGGTTCCAACGAGTCTTCCAGGTCAAAATTGTCAGAGCTGTGACCAGAAGAAAGCTCGTCATAGCATGGCCGCTAGGAAAAGAAAAATCAGAGGGTATCGGATAGCTTCCTTCCCAGAGACTCGGGCGGGCACGTCGCCATATCGTTTTGGCAACCACATTCAAAGCACCTCCGCCTCCCAAGGTCATGACGAGGTAGATGAGCGATCGCCACCGCTTCTGCACCACCAAGATAGGCACCAGGGTTAGGGTAAACGGTGCAACAATTTTTGCCGATCCCAAATGAGTGAGCCATGAAGCCGCCCGATCTAGACTTGCATCAGCGGATTGATGGATAGCCGTAATCAATGTCACATCCCAGGATAATCCACCTTCAAGACCCCATATTTTAAGGGCCAGTACCGCGAAGATTTGCAGCGGAATGTAGACTCCCAAAATCAGGTAGAGGAGCGATCGCCCGTTCGCCTGAAACCAGAGCTTGAGAAATTTGGAGAAACTTGTCAAACGAGTCATGCGGTATGGGCCAGTTTCCAACTCACCATTACTAAAATGACGTAAATCGCAAATCGTAACACCCTCTGAGGAGCGATTTGGCATAGCTTTGCTCCTAAAAGCACACCGGGGATAGAGCCAACCCAAATCGGAATGACAATGTTCCAATCCACAGTACCCAGAGTCAGATGCCCCAGAGAGGTCACGCTCAGCAAGATAGCGGCCTGGGTCAAATCGGTACCGACCAACTTCTGAGCATTCAACTGGAACAGGGCAATCAGCACGAGGGCAAACATGGAACCCGATGAAACACTGGTCATGCCCACAATACAGCCGAGGATGGCTCCAATGAAGATAGCGATCACCCGACCCTTACCAGTCTGCAAATCTAGCTTGGGTAAAGTGGGGAGCCGTAGAGACGGAGCTATCATCTTCAGAATTAACTGCACCAGGGCCACCAGAGTAATCATTAAAATGGCGAAGCCAAGTAAGCGCAGTAAAATCGCATCCAGATTAAAGCCTGACTGCCGTAACCTATGCAACAGCCCAACCCCTATCAAAGAACCAGGTACACTCCCAAAAGCCAACCATTTAACCGAGGGGATATCCAGAGTCTGCTGCCGCCAGTGCTTGATGCCTCCAACCACCTTCATTAAGGTTGCAGCTACCACGTCAGAGCTAATGGCAACAGAGGGCGGTACCTGAAACACCAGAATTAGCATGGGTGTAATGAGAGAGGCTCCGCCAATACCGGTCAGCCCAACCACGATACCAACGATAAAACTGAGTGAGGAAAGGAGCAGATAGTTCATGGGGTGGGAAGGGTGAACGGTTGATGACCAACTCCTACTAACGCGATATTCAACGGCTTACAGGAATTGGCACATTACGAAGAGAAAGCTAGAGGCACAAACAAGAAGTAGAGATAGAAGTTATCGATCGCCCCAAAACGGTAGCCATGCCTTTAGATCCAACCCGCCATTCTCAAAAGCGAACTGTGGGGTTTCCAAAATGTGGAAGTGGATGAGGCCCAAAATAAAAAGGGTGTAGACCGTCGAAGAGGCTACACCCGTCAGCAATTCCTTCTTAAAATTGCGTTCTTTTGCCTCCCCTTGCACCACATCGATAAGGCCCATTTGCATTAATAGGATGCCTAAAACATTGGAGAGCCAGTAGCCTGCGATCGCCGCTGGCAAGAATAGATGAGGGAAAAAGATGCTCACTAAGCAACCCACTCCATAAGCGACCGGCAGATTGAAAAAAATGTCATTCCACCAGGAGAGGGGCGAAAGCAAATACCCTACCACAAAGAAGAAGCTACCCCGCAAGCGTTTTAGCAGGGAAGGATAACCGACGCTAAGGGAATTAGGCTCAGTTGAGCCTAATTTACCAATTTTGGGCAACTCATTCATTAAATCTACGACAACTCGACGTATTTACCGGATTTTATCATTCCAGGCATCAAAATAGAGCAGATATAGATTTGCATTGCTTTAAATTTTATGCAAAATTGCATTGTAAATCATTTGAAATTTGCATCAAAAGCAAGAAATCTTACGATGGAGTCTAGACTTTGTCCGCAAGTCTCAGTTCGTTGTCGGAGCGATCGCTCTTTCGGTCAACAACTCTAAACATCCGGAGGGGGAGGTATAAGCTTTACTCACATCTCCCTCTCTTGAAGTGAGGCGGAGTTTAACATAGAGGTTCTTTTCCAAATCCCAGGAGCAGTAGATCACAAACGGGTGCTTTGAGCGCTTTGCAGCTTAAAGCACCCAAAACCCAAAGAAGAGGCGTGTGAAGCGTGCCTTTTTGTTGGATTTTGAGAGAATTTGCGATCTACTGAGGATAGATGTTTGTTGTAAGAGGGGAACTGAGCACCCTTCTTACAACAAACACCTACACACCCAAAACAGCACTCATGTGTTTTAGGAGGTTTCTGCATAAGAATCTACCCAGGATGTTGGTGCTTTGCCCGCTTCGCGGGCAAAGCACCAACATCCTGGGGGTAATTTCATTGTTGGAAACCTCCTTAGAACTTTTTAGAGAAGTTGATGTTCCGTACGCTTTGCCCACGGAACATCAATATCCAGGACAAGGTGAATTATGTTGCAACAGATGGAGTATAAGCCGCAGAGTTGCCTTTGATAGCATGGCTACGCTTGCCATCAATGCCAAACGGAACGTCGCCTGCAATGGTCACCCGTTGTACCCGCCGCAATTGCCCGTCATAATCATAGGTAGCATAATGCTGCGTCGAGCGGTTATCCCAGAAAGCTACATCCCCCAGTTGCCAATGCCAGCGCACTGTATTTTCAGGGCGCGTCACATAGCTTTGAAACATCCGAAGCAGGTCTGCTGATTCACTACTTGAGAAACCCTGAATTTTCTGGGCAAACCCACCAATAAACAGGCCACGCTCACCCGACTCTGGATGCACCCGCACGACCGGATGAAGGGTTTCATAAAGGGTTGAAATAAATGTTTTGTGATACTCGCTGGCTTCTGCTTCTGAGAGCGTACTGGCAGTCTCTATATAGTCGTAGTCATTGGTATGAACAGCCCAAAGTTGATCGGCCAGTGCCCGTAGGGGAGCAGGCAAATCTTGATAAGCGGCAACAGTATTCGCCCACAAGGTATCGCCTCCGGTAGACGGAAGCTCAAGGGTACGCAAGATAGAACCTAGGGGCGGCCGATCCACAAAGGTCACGTCTGTATGCCAATTGTTGGCGCGGGTTGCGGTACGCCCATAGTCAAGGTCAAGGATCTCGGGTTGATCCGTAACCGTGGGCAGAGTGGGATGGCCTTTCGTCAATTCACCAAATCGACGAGCAAAGGCAATTTGCCCTGGCCCATCTAGGGTTTGGTTACGAAAGAAAATCACCTTGTAACGGACCAGAGCCTCACGAATTTCAGCAATGACTTCATCACTAAGGTTAGCGCTCAGATTCAGCCCTAAAATTTCGGCTCCGATACGACCGGTCAATTGCTTAGTATCGAAGGATGAAAAGCTCATAAGTACACAGCCTCCAAAGGAAAAAGCTAGCCAAACTCTGGCTAAACTGATTAACCAAATGTTTTGGTTAACTAGCGGGTCTGGCTCATTAAGGCAATAGGTTGCAGCCGAAGAAACGAGTACCCAATACTTCCACTTCTGAAAAAAGTTGCTTTACCCCGTATATCACTGCTTCGCCATGAGCCTCACCATTCCAGGCAGTTCTACTCCACCAGATTTCTATAACCAGACAACTTTCTAGCCAGTTTGAGAATGGTGAGTAGCGTAAGCGGCGAGCTAGATTGCCATCGTTAATACGCGCTTGCGCATAAAAGTATGGCTGGAGCAAGAGATGTCATTTAGGTTTTTACTGAGCATCCTAGAAAGTTTACAGCTATCAGAAGAAACCTGGAAAAACCTGAATCCCCTATAAGTCGATTGACTTTCAGTATTTAGAGGATTCCTGTGCAAATTATCACACTGATTTAAGAAAAGCAAGAAATAGTTTTACGACCATTTTAGAAAAACCAGAGATCCAAGTCTTTTACGCCAGGCCTATTTAGCTAAACGTATTGTTTTTGCGCACAAAGTGCGCCAGGCCGCTTATTTACGATCATCTTAATTTCAGTTGCATTGCAATTCAATTTGAATACAATCTTGATTGAACTTTGTTTTGTTATATGCCATCATAGGCAGAAATAGGCTTACCCCAACCAGATATAGGCTAACCAGAATGAGCGCATTGACTGAAACACAAGCCAACCCAATTCTTTCGTTGCCCGTCGCTGCGCCAAGCAAGATGTTCTCTAGCCGAACATCGTTGCCCCTTAAGAAGGATCTGTACTGGTTGATCAAGTCAGGTGTCGTTCGGTCTATCTGTTATTTAGAGGATGGCAGCGTTGTTACCCTGGGTATTTGGGGCGCGGGTGACGTAGTCGGTGAGCCACTCTCGATGGCGCAACCGTTGATTATCGAAACAATCTCCAGCGTTCAGGTAGAACCCATTACTGCAACAGAATGGCAACCTCCAGCAGATGTACTGCTGAGTTATTGGCAGCAAACTGAAGCATTGCTACTCATTCGTGCCAATCGACGGGCTGATGCAGTGCTACAAGGAGTTTTGAAGTGGTTGGCCTGTCGCTTTGGTCAGCAAATCGAGCGGGGTTGCTTGATCAATGTGCGGTTGACCCATCAAGATTTAGCCGACCTCTGCGGCTTGACCCGGGTTACGGTTACCCGCCTACTAGGGCGCTTTGAAGAGGAAGGTTTGATTTACCGTTTATCCCGTCAGTTAGTATTAGCGCAAGAGTCGAAGCACTGGCACTACGAGATTTAAGAATTTCATCGGATGCTTGTGCAGGAGCGGTTCTAAAGACCCTCTCCTGCACATTCTTGTGTGTAATACTCGAATCTTTGATTTCACATGCCTAACTGACCTTTAAAGCAGACCCTAGCGGTACAGAAGTTTGTGATGCATGAATGTAAACAAATGCGGCTCGTTTCCTACCTGGCTCCAAATCTATTCTGGTTCTATAAGGCTGTCAGCGATGCTTTGCAGCGTAGCTTGAGGGTGGATGTACACATTGCCCAGGGGGAGTTTGATCCGTTAGATGATCCCGATTTGGAGAGCGATCGCTACGACCTTCTCTTCATTTGTGGCCTGCCTCTGATGCGCTTTGGGCAAACTGCCCCCCATCAACTAAAACCTCTGGTTGCCCCTGTGATGCAAGCAGAACGGTATGAGAACAATCCAATTTATTTTTCCGATGTGGTTGTGCGAGCCGACTGTGCATTGCACACATGGGAAGATCTGGCAGGAACTACTTTCTGCTACAACGATTTAGGATCGAACAGTGGTTATAACTTGATGCGTTATGAGTTACTAAAACAGGGGCAGGTGCAGGGCTTTTTCCGGCAGGTAATACAGTCCGGTTCTCATGGGCGATCGCTTCAATGGATTGTTGAAGGAAAAGCAGATTGTGCAGCCATTGATAGTACCGTTCTGGAACAAGCCATTCAAGATAAACCCGAACTTGCAAAACAATTGCGTGTGATTACCTCCCTTGGCCCTTCACCAATGCCACCGATCGCCGTTTCACAAAGGCTTGGGGAGCAAGTCATCCAAGCTATTCAAACAGTTCTTTTAGAACCCGATGTCATTCTCCGAGAACAGATAGAGCAAGCTAAAATTCAACGCTTTGTGCCCGTAGATTCGAATTTCTATAAGCCAATTTTGGAAATATACACAACCGCACATGAAATGGAAAGTTACCTGATTCAATCATCAGTATCTTGAAAGCATTAGTTCGGACAGTTTTTGTGAAACCCTTGATTTTGCGTGCGCTTCACGCACGCAAAATCAAGGGTTTCACAAAAACTGTCCAGAATATTGTTGAAAGGTGAAACCAAATTAATTCACAACAGATACACGCTATCAGCAGATGAGCTACGCCACCCACGATATGAGCGGCGTAGCCTTTTGGATTTTATGTTTCATTGAGTTGAGCGACTAACCATTGCAGTGATCAGCCGATGAGAACGATCGCCTTCATCGCTTCGCTGCAATTAAATGATTGGATACTTGAATTCTTGGATTACCGCTATTTTGCTGCATTAAAGCATGTTGGTAAAGCTGCTGGAAAAGAAGCCGTTGGGTATGACTGCCACCCAATTGATAGAGGTGGGGTAGTACGGGTTGAAGATAGGCGATCGCTCGTCCCCAATTACGCTTAGCGTAAAACAGAATTCCTTGAGCGGCAGGAAGGGCCAGGGTAAGCCAGAGATGTTTATGCGCTGGATTAAGGGTTTGAGCATAGCGTGCCATATCTTGCACCATTGTTTCTGCCAGAGCAAGTTCATTTCCCCGAGCCAGACCATAAACGTAATGCAAATCTTGAAATGGCAATGCATGCTCCGAGACACGGGCGCGGAGATGCTGTGCCAGGGCATCCCAGCGATCGCCCACATCTGCTCCAAGCAATTCCAGCCGCAACAGGAGGGAAACAGCACCTACCTGATCTTTCGGTGAATGTTGACGCGCACCACCCCAAACATGCTGGTCGTAAAGTTTTAGAACAGTTTGAGCATCACCCTGAGCTAGATAAAACAGGGCAACATGCCACCAATTATGGGTGTACAGCATCGAGTTGCAATGCTTCCAACTCTCCGCCACAGACTCCATCCAGGCAGCACCCTCGGAGTGGCGACCCTGGGCTTCGAGTACATGAGCGACGGCGTGGTGGGCCCAGGGATTCTGAGCGTGTAGTTGGGTTGCAAACCGCCCCATGGCTTCTGCCTGTTCCATCTGGTGGCATTGCTCTAAACCAAAGGCGATCATTCCGTAAAGATAGGGCAGTAACGGCTGGGTTTCGTAAAAGGGTAACGCTGCTTCAGCAATGCGCAGGAGGCGATCGCTATCTCCCTGATAAAAGTAGTGATACTGCCCCTGTTGCACTGACAACAAATCTTGGGGGAAAGCCTGGGCCAGGGCTTCATGGTAGGCGATCGCCTGCTCAATATTACCGTTCGACCAGGCCGTAATTGCTCCAATAAACAATTGCTCCCGTCGGGAAAGTTTGTGTAAATGACGCTGAGCCTGCCGGATATGGAGAATGGCCTGCACCCGATCCAGATGATTCTCCTGGCTGAGGTAGTAAGCGGCTGCATAGGCATGCGCGATCGCACACTGCGGATCAGCCTCAATGCCTTTAAGGATAACCGTTTCTGCGTCACGGCCATACTGAAGCGATTGCTCGATGTATGCATTGACAGCGGCGATCGCTTCAGGAGAATCCGTTGAGACTGGAAGTCCCTGAATATCATTCAGCATGTCTTTATTCCATGTGTTTACGACGATGAGGCGCTCACCGCTTGGCACTAACCCAGCGCTCCAGGGAGCTAGTCCACTGCTGGCCCAGTGAGTGTAGATGAACCATCAAAAGACTTATCAGAACAAAAGGGGCGATCGCTGCAATGACGACATAACCTCGCCCATAATGCCAGCGAGTTTTTAAGGGACGACGAGTTTTTTGACTAACAGGTGAATGAATATCCCCCAGGTCTTGGGCCAACAGTTGCAGGGATGTCATAGAGGCTCTCGTGGATAATTGTATTTTCCGGTAACTCGGTCGGCTTACCGTATTTATCTACTTATTACGATCTCACAACCTGAATTTTGTTACAAGTGTTTCAAAAAACATTTGAAAACTTTTTAAACAACAAACTTTTGCATCAAGCTAAAAGATGAGAGGTGCACAACACACCTCCCATCTTTGGATATATCTGAAAGTTGCCTGTGAGTTTTTTGGGCGCTTCACGCCCAAAAAACTCACCTTCAGAGCAGACCCTAGTAGGCTACAGCCTAGTCCGTGACCTATTTGTCTGTGGGGGTGCGAAGCATCCCCACAGACAAATAGGTTATATATTTACGCCTCAGCGTACTAGCCTATTTTGTTCCAGCGGCGATCGCAGATATGCCACTCAGCATCAATCCAATGCCAAGCCAATGAACGGTTGCAACCTTTTCGCCCAGCAGGAAAGCCCCAGTTACCGTTGTTGATAGAACCGTTAATCCGATAATGATGGGATAGGCAACGGACAAATTGAATTTGCCTAAAACAGCGATATAAAAAACTGTACTCAACCCATAGGCTAGAATGCCACCCAATAAGTAGGGGTTTACAGGATTTTGTCCTGAACCCAGTTTCAACAAGGCTTGAGCCAGGGTATTCAGTGCAACGGTAATGAGAACGAGTAATCCTGATAAAAGATAGAAAGGCATTATGGGTGAGAACCTTCGTAATAGCGAGGCTAAACGTCCAAAGTAGATAGTTCGAATAGAGAGTATTGCTACTCAGAAGCAGGGGAATACGAAACCTGTTCTAAATTCTGTAGAAGTCGCTGTATGACTATCACTCGCTAAACCTCCCTAATATCCTGCATGATCGCGATACCAGGCAACCGTTTGTGCCAAACCATCTGTTAGAGACGTAGCAGGTTTCCAATCTAGCTTTGCATAAGCAAAGGCAGTATCTGCGGTTCGCACCGTTTCGACGGGGCGATCGGGCAATGCACCAAACTGTGGCTGGATACGAGGGTCGACGTGTGCCACCAACTGTTCCACAACAGCACGGATGGAGACTAAATCCCCAGAGCCCAGATCAAAGGTTAAGCCTTCGATGCCGGGGGTGTGGGCGATCGCCAAAAAACCATCAATCACGTCATCAACATAAATCCAATCCACCAGGCGCAAGCCACTACCCAGCCGGGGTGCTTCGCCTCGTAGAAGGGACAGTGTGACTGAGGGGATAATCTTATTGGCGTTTTGCCGGGGACCGTAAGTCATAAAGGGACGGGCCAGCACAACGGGGGTCTGATAGAGCTTATGGAACATCCGGGAGTAAGCACCCCCAGCCCATTTCGATGCGGCATAGGGAGAAGCGGGTGTGATCTCCCCTGCTTCGGATTGTGGCTCCTCTAAGGAAGCTGTAAAAACGAGCCGCTGGCACCCCAATTCCGTAGCTGCCATTAAAAGATTGATTTTACTGACAAGCTGGCTGTGGAACGTGGGAAGCACCTGCTTCAGATCTGCCGCGCCCGTTGCATATCCGGATAGGTGAAATACGAGATCGGGTTTGAGGGTCCGGAAGAGTTGCTGGACCTCCTCCAGGCTTTCCAGGTTGGACTGCCACCAACGCAGAGAGCCACTATCCTGCTTCGGGGTGCGGGATAGAGCATGAACTTCAGCCCCTAACTGACTGAGGCGATCGCACAGGTGAGATCCCAAAAAACCACTGGCTCCTGTCACCAAAATGCGTTGTTGTGACAGGGAATCCAATGTGTTCGTCATAGAGGCATCCTTTTTAACCACTTAAAACCCGTTGAATCTGTTTGATGAAAAGGTTGAATTTTTGGGCGCTGCGAGCGTGAAAACTCAACCTTCTACCAGGGGTTCTTACACCTCAACCAGCAGACCCACCTGGAGCAAAGCATCTGCCGCCTGCTTGATGGTGTCAAAGGGCAGTTGCGATCGCTGTGCAATATCCAACAAGCTATAGCTTCCGTCGGATAAGTTCAGTACCCACAACAACGCCATCTCATTCAGTTGGGCTTCTGCCTGCCCTGCGACATTACGATAGAGACCGCGTTTACCCAACCGAGGTTCACACTTGGGATTCTGGTTCAGATAAATCCGGTCCTGATCGAGCACTTGCAAAACCGTAGCGCAAACCGAAAAAGAGGTGGCCAAATTCTCGGGGGTGACAAACTGTAGATTGTCAGCGGACGTATGGTATTCAGGGAAAGTGGCGTGAGGCGATCGCATCATGCAACCGACCGCTAAGTTGAACCCAGGTGAACAATACTGCCGCTCATCATAACCGTAGGGAATGAAATCAGTGATTTCGAAAGGATGCCCCGATTGCTCAAGCACATAAGCTGCAATCTGATCAATCGTCGTCTCTCCACGGCGGCTCTTTTTATAGGTGAACTTGCCTGAATCTCCAATACAGGTCAACACCAACCCATGTTTGATATTGGCAACTTTAGCTTCATTGAGCGCTAACCAGGTGATGGAGCCAATGGTTCCTGGGATAAAGAGAAAACGGTAGGAATAGTGGGGCGGTCGCTGGCTCAGCTGTTGTGCCAGAAATACCGCAATGGAAATACCCGAAAGATTATCATTCACCAGGGAAGGGTGGCAGGTGTGGCAGGAAATCAGCACCTCTTCGCGGCTTTCCCCAGGGATGTAGTATTCCCCATAGGTTAAATGACCATCCTCCAAGGATGAATCAATATAGACCTCATAGCTATCATCTTGTAATGACAAATACTGATTATGACTTAAACAAAAACCCCAATTTTCCTTGTAATAAGACGTTCTATAAGGAATCCACTCCGGGTAATCCGGAAGCGTAAATAAGTGGGGCCTGAGTTCATCCAGACTGACGGTTTGATGAATGGGTACGCTGTAGTTTAAGACGTGCAAATTGCAATTCTTAAAATCAACGACCTTCTCTCCCTTGGAGTTCTTGATATAGGCATCACGAATGTTCCATTCCTTCGGAACTGTCCAGTCAAACACCTCTGTTCCACTGGGCACTTCGTGTACCGTCAGTGGAATAGATTCCTGAAGAATGGATAGGGTTTCTCGTACCCCGTTTCCCGTAATGCTGCGGCAGATGGGATAAAGCCGAGTCATTAATTGATGCAGGGCTTGTCCTACATCCGAGGAGCTAAGCTGTCGCTCCAACTCGGAAACATCAAGACTGGGAAGGCTATTGGTTGGCGTCATGGTGCAATTCTAATTGGAACTGGAGGGTATGGAGGAGGTTTGTGGCAAGACAGGAGTAGCCGATTGCTCTGGGGCAGGCTGGGCATAATCCCGCACCGCACGCATTAAATCATTGGGCGTGCCAATATCGAGATAACCCGGACCTGGCAGGATTTCAGCTTCAACGCGGAGATCGTGGGCGATCGCTGCATGAATCACATCCCCCATGGGAATTTCAAACTTGGGTAATGCCTTTGTCTGGTGGCCTTCCTGTCGTACCTGTTCTAAGAGGGTGCGATCGCCCCCCAGTTGTTGGAGCAGTCGCGTTTCCAGATACTCATGCATAAACTCCGTGAAGGCAGGCGTCCAGACCGCAATGCACCAGCTATAGCAGGAATCACTTTGCTCAGGCTTTTCAATAATGGAGCGAACCCGGCCTGCTTCGTCAAAATCCACCATGCCGCCTTTGCGAGGATTTTCAAAGGGTAAAACGCCAACTACGACATCTGCCTCCGTCGCAGACTGACGGGCCAGCAAGCGAGAGAAGGCGTCATCGGGCTGAAACAGAATATCGGGAAAACCAATTGCCACCCGCGCATGCTTCACAAAGGGATAGGCCTGATCCAGCGTAAAGGGTGCACCATAGGGCAACCCCTGCGTCAGGTATCCCAGATTCATCCCCACCAAACTGCCATCTCCCAGATAGGCAGGAATATCCCACTTACCGGGACGCACGATCACATAACCTTTGCTGATGCCTGCCAATTGCATCTTTTCCAGTAAATAGTGGCAAACTACTTTGGGCCGCGTGGTGGGCGGGTTTCCCACAGTACGGAAGCCAATAGGATATAACTCTTTACTGCATGGCAGAGGGCTAATGCGCGTCGCCTGTCCCCCTGCGGGTAATAATCCGATAACTTCGTTTGTAGTCGACAAAGGATGGTTCATATCAACTTTTATACAGATTTCAAGAACGTTAGAAGGGGTTAATTTTTTATGGAATTAACCCACAAAAACCAACCCCTTCAACCTGTGTTTAGGCTGTTGTTAATTCAGGGGGTTGGTAAACCAAAACCCCATCCTTCTCAGTGCCATCATCATAGAGGGCAATCACATCATCAGGAACATTCGACAGGTCATCGGCTCGCAGGAAGTCACGCAATGGATGCCCTGTGCAAGAGGAATCAACATTGGGCGCACCTTGTTTGGCGATCAGATCGTCAAGGTGTACGGTCCTAAAATCAATGCTAAAGCGGGTATAACCCGAGGTATTCGGTACCGTTGAGTGCAGTTGTGCCGCCGAGAAAATGGTGACACCACCAGGCTTACTGACCACGCGGATTTGTGGATCAATTTCTACGGGTTCCTCGGGGTAGGGCTGAACCCGTGTATCTTTTTTGATGTGCTTGACCGCGCTCTGGCGACTGTTCTGATTCCACTGGTAGTAGTTGTAGCAGCTAGAGCTGTTCTTCACGGCCTGATCCCAATAGCGGGGATGAAATGCCATGACGTTATCAGGCTCCACGTCATAAATGGGAAACCACCAGTTCAACTGGTTAAGGGTTGCAGAATACCAGGTATCACGATGGGGGTGAAACGCAAAGGCAATCCCTGATGTCAGGTATCCATCGCTGGTGGCACTGCGCATTCGGGGCACATCGAAATAGGTTTTGGTGACATCACAGCCCAGGTCTTTCAGAACGCCCTGGACATACTTCTTGGAAGTGGGATGGTTAATAAAGAGAGGCTTTACCTTAGACAAGATAGCAGCGTATTCCTCGACGGATAGTTCATGCTGAGCCGTACGAGGGTCGTATGGATGGAAAGCTTCCTTGAGTAACTCGCGGGCAAACTCACAGAGAGCGATCGCACTCGCACAAGGGGCGTAGACAAAAATTTCCCCTTTGAAAAGGTGCGATCGTCTCGCATCATCATTCAGGGTTGAATCAAAGAAAACACTGGTCATGTTAGTAAATTCCAGGCGCTTTAAACAACAGGTAATAGAGCCAATAGATATTCGCTAGCGCGAATATCTATTGGCTCAGAGCAACTTTTATTCGTAAACCTGTACTTCAGGGATAGGCACTACGAATTTTCCACCCCAGTCCCGAATACCGGACATCTGTGTAATGATTTCCTCCTTGAGGTTCCAGGGCAGAATCAACACGTAGTCAGGTCTTGTTTCGTTAATCTTATCGGGGGCATAAATGGGAATATGGGTGCCGGGAAGGAACATTCCCTGTTTGTGGGGGTTACGGTCGACGGTGTAATCAATGGCGTCTGCTCCAACGCCGCAGTAGTTTAACAGCGTGTTGCCCTTTGCTGGGGCACCGTAGCCCACAATCGTCTTACCGGCCGTCTTAGCTTCAACCAGGAATTTTTGCAGCTTCCACTTCGTTGCCTTGACCTTTTCGCCAAAGGTCAGGTAAGTTTCTACCTTGTCTAGCCCTGCCTCAATTTCTTTCGCTTTAAGTTGGGTGACGCGATCGCTTACCTCTAAGCCAGGAGCATCACTATGCTTCCCATAAATTCGTAACGATCCACCGTGAGTGGGAATTTCTTCAACATCGAACAGGGTTAAGCCATGCTTTGCAAACACCTGTTCAACGGCCAGGAACGAGAAGTAGGAGAAATG
Source organism: Leptolyngbya sp. FACHB-8 (assembly GCF_014695575.1). Lineage (GTDB taxonomy): Bacteria > Cyanobacteriota > Cyanobacteriia > Elainellales > Elainellaceae > Vacuolonema. Next base: position 72,397 of record NZ_JACJOO010000019.1, on the reverse strand, counting down.
CTCGTGATAAATGGTGTCAAATTGGTTCTGTTCAATGAGTTGTAACAGATGTGGAAACTCCATCGTCAAGGTGCCGTTTGGCTTCAAGACGATCTTCATCCCTGCCACAAAGTCATTCAGGTCGGGTACGTGGGCCAGCACATTGTTGCCCAATAGCAAATCTGCTTGCTTTCCCTTTGATACCAACTCTTTAGCGGTTTCAACGCCGAAGAATCTGACCAGGCTTGGAACTCCTTTCTCAAGGGCAACCTGAGCCACATTCGAGGCAGGTTCAATTCCTAGCACTGGAATACCCTTTTCTACAAAATACTGGAGTAAATAGCCATCATTGCTGGCGATCTCAATGACCTGACTGTTCTCGTTAAAGCCAAAACGTTGAACCATCAGATCCGTGTAGGCTTTGGCATGGCGTAACCAACTGTCAGAGTAGGAAGAAAAGTAGGAGTAATCGCCATCCCCAAAAATATGCTCGTGGGATTCAAACACATCCAACTGAACCAGTAGGCATTTCTCACAGATGTAGGTGTGCAGAGGGTAGAACTTTTCGGCTCGATTTAACTGTTCTACGCTCAAAATGTCATTAGAAATAGGAGAAATGCCCAGGTTAACAAACGTGTGTTGCAAAGGAAGTTCACAGAATCGGCAGCTGCATTGCGTCATGGTGGGTTAACTCCTACTTCAAGATTGCTACGGGTTTCACGGCTACGGGTATCAACGGTACTCACGAAATAGCTCGGAATGTAATGAAGGTAAAATGGGGGTGGAATGAGAAAAACTTCCATAGGTTAGACCTCAGTTTGTACGACTTCATAGGTTATGTAGACGTCTACAGAAACTGAAAGAAAAGTAGTTTACTGGTGCGAAGATTTCAGACTTAAAGCCACACCCAGTACAAATCAAAACAACAGCTAGAAGACAAACGCTGATCTCTTGGGAAAAAGTAGTCAACGATGTCCTTGCTATTAGCAAACGCTAGATGGCAAGAACGGCTCACAAAAACGGGGTCAACAAGGTACTCCAGAATTCTATGAACAACCTTGTGGCATTTTTTCCAGTAACTATTGGAGAAGTATGGATTGACTGGCACAAGTCTTTCAGAGATTCCAGCTACTTTCTGAAAAGCTGTATGAATAGCCAATGGGAAAGATTTCGAAGGCAAAAGTTATCAAAAGCCTGAATCCCTCCGGGTTAGGAGACTCACCATATAAGGGTGAAAGGGGATGAGTGCAGGTTATTCATCGAAATACCATGTCTCCATGATTTCCTAAAGGTGTATGCAGCACGTACATTACAAAAACGGAAACTCACCAGGATCAGAGAAACTTTAATCTGCGAGGATTGTTGCACAAGAGAATTCAGACAGCTATTGGAATAGGATCAGCTTTACTGGAGCTTTAAATTTTTGCACTGCATCAACCGTATTTCTACTCAAATAGACGTAGTTTTTAATCAACCCTCGGATAGAGATTGATAATGACTACGACACAGAAATTGAGTGAACGCATCCAGAAATAGGGTGAGTTTGGTTTTGACATGCACGCTATCCTGCAAGTTTTAGGATATTCAGAAACCGTTCATTCAAGGAAAGCTATTCTCAACTTCCCTGAGGAGGATTCTGGGATGGAGAAACGTACGGATTGATTTGAGGAAGTGAATTGAGTGTTGCAGCAGCTGATTCGAATTGCTGAATGTTATTCGCTGCGAGTGTGGCAACCAACAAACCAGCGAGCACAAGCGCTACAACACGAGCCCGGGTAAATACACTCCATGCCGCTACCAAGATCAATAACGGCAAAAAGTGGAGGGAATAGAGAAATGTTTCCTCTCCATAGATAAGATGCAACAATACCTGGCCCGCTAAAGATAAACCCAGAACAAGACGAAACTTGGTATGCTCTCGGCTCCTAAAGAACCCCCAAAATCCCAAACCCAGCAATGCCATCCACAGGCCTACGGCGATCGCCCCCCAACTACTCCCTGAACCCGCTGCAGACATCTGCGTCAGCAACAGCAGTAGCCCGGTTTCTGGATGCCAGGAATTAATCAAGAGTTGAGGAGCAGGCATCACAATCGTGTGGGCAAAGATAGACCGGAGAATAATAAACGGCCCTCCCGCAAACACAGGAAAAATGTATTGCAGCTCCTGGCCCAGTTCTTCGACTAAATAGCCCCGAATCGAAGGAATTACCATGATAACGGTGATGGCTGCAATGCCTAGAATAGCGGCCAGGGCTAGTGCCAAACGGAATAATTTTTGAAAGGTTGCAGATCCTTCTAACTGGCCTGCAATCCGTTCAATCCTGGGTAGGCAGAGACGAAACGCAATGTAAAGGGCGATCGCAAATCCAATATAAGTGAAAGGATGCAGTTGGAGAATTACCATAACCGCCACCGTAGCTGCCAGCACCAGGCCAGCACCTAAAATAAAGATGGCTCTCTGCCAGGAAAAATTAGCCAGGGTTGCAAAGATAGCAACCATAAAGTTTGTTAATGTGATCCCGACATTGAAAGCTCCACTCAGAGCAAACCAAACCCAGGAACGAACGTGCTGCTCTGATTGCAATACCAACCCCAGGGTCAATAAGTAAGCTAAGGAACCAAAGGGATACGTTTCTGGAACGGTATACCAGAAGATAAAGGATGCACTGCTAGCGCCCAGCAAAGTAAATAGGACAGCATCCAATAATCGAGCTCCAAGCCCCCGGAGTACCAGGAACATGGTCACGACCCATAACCCAGCGAGGGACGACATAACGGTTCTGGCAGCATGAATTGCATCCAGGCCTAGCAGACGCAGCAGTGTTGTTGGAACAAAGCCTAGGGGCGAGAAGGCAGGGTGGCTTTTGTCGTGGGCATAATGGCCTGTGTAATCGGTGATCATCTCAAACCGATAGGGCAAATCTCCTTGAAACCAGGCATCGACCCGTTTCTCATAAAAATATGGATCGATCAGGTTAGCACCCTGGTAGACCAAAACACCTAGGGCGATCGCCATGAGAACTCCAACAGCAATATCTACTCGTCGAGGGGTAGACGCTTCGGGTAGGGATAAGTTGGTGAGCTTAAGAAATGTCAAATTCATATCAGTACCTTGGTTAGATGCAGCTCTAGCTCTTAGGGGGGCTATTACCAAGCGACGGTAGAGACGATCTTTCGGGGGTCAGGGAGTCAGAAGATATGAAAACTTGGTGCAGTAAATGCGTTGGACAAGCGTGGACAAGTTAGGCGATCTGCAATTCAACAAAACCTTAGTAGCTTTGCTACTTACAGCTCAATAGCGAGAAGAGATGGGTAATTCCTAGAGGATTTCCATTTATATGGATTCCAACTCATCGTTCTGTCGTCTTAGAAGGAAACGAAGGCGATGCACTCTCTAACCAGGAAAAAACGAAATCAAGAAAAGTTAGGTATAAATCCTGATTCGTAACAAATAGTATTCACCAAGTATCCCGAGATAGTACTGACTTCACCAAAACTTTATACTTATAAAATCCGTATCTGCCGCACTTTATCTAAGTATTGACGTATAAATTTTTTCCTATTCATAAAGACTTACGGAAGAAAGGCTAGATAGCTGAATTCCTTGATTTTCTAATTCCAGCTCATGTTTACATTCTGTGCCTTACCTAACGTCAGTTCGGGATAAGCCGAACCGCCCATTATTGCGTGCGCGGCGCGCACGCAATAATGGGTTTTTTCGAGTGCCGCGCTTCGCGCGGCACTCGAAAAAACCCTTAACCCGAACTGAGGTTACCTAAACTCAGTTTCGGATAAGCTAAAGTACTCGTTTTGGCGTGCGCTGCGTGGCATTCGAAAATGCCCTTAACTCAAACTCAGGTTATCTAAAACCAAAACCCAGAATTGTTGTTTTTTCGTTGCTTCACAGCAAAAAACAACATCTGGGTTTTGGTAAAAGACGTGAACACATTTTGATCGTTACGTTAAAGTAACCAAAATTACCGAAGAAGATTTAAGCCAGTCAAGAAGAGGAGCACCAGCACAACCTTGCGGAAAAGAGCAGGGTTTAGCTGGCGAGCGATCGCTGCTCCCATACCCAGCCCCAAGATAAAAAGCGGTGTGGAATAGAGCGCATAGCGCCAGACTTCAGCCGTGTAGTTTCCCTGCAACAGGTGCACCACGATCGCCATCGCTGAATTAATCAGAAAGAAAGCAGGCAGGTTGCTGCGAAACATCTGAGGCGTCCATTTCTGACAATTCCCATAAAGCACTACAGGTGGCCCACCAACATTGTAGGCCCCTGTCAAGAGGCCAGCTAAAAAGCCAATGCCATAAACCCACGCCTGCGCTTTCAGTGGCGGCAGTGCCAGATTGCAGAAGTCGTACAGAACATAGGCAACAATGACGACTCCAAGCACCTGAATCGCCAGATGTTGTGGAACATGGCGGAGAGCCAAAACCCCTAATGGCATAGCAACCATACCTGCCAGAGAAAGCCGCAAAACCATCGGGCGATCAAACTCATGGCGGTAAAAGTACCACAGAATCCCATTGCTGAAGAGCGACATCACTGACACCAGAGGAACCGTGGTCTGCAAACCCAGTACAGTCGTGAGTAGTGATACTGCTATTAATGCAAAACCAAAACCGGTAATACTTTGGGCGATCGCCGCCAGGAAAATAATACCAACCACCAGAACACCATCAGGCATGATGGCTCCCAGGTAAATCATGAATCATAGTGATCCCGCTACAACTTTAGACTCCTGATTGTGCCATGGAACAGCGATGACAAAACCAGTCGCTGAACGAGCAATAATATTGACTTAACCTGTTTTTAACCTATCCTTAATAAGCGGTAGTTTTATGAAATTGCTGGAATTGTGATGTCTGGCAACGGGAGGGATGCCAATGCTCAAAACGCACGATCCGACCCATTTACTGGTTTTATTGGTGGGTGGGTCCATGCTGCTCCTCTATGGAGTAAAGCTTGTGACGGATGCCATGGAACGGGCATTGGGTGCACGGTTGCAGTTGACTATGATGGCCTTAGCAAGACGTCCCTTGGCGGCGTTTGGATCGGGTATTGTCGCTACCCTACTCACCCAAAGTTCTACGGCAACCGCATCCGTGATGATTGGGCTGGTCAGTGCCCAACTGGTTCCGTTATCGGCGGCTGTCGTGATGTTGTTAGGAGCCGCGGTTGGTTCAACGCTTGTTGTACAACTGCTGGCCTTTCACATTACAGACTATGCCCTTGAGTTTTTAGGATTGGCGGCTGCCCTGGCCCTATTGTCTCGGCGCACTAAATTGCAAGATGTCGGGCGGGGGGTGTTTAGCTTTGGGCTGGTGCTGGTCGGTCTAGCCATGATTGGCGAAAGCAGTACGCCGATCGCCGATAATGCCATCACTAATGCCATCATGCAATCCCTGGCGCAATCGCCGATCGTGCTCTTATTACTGGGGATATTGCTGGCAGCGGTATTTGTTTCGAGTATTGCAGCCATTAGTATCGTCATCGTATTAACGGCAGGAGGTGCACTGCCCCTGACAGGTGCGCTGGCGGTTATCCTGGGAGCTAACATCGGAACGACTCTTACACCATTACTGAGTGCGCTCAGTCAAAGCAACGTTGCAGGACGACGACTGGGGATCATTTATACCGGAACTCGATTGATAGGAGTGGCGATCGCCCTCCCTCTTCTGCACCCAATTGCTACGCTGCTCACCCATTTCATTCCACAGCCAGCCGCTCAACTATCCCTGGCCCATCTGGGTTTTAACCTTATCCTGGCGATTGTCTTTGCTCCATTGGCCAACAAGTTGGCCGATTGGTCAATTCAACTACTACCAGAACTCGGAGGAAGCAAAAAGCATGGGCCTCGTTACTTAGACCCCAATGCCTTAACCTTGCCTGCAGTTGCCTTGGGACAGGCGATGCGAGAAGTCTTACGGATGGCGGACCTCGCGACGGAAATGTTGCAACTCAGCATTCAGGCCTTTGATGAGAGCACAGAGAATTTACCCAAACGCATTGGCAAACTGGATGATCAACTCGACGACTTAGAAACTGCAATCAAAAACTATCTCATTCAATTAAATGATGAGACGTTGACCGATGAGCAAGCACAACGGGAATTATCCCTGCTGCATATCAGTACAGAACTCGAAGCCATTGGCGATATTATCGATCGCCAACTTATGCGGCTTGCTCGACGCAAACGACGAAAGCAAATTGCCTTTGCTCAACCCGAATGGAGCGATGTAGTGGCTTACCATCGTGAGGTGGTAGGGTTACTGCAACAGGTCTTAGCCGGGCTGGCTACCCAGGATGTAGCGATCGCCAATGAAGTTCTTTCCCATCGACAGCACCTCAACGAAATTAAACGGGATATTCATCTACGCCATCTACAAAATCTGACTTCTGGCACTCCTATCAGCCTCGATGCCAGCGCCATTCATTTAGAAACGGTGAATGCAATAGGGCGGATTCTTTCTCATACGTGCAGTATTGCTCGTGCTGTACAGGGCAACCTTTAATATTCAATAGCCGTTCCCATCTTCGATCAAGAGGCTGTCGCACAGATTGGAATTTCAATGATAAATTCTGTGCCCTGCTCAGGAATAGAAACACAGTGAAGGGTTCCCTTATGTTTTTCAACGATAATCTGGTAGCTGATGGAGAGGCCTAACCCAGTACCCTTACCTACGGGTTTAGTGGTGTAGAAGGGATCGAAGATGTGCGATCGTATTTCCTCACTCATCCCCGGTCCATTATCGGCAATGCGAATGGCAACCCATCCATCTCGGCTGACTTCTGTGCGAATGCGCACTTCACCGGGGTGGATGGCAGGCTGATCAACCGATCGCTCGTAGGCTTCATCCAGAGCATCCAAAGCATTCACCAAAATATTCATAAACACCTGATTGATCTGCCCCGCCAGGCATTCTACTTTGGGTAGCTCAGCATACTCTTTTACGAGCTGAATACCCGTAAGGGTAAATTGAGGACGGAATCGATGTTGCAAAATCAGCAATGTGCTATCCAACCCTTCATGGATATCGACAGGCTTCATTGCAGATTCTTCCAGGCGGGAGAAGTTACGCAATGACAGCACAATCTGACGAATGCGATCGGCTCCTACTTTCATGGATGTCAGGGTTTTGGGTAAGTCTTCCTGAAGAAACCCAAAATCAATATCCTTTAGATAATTCGCCACGAGAGGCGCAGGCTGAGGGTAGGATTGCTGATAATAACTGACTAACTTTAATAAATTGTCGACATAGTCATTCATGTAAACGATGTTGCCGTAGATGAAATTAACCGGATTATTAATTTCATGGGCAACCCCTGCCACCAATTGCCCTAAGCTCGACATCTTCTCAGTTTGGATGAGCTGGGTTTGGGTCAGCTGAAGCTCTCGCAGGGCTTGTTCTAGAGCTAAGGCCTTCTGGCGTTCTTTCTCTTCTACGCGTTTGCGATCGCTAATGTCTCGCACAATCACCAGAACCTCATCCTCCCCGCACACGGCAATCCGCGTTTCTTCTGCTTGCAGTTCTCCGGCGACTAAAAACTGATGTTCGTAAACCTGAGTTTCTCCCGTCTGAAGCGCTTTTTCAACATATTCCATCCGCTGCTGCGCCAGTGCAGGAGGCAGCACATCAAAGACTTTTTTGCCGATCACATCCAAGCCACCGAGAATGTGTCTGAAACTTTTAGCCGGAATAAAATCTAAATACACCCCATCTCGGCTCATCCGAATCATCAGATCGGGAAGTGCGTTGATTAAAGCTCGATTTCGTACTTCACTCTGGTATAAGGCATTCTCCACTTGTTTCAGGTTAGTAATATCCCGAACAATAATGAGTACCTCATCTTCACCACTTACGACCACCCGCACTTCTTCGTCCTGCACCTGGCCATTCGTGTTAAATCGTTGTTCATAGCGTTGAACTTCACCCGTTTCTAGCGCATTGTGAATGTGCTGCATCCGGGCCTGGGCTAGCTGGGGAGGCAAAGAATCATAGACATTCGTATTTTCTAAAAACTGTTCATTATTATGAACGGTGAAGCGATCGCGCCCCAGAATATTGAGATACGTCCCATCATTGCGAGTACGAATCAGCATATCGGGAATTGCCGCAATTAACGCACGATTTGTAGCTTCGCTCTGACGGAGGGCCGCTTCAGCTTGTTTGCGCTCGTTAATCTCCTGATGCAAGCGCCCCACTAGAGCAGACAACTCTCGGGTACGCTCAGCCACCCGCAGTTCCAGCACATTGTTTGCGTCTTCCAGGGCTTGGGCAGCTCTCTGAGCCTTTACCTCAGCTCGATGCTTTTCAATGGCAACACGGGCCAAATGGGTAGCCTGAGAAATGAGGTATCCATGATGTTGAGTTGGTCGACGGGGGTAGGGGTGGTAAATCGCAAAGGTTGCCAAAGGCTGCCCTTCCATACTCAGGATGGGGGTAGACCAGCAGGCTCGTAACCCATAGTTCAAGGCAACCTCACGCAGGTGAGGCCAGCGAAAGTCGGTACGAATATCGTCTGCGATGATGGAAGCTTTCCAGTAGACAGCAGCACCGCATGGCCCCGTCGCTGGAGCAACCGATATACTACCAATTTCCTCCCAGTAACGTTCTGGAAAACTGGGGGCCGCGCCCAGGTGTAATCGCTGGCCATCTTCATCGACCAACGCAAAGGAACAATACAAATCCTGCCCCTGGGATTCAACAAGCTGAGCAATCGATGCAAGGACTGCGGGCAGAATCGCCCCCTGGGCGATCATCTCTAGAACTTGGCTTTGTCCAGCCATGCCGCTCCCCTCCCTCATATCACGACACCCTTACGCGCTGTTATGCATGATATAGCGGCATGCATCACCATTAGGGACAAAACCGACAGCATGGATGATTTCACACCTCCCGTTTTCGTACCAAAGCAGCACATGCAGCCTGAACATGTTTCCTCACAATACCGACGATGGCTTGTATCCAACCTGCTCAGGGACAAACATGATCGTCTTACAGGATGCCCAGTTCGTGATGGAGAAACGCATTTTCTCAGTATGCTTCATGCGAAAAATATAATCTGCCAACATTTTTAGTGATACGAACAGAACCGTACAGAACACCTGTTGAATTTCGTTGCTCATTCAACAGGTGCTTTTCTTGGTGAAGTAGTGCCCGTGGAGCTAGCGAAGGAAGCTAGCTCTACGGACACTACAATGAACACTTTAGATTGGTTCGAAAGTGGGTTACTGGGCACTCTCCACCTTCAAATATGGTTTGATTTTCCCCGCGTAGGACATGAAACTATATGCCTGGAGGAGATGGCTACACGCTGATTCGCCAGGTGCGAGCCATGGAGTTGAAACAAGGCAGACCTATTCCTGCTGCCGCGATTACAGCATATTTGGGAGAGGATCGGGAAAAGGCTTTGGCTGCTGGATTCGAAGCTCATCTACACAAGCTGGCTCAACCCGATGAGTGGGTTGAGATAGTGGCGCAATTAGCTACAGCAATGTGCGGGTTGATTAAGTACGGTGGTGTGGGGCACTTCGTGCCCCACACCACCGTTGCTGTACTTAACGCACTCGCACGTTGCTATAGACGTAGTGGTAGGGATAAGGCTGAAGACTAAGAAAAGGGAACCTCTATCGGGCCCTCGCCACTGGTCAAATAATGATTGGACATTTCCCTCTCATAAAGGGCTGTTTTAGCAGTTATTTTTTATACGTTCACACGGGAAAAATAACTTCTACATACAGAGAAGCGAGTGGGGATAGGCGATCGCGCTTAGTATAACTTCACAACGAAACAATTTAGCTTGAACGTGCGGAAGAAGGCCAAGGGGGCGACATCGGGCTTTCTGTATACGTCGCTGCACGGGTTCGCGGCGCAGCGATCCATGTCCTCAGAAGAACGACTGATGCAGAAAATCTATTCCTGATCTGGCGGCTCGATCCGGAGGAACAGGAGGGGTACATCCCACTTTTGCAGATTGAAAACTCGGTTTTGTTAATGTGGCGGGCGAAGCCCGCCACATTAACAAAACTGGGATGCACCCAGCAGGAGGAAAGAAAGGGGAGTGATACAGTAAGAAGAAAAGAAGAAGTGGACAAAGACGTAGGAGGAAGCGCTCGCCCATTAAGGAGTTTACGTTACATTTTCCTTTGACTGACACCCATCAAACGTATCGTCCACACATCCGATTCGCTCATCAGCAATAACTGCCCGGTTCGGCACTATTTTGGCAACTCAAACACCCGTATCAGGACATCAGCCCATTCATTACCTCACGACCTTCCATGGCTCCCCCGGAAACCAATTCTGAATTTGAAGCCTTATTAGACTACCTCAAGCACAACCGGGGATGTGACTTGACGGGCTATAAACACTCGACTCTGATGCGGCGATTTCAGCATCGGATGCAGAGCCTCAAGATTGAGAGCTATAACAATTACTTACAGTATTTGCAACGCCATCCAGAAGAATACCGGGATCTTCTCAACGACGTTCTCATCAACGTCACCGGCTTTTTTCGCGATCACGATGCTTGGACATATTTAGCTGACGAAGTTATCCCAAAAATTATTGGTAGCAAAGAACCGGATGAACCTATTCGTATCTGGAGCGCAGGCTGTGCCGCAGGACATGAAATTTATAGCCTCCTGATCCTGCTGGCAGAAGCCCTGGGGATTGAGAATTGCCTGAAGCGTGTCCAATGTTATGCCACAGATGCCGATGAAGAAGCCATTCAACAAGCACGGCGGGCTACCTACAAGGAACTAGAACTGGCCAGTATTCCACCAGAGTGGCTCCAAAAATACTTCCATCCCACGCCCCAGGGTTATACCTTTCATCCAGCTTTACAGCACACAGTCATTTTTGCTTACCATGACTTGACTCAAGATGCGCCTATCTCCAAGCTTGACTTATTAATGTGTCGCAATGTACTGATCTATTTCAAACCAGAAATTCAAGCTAGGGTGCTAGTGCGCTTTCATTTTGGCCTGAAACATACAGGCTTCTTGTTTCTGGGTAAAACCGAGACTCTAGTACACCGCAGGCCAATTTTTACCTCATTTCACCATCAACATCGCATTTATACCAAGGCATCAAAGCTAGAAATTTCTGATTATCTATCAATTGCTCAAAAATCTTCCCCACAGAAGGCGCTCACGCCACCTACTCAAGAGCATGACTTCTGGCGTACTCTCTTCGAAACCAATCCTGCTGCCCAGCTTGCGATCGATCTCAATGGATGGTTAATCGGAGCTAACGAGCAAGCGAGCCACCTGTTTGACTTAACCCCGGAAGATTGGAACCGACCATTTCAAGAACTCGTTCCCGGGAAAATACTCCGCTCCCATATTTCAATTCAGGCCTTCTACCGCGCTCGATCTACCGTCTCACTGAAACACGTTGAGGGAGTCACCGCGAAAGGAATCAAATATTTTGATATTACAATAGCCCCCGTTTTCAACGCCCAAAGACAATTTCTGGGTGTTGCTATAACCTTTGCGGATAGAAGCGATTACCAACAACTGACGGAGAAACTGAGCAGCACCGAGGCCGAGCTGGACAAGCTCCGTGAAGCAATGCACACCACCCAGATGGAACTGGAAGCCGCACATCAAGAAATGCATCTTCTGGATCAAGACCCAACCTATTAGAACTCCTGCATCAATCATTGTGCAGCGAAGCGGTGCAACGATTGACGCAGGGGGTCTGTTGAATCGGAACGTGAGATGCCCCAGGGAGGCTAATAAGATAAGAAGATCGGTACTGCACACCCACCGATTCTTCAATGGCTGTAGCGATAGGGCTGATCAACCAGCGTTGATATAGCATCCACAGTCTTTTGCATGTTGGTGATGGGAAGTAGGTGGAAATTCACAACAGGAATGCCCATATAGCTGTAGTTGTTTTGGGTAGAGTGCAAGGAGAAGAGTCGTGCCACCTCCTGCCTCTCTTCTTGCTTCTAACAGCAATGACAAAGAGTATGGTTTGTACCGGAATGCAGGTTTCAATGCCGTGTCATAGCATTAGAACCTGCATTCCAGATTGGGATTGATTAGGGGTAGGCTATGAGAATGGTGATCGCCATAACCATAGGAACAGAAAATTGATCGCTTACTGACAAAAAAATTGTTAATTATTTTAGAATTTACGCTACAAGTAAGAAAGTACTCATTACATCAATTGCAAGATCAAGCAGACGTAAGGAGTCAACTATCCACCTATTGGACCCGCGAGAACAAATCTATGGCAGCCAGAAAAGGACGTGCACCTGTCGCCGCAAGTATCACTCAACAGTCCCTTGAGCAAGCGTCGACCGCATTGAGCCAGTTACCCGAAAAGCCCAAAACTCACTGGTCTTTGCGAGAAGCTATTAAGCAATTGCAGGGAACAATCAGTAGCGCGCTGTCCCGCGGCTATTCGCACCAAGAAGTTGCGGCAATGCTGGGTGAGCAAGGCATTCGTATTAGCCCAGCATCTCTCAAGTCCTATCTGGCAGCCAGCAGCCGTGAGGCAGGGATAGCACCCAGACGGCAACGGGTAGCCGCCAAAACAGCCAAAACCGAGGCCGTAACAACCGCCACCATTCCCGTTCCCGAAAGCACCCCCGAGGAAGCTCCCGCTCCCAAAAAGACGCGCAGCCCACGGACTGCCAGTAAGGCCCCCGCAAAGGCGAAAACCACAACATCCCCGAAAGCGAAAACTGCAACGCCTGCTAAATCCAAAACTGCAGATTCTGCAAAAGCAAAAACCACGACATCGACAAAAGCGAAAAAAACCACGACCGAAGCTAAGACCTCTCGCCCAGGGCGCAGGAAGGCCTCAACGGCCGCTTCTTGATTACCCATACGGTTAAAGTGAAAGGGCGATGTCGGACGATCGCCGTTCGTGATCCGATCTCCTGAAATTATTGACATCGCCATCCTTCATAGCATCTCGAAAAAAGCCTGCCACCTTCCGCGGTAGGCTTTTTTCTTGCAACACGATAGTAAAAAGAGGAGTAGGTTTTGGTTCAGAATTATGAGTAATATGTAGGTTTAAAGTGCTTTCCAGTCTCTTTCTATAGAAGCTTTGAGAGCATTTTCTCTTCCACTTTAATTCTCTTTGGGTAGCCGCATCATGTCAGAAGGAGCCAACCCGTGAACGTTCTTACTTTCAGTACGACCATCTACACGGGCGATACAATCCAGGGTATACCTGTCATCAGCCAGTTAGATGTAAGTGAACTGGAACCGGGAAAGAAGCATCGCTTCTATTTCCAGGGCGTACAAATGGGAACCGGCCAGCACTGGTATGTGCCCATTGTTGTCGCCAAAGGCATACATAGCGGCAAGCGCGTTGCTATGGTCACCGGCGTGCACGGTGATGAACTCAGCTCCATCGACGCTGTACAGCGCGTGATGGAACAGATTGACCCCTTGGAGATGTCTGGCACAGCGATCGCTCTCTACGGTGTTTCCCGTGCGGCTATTGAGTACACCCGTAGCCAATGGGCGATCGCTCAATGTGGAGGGTTACTCGTCGATTTTAATCGTGTATGGCCGGGGGATGAATTGGGTATTGATGCTCCGACCCGCCATGCCGGGCTGCTATGGAATCGGCTCTTCACCAACAATGTAGATATCGCGATCGATTATCACACCGTATCTACGGGCAGCGAGTTTTCTCTATTCATCTATGCCAATTTGCAACAACCCGAAATTCGACAAATGGCAGAACTGTTTCCAGTAGAGCAAATTAAAGATGACCCCGGTGAAGGCGGCACACTGGAACTCGCCTTTATCAATGCGGGGATCCCAGCGATGACAGTCGAAATTGGTGGCCCACGCTATTTTGATACTCACAAAATTGCGCTGACAGTCGAAGGAACCCTAAACGTCCTGAAACATCACGGGATTGTTGATGGGCCGATTGGCCGCACGTCCCAGGACGTTGGAACCTTCGTTGGGGATTCTTTTGAAACCATCCGCTCCGGCCATGGAGGCTTCCTGGAAATGCTAGTGGACGTAGGGGAACGGGTTGCCCCAGGGCAGAAAGTCGCTGTACAGCGCAATGCCTTTGGCGACATCGTTGCCGAATATCAAACAAGCGTGACTGGCCAAGTAGCGACCATTGCCCGAGATGCCATTAGCGAGCCCGGTGCACGTATCATGCAGATTCTATATAACAGTATGGAAAACCAATGGGGCAGTCCCCGGCTTGAGAAGTACTGTTAATATCAAATGTTTCGAGCGCTTGGCGCTCAAAACATTTGATAACGCCCTTCCATGCTACTCAGGCATCCTCAGTCAAGAAGGAACTGAGCACCTCTGATAGGGAGACGGCCTCTTCTTCGTGCATTCCCAAAGTTCCGGGTAACCTGACCGTTTGAATATTGGGTAGTGCTGCGAGGGCCTCCATTTCTGCTCTCGATTGGGGAGGAGATTGCTCACCAATGACCACCAGGGTTGGAATCGTCAGCGATCGCCCCGCTGCCAGAAACTCTTCCCGATGAGCCATCGGATCGAGGGTTCCGGTGACAAAAGCGGCAGGGGCAAACCGTCCGCCAGGCTGCTGAGTACTCTGGTATTTCTGCTGGATAAATTCGGGCGTTAGTTTGGCCTCGTTCACAAATACATGGCGACGGTACATGAACTTGAGGAAACCAGGAGTCGTATTTAAGCCGTAGAGTAACTGGCCCAGGCCAGGCGATCGCACTAACTCCCGCACGCCATCCCGCAGGGGAGATGGGGCACCCATGGCACATAATGGCCCCTTCCAGGTCGGAGCCACAAGTACCATTTTTGACCAGGAATTCGGCTGCTGCTGAGCTATGTGCATGGCATACCCAGCAGCATGCCCAGCGGCTACAACGCTAATGGGTTGGCTGAAATGAACACGAAGAAAATCGTGAAGCAGCTGATGATAGAGATCAGGGCGATAATCCAGTGCTGGCCGAGCAGATTGCCCGAACCCCAACCAATCCAGAGCAACCACCTGAAAATCTAAGGACAGTCGCGTAGCTAACCCCTGCATCTCAGAGCGGCTGGAAACCGTACTAAAGGCCGGTAGAAGGAGAACGGGTAGCCCTTCGCCACGAACTTCATAGGAAATACGATAGGGCTGTTCTTTCCACACCCACTCATAAATCTGCGGCGTCCCCCCAATTAGGGGGTCTTGAGTATTTTGTGTAGGACTTGTCAACAACATGATTTATCCAGAACTCTACAGAGTGGAGGTGATTGACAGCAGACCAAGGCACCTCCCAGACATACGACAGCCTTATAACCTAATCTACTCCACTCATCCTAAACGCTTATATGTGTACTTAGAAGTTGGGTGATCGCCCGCTCAATAACGACCCAATTGATGAAGAATGAACATACAAATCAGCACTTCATAAAATGGTGTAAGTTTAGTGTAAGAATATATTCAAGAAGCAAATATTCTCCCAATAAATTTGCTTTCTTGAAGAAATATATGAGAATCAGCAGGGTTTACAACTTGCCACTACGCCTGATATCAATAGACCATCTATAAAAGGGTTGCATAAGCTATGGTCAAAATATTCCAAACAAGAAATATTTTTTATCTTCTAATTCTATTGACAGAGAATGGGCTGACTAAGATTTAACTGACTCCTTTTGCCTGTAACGTTCATTGTCTAAAAAAACTATCATTGTCGCTCGTCCTGACTTCAGGCAAGGGCAAACTTAGACGATACCTTAAGGCGTAAAGTTGAGACAACAAATAACCCAATCTTACAAAGGGTTATTGTCATTTGAGCCTCAAAGTTTTATATGATTTTTGCTTTAAATTAGTTTCTAAAATATCTGCCAATTCTAGCAAGGCATGTATTATGTTTTAGACAGCGAGTTAAACTACTGACAAACTAAGCCAGTTTCAAAAAATGGAAACGTTAGCAAGCGAGTATAAACGGATTTAGCCGTGACCTCTTAGCTTCGCAGGTAGATTGAAGGGTAACCTGTCCCTACAGGTAGGTAAAAGAACCTCTGTTTAAAGTGGTATAAGGTTCTTTTACCGTTCTGGGCCAAATGATTCTTGCCTATCTACACAATTAGAGGCTGCTACGGTTGCATGAAGTAAGCACTTTGCCAAACAATTACTTCCCTAAAGACAACCGTGCCATGCAAACTGGTTCAGCAAAAAAGGGATAGGATATTGAGTGTTTCACACCTCATATCCCATCCCTTTTAGATTTAGCGTACTTGCATATTGCTATATTGTCTTATTTATCACCATTAGAACAGACATGACTGGGCTGTAAAAGAAGTACACCATTCCTAATCACGCCTGTTCTAAACAATTTTCCAGGCCTAAATCATTGCACAATAATTGCCTCGAGTTGCTCCAATAACTGTTCTATTTGCCGAGTTTTGTTCGGGTCTCTCCACAGTTTTTTGTTACCTCTGGCCTGTTTTACTGTAAGTGCAAGCCTTTGCTTAAGATCCATAGAAGCAACAGGTGGCCGAGTTTCGCTCTGGGTATCTTTAATGCGTTGCTTGATCTCAGAAAGGCTGAGGGAACGTTGTGCAGCCTCTTCTAATAGGACTTGGCGAGCTTCGTTATCTTTAATGCTGGCCAGTAAGATGCCTTTTGTATAATGGATTTTGCCGTGACGAATAGCGTCGAGAACTTCAGGGGGCTTCTTAAGCAGTGGCAGCCGCGTTGAGACAAAGGATTGCCAGGTAATACGGCCAAATGCATCAAAAATTTGTTTGACCACCTCAGCTTCTTCACTAACCAAAACGTTTTGGTTAGTGGTTCCCTTTGCCGCGTTGTTCATCCGGTAGAGTAGACTTACCACTTCTTCAGTATCGCACCCTAACTGAATTTCGATCATTCGTAGAGTGTTATCGAGTTCCTCAAGGGCGCTAAAATCCCGACGATTCGAGTTTTCCGAAATAGCTGCCTGAAATGCAGTACGGTCGTCCCAATCAAAAATTTTAACTGGGACGTTCTCTAACTGAAGAATCTCAGCTGCTTTGTAGCGGCGCAATCCGGCGACTAATTCGTACTTACTTTTCTGATAGGGATGGGGGCGTATCCATAAAGGAGAACAGATACCGTTTGGCTTAATATCGTTCAAAGCCCAACGATTTAACTCATCCAGGTCGTAATAGTGACGAACAGGCTTTCCATCAGGCACAAAGGTGAACGAGCAGAGAATCTCTTGCAAAGATATAGTCTTCTCGCTTACATCCTGAACTGCCTGAGTAATTTTTTGAACAGTCGTGTTACCAAAGACGAAGCTTAGTTCTTCGTTACTGGCGATCGCATCTTTTAGCTTTCGTCGAGTCATCATGATTCCGCTTCAAACAATTTCAAGGCTTCTATCAATAATTGCGAGTAAACATCCGAAACTATTCTGGGAGACTCACCCTTCATCCGAAAAACCGTACTGGCCTGGCCTGGAGCATCCTTAATGCACTGGCGATCGGGCAAGGAGGTGCTCAGTAAAGGCAGCAAACCATCTTGTAGAGCCTCTCTCGCTTCTCGCAGTAGAATGGTGTTGTCCTTCACAGCATTCAAATAAATCGCTGCTACAGGCAATCCTCCACGGATTTCCTTGGCCTGCCGTACGAATTGTACAATCTTGCCAGTGCTAGCCAGGTCTATCATGGAATCCCGGCACGGAATAAGCACGAGATCAGAGCGAATTAGAACAGCTTTCGTTACTTCACTCGCATTTCCGGGTCCATCAACAATCACAACATCATGAGACTTAGCTAATTTAGGCAGTTCGTCAAATAATGCTTCTGGATTGCTGATAACTTCATAGTTAAGCTTTAGCTCATTCATCCATTCTGAAGAACTTTGCTGGCCATCTGCATCTACAAGAACTGTTGAGTAGCCCTGTTTAGCAAACCAATCTGCGGCATGTACGGCTCCCGTCGATTTACCTGCACCACCCTTTTGATTTGCGAAAGCAACAATCTTAGGTAGTTTCGTAGGAAGGGCCACCGCCTTTTTTGTCTTTAGACGAGGCATAGGTTAAATAACCAAAAGATTTAGTTTGATATTAGCACTCCTCCGATCAAATGAATCATCTTTTTAACCAAAATGTTTTGGTTAAAAAGTGCCCAGCTACCGGGTAGCTTTTTAGTAGAATAGTTCACAAAAACGAGAAACCATCACTCTCAAGCTCGAACTCCTTTGGAAGCGTGAACGATGCTGTTTAACGTAATGATAGATTTATGCGCTCAGTAAAAGGGCAAGAGCTCTAAAATGCAGATTTTTTAGTGAGGTACAAGGCATCACGTTAAAAAATTCATGTTTTAGAAGTAATTTTATTTTTATCCATACTGAGCATGCGCAATAAAAAAGCTTCTGAAAGCAAGTTCATTCAAGCAAAGTTTTCACGACACACTCAGTCTCAATTGATTGGCGTACATTGGGCGATCGCACTCTAATGCCAACTCAATTTCAAGTTGTAGCTCATGTTGTGCGTTGGAAGACCGGAACATAAAGCGCTTTTCAAACGCTTAAAATCTGGTTGTTTTTGTGAGAGCTACGCAGAGTGCGTAGCTCTCACAAAAACAACCATGGTTAATTCAAGTGCAAAACGCTGTAAGTTACAGTTTTATACTGAGAAGCGATAGGATAACCAAGCGTCTTGAATAACACTTTAAAAGCACTGTTTGGGAAATATTTGAGACTTTAATACATTGCTCTATTCCAATCTCTTTTGTTGCTGTTCATACGCTTCCAATCAAGCTTTTAAGGAAGGCTTTGAACTTCGTTAGCAAAACACAAGATGCAACCTCCTTATGCGGAGCTAGAGATAAAGAGGTTCCAAGCAATGAATAGAAAAAGATATATTTTTATAGATTAAGTTGAAACGCTATTATTCCTAGAGGAGCAAAACTCTTCGATCAAGCGAACTATCATAGCAGTTTAAATAGGGGTCTTTGCACGTACTATACAAGTTTTGCCACCAAGGTTTCTGCGAAGTCAGGAAAGTGATGCTAAACCCGTTCCTACGAGTACTGGCTTACGTTCTCATTTGTTGTGGAGCCAAACTAGTTTAGTATTATTAGCCATCACCATCAAGGAATATTTTTAGACCTCTAAGAAATAACGCTAAAATTCTTCTCATTAATTGCTTCGTTATTTAGTAGGCTGTGGCCTAAGTTCGCAACCTATGTTTTTGTGTAGGATGCGAAGCAACCTACACAAAAACATAGGTGATGGATTGCCGCCTCAGCGTACTAGTAGCAGACAAAGCTGGCTACAGAAAACCACAGAAGCTACAACTCTAGCACTGAGCAAAATTTCGGAAGATTTTTAGCAACAAAATTCCTCTGTTATGTATGCCACCCTTGCTATGTGGGTAAACCATCCACATAGCAGGTGAATTATGCACAAATTTTCTCAGTAGAATTTTTAAGCTAACCCAGAGTATGTCTTATCAGATATAGTCTCATTAGACTCAAAAAGTACTTACACTATAATTACACTAAATAAACTCTATTGGAGCAGGCTTGGGCTGTAGCGGCCAATAAACCATAAACCAATACATTCGGCTGTAGATAACATCAGATCTTGAGCTAAAACGCAGAAGGGTGATTTCTTCGTCTCTCAGCAACGGAGAAATCACCCTTCTGCATCTCGGTTTTAGAAAAGTGCAAGATGTGAGTTCCTCACCGGGTAGAGCTGTGAGGGTTCCACCCAGCGAAATATCAAGGACACACGTGTGTTTCCTAAGAGCAAATGAGGTAATGGAGGGTGATCACCCTCCATTACCTCATAGACAAGAGAAACTGTGAGTTTCTTGGGAGTGGCTGATGAAGGATTAAACCTTCTGGCTCAATGCGTGGCAAGGCAGAAAACAGAAAAGGGCCTCCTAATGGAAGCTCTTTTTCTATGTCATTTATTGATTGCGATCGCCCAACAATTCTGCTTTAGTCTGCTGGATCTTCTCACCAAGCTCCTGACGGGTGTTTGCCTTCAGCAAATAACGCCAGACAAACCAGCTTGTGTAGGTCAGCCCAACAAGCTCAAGGAAAGGCGCAATGAGTGGAAGATGGTTAACCACATCCAGAATCGTGAAGACCAGTTGTAAGCCAATCAGGGCCAGGAAAACCCATCCCAAGTTAACCAAAACGGGTTGGTTTTTATTGAAGAAAGAACGGGCGGATTCCAGAGCATTCTCTAAATAGGCAGCAGGCTGGTTCTGGAAGGAACCCCAACTGTTGCTCGGAGCTCCAAAAGAAGGTTCATCAGAAACCCCAGGCTTCGCAGCGGGGGTGATGGGAGTAGGAGCCGTGCTGGAAAGCGGGGAAGTTTCGTAGTGGCGCAGTAAGTCAGCGGGGTCATCATAGATAGCGATCGCCCCCTGAAGCTGTTGATCATCAAAGCCACCAGAGCGCAGAGCAATCACACTGACGCCTGCTTTGTTAGCAGCCTCGATGTCATAAGGAGTATCCCCTAACATGACGGTGCGATCGGGTTGCAGATGAGCCTTGTTTAAAGCAGCCTCTACAATGTCCGGAGCAGGTTTCGTAGCATCCGCATCACTAGAGTTAGTAATCTCAGGAACCAAATCCTTTACCTGCGCAACATCAAGTAAAACATCCATTTCCTGATCACTGGCAGAGCTGGCAATGATCAAGTGCAAGCCATTATCCCGCAGCTTTTGAACCAGATCCCGAGCCCCCTGGGTTGGAGCCAGGGCATTGCTATATTCGTTTACGATCAACTCTCTGCGGTGCTGAGTAATCTGTTGGCCAACCCCTTCCTTGCTGGTCAGACCGGGTACTAAACGCGGGATAATTTGATCCCCCCCCATACCCATCATGGGGCGCACCTGTTCAAAAGGAATTTCGTAGCCAAAGGCAGCAAACGCTGCGACCCACGCCTGAGCGTGGGTGTCGTTACTTGCAACGAGAGTGCCGTCTACGTCTAAAATGACCCCTTCAATTGCCATAATTCAGACTCCTATTCACTATCCTCTAATGTGCGTTTGAATGTGTGCTAATCCAATCGCTAAAAGGTAAAGTTGTTTCCTCTAAAGGGGTCTTTCAATGGATGGATGTTTGACAGTATTTAATTAGCCAATTTTTACGGAAAGCTTTGATGCAGTCTATGTTTCACACGCGCCCGATGAATGAAAAAGGATTAACCATTAATCCAAAAGTCTTGAGAGTAAAAATCATCGCCGACGGGCTCAACAGCAAATCCTCCAAGCAGTAAGCCAAGCCAAACAGTAACCAGGCTCATGTGAGGATTCGTTTGTTGTAGATCCCATGCCAATGCGCTGAAATTAGCACCTGTGTGATGCTTTTGTAGCCAGGTGCGGATCAGCTGAATCCATTCGCTTACGTTTTCATCATGGGCAACTGATAACGCTTGTTCCTTCTCTTGTTGCGCCTTGGTTTCTTGCTCCAGCCAGTTTAGTACAGCCTGCTTTTCAACTTCACCGACAATTGGATCCTCGGGTTCGCGACGAGTGCGGGTTTGAGTGAAGCTTTCCAGGATGTCGTCCAGGTTGAGACTCATGGTTTGCCGCAAGAAGCCAGCTAACATATCGTCTGTCAGTAGCGGTTCCTCATCAAATTCGGGGCGATCGCTCCATCGCTCCTCCCAATTATTGAGTAACCACTGAGCCCGGGCGAAGTGTAGTTCAGCCAGTAGAGCGATCGCCTCCCCCGCAGCCCGGAGTTTTTCATCTCGCTCTAAACCCGCCAATTGCTGCTCCACCTCGCGCCACAACTGGGCCAGATTGGCGGATTCTGGATCGGCGATCGCAGCTTGAAGGCGGGGGAACTGAACCATCGCCGTTTCTTTATCACCTCGGCAACGTGGGGTTAGATGTGAAGAGCTTGCATTTACACCATGATATAGCGATCGCCCAGGGTAAGCGCATCGTCCTCTTGCGCCCAGCAATTCTCAGTATGGGCTTCAAAGCTGATTCGTGCCCTTCGGGCACGAATCAGCTTTGAAGCCCGAATAATAGCCCGTCTTAGCGGGCTATTTTCGGGTTGGATTCCAAAATGAGCATTGCTGTCTTGCGCCAGGCGTCAGGAGGGAAGATGTATGCCCCTCACGTTTCTAGGGCTTCATAGGGCAGGGAGTGAGCGGGCAGTCTGCCACAGGTAACTCCTTGGGTTCCGACTCAAAGCGAGAAACTTTGAACCTTTCGTGGAGTTGCGTTAACAACTGCTCGATGTAGTCGGCCACTTCGTTGCCCCGCATCCCGAGACAGTGAACCGCTTTAATGGTGTGTATCTTGGTGTCTCCTTGCCAAATTTCGGCGGCGATCGCATGCACAGGTGAATCTTTGCGATTGCGGTATAGCACCAGGACCGCTGCGTAATGTGTCGTGGGTGGGGGCAGCAATTCTAGAGGAGTGTCAGGATCACCTATCGGAGCGATCGCAACACCTCCCGGGTTGAGCTTGGCGGCTCTGCGCAGCCTGCGGCGAGTGCGATTGTCATCGTCTCGATGGCGATAATGGGAGCGGCGGCGATGACAATCGTACCCCCAGCCATTACGGTTCTCAGGGTTCCAGCAATTGTCACCCTCAGGACCATGAAGGGCGATCGCCTCCTCAACGGCGAGGGCAGCACACTGTTGACACTTTTGGTTGACGTGACGAGCCATGGCCTTGGAGCTAACTTTTTAGCGTAAGACTATTGTATTCGTGCCTGAAGCTTTCATTCGGGTCTGTTTTGAACAGGACTTACGCATTTGTGTTGTGGATGGGGTGCGAAGCACCCCATCCACAACACAAATACACTACGGATAGAGGACTCGCGTAAGTCCTATTGAAATGAAAAACCGATGGTTTTCTATGCGAAAACAAACCTGGCGCAGCAATATAGGGAGGGTGCTTTCTCACAACAACCAGCCACATGTTTGAAACGTGCTTCTATAGGCTTTGATGCAAGATTCGGTATAAAGAGAAGCAGTAGGAATCCTATCAGGGGTTACAAACCATAGCAAAAACCACCGTGCCACGACTTTTATTTTTGTGCGATCGCTATCCTCCCGATATGGGTGGCCTGGCTGCCAGTGCCGGGCGTATCAGTGCATCTCTATGCGATTTGGGGTTTGCGGTGGATGTCGTGGTGTGGAGCCGCCAACTGCCGGCAGGGGAAGTGCTGCCCCCCGATCCAGAATTAGCCCGCCGCCCTGACCGCCCGCAAATTTATCGCATCGGACGCTATCGTCAGTGGGATGCCACCCTTCCCCATACCTTAAATTTTTTGGAGGGGCTGCATAGACAGCATTCCTATGATGGGGTTTGGGGCCATTACCTGTTTCCTGGAGGATTTGTTGCAGCCTGGTTTGCCGAATTGCATCAATGCCTGAGTTTCGTCAGTGTACGGGGTAATGACCTGGATCGAGACTTGTTTCCCCCCGGAGACTTTGCCCGGTTGCAGTGGACGTTGGAACGGGCTCACCATGTAACGGCTGTAAGTGCAGATCTGGCCCACAAGGTGAAGTGTCTGACTCGCCGTGAAGATGTGAGGGTTCTGCCCAACGCCGTTGACACCGAGCGATTCGCTCCACCCAACGATGCCGTAAGGGTAGATTTGTCTAACTTACGAGCTGCACTGGGCATTTTGTCCAACGAGGTAGTGCTGGGCTTCGCCGGGGAATTGCGAGAGAAGAAGGGACAGTCATTTCTATTGCAGGCATTGACGGTAGTCAGGCAACATTACCCCGCTTGTCTATTGGTAATTGGTGATGTGCGGTCTTCCCAAGAAGCGGATTTATCCCTTTACCGAATGCATCAACCCAATAATGCAGACCGGGTGATTGTGACAGGACACCTGCCCGATGCGACAGCGGTAGCCCGCCATCTACAACTCTGTGATGTGTACTTACAACCTTCTCTGTGGGAGGGGATGCCCAATGCGCTGCTAGAGGCGATGGCCTGTGGCCGTTGTTGTATTGCCAGCGATGCCGGAGGCATTACCGATGTGCTGAAGCACGGGAAAAACGGTTTTGTGCTGCCCCGATCGCACCTCCCCCAGTTGGGAGAAGCCGTGCTGGAGTGGTTAATGCTGGATCGCGCCATTCAGCAGCAAGTACAGCAATCGGCCCGTGAGTACGTGTTGCGCTGTCATACTTTAGAGCGGGAGCGATCGCACTTACACGACCTGCTGACCCCACTCCTGTGATATATGGCATAAATCCTATCTTTCTACCGGTTTTTGAGGGCGTGAACTGTTGAAAGGCGAAGCCTTTCAACAGTTCACGCCAGAGGTCTTATGTTCCCAGCAACTCCTGGTAAAGCTGAATCAAGGGTTGGGTTGTTTGCGCCCAAGTGTAGTGAGCTTCAATGCGTTGACGGGCTGAGCTCGCCAATCGTCGGCGCAACTCCGGTTCCACCCGCAAACGGAGAAGAGCATCCTTAATCGCTTTGGGAGAACCCGGGCGCACAGCGAGAAAATGTTCATCGGGGTTACCCAGATCACGGATCACGGGCAAATCACTGGTAATAATGGGAGTACCTGAAGCCATTCCCTCCAGTACCTTGAGTGGGCAACATCCCTGCACCAGATTGCGGTCATTCAGAATCAGAGGAGCCAGAATTACGTCAGATTCGTGCATCCAGGTTACAACGCCCGATTGGGAAACCGGTTCGCGAAAGTGGACGGCATCCTCCAAGTCGAGCTTGTGGATTAAATGCTGCAAGTCTCGCCGTTGCCACGGGCGGATCAAGGCCAGAATATTGAGATCAGCAGGGTAATCTCGGCGATACAAGCTAAGGGCCTGGAGGGCGATCGCCAACCCCTGCCAGGCAGCGGCTGTTCCAAAATACAGCAAGTGTAGAGGAGACAACTCTGGAGTTGATTGGGGCGGTTGGTAATGAAAAATGTCTAAATCTACACCATTGGGGATCACCTGAATTTTTTCAGCAGGGGTGCCACGCCGCTGTAGATACGTGTGAGTGACGGAACTGGGGGTTATTACCCGATCTGCCGCTTCCAGGCAAAAGGCTTCCTGTTGCCGTAATTTCTGTTGAAGATCGCGATCGCCCGCAATTCGTGGATACCGATATTTCAGCTCAATGGAGGGTAACCCATTCACCTCAAAGACCAGATGTTGGGCCAGTTTTGCCTTACGCACCGCAATCGGAAACCCCTCATAGATAGAGCGGAAATGCACTACATCAAAAAACTGCCCCTGCCACCAGTCCAGCAGGTGCTTACGGAAGGTCATCACGCGGTCAATCAGGGTTGGGCCGGTGGCCGGGAGGGCAATATGCTGCACGCCAGGCCACCGTTCTGGATAGGTGATGACCTCTGCTTTCGGTGATATGGTCACCAGCTGCACCTCCCCAAAAGCAGCAGCCAGAGCCTGTACCAGGGCTTGAATATGAATAGCGGCTCCCTTTGGTGCCGGAACTATATCAAAGGAAATGTACGCAATCTGAGGAGCCATACTCTCTGCCACTGAATGGCCGATATGAACAATTATTACTCTGGATAACCGGAAAATACCGGTGGGTTATGAAGGAAGGGAAGTGGCGTTTTCAGGGGACGGAGGGTGGGGGTCTACAGAGGTACTGTAAAGGCAAAGGTGACTTCTGTTAACCCGGATTTAACCCCATGGGGGAATTTTGAGTATTGGGAGGTTGATCCGAAGGACAACAGGCTGTTTTTGTGACAGGGTTCTCGACCGCTCCACTGAAATTGTGGATTTTGCAAGGCATCGTGACCTGCATTCACCGTTTCAGCAAAACGGTCGTATTGATGTTGTGAGTGGGTTGCATGGCTAAGACAACAGAGGTGCAGGACCATGATCTGGTTGGCCTGCGAGAAACACCCGTATATCAAGCCGAAGCATCGGTACAGCACATTGTCTCGGATCTGAAACGAGTGGTGGCGCTGGATCAAACCATTGAACAGAAGCAACGAGAAATGACCCAATGGATGATTGGGTGTATTTTGGGGGCGATCGCCGTATTCATCGCCCTAATAGTGGCTTCTGGCCTTAGCTCAGCCATGACAATTGCCTTAGTCATCGTGCTGATTGGGCTGATCGGCGGCATCATCGTCACCAGCCGAAAACGCGGCCAATACGTTGCCATCAACATCCCCAACTACCGCTATCAGTTACTCCCTAAACTTCTCACCATGTTGGTGCGAGATATGGACAAGCAGGCTCCCGTCTCTACCCATCTTGTCCTCAACCCTCCACTCCGTATTCAGAAATGTACATTCGATGGACCCCATCCCCATCGCTCCGGATGGAATCTGAAACGCTATGACGATCAATGGCTCACGCTAGAAGGAGAGCTATTGGATCGAACCCGGTTTCAGCTGCTCTGTACAGAAAGTTGGGTGACGGCCGCAGGCTGGAAACGTGGACGCAGCGGTAAGCGAAAATACAAAACGAAATCAAAATCTAAGGGGTTTGAGCTGGCCCTGGCCTTGCGAGTACCCCGGAAAAAATATGGAGCCTTACCCGTACTTACCCCTGCCGCTCGAGAGGCAATCCAATTACCCAAAACTTGCAGCTTGAAGCGTCTAGAAGTGGAGGATAACAGCCTATATCTTCGGGTAAAAATGCTTCCCCCTCCGGAGAACCCTGACGTACAAGTGGAGCAACTTTATCAGGCCATCACCCTGATGTTTTTGAGCCTTTATCACATCCTGAATCTTGCCAAAGTTTTATCTGATGACAAGACGGAAGCCTCGTGAATCCGGTTCATTCGTCCAATGCCAAGGAGTTTTTGATGCGTTCGATGTTACGGGTATTGCTATATAGCCTGTTGGGTCTGATGCTGACGCTATTTTTGGGATGCAGTAGCGGTCAGAATGTCTCCCCACAGCCAGCTCCTACAACAGAGGTTTCCAGCGAAGCAGTTGCACCTCAAGCCAGCAAAGTAAAAGTAAAGTTTAAGCGCGAGGATGGCACGGAAGCCTTCTCGTTGGAGTTTCGGAGCGATGGAGCCAAACTCGAAGGAGCCAATGGTGATGAACTGGCACGATTTACTGTAGATGACAACCAAAAGGTAAAGGTCAAAAACGCCACTGATACGGCTTTGGCCTACATTGTCAGCGATTCTGACAAGTGGAAGGTAGAGAATGCAGACCAAACTAAAGAACTTTATATTCTGCGCCGCCAAAGTGATGGAGATTACAAGTTCGAAACCGGCTCTGATCAGGACATTTATCGGGTCAAACAACGGGATTACGGATTTGAGATTGAGACACCGGATAAGGTTTCTGTATACAAAGTGAAGCTGAAGGAAGGCAAACTCTCCCTGCGAGATGCCAGTGACCAGACCGTGCTATATACCAAAGACCCGTTAACGCCGATCGCCCTGGCCCCCTTTGGCTTCAAGGAGCTTACCCCAGAGCAGCAAGCGGGTTTGGCCTACGCTCTCCATCGTGCAGGGAGTTAACGGCTGTGCGAATTCAATTGCGCTGGGACGACCCCACTACTGGGCAACGCCAGCAACCATTCCTGGAAACTCCGATCGCGCTGGGGCGAGAATTTACGATGATGCCCGGAATGGTGGACGGGCAGCGCGTTTCGCGAGCGGTCATCGGCCATCCTCAAGTAGCCGAGTATCATGCCCTGATCACCGAGCAAGATGGGCAATTGCTGATTACGGATCAGAGTGGTATTGGGGTACAGCTTAAGAGTGGCTCCGTAACGGTGGGCAGGTTGGCCGATCAAAGCTCCTTTCAATTGGGGCCTGTTACGCTGCATGTAACCTTACCCGATGGAGCCGCTTCACCAGAGACAGCTTCTCTGGCAGCTTCAGAAAACCCTCTAGCCACGGGTGCCGCCCCCCTGAGTGCCGGTACAGATCCCACAGCAGAGAAGGGGTGCGATCGCAAAATCGGTTTTCTCTTTCAACGCCGTTGTGGCCGCACCGATCCCACAGGTTGTTCCTATTGTCAGGGAGGATTAGCGGGTCCAGATCATGATCCCTTTCAGGTTGAACATGGCTACTACCCAAGCTATGGCTATTACGGCAGGGGTTACTGGGGGCACACTTACTACAGTGACCGCGATCTCTACTCCTACAACCCCTACACCCGTAGCATTGATTTCAACGAATCCGATGTTTCCAGCTTTGAAGAAGAAGGCGACATGGATTTTGAGAATCGGCTGGATGCGAGTTGATGCTGGAGCAAGACGCTTCCTTTTAGTACTGGTTTGAAAAGTCCTGAAAAGGGTTGATGTTGCGTACGCAACATCAACCCTTTTCAGGACTTTTCAAACGGATTCTTAGATTTTTCGGGCGCTGTGTGTCTGAAAAATCCAACCTTTACGTTAAGGGGTGCCGATGCAAGCAGGATGGCTGATTTACGCGATGGGTGGCGGCTGGGGACATTTGAATCGGGCGATCGCCATTGCCCGTCCCCTTGCTCAGCATCACTCTGTTCACATCCTGACCAACAGCCCCTATGCCCCCTTCATGCAGTCTTACCTGTCTGTCCTTCCGAATCTGCAGTTTCATACCCTGGCACCAGATATTCCCCTAAGTGAGGCTTGTTACCAGATTTGGCGATGGCTCAAGACGTTACCTTACACCGGGTTATTGGTCGATACCTTTCCACGGGGGTTAGTGGGAGAACTGGCAGACCTGTTGCCTAAGTTGAGCGATCGCTCCCGCATCCTGATCCATCGGGATCTAAATCCCCGATATGTTGCATCTCACCATCTGACGGACTTTGTGCGATGCCATTACGAACGGTTATGGATTCCTGGGGAAGGAACGGCTGTTCCTTTCGCCACCTTGCCACAGGTGCGACAGAGTGCCCCCTGGCTGGTACGGCAACCCGGAGAGCTGGGCGATCGCTCCACCGCCTGTACCCTTCTGAATGTAGAACCACACGATCCATCGCCATTGGTGCTGGTGCTACTGGCAGGACAACCTGAGGAACAAGCATTCTTTGTGGCGTTGAGCGAGGCGATCGCTCATACCTTTCCTCAAGTCACCCTAAGGCTGCTAGCCCCTGAGCCACCCAAGGGAACACTGCCCTATCCATGGATTGCTCATTACCCTGCCATGGATGTGCTGTGGATGGCAGACGTAGTAATCGGCAGTGGGGGCTATAACACGGTCCATGAATGCATCGCTCTTAAAGTTCCTCTGATTGCGGTTCCCTGGAAGCGGCTGTACGATCGCCAGGCAATGCGGCTGAAGCGCCTGCAAAACAATAATCAAGACATGCATATTGCCTATTCCCTACCCGAGGTCATGAGTGTTTTGGAGTGGGTCTTGGCGACTGCACCAGCATCGCAACGGCAGATGCCACCAGACTTTGTAAATGGAGCGATCGCCCCCGAAGTCCTTCAAGATTTGTCCTCTTATATAACCTGAACAGGACTTATGCATCGTTGTTGTGGGTGGGGTGCAGAGCACCCCACCCACAACAACGATGCACTAGATATAGGGACTGAGTACACCTCACTTTTGCAGATTGAAAACCCAGTTTTATTAATGTGGCGGGCTTCGCCCGCCACATCAATAAAACTGGGATGCACCCTAGCGGACTTGGGTGAGTCCTACTAGTTCGGGTTAAAGGCTTATCTCAAATTGCGGTTAATACAACATAGAAACCGTGACTCATTCCTCAACCTTTAACCGCTTTCCCACATATCGGCTCTTCAGCTTGCCTGCATCTCGCCAATAGACATACCAGTAAGGGCCATGTAGCTTGCCATTTTCCCCAGCGCACTTACAACCCGCTTTGCCACAACGAATCCGCTCTAGCTGATAAAGACGAGCAGATGGCCCGATCCCTAGATGGCGAACCTCTATAATCTCGCGGCCCCTTGTTTTAACCGGAGGAGCGGGAGGCGATCGCTCTTCCAGGGTTTGAATTACAACACTCAGCTCATCCCGAAGTTGCCTGGCCTGCTCCAAGTCAAGAGCATAGAGAGTACGCCGCAGGCTATCAAAATTCAAGTCGAGGTTCATAGCTTCTTATGTACAGAAACTCTTCTTATGTACAAATTCAGATCTAGTGTTCATCGCTGATGCATGATGCGGTTGTGCTTCGGCTCATTTCCCTGTCATTCACTCTGCGAACTTAACCACGACAACCATTGACTTAACTCCTCATCACTTAATTGGGTCAGGCAATCTTTATGGAATTGTTGATGCAAACAGTCACACACCCGGGTATCCGCCCATCTCAAACGGGTGATTTGCGATTGAATAGCCGTCATCAGAGCTGAACGATTACCAGGCTCAGGAGGTAGGGATGACAACGAAGGATGACCTGGATCTGTGGGGAGAACACCCGGATTACGCTCCGCCCAAGCTAAAGCTTCAGCCACCAGAATTGGGTCACCAGAGTTCAGAAACTGCTGCATTCGAGCAATTTGCTGTTGCCTCGCCTGCTGAGATTGATGGTGACGATGCTGTTTCTGAGTCGACCGTAAGGTTTCTTGCAGGGATTGCTGTGTTGCTTTGATCTGAGACAACACTCTACGAATAAACGGAATGCCGTGTTGGGAAGAAGGAGCTCTATCACCTATATCACTCCCATTTTTAGGAGATTTAGGAGAAGTGCGATCGCTGAAACCCTTGCCCTGTAAGTTATCACCATCTCCCGTAGCTAATAAGTTTGTAGAACTGTGGCAGTTAGGTGCGCCTTTAGCGCAATCTAACTGCCCATCTCTATGAAGAGCCGGGGGGTTCGGGGGGTTTTCCACAGGTGTATTGCCAGATGCATTATCACCAGATGCATTGTCACCATGAGCTGGGTCTTGAGTGGGCTCAACTCCTAAATAATTGGGATGCCATAAATCTCGATGACGATACAGAGAAGCACCGCCGATTCCATATTGCAGTAATGCCTGAAACCGAGCGGTTGCTTTAGCTGGGAGTTTGTCTTGTTCGAGTAAGTCAGCGATGGCTCGTCGAATGCGATCGCGTGTTGCAGCTGATTGGCGCTGATTCCAGGAGGGCGATTGGTCAATCGCAGCCGTTAATTCGGGACCTCGTTCTTCGGGTTTTGGTTTTTGCGATTGGCTTCCGAAAGGAAAGTAGTGGCTATGTTCAATGCATCGAGCCCATTCCTCAGCCCGCTGTTCAATTTCATGTTGATGCCGACACCACTCTTGATAGCCCGGTAGTGCTTGAGCAGTTTCAACAATCTCCGCTACAAGCGCATCGCCCTGTAGTGGTTCTCCACCGGAAAGTAGGTGATGAAAGATATAGCACCGCATAGTAATACGGCCCAATAAACGATTGGTCTGTCCATATCCTGTCCAGCCCACCTCGATCTCAGCATTCAAATCGTTGATAAACTTTTCTGCTTTTCCAGAAATACCAAAGTGCTTCCGTTTAGCTTGTTTAATGATCCGTTTCAACGCATGACTATCAATGTCGTTGCGTTGTTGAGCCAGTTTCCAACGATTGACAAAGGTTTGCGTATCACTCCAAATAGGTTCCCAGGACTCATTGAGCAGGTAGGAACCGCTTTGTAGCGGTAATCGGTGGGCATTAAACAAACTGAGGTTCCCTCCCACTCCATAGGGTTTAGGATTTGGAAAAATCTCAAGTTGTCCGGCCTGGATTTTAAATCCAGCATTTTCTAAGAGGCAAGCGAGGGCGATCGCTAGCTGCCACGAGCTTTGCGCATTCTGAAACGGAAAGTACAAATGCAAGCCACCGCTGTAGCTAGAGGTGCAGGCAACATAATGAACCAAACCTATGGGTTCTAACGCAGCTGCAATCCGTGAGATAGCCAACGGGTCGTGTTTGGGGTGATAGCGACTCCCAGAGTCAATATCTAAAAGGCCATAGTTGGTTTCTGCACCAAAGCGAACACCATAGAGATAAGCCCCTTGTTGAATAAGGCGATCGCTCAATGGATGGCGGCTTTCAGTTCGCCATGCAGGCGTTTCACCTGGATTGGCATGGGGCGCAAAAATATAGTCAAACCTATGGGGAAACAGAGATAGAAATGCATCTCCCCATTCACGAACACTTTCAAACCGAATTGTATGGGTCTGTTTCATAGGGTTTATAGCAATCAGGATGCCTCCCAACCAGGGACTCGAAGCTAAAGCACGACAAACATACCCAGACAAAATTCCAAAGGGTGAGTTGCTGCATAGGCTATGCAGAACCAACCCCCTAGAAATTGAGGGGTCGCGCAAAAGTACAGACCAGCGGATACTATGCTGGCTGATGATTATGTTTGATCATTAAACAACCTGTTTTTGGCAAAGCTGAGTTAGTCAACCATCGGTATCTAAATAGTTCTTAGATTTGGCAATTAGAGCTACAACCCTTGATTTTGCGTAAGTTGCCAGATCTCTTTGTTGGCAGATCCTAGCGGCGAAAATTCAGTACTAAATTTTTTCGTAGCGCTATTCTAGACCTCTAGCAAGGCTTCCAGGGCTTTTGTTGTAGCATCCTAGAGCTCGATGGCAGCAGCCAACTTAATGTTTAGTGGCGTAGGGTGCTTTGCACCTTACACCACTAAACATAGGCAAATCCAGGTTGTCCAGTATTAGAGCTTTGAGCAAGAAGGAAGACTCTCGGAAATTTTTGTTATGGCATTCTAGAGCCTTGGTCAAATCTGTCAACGCAATGTTTTAGGATACTAGAGAACCTGTCAACTTTGTCAACGCTAGAAAAATAGGGTGTGTTGCAAGATTCTAGAGTGGCTTGTCAATTTGTCAATTCGAACCCTTAAGAGGCAGCAATTCTCAGTATGAGCTTCAAAGCTGAGAGTTCCTGCCCGAAGGGCAGGAACTCTCAGCTTTGAAGCCCGAAAATAGCCCGCCGAAGACGGGCTATTTTCGGGTTGGATTCCAAAATGAGAATTGCTAGGATTATCCTAAACGTTGCAAGATTCTAGAGTGGCCTGTCAATTTGTCAATCCGGTTCTACTGACCTGAAACCCATGATTGATCGAGCTGAGCGAGGTCAACAAAGCCAGAGCACAGGCACTCCATGTTGCTTGATACTAGAACAACAAGTCAATTTGTCAATCGACCTGTAGCTGCCGGTAAAATTGACAGATGTTGCTGGACTCTAGAACGACAAGTCAATTTGTCAATTTAGGAAAACGCTCGATTTCCCTAACCACCATATCGAGGCGAATGAGTGTTTGGATCGATAGTTGAGTGGGTTGGCGAGGGCATAGATGATCCCTTTCAACGCATCCAACTACAGGCTCAAAGTACTCCATCCTGTGGATAAAACCATAGAAGGACTTTTGGCCAATGCCTTGTAAATGAGGGAGAGTTGCCAGTTACTGAAAAGGGTTCCGGCACGTTGCCCATTCAAGAATTGACAAATGTAATAGGATTCTAGAATCCAGGTCAATTGTGTCAATTGTTAAGAAAGTTAAACTTTTGCCAAATTCTAGCTTTTATTGAGTCCTGAATTGACAACTAGAAAAATTACCAATTATTCAGTGTTTCAAGCGGTACTTGGGTCCCTCTCTGAGAGGGTATATCAGTCACTTGTCTAATATGTTTATCGATCCTAGTCAGAAAGTTACACGATCCTAGTCTTTAAAAGCAATGAGAAAGAGTAGGCGCGATCGCTAAAACCCATGCTAGTGAAGCTATCTAATTTTTTTAGGAAGTGGATGAAGGCGATCGCTCAGTCAAGTCTATTGACATTTATCTGGAAGATGATCCAGATCTTTCGATCTCGGAAGTATACTATGCCGATGTGGATAAGCTTTGCGTAAAACCCGTGACTCAGTTTAACAATCTCACTCTCGACTCAACATCCGTTCTGACTGAGCCGCTTGCCTCTGACCTTGCATCCATTGCGTTGAACCAACAACAGATGCAACAGTACGCGGCAAAGTTAAAAGCGGGTAAGTCTTTCCTCAATTTAGTGTTGGTCAACGTTGCCACCGGAATCAATCAGTTTCGATTGCATTTGGCAAATGCGCGATTACAGAACGATGCCGATGTTATCAACCTCTACGACGAAACTGAAAAAATCGGTGCTCTACAAAAAGAGACGATGATGCGGCTGGAACGTCGATTTCGTTCAGTCTTAAAAACCGATGAGTTCTGGGAACAATCTGCAAACTGGATATTAGTGCGGCTTGAACAATGGCGTCGCGAAGATTTAATGCCTGCTGACTGTGCTGTGGTCGGCATGTTGTCCCTGGAGTCTGGTGCTGATTTAACCGACAGTGATGAATGGCGTGAATCCCTCGTTGTTAGTGCTTGTGCCTTCCACACGGCCAGTCAGTGGTTACGCCACCTAAATTTGTCCGGCCACAGTGCAGCGGAAATTGACAAATTGTTGGGGCTAAAGTCCAGCCATGGAACAACGAGCCGTGAACCACTGTTTCAGGATACGGAAATGGAACGGGTTGCAACAGGGTATCCCATCCTGACAGGAGCTCAGGCACTCATCAATTCCCAATGGGAGGATGGAGAGTATCCCTACTGGAAAAAGCTGGTAGGGGAAGGCTTCATCCAGCACCAGATTGTACGCCAGAGCCCGTCTAGTCAACAGATTGAGTTAGTTCCTGGCAAAGCGGCCTGGGAAATTATTCAACAGTTTGGTCCAGAAGCAGCCTATGTATTTCTGATCTTTTCCTCTTACGCGACCGATTCAGAGGAGCCCTGGGCTGAGCAAATTCGGTTACGAGGTACAGATCTGATCCGCCTGTTCGGTTGGGATAAGCGTACCGATATCACCATCGCTCAAAAACTGAAGAAGATCGGACACTTGGTAGAACTGGTTTGTAGCCTTTCCGTTTTAGTCAAGAACATTAACATTGGAGCCAAGCGTTATAACGTTGAACGAGGTCCAATGTGGATTCTGGAGGGCTTGGGGTATGCGGGTCAACTAGCATTAACCATGGATATGAATCAGCCCGATTCACCGACGTATGAAGCGGGTGATCCGGATGAACTAT
Organism: Leptolyngbya sp. FACHB-8; assembly: GCF_014695575.1. Classification (GTDB taxonomy): domain Bacteria; phylum Cyanobacteriota; class Cyanobacteriia; order Elainellales; family Elainellaceae; genus Vacuolonema. The sequence continues at coordinate 37,577 of NZ_JACJOO010000019.1, read as the reverse complement.
ATATAAAAGTACGTCCGGGAATCTGGACTGAAAAATTCCTCAATGCTAGTGATACTCACGCAAGAGAATCTCTCTTTCAATACGGCTATCTTGCGAAGAGTACGCTGCAAATCAACCCCTATCGTCAACGCTTAGCATCCAAGCTGGCTATTTTCCTGACTATCATGAGCCGCATTCGCGATGATGGCCGCTATGAAGTACAAACGCTGCTGGAACGGTTAGAACCAAAGGATTTACTAGATGCCCTGCGCAAGGATCGCCTGCGTCGGGTCAAATTAATCAATCAGTGGGATAGTGCATTGCTCACCCTCAAAGAATTGGGATGGGAAATCGGCTTTGATCCGGCCACTTATCCAGAGAGCATTCGCCCCACCTGGTCGCTGAATGAGGATGTGGATTCAGGCTATCGCCCACGTAATTGGCTATCTATATGGCTGAAAGCCATTGTTATTATTAAACCTTCTGTCAAAATTCAAGAGAAGCTAGGAGGCCATGCACCTATTGCCCTAAAGGCGTCTCGCGCGGTTCCCCAACCCCCTGCCTTGACGGGTGAAGCCATCAAGGCCGCTTTGGAAGCGAAGGGCATGACAAAGGCACAGCTGGCCGATACTCTGCAAGTTGATCGCTCCCTGGTCACCCGCTGGCTCAAAGGTCAGCGAACCATTCAGCCAAAGCACCTGAAGCAAATTAAAGCGTTACTGGGTGATTTTGATAACCAGCCGGATCAGGACTAGGGTATGTCTTAATGGCTGGAAGAGATATTTTTTGAGCACTTAGCGCACGAAGAAACACCTCTGAAAGATCCTAGTAGGCTACGGCCTAAGTTCGTTGCCTATTTTTTGTGGTGAGGTGCGAAGCACCCCACCACAAAAAATTAGGTTGTACACTTCTGCCCCAGCCTACTAGTCAGTCGTAATTTTCTTGCCTTACACAATCTTGTGAGGACCAGTTATTTTTGAAAGGCAACTTGGAACACAGCTTTTAGAAAATAATCCTCTTAGGACGTTTCTGCATAAGAATTTACCCAGGATGTTGGTGTTTTGCCCGCTTCGCGGGCAAAACACCAACATCCTGGGGGGTAATTTCATTGCTGGAAATCTCCTTAGCCCTAAGAACCTTGCATTTAACAACTTGCAATTCTTTTTGTGGGAGCGGTGGCAAAGCCACCTGCTCCCACAAAAGATGAGATTGCAGCCAAAAATAGGGCGAATAGGTCATTCGCCCCTGCACGCTTCCTAATTTGTGGCTTTAAGCATCAGGACGCTGTTTTAGCAGCTGAATCCGTCTTCTTCCGACGGCCTCGAGGGGCACCGGACTCAGTACCAGTTTTCTTTGTTTTCGCAGCGGGGGCTTTTGCTTTGTTAGCGGTGCGAGGACCAGTGCCCCGTCCCCGAGTCTTCTTAGGCGCAGGTGCTTCTTCAGCTTGGCTTTCGGGCGCGGGGGTAGGCTCAGGTGCGGGAGCTTCTTCGGGAGCAGCCGCTTCTTCGGGGGCACTCGCTTTGGCTGACGAACGTCGCCGCTTGGGAGCCGACGAACCTGCGTCACGATTGATCGCTGCTAGATAAGACTTGAGAGAAGCCGGGCTGATGCGAATACCTTGCTCGCCGAGCATTTCTGCTACTTCCTGGTGGGAATAACCCCGCTCTAGAGCTGCATTAATGGTTCCCTGCAATTGATTAACAGCTTCTCGAAGCGACCAGGAGGTCTTGGGTTTTTCAGGCAATCCCTCTAAAGCGGCGGACGCCTCGTCAATGGAATTTTGAGTGATGGTTGCGGCTGCGGGCGATCGCCCTCTTTTGGCTGCCATAGGTGTATTCTCGGATATCAAATAGGTGGATAGTTGATTTCTGCCCTCGTATTGAATCTTGCGATCACTCGTACGAGTCCTGCATTACTTTTAGCTTAAATTTGGAAGGAATTACCATTTATTTAGGGTCATCTGCGATTAATTCTTACTTTTGTCAGATTTCTATTACCCTGTTGTTCCCGTTGGCGCCTTTTACCTGTTGCTCGATGATATTGCTCAGGCTTGTATTTCTTCCGAATCAGGATGCACCCCACCTTCTATGGGAACTCGGGTGGGTCACGAAGTCAGCGACATCTTCATTCTGAACTGGTATTAAACTTCATTAATCTTCCGTTGCTGCGTTATATGCTCAAGCTTTCCTTGCCCCTACCCGATGCAGACATCCAGTTTTACCCCAACTTCTTGAATGTATCGGAGAGCGATCGCTTCCTGACAGAGTTGACTCAGCGTATTCAATGGCGGCAGGATGCTATTACATTGTTTGGGCGATCGCTGCTGCAACCCCGACTCACAGCCTGGTATGGAGATCCCGGTAAATCCTATACTTACTCAAATCTCACGATGATGCCAACCCCCTGGATACCACCGTTGCTTGATCTAAAAGTAAAGGCCGATGCTATCTCGGGCGTTGTGTATAACAGTGTGCTTCTCAACCTGTATCGGGATGGAAATGACAGCATGGGTTGGCACAGTGACGATGAACCCGAATTGGGACACAATCCAGTTATCGGCTCCCTCAGTTTGGGAGGAACCCGACGATTTATGTTGCGGCATCGGTTTGATAAAACCCTGAAGCATCAAGTGGAACTCACCTCAGGAAGTCTCTTACTGATGCGAGGGGCAACGCAACATCACTGGCAGCACCAGATTCCTAAAACCAAACGTCCCGTTTCACCCCGCATCAACTTAACCTTTCGTGTGATTGGCTAGTAGGCTGCCGCCTAAGTTTGCATACTATGTTTTTGTGTGGGGTGCTTCGCACCCCACACAAAAACATAGGTGATGGATTTCCGCCTCAGCATACTAGTCTTCTATCCAGGACTTTTTGAGGGGCCGTAGACCCCTCAAAAAGTCCTGGAATTTAATGTTTAGGTGTGGGGTTACCCCACACCTAAACATTGACGGACTGCTAGACCTTGCTTTCGGGATTGAATGTTTATACACGAGCGTACAAACAAAAACTCCTAGGATCACAAATGAAACAACCTGTAATTCCTTTTAGGGGAGTGGCTAAGCCGCCACTCCCCTAAAAGGAATTACAGGTTCAGGACTTACGCATTTTTGTTGTGTGATGTGCTTCGTATACCACACACAACAGGAATTTCCTAAACATAGAGAACTCGCGTAGCAGCTTTTAAGGCACGTCTTGGCCCCTATGGCATGGCTCCTTTTAGCCAGTAAGTCATCATCTCGCCTTTTCCTTTAACGCTGACCATGCCTCGGGGTTCAAACCAGTATTGGTCGCGCAAACGCTCATAGGTTGAATCGGTGACTTGAATGCCACCACTCACCCCACAGGATTCCATCCGGCTGGCAATATTCACTGTATCTCCCCACAAGTCGTAGCTGAACTTTCGGGAACCAATAACCCCTGCTACCACCGGGCCCGTGTGAAGACCAATGCGCAGAGCAATGGGTTGGTTTTCTCGGGCTGTAAACTGGATGATTTCCTGCTGCATATCGAGTGCCATTCGTGCTGCAGCTTCTGCATGATTGGGCTGGGGCTCAGGTAACCCCCCTGCAACCATATATGCGTCCCCAATGGTTTTGATTTTTTCTAACCCATGCTGTTCAGCCAATCGATCAAAGACAGAAAAAATCTGATTGAGTAATCCGACTAGCTTAATCGGTGACACCTGGCTACTCAGTTCTGTAAAACCGACAATATCGGCAAACAGAACCGTGACATCTTCAAAGTCATCGGCAATGGCGGCTGAATTCTGTTTTAGCCGCTCAGCAATTGATTGGGGAATAATATTCAACAACAGGCGATCGGATTTCTCTTGCGCCAAGCGCAGAGCCACTTCCGTATTTTTGCGCGTCGTAATGTCATGGAAGAAGACAGATACTCCATCATAGGACGGGAAGATGCGTACCTCTAACCATCGGTTGCTGGGTTTATAGAATTCTTCCAGAACCACATTTGTTTGGTGCGCTAATGCCCACCGAAATTTTTGCTCAAAGGTAGACCCAATCAACTCTGGCAGCACGTCCCAAATCACGTGCCCCAAAAGAAGATGCTTCTCCCGTTGCAAAATAGTCGCTGCTTCCTGGTTGATGTAGCTAAAGTGTCCCTGGCGATCGGTGGCAAGGAAAGCATCTGTCATGTGTTCCAGCAAATTGACGACCTGCTGGTCAGATGCTCGCAGTTTGGCTTCCGTTTCTTGTTGCTGTGTGCGTTGGTGTTCCAGACGTTTGAGATTCAGCCGGAGTTCCATTTGTGTCATGACACAGCGCCCTACCATCTGTAGTGCCTCAAGCTGAGCTGAGTTGAGGTGGCGGGGAATATAATCCATCACACAAAGCGTTCCCAATGGATAACCGTCGGGGGTGACCAGGGGATGTCCGGCATAAAATCGCAGGTTGGGATCGTTAGAGACTAATGGATTGTCGGCGAAGCGATCGTCATCTAAAGCGTCTTGCACCACCATCGGTTGCATGGGTTCGAGAATGGCATGGGAGCAGAAGGTCATTTCTCGCGGCAGTTCTGGCAGAGGTGTTCCCAGTTTTGACTTGAACCACTGCCGATGCGAATCGGTTAGGCTGATCAGCGCGATCGGTGTGCCGCAGATGTAAGATGCCAGACGAACGAGATCGTCAAATTCTTCTTCAGCCGCGCTATCCAAAATTTCATAGCGCTTCAGGGCAGTCAGGCGATCGCCCTCATTCTCAGGTCTTGCAGGGACTATAGAAGGGATATTTTTTCTGGGAGGCGGAATCTGTAAACTCTGCTCTCTGTTTCCTGGCTCTAGTCGGTTCGCTAACCCAAGTAGCCAATTGGCTAATGTCGATTGAGCTGTCTTGACCCATGCGCGTCTAGAGCGCTTTACCTTCTCTGTCACACGATATCCTGTTTCCACGGGCTCGAACTCGTACCTTTCTGCTAGATACCACTTCCAACCACCGACCTGAAGATTGCAAAGTAGGGTTTTCCTAAGTCATTGATGCCATTAGTATTGCCCGATTAGGGTCAAAATGTATCGTGCTTTACACAGTATTTTCCGATCTGATAGATGCGTGAGATGAATGTGGGGCGATGTTTCACATCTATTTCTCGGATCTACTAGATCGGAAGGGGTTATAAGATCACCCCCTCCAACGCTATTCGAACTCATGTTTGACCTGTTACGGTTTAAGAGTTCGTCAGGTGTCGCAGGAGTCCAGCGTTGGTTCAGTCATCCCAGCCTTCGGAACCGTCATCCCGCCAACCGCTGCAGCGGGTTCTAGAAAATCTCAAAACTTACCCCTGGCTCACCCTGGGGACGTTAGGGAGCGCTCTATGCTTAATTGCTGCTTATGCCGCTACGCCACAGCTATTTCGATGGGCGATCGACCAGGGGATTGCGGAGCAGAATTTAACTGTTGTGCTTTATAGTGCGGCGGGGTTGGTGGTGGCAGCGATCGCCCGTGGCCTCTTCAACTTTGGCCAAAGCTTCTGCGCCGAGGCTCTGTCTCAAAGTGTTGTGTATGACCTGCGCAATCGTATTTTTAGCAAAATTCAAAACCTCAGCTTTAGTTATCACGATCAATCGCAGACCTCACAACTGCTGACCCGTGTCACCAGTGACATTGAACAAATCCGTACCTTTCTCAGCACCAGTTTGATTCAGGTGATCAGTGGTTCGGTAACGTTGTTGGCGATCGCCGTGATCTTGCTGCTGATGAATTGGGAACTAGCACTCATCAGTCTGACCGTTGTGCCCATGTCGGGATGGTTGATGGCACGCTTCCTGCAACGCAATAGTCAGTTATTTCGCCAGGTACAAGAACAGCTCAGCGATCTGAACGGAGTGCTGCAAGAGAACCTGTTGGGGGTGCGAGTGGTGAAAGCCTTCGTGCGTGAGTCGGTGGAAACGGAGCGCTACACCAATCTCAATCATGATCTGGTGGCTGCGAACATGAAAACCGTACGGGCGATTCGTAACACCTTTCCATTTATCTTTCTACTGAGCAATTTGGTGACACTCGCCGTTATTGGCTATGGTGGCGCGGCCGTGATAGGGGGCCGCTTTTCGGTGGGAGAACTGGTAGCGTTCAACTCCTATCTCATCCTGATCTTACAACCCGTGTTATTAATTGGATTCGCGGCTCCGGCGATCGCTCAGGCCGCTGTCTCTGCTGAACGAGTTTATGAAGTGGTGGATGCCGAGATTGAAATTCGCAATCGCCCCAATGCGGCTCCCTTTACAACTTGTGGTGGGCGCATCACCTTTGAAAACGTCTCCTTTCGCTATCCGGGTGCCACAGTTCCTACCCTCTCCAACGTTTCTTTTGAAACCAAACCCAATGAGCTGATCGCGATTCTCGGCATGACGGGATCCGGAAAAAGTACGGTGGTGAATTTATTGCCCCGGTTTTATGACGTCACATCGGGAGCTGTGCGGATTGATGGGCGGGATGTACGCGACTTCACCCTGGAGAGTTTGCGATCGCACATCGGTATTGTTTTTCAGGAAACTACGCTGTTTTCAGGCACCCTGTTTGACAACCTGACCTATGCCAAACCAGAGGCTACGCTGGAACAGGTCATTGAGGTGGCAAAGGCTGCGCAAATTCATGACTTTATAATGAGTTTGCCCGAGGGCTACGACACAATTGTGGGCGAACGGGGGGTAGGTCTGTCGGGTGGGCAGAAGCAGCGGGTGGCGATCGCTCGCACCCTCCTCACCGACTATAGTGTTTTGATTCTGGATGACAGCACATCCGCTGTAGATGCCCAAACCGCATCCCAAATTCAAGCAGCTCTCGACGACCTGATGCGTCGGCGTACCTGTACCGCGTTTGTGGTAGCGCAGCGGATTAGTACGGTACGTACCGCTGACCGCATTTTGCTAATGGACAGAGGCCGTCTCGTCGCCCAGGGCAGCCATGAAGAGCTGATGCGTACCAGCCCTCTGTATGGGGTGATTTTGGAATCTCAGGTAAAGCAGGGTCAGGAGGTAATTTAATGATGCAAGCTGGAACCGATGCCAAACTCAAAGCCTCGACCCTGAGCCGTTTTCTCCAGTACTTTTTACCCTACCGGGATGAACTTCCGGTCGCGTTTCTACTCGTTCTGTTGGGTGCATCTAGCCTGTCTATTGGTCCGTTGCTGATTGGTTGGGCTATCGATCACCTGATTCTTCAGGGCAATTGGCCTGGATTGGTGCAACTGTTGATCTTTCTAGCCCTGATTTATGGCCTGGGGGTGTGGGCAACTCGCGGTCAAATCTTGCGCATGGGTTCGATCATGCAGCGCTTGCTGGGCCAGTTGCGGGAAGATATTTTCACTAAAATTCAAAGTTTGCCCGTCAGCTTTTTCGATCGCAGTGAAGCGGGCGATCTGATGAGCCGCTTAATTAATGATGTCAACACCGTAAATCAGGCATTCGGTCTCACCATTCCCCAGATGTTGGGCCAGACCTTCAGCCTGGTGGGCATCATTATTGCCATGTTTTCTATTAATGTGCCGCTTGCGCTGCTCAGCAATTTGGTGGTGCCCTTGATGGTATTTACGACCGGGTTCTTCTCGCGCTGGGCCAGACAGCGGTTCCGGGTTACCCGCGAGACCATTGGCGAACTCTCCGCCAAGTTAGAAGAAGACATTGGTAGCGTGCGCGAAGCTCAGGCCTTTAACCGCACCCAGCTCAACATTGAAGAGTTTGACAGCCTCAATGCTGCTAATCGTCGAGCCAATGTACAGGCGGTAGCTGTAACGGCAGCATTTTTACCTTCAATCGACTTTTTGAATACTCTTGCAACCGCAGGGGTAATGGCCTACGGGGGCTACCTGGCCGTGACAGGAGCCGCAACCGTAGGAATGGTTACGTCCTTTCTGCTATACGTGCAGCAGTTTTTCCGTCCCATTCAAATTCTGAGCCAGTTTTATACTCAGGCGCAGTCGGCTCTGGCAGGGTTGGATCGCATCTTTTTCCTGTTGGATGAGCCCGCCCAATTGCAGGACGCCCCTAATGCCTGGGAGATGCCACCCATTCAGGGGGAAGTCCGTTTTGAAAACGTGTCTTTTGGATACACCCCTAACCAGCGGGTCTTGAACGACGTCAACTTAATCGCGGAACCGGGGCAAATGATTGCCTTAGTGGGGCCCACAGGCGCGGGAAAAAGTACGATTATCAACCTGATTCTGCGGTTTTATGATGTGACGGATGGGGCCGTCAAAATTGATGGGTTGGATGTGCGGCGGGTGACTCAGGCCAGTTTGCGCCGTCAGATCGGGATTGTGTTGCAGGATAACCTGCTATTTAGTGGCACTGTGGCTGAAAACATTGCTTTTGGTGCTTCCCATGCCAGCCATGCAGAAATTGAAGCCGCCGCTCAAGCCGCCAATGTGCATGAATTTATCACGACCCTTCCCCAGGGTTACAGCACTCAACTGGGAGAACGCGGTGCTCCCCTCAGCCAGGGACAGCGGCAGTTGGTGAGCATTGCTCGGGCTGTGCTGGTCAATCCCCGCATTCTGGTTCTGGATGAGGCGACAAGCAGCATTGATACGCGGACAGAGGCATTGGTGCAGGAGGCGATCGCCCGTCTCCTCCAAAACCGCACGAGCTTTGTCATTGCCCACCGTCTCAGCACCGTTACCCAGGCTGATCAGGTGCTCGTCATCCAACAGGGCCAGATTGCCGAGCGCGGCACTCATGCCGAACTGATGGCTCGTCAGGGTGTCTATGCCAATCTCTATGCCCTCCAAATGGGAGCCGATTAAAACATCCAGAAGGGTGCATCCCGCTTGTGCAGATTAAAAACTTAGCTTTGCGGGTGTGGCAGGCAAGGCTTGCCACACCCGCAAAGCTTTCAGGGTAGGAGGCAGCGCCTCCCTACCCTGGATCTCCTGTGTGGGTTGCTCGCTTGGCTGTGCAACCTCTCGCACCCTCAAAAAACGATTCATACAGGCGGTCTGTTGAACAACGTTGTAATTTGAAGGCACCTAGATTGATCCATCAGCGTCTTGGATCGTAAATGCGAATGCATGAGGCACGTCTGGAAAACCGTAGATTGTTGTTCCAGTATCGTCGCTCTTCACATTATCTATGGCTAGAAATGTCAAATGTCTTCCTTTAAGCCTCATAAAGTTCTCTGGAAAATCAGCACTATTTTGTGTGTCAGTTCTGCGATCGCCACAAGTAGCGCACTTCAACCTGTTTTGGCTGCTGTCCTGGTAGCGCAATCGGTTCAAAACGCAGCACCCACCTGCCAGACTGAGCGGCAACAATCTGAAGAAGCCTTATTAAACATGGGGTTAGAGCAGGCAGAGCAGGCTATCACTAATGGTCGTATTGAGTATGGTTCTCAGCTCCTGGTGATGATCCTGCAACGTATCCGGGTGATGCCCAATGGCTCTGCCCGAATCGGTTTGCTGGAACGTCTGGTAGGGAGCTTGGGGGAAAATGTTGCCTACAGTAGCCCCCTCGACCGGCTGATGCAATCTGTCTCGCCTCAACAGCCTCAGGCCGCGATCGCCGTTCTATCGGCTGCTTTTGATGTCGCACAAACCATTAGCCCTAGCTACAGTGCATCTAAAACCCGTACCTTAACGGCTCTGGCGAACGATTACACCCAGGTGGGGCAGCCCGACCAGAGCGTTAATATTTTGGGACAGGCCATGATTGCCAGTAATACCATTCAGGGGGCCGAGCTGAAGGCGATCGCCCTGAATGGCATTGCCGAAGCGTATAAAAATGCCGGACAGTCAGATCTTGCAGCCCGTACCCTTGAGCGATCGCTACCCTTAGCCCAATCTATCAACGACCCCAACCCTTACCGCCGAGCTGCTGTGCTGGAACGGATTGCCAGCATTTACGAACAAATTGATATGCCCGATCGCGCCCTTTCCATCGCGCAATCCATCCCGGTGCCTGGATATACAGCCACAGTCATGGTGGCTGTTGCCGAACAGTACCGAGAAAAGGGGCAGGTTGGCCGGGCTCTGGAGGTGCTGCAAAGTTTGCCTACTCAGGATCGAGTGATCCCGCTGGCTGCGTTCGCCGGGCACCTTACGGCCCAGCAGCCACAGCAGGCCGATGAAATTTACGGACAAGCTGTAAGTGAGACGCGATCGCTGGGAACCGCTGATACGGCACTGGTGGCCGTAGCCCGACGTTATGGTGAGGCAGGTGGTCTGATTGCCAAGGCCGACGAAACGGTGCAAACGATCGCGGACCCGGCTGTGCAAGCTCCTGGGTTGGGGGCGATCGCTCTGCTCTATGCTCAGGCTGGCGAAGAAAACCGCGCTGAAACCCGACTGGGTCAGGCTATTGAAAAGCTGGGAACCATTCCGGATGTCAATGCCCAGAACTCGGCTCGTCAACAATTAATGGATCAGGTGGCTGAACGGGGACGCTATGACTATGGTGTGCGCATTGCCCAAACGATTCAAGCGGGGGAAGAAATACCCTTCGACCGAGTGGATGTATTGACGGCTCTGGGAGAACGTGCGATTGCTGATCAGCGCTATGATGCAGCTCTACAAATTACTAAACAAATTCCACCCAGTTTTGCCAGTTGGCGCGATAACTTGTTTTCAAAAACGGCTCGGGGCTTAGCACACCAGGGTGATATCGACGCCGCATTACCCATTGCCCAGGAAGCAAACGTTGATCTGGGATTTCAACCCCGGATTCTGGCCATCATTGCAGCTGAGTCAAAACTGCTGGGGCAGTCAGAACAATCGACAACGTTGTTTAATCAAGCGATTGCACAGGCTGCATCCATTGACGATGCCTCAACTCAAACGGCTGTTTTCGGGGCGATCGCTCAAGCTTACTTGACCTCTGGGCAAGAGGAACAGGCCATACAAATGCTGGATCAAGCCATTGCTGCCGCCCAAACTATTGAGGATAGTACTAGCCATACCTATGCTTTGCGAACACTGGCTGAGCAGTTAGCCTTTAACAAGCAACCCCGTGCGGCATTACGAGTCGCCGAGGCGATTCCGGAGCCTTCAGAGCGGCTAGCTAAAATTAATGAGGCGATCGAAAAAGCAATCCAGATGGGTGATTTCCCAACCGTTGAAACAGGAATCACTCGGTTGAATGACCCGGCATTGCAATCCTTCTGGTTTATCTCCTTATCCGATCGCTACCGCTTAATGGACGATCGCCCCCAAGCCGCTACTCTGCTCAATCAGGCATTTCAGGTGGCCCGTACCGTACCCGGAGACGAATCGCAAACGGTTATGATTCGCGGTGGTGAAGCACCTCTCAGCATGGAGGATGACCGCGATCGGGGGAGTTTGCTGGGGGCGATCGCCCTCAGATATGCCCAACTGGGTCAAATGTCTCAGGCTCGGCAAGTAATTCAAACTCTTCAAGATGCGAGGCTTCGGCAATCCTTACTGCAACAGGTGAACTGTTACCGTTAGGAGCCTGATAAGCATAATAGGATCTCCGGTTGAAGAACCTGATGTGCAGTGGCGCGGCGCATCAGGGTTCTTCAACCAGATTTGATGTAAGTTGTGTTATCTCAAGCCCTTAGTACCTTAAGGCTTATGTCCAGTTGCTACGGCGCTTTTCAAGCGCTTAAAATCCTGTTGTTTTGTGAGAGCCGCGCTCCGCGCGGCTCTCACAAAACAACCGTAGCTGATTCAAGCGCAAAGCGCTGTAAATAAAGCTATAGCAGTCGGGTGTGTCCGAGTTTTGCGAGATGAGTTGTGAGAAGTAGTGCGGACGAGGCCCGTGTTACTTCTCTTAGCTTATGTAAGATCCTCAGTAGATCGCAGACGAGCGTTTGAGTGTGTTTTGCACCTGGATAGCAATCGATAGACTGAAAGATGCATTAAGTAGATCGCAGACGAGCGTTTGAGTGTGTTTTGCACGCCCAAACGCTCGTCTGCGATCTACTGATTCTATCAGAAACGAGATGTGGAAACTTAGGTTTCACATCTCGTTTCATGACCTCATTTAGCAACACTATTTTTGCAGAGTTTCTAAGTATAGAAGATGGGGTAAATGGTGCTCCAATTCTATACTTAATCGATTTCTACGGAAGTGGAAAGTGTCTGTATTAGAGAAGATGCTCAATCAACGGCACAAGAGTGAAAGGTGCTTAATAATACATCTTGCGCTACACATACTGAATGTTTTTGTTTCGCGTTATAAACATAAGGCTTATAGCCCGTTACAAAAATTTTCCTCTGCTATAGAGTATAGATAATTTCAATTTTTCCTGTATTTTGAGAAAAATAAGAGGATTTGAATGGTAGCCAACTCTAATGTTAAATTTACAATCCGTTTCGAAGATCCTAATTTAGATGAAGAAGGGTTAGATGGGGAAGCCCGGCGCTTTCTCAATGAATTGAGAGATCTAGACGAAGTTGAAGCAGCTGATCGTGTTCTTGATCCCAATCCACCAGAAGGAAATAAAGCGTTAGGTGGCTTTTTGGTTGGAATTCTAAGTGCTGAAGTAAGTCCAACCAATATAAAAGCATTATGTAGATTTTTAGGCGATCGTCTTGGCGGAAAACCTATTGAACTTGTTGTAGAAGGCAATGGGAAAACACTGAATGTGAAGGCACATAGCCGAGAAGAATTAGATGCGGCTGTTGAAGCGGCTCGAAAATTTTTAGAAGCATAGGTTTAACCATGGCAAAAGTCGCTCTATTAATTGGTGTCAGCGAGTATGAACCAGGATTAAATGCACTTCCAGCGGCAGTTAATGATGTTGCCGCGATACAAGAACTTCTGTTAAATCCTGAAATTGGCGGTTTTAACAAAGCTGATGTATTGGTGTTGAATAACCCTGAGCGACAGGCCATGGAGGAGTCAATTGAGGCTCTCTTCGCAGGGCGTCATAAAGATGACTTAGTCCTGTTCTTCTTTTCGGGCCATGGAATTAAAGATGATGCCGGTCGACTTTTTCTAGCAACCCGTAGCACTCGTAAAACAGCCCAAGGAGACTTGATTCGCTCTACCGCTGTATCCAGCAACATCCTTCACGACTGTATGAACCGCAGTCGATCGAGGCGACAGGTGATTATTCTGGATAGCTGTTTCAGTGGTGCTTTTGCCGAAGGGCTATCTGCAAAAGATGATAATACAGTTGATATTCCGGCTCAATTAGGGGGGGAAGGTCGAGCAATTCTGACCTCTTCAAGCTCGACACAATATTCATTTGAGCATGGAGGCTCTGAGCTATCACTTTATACCCGTTTCTTGGTGGAAGGGATTAAAACAGGGGCCGCTGATCAAGATGAAGACGAAGTGATTTCTGTTGATGAACTTCATGAGTACGCCAGTCGAAAAGTTCGAGAAATTAGACCTCAAGCTAAACCCGAAATTTTTCCAGTCCGGGACGGTTCTAAAATTCGGTTGGTACGGGTGCCCCCTGGCGATCCCCACGAGAAATATCGTAAGGAAGTGATGCGATATATCCGCAGGGGAGAGCTTTCTCTCGTTGGTCGCAGAACGTTGGATTGGAAGCAAACCGAGTTGGGTTTGAGTAGTTCTCAAGCAAAGGCGATCGAGGACGAGGTTCTTGAGCCCTACCGCCAGAGGTTTCGAGCCAAACTTCGACAGTATGAGCAAGCGTTTTCTGACTTGCTGCTGCACCATGGGGCTATCAGTGAGGAGGATCGCACTGACCTGCAAAATCTCCAACAGGAGTTAGAACTCAGGAAAGAAGATACATTGCCGATTGAGGCAAAAGTTGATGCTCAGTTCAAAGCCCGGCAGCAGAAATTACAGACCTATGAGCAAGCGTTTTTAGAGGCTATTCATCAGGAGTATCCTCTGGGGCAAACGAAACGGAATGAGCTGCAACAGTTACTCTTGCAACTAGAGCTAGGGGATGTTGATGTAGCGTTGATTGAGACTCGAATTACTGCTGAAATGGAACGCTACCATCGTAACTTAAAGGTGTATCAGCAGAGTTTTGCGGCAGCTATTCAGGAACAGTTTCCTCTTACAGATGCGAAGCGCCATGAATTGCGGGAACAACAACAGAATCTGGGCCTAAAAGATATTGATGTTGCTCCAATTGAAGCAAGGATTACTACAGAGATCGAAAATTATCAGCAAAAACTAGATCAGTACCGACAGGCGTTCATCAATGCCACGCAGCGCCGCTACCAGCCCAGTGACACCGTTCGTACGCAGTTACAACAAACCAGCCAAGCGCTGGCTTTAAAGGAACCAGATGTCAGGGCGATCGAATCTGAAATTACAACTCAGATCAACCTCTACCAAGAAAATTTGCGGCAGTATGAACGGGAATTTATCCAGGCTGCCGAGCAGCAATATCCATTGAGTGGAATAACACTGCGAGAACTCAACCAACGTCAAACAGAGCTGAACTTGGCGGATGAGGATATAGAGGCACTTAAAACGCCTATTATCGCCGGTATTGAAGACCAATTGAAAAAGTGCCAGCAGTATGAGCAAGTCTTTTCAGAGTCTATTCAATACGAATATCCGCTAGTGGAAGAAACACGTGATGAGTTAAAGCGCTTTCAGAAAGTTCTGGGTCTTTCCGACAAAACCGTTGCTCATCTTGAGGGGAGGCTTCTATCCTCCAGGGATGTTCAAGGTACCTTAGGAGCGAAGAGTGCAGAAACAGACGCGATCGGGCTAAAGACATCTAACTCTCCTCCTCCGATTTCTCAAAGTCCTACAGTTCTAGAGGCACGAAAGCTATCAGAAAGGCGACCTGCGGAGCTAGCACAGCGCGTTTCATCGCTACCACGATCCCAAGCTACTCAGCCTTCTTCGAGCGCAACGATTGCTGAAATTTTTTCTCGAACGCCCAAAAAGATTTTCATATTTTCGGGATTGGCGATCGCAGGGCTCCTTCTCTCACTGGGTGTGTGGTCACTGACCCAATCTGAACCCAGTACCCAAACCCCCAATAACCTCCTCACGGCATCCGATGCCTCTCCCCAAACTCAGCCTGCTTCTCTCGAAGATCGCATGAGCTCCGGGAATAAAATTTTAATAAAAAGAGAGGGTGGCAATCCTGAAAAACCTGAGTTTGAGGTTGCCAAGGCGAAAGGAGCAGCCGCTATGGCAAAAGGAGACTATGAGGAAGCGGCCGCTGCTTTTACAGAGGCTCTTAAGAAATACCCAAATGCTCCAGAGACATTGATTTATCTCAATAATGCTCGGATTGGTTCCGAAAAATCCTACGAAATTGCTGTGTCGGTGCCAATTACGGGAGATTCTCCAGGCCGTGCTTTAGAGATGTTGCGGGGATTTGCCCAGGCCCAAAACGAAATTAATGAGGCTGGAGGCATTAATGGTGCGAGGCTTAAATTGAAGATCTTTGACGATAGTGATGACCCCAAAATCACTGAACAAGTTGCGTCCACGATTACTGGAGATCCAACCATTCTAGCTGTGCTAGGTCATTGGTCGAGTAATACGAGTTTGGCAGCCGTTCCGGCATATATTGCTGGGAAAATTCCATTTATTACTCCTGTCAGTACGACGATCGAACTTTCTCATCGTAGCCCCTATGTCTTTCGTACTAATTTGAATACGAGTACGGGAGGGAAAGCACTGGCAAATTATGCAGTAACTAAACTAAGGAAGACAAAAGTTGCAATCTTCTTTGACTCTAGAAGCCAGTACAGTAAAGAACTTGAGTCTGAGTTTAGCAAGGTTCTGGAAAAGGCAAGTGGCAACGTCACGAATCGGTTTGATTTATCCGATCAAAGTTTTAGTATTGCCAATAGTCTTGACCAGGCGATGGAGAAAGGAGCAGACGCTATTATGTTAGTCCCTGCACCTGACACAGTGAATGATGCTTTGCAGGTTATTACAGCCAATCGTGGTCGTTTATCTTTGATTGGAGATATCGCAAATTTATATACACCCAAAACGTTAGAAGTGGGTGGTGAAGAAGCGGTTGGGATGGTCATGGCTTTGGCATGGCATAGTGAGGCTAACCCTAATTCGGGGTTTTCTCACCGTTCCGTAGAGCTCTGGAAGGCACCTGTGAGCCATGCGAGTGCAACTTCTTACAATGCCACACAAGCAATCATAGAAGCCCTGAGACGACAGAAAAATCCGAGTCGTGAGGGTATTCAAGAGGCATTAAGAGCACCTAATTTCTTTGCCAATGGCGCTTCTGGAGACATTCGCTTTTCACCATCGGGGGATGCGAACACGGCGACTCAATTTGTAGAAGTTCGTCCGAAAAACAAATCCACATCGCCTACGAGCTATGAGTTTGCCCCTATCCCATAACGCATGGCCATTGATGCTAGGACGCAAGAACCGTGGAGGCTTTGCCTAATCGAGGAATACAACATAAAGGTCTCAGGCCTCAGGCATGATAGTATCGTCCGGTTTAGTTCAGGAACGTTGCGCGTGGAATACGATCGCCTCCTTGCTGGAATCAGCGATGTGAATCGAGTCAGCCAGGTTGCC
This sequence comes from Leptolyngbya sp. FACHB-8, assembly GCF_014695575.1. Classification (GTDB taxonomy): domain Bacteria; phylum Cyanobacteriota; class Cyanobacteriia; order Elainellales; family Elainellaceae; genus Vacuolonema. The sequence goes on along the minus strand of NZ_JACJOO010000019.1, from coordinate 21,188 downwards.
GTAGCGCGTGCGGTGAATCAGACCCTGACCCTGCGTAACTGGCTAGTGGGTGCCTACATCATTGAATACGAGCAGAACGGTGTCGATCGCGCTGCCTACGGCACTCAACTCATTGAAACCCTGGCCAAGGATTTGAAGAAACAGGGCATTAAAGGTTTTGCTGTCAGTAATTTAAGGAATTTTCGACAGTTTGCACTGACATACCCGCATCTGGCTCAAGACACTCTGCTGCCACAACTCCTAGCCTCCGCTCGACTGCTACCTGCGGAAATTCACCAGACAGCGTCTGGTGAATGGGTGGTGGCTGAGATTCACCAGACAACGTCTGGTGAATCTCAAGGGTTGCGATCGCCCTCTCCTACAAATCCCTCTGGCCTTGCCTTTCCGTCACTCCAGAGTCGTGCAGAAACGGAGCCGCCCCTCCGGTGGCAGAATGCTGCCTATTACCAGAAGCTGTTTGTAACGCTGTCGTGGTCGCATTTGCTGGAGCTGTGTCGAATTGGCGATCGCCTCAAACGTGCCTTCTACGAACTGGAAGCCGTTAAAAGCAACTGGTCGTTTCGTGAAATGAAGCGCCAGATGAACAACATGCTTTATGAACGTATTGGGCTGTCGAAGGATAAAGATGCCGTACTCACACTCGCTCAACAGGGCCAACTTGTTGATAGCCCCCAGACTCTAGTTCGCGATCCCTACATTCTGGAATTTTTGGGATTGGCAGAGAAGCCCGTTTATACAGAAAACGACTTGGAGCAGGCACTTATCGATCACCTGCAAGAATTTATGCAGGAGTTAGGGCGTGATTTTTGCTTTGTAGAACGGCAGTTTCGTATGACGGTGGAAAGCGAGCATCATTATTTGGATTTGTTGTTCTACCATCGATCGCTTCAATGCTTAATTGCCATTGATCTCAAACTCGGCAAATTCAAGCACGACTATGCCGGACAGATGAATTTCTACCTCAACTACCTGCGCGAAAACGTCGCGTATCCCCATGAAAATCCTCCGGTCGGCATTATTCTTTGCGCTGAGCGCGATGCAGAAACCGTCCGCTACGCAACCGCTGGGCTCGACAATCAACTATTCGTTTCCCGCTATCTGATTGCACTGCCATCGGAAGATCTCCTCAAGCAATGGCTCCGCGAAGAACAGGAACGTTTAGAGGGTGTATAGCAGTCTTAGGACGTGAGAAGGGAAGGAGTGTGAAGCACTCCTTCCCTTCCCATGTAAGAGTATAGGGGTGGTGGCCGAACCGCATCGCACCATCAACAGACGAGTCCTGAGGATGTGGCGTATTAAATCCGCGAATTAAACGAAGCATAGGGTTTTAGCTCGGGTACTTCCCAACGGCTATACCAATCCTGGAGATAAGGCCGTAATTCGCGAGCCAGAGCCCGATAGTCGTCTCGGAATTCTGATGCATTCATCTGGTCGGCAATTTCCTGGGCGATCGCCCCCAAATCAAATCCTGTCGGTCGTCCATCCTGCAAAACAATTTTGCCATTCACAAAAACAGTATCAACGTCTGCTGGTCGAGCACGCATCAGGACAGCATGGAGTGGATTTGCTTCTGGGGCAATCCACGGAAAGGTGATGCGATCGCACTTCACCAGCACCAGATCTGCTTTATACCCCGGAGCCAGCTTACCCAAACTCTGTTCCTGCATCAAAAGCTTGGCTCCGCCTGTGGTCGCCATATGAAAAACATCCGCTAAGGTGGGAGCGGGAGCTTGCATTTGCGGAGTGCGATGCAGGCGAGCGGCCAGGCGCATTTCGGCAAACATATCTTCGTCATCCCCCAGGGCAGTGCCATCCATGCCCAGGCCCACGGTGATCCCTGCTTGAAGCAGGGCATTCAGGGGGGCAACCCCCGCTCGGAGGCGCAAGTTGGAACTGGGATTGTGGCTCACGGAGGCTCCCGTCTCTGCCAAAATTTCGATATCAGCTTCGCTGAGCCAAACTCCATGAGCCATGGAAAAACGGGGGCTGAGTACACCAAGCTCGTGCAGATGCGCGACGACAGATTTTCCGTAGAACTTTGGCCCCATTAAGTTCTCATAGAAGGACTCCACCACATGGGTTTGAATTCCAGTTTGCAAAGCAGCCGCTTTTTCAGCCACCTGGATCATCAGCTCATTGCTGACCCACTGTGGCCCGGGTGGCCCAAACCATACACGAATGTGAGGGTGGGATTGATAGCGTACGACTAAATCACTAATGAGGGCCAGATACTCTTCGGTGGATAGGGTTTGTTGAAAAGAGATCAGGGTTTGGACCCGCTGTTGTAGGGCGTCTGGTAACCCCGACACGAACGTATTGTCTTCAAAATGCACCAGGGTACTGGAGTAGCTGGCGCCTGGAGCCAGAGCCACTCGCATTCCAGCTTGCTCATAGGCGTTCAGTCTTGCTTGCAGATCATCCAGACAGGTATCTGGGGTGCCTGAGATAGAGACAACGTCCAATACGCTGGTTACGCCGCTTTGTAGAAGGTAGCTAGTGCTGAGCAGCGTTTTGAGGGTGGGGTCTTGCGATCGCAACCCAATCAACGAAAACAACCACAATTCCAAAAAGTCATCATCCACACCCTGTAAGGAATTGGGCACGCCATTGCTGTGGTGATGGGCGTTGATCAATCCCGGCAGAATCGCAAACTGGCTGGAACCGTGAACTTTGGCATCAGGATATTTTGTCTGTAGTGTTTCCCAGCTATCGACTTCTAGGATCGTGTCGTTTTGAAGGGCGATCGCCCCATCCACCCGCGTATCCTCTCCCGTGAAAACCCAGCGACCGCGCACCAGTTCTACAGACGTCATCGGCGTTGTTTCCTAAAGCAGTGTTTCTTCCCCTGAAAATACTACCTGCTACTCAGGATCGCGTATTTATTAACCTGTAATTCTTGTTGTGAGAGGGGCGGCTTTGCCGCCCCTCTCACAACAAGAATTACAGGTTATTTTGTTCGTGATCCTAAGAATAAAAAAGCTACGGGTGAACTGTCATAACCCGATAACGTAAGGTTAGGAGGTTTCTGCATAAGAATTTACCGAACATCTTGGTAATTTCATGGTTGGAAATCTCCCTATATAAAAATGCGTATGTCCTGGAGATAATAAGAAGGCGTCTGGTCTACATGACAAGATGAGATTGAACGTCCTTCAGAATCTTCGTGACCATGGCACCCCTAAGCTGGACAGAACTGGAAGCCCTCACCGACTTTCAGATTGATACCGTTAACGGCCCTACCAATGCTCAGGCTCGGCTCCGCCTCTTTGGTCACTCCGAGTCGGATGTGCGTGTGACCTTATATCGTGACAACCATGCCTGGTGTCCCTATTGCCAGAAAGTGTGGCTCTGGCTGGAAGAAAAGCAGATTCCCTATCGCATCGAAAAAGTGACGATGTTTTGTTACGGGGAAAAAGAGAGCTGGTACAAACGCAAGGTGCCTTCTGGCATGTTGCCTGCCCTTGAGCTGGATGGCCGTCTCATCACTGAAAGCGACGATATTCTGCTTGCGCTGGAGCGGGCCTTTGGGCCTTTGGGACAGGGGATGGGATCTCCGGCCGTGCTGCCTCTGCGGCGGCTAGAGCGTCTGCTGTTTCGAGCCTGGTGCAACTGGCTATGTTACCCAGCCTCATCCCCCCGGCAGGAACAACGCAACCGGGAGATATTTACTGAAACGGTCGATAAGGTTGAATACGCCCTCGCTAGCACTCCGGGTCCTTACTTCCTGGAGGAGTTCAGTACCGCCGATGTCGTGTTTACGCCCTATGTCGAGCGGATGTTGGCCAGCCTTTACTACTACAAGGGATATTCTCTCAAGGATAATCCTCGCCTGGCGGCCTGGTTTGAGGCCATGGAAAGCCGTCCTACCTACCGTGGCACTCAGAGCGACTTTCACACCCATGTCCATGACCTGCCTCCACAGATGGGGGGCTGTTGGGAAAATGGTGAACCTCAGATGCTCCAGAATAAAGCTCAGGTTGATCAGGGTCCCTGGTTTGGGTTGCCAGATGTCAATTATCCTGAGCCAGAAAACTCCCGCCAGGAAGCCCTCTATTACGTCCTCCGGCACCGCGCCAATATTGTTCGCGTTAACCCCGCTGACGATCGCCTCTTTGACGAGGCCTTGCGGTGTGCCCTGACCACGCTGATGACCGGCGAGGTCTGTGCCCCACCAACCGGGTCTGATGCGGCATTGCGGTATCTGCGCGATCGCATCAACGTCCCTCGCGATATGTCGATCTACGCGGCCAAACGATTGCGAGAAGCCCTGGAGAAAACCGCCGCTCTAGCAGGTGATGGACAGGGGACTCCTATCCCATTCAAACATCGTCGCGATCAGGACCCGGCGAACTTTGTGCGCCGGTAAGCACCGTCAGCCATCTAACAGGCTTGTTGTGGGTGGCGTGCGAAGCACGCCACCCACAACTTTATGCAACTGGTTGAATCAGTGTGATCAGTTGATCAAACTGGTAAGCTTCCACCCAGTGGGTTAGGGTTTGAATCAGTGCTGATTGCTCCGAGGGAATTTGGTTAACCAGCTCAAGGCAGGTTGCATCATCGCCCTGCATGGCCGCCCGATGAAGTTGCTCAATCCAACCGGCAGGCATAACAGTCAAATCCGCCGTATTGGATGGGTTCTCAGGGGCTTGGGGAAGAGATGAGGCACTATCCTCCGATGTTGAGCCCTCATGGACGTACTGTATGTCCAGATGTCGCGCCAGAATGTTGAGCAATTCTGCGTGCTGAAAGGGTTTGCTAACAAAATCATCACAACCAGCCGTCAGGCTTTCCTGGCGTTGTTCGGTAAAAGCACTGGCCGTGAGGGCAACAATTTTGGTTCTGGGTACGAATCTCTCACTGGATGGCTCGTGAGGTTCCCGTTCAGACAAGCGCGATCGCTCCTCAGCCCGTATCTGTCGGGTCGCCTTATAGCCGTTGAGGATCGGCATGTGCATATCCATAAAGATGAGATCCGGTTGCCATTGTCGCCAGAGGGCGATCGCCCCCTGACCGTTCTCCGCTTCCTGCACCTCAAACCCCAGTTCTGTCAGGAGCTGTCGCAGTAACAATCGGTTATTGACGTTATCCTCAGCAATCAGAATTCGATGGGTAATACAGTGAGGGGCCAGCCGTACAATTCCTCTCGGGAGCGGGTGAAACTCAGGTAGCTCAGGGGCTGCTTCCAGGAACGTTGCTGGAATGGAGAAGGCGAAGCAACTGCCACGACCGGGTTCGCTCCGTACGGTGATGTTGCCTCCCATTAACTGCACAAACTGCTTGCTAATCCGCAGCCCTAACCCCGTACCTTCCTGAGATTGTCGGCCTGTGTGAGTTTGCTTGAAGGCCTGGAATAAATCACCTAATTCATCCGCTCCAATACCGTAGCCAGTGTCCTCTACTTCAAACAGCAGCGTGCCGTGCCTCTGCGGGGAAGTAGACGGATAGCGTACCCTGGAAACCCGCAGAGCGACACAGCCTTGCTCGGTAAACTTGATAGCATTGCCCAGCAGATTAATCAGAACCTGTCGCAATTTATTTTTATCAATTTTGATGTAGAGCGGAATGTCAGCATCATAGGTAAACACAAGTTGCAACCCTTTGGATTGGGCTTTCAGGCGCAACATATCTTCCAGATTGTTTAGCAGCTGATAGAAATCACATTCTGTTTCGTGCAGGGTGACCTGTCCTGCTTCGATTTTGGACATTTCCAGGACATCGTTGATTAACCCCAACAGGTGCTCACCACTCTGGTTCACAATTTTGACCGAGCGGTGGTGGTCAGAGCTCAACGTGGTATCCCGTTGCATCAGTTGGGTAAAGCCCAAAATGGCGTTCAGGGGAGTACGAAGCTCATGGCTCATGTTGGCGAGAAACTCGCTCTTGGCACGGTTGGCTGCATCGGCAATATCTTTGGCGTAGCGCAGCTCTTTCGCTTGCTCCTGAATCTGGGCAAACAGCTCGGCTTGCTGTACGGCAACGCCCAGTTGGGTTCCGATTTGCAACACCATTTGAATCTCAGCAGATTGCCACTGGCGGGGTTCTCCATTCTGATAGGTGGCGAGTAGGCCCCACAAATGGTTACCCGAAAAGATCGGCACAATAATATAGGCGCGAGCTTGTAGGGCCTCCATCAACTCTAAATAGCAAGGGTCAAACCGTTCCTGCTGGACGTCGCTAACACAGCAATAGTCATTGTCGTTATAAAGCCCTCCTTTCCGCTCTTGCAGGTAGGTGTCACGAATCATGACTTCCGTGCCATTGAATTGGCGCATAATGCAATCGTTGCGATCGACGGTGATCTGACTCAGCACCGAGCGATCGCCCCTATTTCCCAGAATGGCTCCCCAGGAATCGCCTACAGACTCCTCTATAACCTGTCCACTCCAGTCGGGGTTGAATTGGTAGATCAGGACGCGATCGCACTGCACCACCTGCCGCAGTTCTTCGGTGGTGGTCCGAAAAATGGTTTCCAACTCCAGGCTTTCGTGCATTCGTTGCAGCATCCGTGCAGCGGCTCGCTCTCGTTCTGCGGTTTGGCGTAAGGCTTCCTCAGAAAGTTTGCGATCGATTCCTACGGCGATCGCACTGGCAATGGAAGCCATTTCCGTCAAAGTACGTTTTTCCAGAGGATGGCGGGCAAAAATTGCCATAACCCCCAGGAGGCGATTTTGAATGGTTAGGGGATAACCTGCAAACGCGACGATGCCTTCTTGCTCCGCCCAGGCGTGATCAGCAATAAAAGGGTCAGTTTTAACCTGGTTAGTCAGATGGGGTTGGCGATGCTTAGCAATCCAGCCAATCTTAAACTGCCCAACCGGAATGCGGCTGTGGCTACCGTTTAGACGGGTATACATCCCGGCACTGGCTTGTAGGACGAGCAGTTGTTTCGATTCATCCAGCATCCAGATGCGGGCAAAGGCGGCGTCCAGGTTCTTCTGGAGTGCGATCGCACAGCGTTGCAGCATATCCTGAATGGAGTCACCCTCGGTTAAGGCTGTGCCCACGTCAGCTCGCAGGGCGGCCAGTCGCATTTGCTGTAACTGTTCTGCTTCTACCTGTTTGCGATCGGTAATGTCGTAGACCATGCTCAGCAGACAGGCCTCCCCCTGGAGGTCAATCCTCTCAAAGGATGACATCCCTTCCCGCACTTCTCCTGAGCAGATACAGAACGGTGCATCTTGCTGCCAGGATTGGTGTTGCTTCAGGTGTTGAACCAGGCGATCGCGATCCTCAGCATTCACCCAAATCTTTAGCTCGGTGGAGGTACGACCAATCACTTCTTCCCGGCTGTAGCCAAACAACTTCAGGAAGCTGGAATTGACGTCCAAAAAACGCCCGTCTTGCAACGTAGAGATACTGCAAGCAATGGGGTTCGAGTGAAAGGCTTTAGAAAACTGTTCTTGACTCTGGCGCAATGCCGCTTCAACGCCAATCCGTTCACGAATTTCGCTTTCCAGAGCTAAATTTGCCGTAACCCATTCGGCAGTTCTGGCTTCCACCCGCGCTTCCAGTTCCTCGTAAGCACGACGTTTTTCATCCTCAGCCCACTTCCGCTGTAACTCCGTCGCAGCCCGTGCCGCAAACACGCTAAACAAAGCCTGGGTGCGCTCATCGGGGAAAAAGGGTTTGACATCGAGAACGCATAGATGCCCAATGGGCTGTTGATGGGCATCTAATAAAGGCACACCTACATAGCTCTCAGCATTCATTTCCTGGAGCAAGGGAGAGTCAGGAAACTGCTCCTGTATCTGTTCTGGGTAGGTGCAGACGGATGGGGTTTGCAGAGAGACGTCGCAGGGGGTGCCAGCTATTTTGTACTCAATATTGGCGACGAAATGATCTTCGGCCCACATGGCCAGAGTTCGCAATGTCTGGATGGGTTCGTCTACAGTTTCACAGACCAAAACGTAGCTTACCCCCAGAGCTTTCGCCAGGTTCTGTGCCAGTGCTGGGAAGAACGCGTCTCCCGTTACGCTAGAAGTGCCAGCCACGATCATTTGAAGAGTTTCTTCTGTGCGCTGCCGCTCAGCAATTTGTTTTTCTAATTCCTGGTTAATGGCTTCTAACTGCTCGGGCGTTTGCATCGCCAGAAATTGTGGTAGAAGCTCCAGCAGGCGCAGAGCTGTATAGCATGACACCAGTGCCGTCAAGGCCCGTTCTACCCCAGCAACCCAGTAAGCCGGGAACCAGAGTGTCCAGATATCAAATAAATGTCCGGTTCCACACAGGACAATGAAGGCACCAAATAGGAGGAATACATTGGAAAATGGAACGTTCTCCCGTTTCCGCACAAAGTAAATGAGCATGGCGGGGATGGAAAGGTAGGCGATCGCAATCAACGCATCGCTGACCACATACAACCCAACCAGTGGCGTTTGCCACAAATAACAGTGGCCATGGGGAACGTACTGGCTGGGAAACAGGAGACTTTTTACCAATTCCAACATAAATCTTAGTGAGGAGTCACGGGTAACAAGGTGATCAAAGGCCAACACCCCAGAATAAAAGCGTGCCCCGCCTTCATGGAGTGCTAACAGCAGGGCCGATGCATTCCCCTTTGAAACGTAGCTAAATTAAATTCTTACATTACGAAATGCTAAGTGCCAGCGTGAAATGCGCTGTTAAACCTTTAATTTCAGCATCTATTGCTAGATCCCGTTAGCTAGGACATCAGGATCGGATGGGGGCATTGCTCCCACCTGCTCCTGATGTCCTAACTAACCTCAGTCCGGGTTAAGGGCTTTTTCGAGTGCCGCACGGAGCGCGGCACTCGAAAAAGCCCATTATTGCGTGCGCGTCGCGCACGCAATAATGGGCGGTTCGGCTTATCCCGAACTGACGTTAACTAACGCGACAAAGGCTGTACAGGGAGACAATTGCCCTTTCAACAGGCTTAATTTCCTAGGGCTTACGCAAGTCCGCTATATCTAGAACACCTTTGTTGTGGGTGGGGGTGCAGAGCACCCCCACCCACAACAAAGGTGGGTAAGTCCTGTTTCTTTCAAGGTTTACGACTAATGGCGTTCCATTCCATTAATCCTCTATCTTAAGAGGGATTTTTACTGAAGATTAAGCAGGATTGAATAGAGGAAACCGTGCATATATACGGGCCTCCCCTCCATGAAGCGTGATACGACAGGCAAGTTTGTTCCCAATTGGGAGACTGAGACGAAGCAGCAAGTTTGCATCACATTAACCGCAACAGCTTGGCGATTCCTGGAAGAAGAAGCCCATCGACGTGGCATGTCGCGCTCAGAAGTTGTGGAAAACTTTGCCCGTGGCTTGAACGATGAGAATAACTTGCGGGAGCGGGAGTCGCGGTATCGCCGCCTGTTTGAGCACAATCCGCAGCCCATGTGGGTTTTTGATGCGGAAACCCTGATATTCCTGGATGTAAATGAAGCGGCCATTCAGCACTATGGCTATTCCAGAGATGAATTTCTGAGCATCAGTGTTTGCGATATTCGCCCCTCTGAAGAGATTCCTGCGCTTTTGAATAAGTTAGATAAGCTGTCGACAACGCCCCTAGCGCTGGATTACTCGGGTGTCTGGCGGCATCGTAAGAAGGATGGCAGTTTGATTGATGTTGAGATCACGGCACATGAAGAGACCTATTTAGGGAGACGGGCCTGGCTTGTTCTAATTAAAGACATCACGGATCAAAAACGTACGGAAATGGCTCTGCGCGAAAGTGAAGCCCGTTTTCGGCTAATGGCAGAGACCATTCAAGACGTGTTTTGGATGAGTGATTTTGGTGTTCCTCAAATACTCTATGTCAGCCCTGCCTATGAGCAGATTTGGGGACGCTCTCGGACGGAGATTTATCAGGATTACTCGCGCTGGGTTGAGACACTGCATCCCGACGATCGGGAACGGGTTCTGGCGATCGCCACCACTAGCCTGCATAAGGACGAGATCGAAAGTGAATACCGTATTGTTCGTCCCGATGGCTCGATTCGTTGGATACGCGATCGCGGTTTTCCTGTGCGCAATGAAGCGGGTGAAATTGAAAAAATCGTGGGCATTGCCCAGGATATAACCGATCGCCAGTTAGCGGTGGAAGCCTTAAAGCAGAGTGAGGCGAAGTTTCGGCGTCTGGTGGAAGTTAGCACCTTTGGGGTTGCGATGGGAGACTTTGACGGCAATGTGCTGTATGCCAATGATGCTTTGCTCAACATGATCGGCTATAGTCGCGATGAACTGGAGGCAGGACACATTCAATGGATGAACCTGACCCCTCCCGAACAGCTCTATCTTGACTTACAGGCAGTTGAGGAACTGCGGCAACGAGGGGTTGCCCAAGCCTTTGAGAAGGAATACATCCACAAGGATGGACACCGCGTTCCCATTATGATTGGTGCCGCGCTCCTGAATGAGCCCTATACCGAGCAGGAGCAAATTATTTGCTTTTACCTGGATCTGACCGAGTTAAAGCGGACGGAAGCCGCCCTGAGAGAGCAGCAGATTCTGCTCAGTACCATCCTCAAGCAAGCGGCCGATGCCATTATCGTTTGCAATGCTGAGGGCCGCATTACCTTTGTCAATTCCACAGCTCGACGGCTAGCCCAGCAAGACCCTGAGGAGTCGCTTCCGGATTGGAATTTGCTGAATTGGGGGATGGCTTACGACACCCAGGGGCAACCCATTCCACCGGAGGATTATGCTATTGCAAAAGCCTTGCGGGGAGAGGCCAGTAGTGCTTTTGAATCTCGCATGGTGCGGAGCGATGGCAGCTACTACGACATTCTCATTAGTGCAGCTCCTTTGCAAAATTCCAAACGTCAGATTATTGGGGCGATCGCAACGTTTGTAGATATTAGCGATCGCAAACGTGATGAAGAAGCTCTGCGTCGCAGTGAAGAACGCTTTCGTATTAGCCAAGAATTGTCGCTGGATGCCTTTACCATTCTCGATAGCATGCGGGATAAGACAGGGGCGATCGTGGATTTCATCTGGGCCTATGTCAATCCTAAAGCGGCTGAAATTCTCAGGCATCCCGTTGAAGATTTGATTGGACAACGGTTGCTGACGGTATCACCCAACAACGAGCTCAACCGTGAGCTATTCCAACGCTATCGGCAGGTGGTAGAAACGGGTGAACCCCATGATATTGAATTGCCCTACAACTTGGATGGGGCGACCGGATGGTTTCGCAACATGGCCGTTAAGTTAGGCGATGGCGTCGCGATCTCCTTCAACGACATTACCCAGCGTAAGAATGAGGAAGCAGAGCGGGAACAACTTCTGAAGCGGGAGCAGGCCGCCCGAGCTGAGGCCGAAAGGGCTAACCGTATTAAGGATGAGTTTCTGGCCGTGTTATCCCATGAGTTGCGATCGCCCCTCAACCCAATTCTGGGCTGGTCTAGCCTCCTGCAAAGTCAACAGCTCGATGCCTCCAGTACCAAACGTGCGCTAGCAACCATTGAGCGCAATGCAAAGCTACAAACCCAGTTGATCGACGACTTGCTGGATGTTTCCCGAATTCTGCGGGGTAAGATGGCTCTGAACATTCACCCGGTCAACCTGACGACGGTAGTGGAGTCAGCGTTAGAAACCGTTCAACTGGCGGCTGAAGCAAAGCATATTCACATCGAAACACATTTGGCTCTGGGCGAGCATTCTGTGTCTGGAGATTCGACACGCCTTCAGCAAATTGTGTGGAACCTGCTATCCAATGCTGTGAAATTTACCCCTCACAATGGGCAAGTCTGCGTGTATCTCTGCCAGGTCGATCAGGATGCGCAAATTCAGATAAAAGATACTGGAAAGGGCATCAATCCTGAATTTCTTCCCTATGTGTTTGACTACTTCCGGCAGGAAGATAGCAAAACGACCCGAAAATTTGGAGGGTTGGGACTGGGGTTGGCGATTGTGCGGTATTTGACAGAACTACACGGCGGCACAGTTCAGGCAGAAAGCCCAGGAGATGGACAGGGAGCTACATTCACTGTGCGCTTACCCCTGCTTCGGGGGCCAGCGAGATCTCGATCGGCTGGTGCAATAACAGCCCCTAATACTGACTTGAGCCAACTTCAAGTACTCGTTGTGGACGATGATACAGATATGCGAGAGCTGGTCTACGTCATTCTTTCCCAGCAAGGGGCGCAGGTGGTGATGGCAGCTTCGGCTATCGAAGGACTGGTGCAATTTGATTCCCAGCCTCCAGACATCCTGATCAGTGACATCGGGATGCCCGAGATGGATGGCTATTCGCTAATTCAACAAATTCGTAAGCGATCGCCCGAACGGGGTGGCGGAGTTCCGGCCATTGCCTTGACGGCTTATGCCGGTGAGTATGATGAGCAGCAGGCTCGACAGGCTGGATTTCAGCAGCATCTTGCCAAACCTGTGGAGCCTGAGGCCCTGATTAAGGCAATTGCTAGCTTGCTAGAGCAGAAATGAAGATGTGTATGTTGAGGCATACGTTTTAGCTTTATGCAGGGCGTCATGGTGTATTTAGAAGGATGAGAAGATCTAGCTTAGACGGGCGATCGCAACTGGCTTTCAACGTCATTGTTCCAAGCCTGTATAGCAATGTGCAAGTGCGTTAAGTACAACAACGGTGGTGTGTGGCACTTCGTGCCACACACCACCGTACTTAATCAACGTGCACAGCGCTATAGAAACATGTGTGTTGGAAGTGGGATGCGTCATACTTCCCCCATAACACAACTGCATCCGTCCTCTTTTTGTCCAGATTGATCACTTCATAGAAATATCTTGATCGTTTGAGAAACATACGGGAATGACACTGCATGTGATGTGGCTACTACATGTTTCTCGAACGGCTTTTTAAAAAAAGAAGAGAGTTCACACATAGGGTTTATCTTCTTCTTTTGCCCTAAAAAATAGCTTTAATATAAAGCGGTTGTCCGTAAACAGATTACACTGTGAATGTTGCTGTTACGAATAGCAGGATGATTATTACCACAGCAAGCTTCAAAGGTGGTGTTGCTAAAACTACCACGGCAATTCACATTGCAGCGTACCTGCAAGAACGAGGCGATACTGTTTTAATTGACGGCGATCCTAACCGCTCCGCTTGTCGTTGGGCAGAACGTGGATTAGCCAACAATCAACCCCTTCCCTTCAAGGTCGTCGGAGTAAACCAGGCCGCACGCTATCGCGCCTGTGAACACTTCGTGATCGATACTGAGGCTCGGGCCGAAGCCGAAGATTTGAAAGAGATCCTTGAGGGATGTGATTTATTGGTGCTACCCACAACCCCCGATACATTATCCTTAGATGCTCTGGTACAAACGGTTGAGCTGCTTCAGAAAATTGGAACTGGCAAATACCGAGTCCTGCTGACCCGAGTTCCCCCACCACCCCGGCGAGAAGGAGCGGATGCCCGAGATTTTCTGAAAGAGATGGGCTTTCCTGTATTTACTGGAAAAATTCGCGAGGCCGTCGCGTTTCAGAAAGCAGGGAATGACGGGATTTTAGTGCATAAGGTGAAGGGCGATCGCCGGGCTCGCATGGCCTGGAATGAATATTGCACGATTGGAAAGGAGATTATGCATGCCGCCGGAAAAGAGTAGCCGCTTCAAAACCTTAATGGCTGTGATTGGGAACAAGGGAGACAGTGCCACTGATTCCGTTGATACCGTTTCAGTTCCAATGGAGGAGCAAACTTCCAGGCCTCAAGCCGAAGCACAGGCTGCAACGTTAAACTCGGCACCCAAAATTGTATGGGTAGACCGCTCCAAAATTAATCGCGATCCCAGCCAGGCTCGACGGTACTTTGATCCCGATGAGCTGGAAAAAATGGCCAAATCGATGAAGGCGGTTGGTATTATTGACCCCCTTTCAATTCGGCCGCGACCCGATTCAAATGAATATGACTTATTAGCTGGGGAGAAGCGCCATCGCTCTGCGGAAATTGCCGAGCTCACTCAGGTGCCTTGCCGAATCTTTGAGGTAGATGACTTTACCGCCGAAGATATTAAAGCGATCTCGAACCTGCAGCGGGGGGATCTCAACAAGTGGGAGGAGACAAATGCAATTATGGGAATGCTTTGCCGCAATCTTCAGAAGTCCCCAGAAGAAGTAGTCAGCATTCTGAACCGGGCCTCTAACCAAAAACGAGGGCTTACGGACAACGTTGTCCGTAGTGAGGAATGGAGCATTATTGAAGACGTGTTTGATGTTGTTGGACGCCTAACCCCGGAGAGCTTCCGAAAGCATCGCGTTCCCTTGCTCAGGCTACCTGAACCGATTCAAGAAATTTTGCAACAGGGTCGGTTGAGTTATACCAAGGTCAACGAAGTTCTAAAAATCAAAGATCCCGTTCGTCAAAAGCAGTTGCTTGACGAGGCTGTGAAGCATAACCTGTCGGTGGATACGATTCAACAAAAGGTAAAATCCTTACGGCAACGTCATCAACAGGACGATGTTCCTGAGGCGATCTCGACTAAGCTGATGGCTGTGGTAAAAGCCATCAAGAAAACAAAAATCTGGAAAGACCCCAAGAAAAGTGCTCGCCTTGAAAAGCTGTTGCAGGAGATAGAAACCTTGCTGAGTTGACACCCGCCTAAAGACTCAGGTCTGAAACCCCCGTGGTAGGTACTTTGTTACAAGATACCTGCCGCAAGGCTTCCCTTCATCCAACTTACAGAAAATTTCTGGTACCCTAAAAGGCAATTATCACCGCGCCATAGGTTTGTGTGCCATGCAAATTCTCCATGGAACATGGATTCCCCAAGTAGGTGAGAACCGAGCAAAGGATGCATCAACGACTGAAGATTTTGTCCAGAAGGGTTCGTTCTATCTTTGGGTTGAAACTACAGAACGGCAGACGTTGAGTGCTAAAAGCCAACGCCATCCTCGCCAGCTGGTGTCGGAAGATTTAGCTGGAGTGCTCCACGATGATTTTGGAGTGCAATCTGGGGGCGATCGCCCAAATCTCGTAAACCTCATCGAACCAAAATACTTCCTGCTGCCAACCGTCAACAATGAACCGCTTCCCTCGTTGGAATTGTCCCGGTATCTGGAAGAAGAATTACCGGAGAACTTTGAGTGGCAGTACTGGCAAATAGACTGCTGTCCCACCGTAATTCGAACCAAAAACGGGGAACTCACAAATTCGGTTGTGGCTGTTCTCAATGACTTGCACTTCCTGGCCATGCACAACCTGGCTGATGTGCAGTTAGGCTCAGATTTATTGTTCTGGTTCCATTACACTCAGGCACTCAAACGAATTATTTATAAGGATCAATACATTCCAGCCCTGCGATACCGAGAATTGCCGCCTGTACCGCTAAAAGAGACAAAGTCTCGTGCCAAGAAGACCGCAACCGCTGCTAAGGCAACTTCCAAAAAGACGGCATCCACCCAGGCCCGTAAGCCACGAGGTAGCACAGCGACGTCAACTCGTCGCCGTTCGGCGGAGCTGGCAAGAAAAACAGCGGTGACCCAGACGATTGATGTGACCGCAACGACAGACTCTTCTAATTTTGAGATTTATCCCGCATGGGAGTTCGTTGGTGAAGAGTATGAAACAACAGTGCAACAGTATGTGGATTACATGCCGCTGATTTGTGTTGCCGGGTTTTCTAAACCCCAAGAAACGCCTTTGTTTTACGATCGCGAAACCCTGTTACGTCACTTTTCGGAATGCTTGTTAACCGACATTGCGACGCATATCCCTACCACGCAAGCTTACGAAAAAACAATTGCAGATTCTCTCCTCTATGCCTGTCTGCATCCATCGGGGCGGCCGTGGAAATCTGTCGACAAGCTGGAGCAGTACAAACAATGGCTGGCATGGCGCGATCGCATCGTTCGTACTCAAACTGAGCAACCTTTCTACCTTTGTTTTCAACTCCAAGATCCTCTTCAGCCAGAAGACCCCTGGGCGTTGCAATTGCAGGTAGCACCCAAAAGTGATCCATCCTTGCGAGTCGCCTTGCTGGACTACTGGCGTATGAAGCCTAAGCAACAACAACAGGTGAAAAAGCAACTGGGAAAGGACTTTGAACAACATCTGCTAACCAACCTGGGATACGCCGCTCGCATGTATCCAGAACTCTGGAAAGGGCTCGATACAGATCAGCCAGTTGGAATTTATCTGGATTTAAACGCGGCATTTGCATTTCTGAAAGAATCCGCTTGGGTACTGGAGAATGCGGGCTATAAGGTGATTGTGCCTTCCTGGTGGACACCGCAGGGGCGACGGCGGGCTAAAGTTCGTTTAAGGGCAAAGGGTAAGTCTGTGTCTGGGGGCAAGACGAAGAACAGCGCTTACTTCTCGCTTGAAACCCTGGTCGAGTACCAGTATGAATTGGCGATCGGTGATGAGCCTCTTACGGATCAGGAATGGAAACAACTGGTGAATGCAAAAACACCATTGATTAAGTTCCGAGGCCAGTGGATGGAGCTGGATCAGGACAAGATGCAGCAAATGCTAACCTTCTGGAAGGCTCAACAGCAGGAGAACCCAGAGTTGAGCTTGCTAGATTTTCTAAAACTGACAGCAGGTAATGAGGAGGAACTGGAGATTCAGGTCGATCGCCAGGATGTTCTATCTGACATGCTGAGCAAACTAAACGATAAAGGGCAACTGCAACCCGTAGACGATCCCGCTCAGCTTCAGGGTAATTTGCGGGAGTATCAGAAGCGAGGCGTATCCTGGCTGCAATATCTAGAAGAGATCGGCCTGAACGGTTGTCTTGCTGACGATATGGGTTTGGGAAAGACGATCCAGGTAATTGCCCGTATATTGCAGGAGCGAGAACTGGCCGGGAAAAACCGTATCAAAATTCCACCCACGCTGTTGATTGCTCCTACGTCGGTGGTAGGCAATTGGCACCGCGAGATCCAGAAGTTTGCACCAGTGTTACGAGCAACCGTGCATCACGGAAGCCAACGGACAAAGGAGAGCCAGGAGTTCAAGAAAACCTGCCGGGAAAATGACGTTGTTATTACCTCTTTTACCCTGGCGCGGAAGGATATCAAGTTATTCAGTGATATTCAATGGCACCGTGTTGTGCTGGATGAAGCTCAAAACATCAAGAACCCTAAAGCTGATTTGACCAAGTCTGTTCTAAAGCTCTCCGCTCCTCATCGATTAGCCTTAACTGGAACTCCTATCGAAAACCGATTGATGGATTTGTGGTCAATCTTCAACTTTCTCAATCCGGGTTATCTCGGAAACCAAACCCAATTTCGCCGGAATTTTGAGTTACCCATCCAAAAAAACAATAAGCCTCAACAAGCAGAAACGTTGAAGAAACTGGTCGAGCCTTTTATCTTACGCCGGGTTAAAACAGACCAATCCATTATTAAAGACTTACCTGACAAGGTTGAACAGAAACTCTACTGCAATTTAACCAAGGAGCAGGCATCACTTTATGAAGCCGTGGTCAAAGATGTTGAAGAAAGGATCCAAACGACGGAAGGAATTGAGCGAAAGGGATTAATTTTATCTACGCTGACAAAACTGAAACAAATTTGTAACCATCCCATGCAATTTCTTCAGGACGGAAGTGACTTTACACCGGAGCGATCGCACAAACTTTCCCGCTTAGACGAAATGGTACAGGAGGCGATCGACGAGGGTGAAAGCCTCCTGATCTTCACACAATTCACTGAAATTGGAGAAGCTGTCGAAAAGTATTTACGCCAAACTCGCCACTACAACACCTACTACCTGCATGGGGGCACCTCTCGTAAAAAGCGGGAGCAGATGATTAATGAATTTCAAGATCCTGAAACAGAACCTTCTGTTTTTGTCCTATCTCTTAAAGCTGGAGGGGTAGGTATTACGCTGACCAAGGCCAATCATGTTTTTCACTTCGATCGCTGGTGGAACCCTGCTGTTGAAGACCAGGCAACGGATCGTGCCTTTCGTATTGGACAGAAGAAGAATGTATTTGTACATAAATTTGTCGCGATCGGAACCCTGGAAGAACGCATTGACGACATGATCGAAGATAAGAAGAAACTAGCGGGTTCTATTGTTGGGGCCGATGAATCCTGGCTAACGGAATTAGATAATGATGCCTTTAGACAACTCATTGCTTTGAATAAGAGTGCTGTTATGGAATGAGGATTTCCCCACTTCTAATCTGTTCAACTTTTATGGCGAGGTCAGTTGAGAAATGAGTAAATTTAGTCGCAGTTGGTGGGGACAGAAATTCATTGCTGCATTGGAAGAGTTTACAGATTCAGGGCGCTTGAGTCGGGGACGTTCCTATGCCAATGGCGGCAAAGTTAAAAGCTTTGAAATAAAAGAGGGAACGGTAACTGCGCAAGTGAGAGGGTCTGTTAATCCCTATTTTGGAGTGTATAAAGAACCGCTTTACACCACAACGATTAAATTTCTGCCCATCAGTGCAGCAAAGTGGACAGCAGCGATCGCTCTCATTGCTTCCAAGGCCAGCCTCATCTCCCGCCTTCTACTCAACGAAATTCCCGACAATATTGAAGATTCCTTCGCAACTTTAGGATTAAATTTACTTCCCCGTAGTCGCAAAGATTTTAAGTCTAGCTGTTCCTGCCCAGACTACAGCAATCCCTGTAAGCACATTGCAGGAGTGCATTATATGGTTGCTGCTGAACTAGATCGTGATCCATTTCTTCTGTTTGAACTACGTGGCTTATCCCGCGAAGCCCTGCATCAAGAATTAGCTAAATCTTCTTTGGGTCAAGCGCTTGCTGCTGAACTTCAGCTTCAAAAGCGTTCGCCCCAGTCGGCTACTTCCTATTACACACGTCCCACTCTTCAAGCCGCCGATGACGTTGGAGGGCTGCGCAATTTCTGGCATGGAGCCCGACGTTTACCCCAGACTATAGAACCTTTACCTGAAGTCTTGGTTCCGGGAATTGCTGTCAGAAAACAAGGGGATTATCCTGCCTTCTGGACACGGGATAATTCGTTTATTGAAGCGATGGAAGATCTCTATGAACAGGCTAGGCGAAAGAGCCCAATATAGAGCAAGAGCATGGGTTTTAGGAGATGAAACTTTCATTTGCCTGGGAAATGAAGAATTTGAGTTTCAAACGTTGCTAAAGTAATCGCCATTCCACAATTGGATACTCAGAAGTGGTTTGTCCGTAAACACGTAGACAAACCACTTTTGAGTGTTCATGAGTTCTTGGCTAGAAGAGCGGCTCAACTAAAGTTGCCGTAGAGCTCAGTTTGTTTGTACATAAGAAAAGGCTTGTACATAAGAAAAGCGGCTGACTTTATACGATGAACCAATTTTTCATTTTGCCATTACGCCATATTGGTAAAGTAGGCAATTGGTCCGGAGTGTGAGTGGAGAAGGGGAATTTTCCCCTTCTCCACTCACACTCCGGAAACCGTAATAGAAGATTATCGTGCCCTGGCTTTCGTACTGCTTTGTCTAGGCTCAGTGAAATCAGTGCTGCATTGGGTAACTAGAGTGAGCTATGAATCTTGCCGTAGATAACTTGGGGATGCAGCCCTAAGGGTTGCTGCAATTACCCGTTACTAAAATTCCATACACTGCTACGACTACTCACTCTGCAGGGCAATTCCTGTTAAGGACCCTTTACTCGTTGATGCTATGTTCCCAATGGGTTTTACCGGAGTATCTCCTGACAAATGACACGGGTGCCCTAGCCATATCCAAATTAACCCGGCTCATTAGATCATGGGAATAAGACATCACGCGATCGCGATCGCTGCATCAAGGCTTTCGGTTTCAGGCAGGGAAAGGCTGTAGTCTTAATAGGAACATAGGTTCTATAGAAACCAGAAGGCCAGATCGACTATAGATAGGACGGAACTTGCTCAAAGTCAATCTGGTTTACTGAACTAGTAAATCTGCTTATCTACATGGAACATAGAATCTCTGCCAAGTAAGGGCCACAGAAATTGTTATCAGACCTGCTAATAAATGGTTTGTGAGCCCTAGTGCCTCGGACATAGCTGAACCACAATGGGTCGAAATAGTTGAGCCATAGTATGCCATTATGCCTGGTTAGAGTCAGTATCGATCGCTTTAACCAGGCATACCCTATTTCCTATCTGGATGTAGAAACCAAACCTCTGCGGGTGGCTTCTTTTAAACAATCCTTTAATATGTAGCTGTTCTGGTTACCAAGTAGAGCAGCATCGTACTCTTCCATAAGAATATCATCTGGCATGTAAGCCAAATCAGATGCAGGGCCATACCCCTGTCCTGCATTATGCTGAGACTTCAAATGGCTAACAAGAGAACGGAGATTGACCATAGAACTGCACATAATAGGTTGGTAATCTTAAGTTACCCAGCGCATATGAAGTAACAATGAAATAACCTTTAATTTCATTTAGAATTTTGAAAATTGGTTTTTACTTGAAGTTAGAGTAGGCTACACCTAGGTTGCTGCAAGCGATTTGCTTTACTCGTTCTATAGAAATGATCTGACGGGTGATCGTCTCCGGCTCGGTGAGCACCACTTGGTATCTATTCACAACCGTGACTTCACTGAAGTGTCCTAGCATTTGACCGTCTGCTTGCAACTACCTACTGCTGAAGCCTGTTCAGTAAAACTACTCCCAACCTCAACGATGCGAAGCGGTCTAACGCATCTATTTGCCAAAGGAACTAGGGCAATGGGCAACCGTTCCCTTGGTCAAGGGTTTGGGAATGAGGCCTTCCCAACCGAGGTCCTAGGCCCAGCTCATCATCTCAAAATAGGGATATTGCAAGCCTCTTGTGGCGATATTTCCTTCAATCCGAGTCTTATATCTCCCCTAAATCTTCAATCTGAATCTCTTAAGGATACAGAAGGGTTTCAAGGAGATTCAAGAAAAGCTGCATTTTTGGGAGGGGAGGGGGGTTTACAGAATGCTATGAGAGTTGCTATGTTAGTAAAGCGCTGGAAGAGGTGACCCACACATCAAGCGTCCTGAACAATAGCCAAGCGCTATGGGTAGTGAAAACATCCTTTAGTAAGTTCGGTTAAACTCACCACAAATGAGGAAGTTCAAGTTAAAGTGGGAAATGTGCCAAAGCGACGACTGCGGTACAGAGAGAACCTGGAAAAAGCAATAGTTTGAAAGCCAAGCGAAAACCAATCCTCGTTAAGAAACTACGAGATTGATTTATCAATCTCAAAACAGAAACAGGATTCCGAAGCTTGAAAAGTTTCGGAGCCAAGAGAGCCCAAATTCTCTAACTAATATGGAGAGTTTGATCCTGGCTCAGGATGAACGCTGGCGGTCTGCTTAACAC
>NZ_JACJOO010000018.1 GCF_014695575.1 Leptolyngbya sp. FACHB-8 | reverse complement strand
AAGCCAAGAGTATCTTTCGCTATGGTTTCGACCACCTGCGTCAAATCCTACTGAATCTGGAGTTATTCATCGATGAGTTTTTCCACGTCCTTCAATTTTTGTCCTGTACCTAGATTTCCATATTGCTTCACTCCTGCTCTATGATCGCACGCTACTTTCAACAATTTCGCCAACTTCTAATCAATAGGCGCTTTCAAGTCGCGCTCATTTGGGGTGTTGCAATTCTTATTTTCTGCTTTAGCCCTTTGCGATTTCTATTGAATCGTGAAACGCTCATTCCTTATCTACAAAGATTGGGTATTTGGAGTCCTCTTCTCTTTATTGGAATCTATGCTGTTTGTATGGTAATTGGCTTCCCGACTGTTATTTTTACAATTGCAGGAGGAGTGGTGTTTGGGCTCCTTTGGGGGACTGTTTATTCCATAGCCGGGGCTACCTTAGGAGCAATGGGAGCATTGTGGCTGACGCGTTATCTTTTTCGTGATTGGGTGGAGCATCGGTTTGGCCATAACCCAACCTTACAGAAATTCCAGCGCGGCATTGCAGAGCAGTCGCTGTTGTTTGTTCTCTCGATGCGGTTGATTCCTGTCACTCCCTTTAATGTTGAAAATTACTTATTTGGGCTTACCTTAGTGGATTGGCGGTCTTACCTGCTAGGAACCATCGTCGGCATCATTCCAGGTACCATTGCTTACACATGGGTTGGTGTGACGGGAGCTCAGGCTTTGGAAGGAGGTAGTGCCCTTTCCTTCTTTCTGGCAGTCGGTCTTCTGCTGTTTATCTCTGTGTCCCCAATATTGATTTCCCACTGGCATCGCCGTAGAACAGTAAAACGCTAAGATTTGCTTTAAAGGTTGTTTTTTCGTACGCAAAGCGCACGAAAAAACAACCTTTAAAGTGCCCAGGTTATACCAAATCTGCTTGAAAAAGCATGAGAATACTACTTTCGCTTGCAGGTTATGGTTGCCAAACTTGCAGAGTGTGCCCGTTTGTCAATAAGAACTGACCGTTGGGACTGAAGTTAAATGTCGTTGCATACTGCACCTGGTTGATGCTCTGTCCAGAAGCTACATCCCATAAGGTAAGACCCGGCAACGTCAGCGGTTCTCGCGTAACGGGATGAGCGAAGGGTAGCAGAGCACTAGCCGCTAGGGTACGGCCATCTGCCGTGAAGGACAAATAGCTGGGGCTTTCAGTCTGCCCTCCTATGGTTCCGGCTGCCCCATTAAGAGTATGCAGGAGCTGGTAGTTTTGCATGTTCCACAGCCGGATAGAATAGTCAGTGCTGCTGCTAGCCAGAGTTTGACTATCCGGGCTGAAGGCCAAGCCATTGACCGTCGTCCCATGGCCTTGAAGGGTAATCAGGCGAGCACCTGTGCTGGCATTCCACACTTTTACGCTGTTGTCGGTGTCACTCGTTGCCAGAAACCGTCCGTCTGGACTAAAAGCAATCGGTATCCCATAGGGCTGAGGTACCGTTCCCTCTACAAATGTGCGAATAAGTTGACCGGTGGAAAGATTGCGCAGTTGCAGTTCGTTTCGGTTGGTGGCGATCGCCAACCGCGTCCCATCCGGGCTGATTTTCACCGTGTGTACTACTCCATCTCCCTCACCCAGTGTCATGGTGCGGCTGAGCTGTCCCGTTTGCAAATTCCAAACTTTAATGGTTTGGTCTGAGCTGGCACTCACCAATTGAGTGCCGTCAGCGCTAATGGCGATCGTCCGCACGGCATAGCGATGCCCCGTCAAGGTGCGCTCTAGCTGCCCTGTGGCCGTCGACCAGATGCGTACTGTTCCATCAGCCATCCCTGCTACAATTCGCTCGCTATTGGGGGTGAAGGCGATCGCATTGGCGACATCACCAACCATCTGACCTTGCTCTGTGGGTGGTTCCTGGGCTTGCCCTCTATAGGCATAGGACTCCATAGCCTGCCCCCGTACAAGGGTAATAATGCGACTTCCCCGTTGAGCGTTCCACAGAACCAGGGTGCTATTGTTGGCGGCCCCTCCACAGGCCCGCTCGTAACTGTAGCTGCTCACGGCGAGAATCTGACTGTTGGGGCTGATGGCTTGAGCCACGGTCTGTAACGGGCATCGGTTGGAAGGGTACAGAGAATTGAGGTCGATTTGAAACCGCAGCTCGGGGCTACTCCAGGTTTGGGTGCCTGGTTGCGTGGGAGTTTCTAATGCGACTTTGACGCGATCATAGAGGATAGGGATGTAGCGATAGAAGCGATCGCCCTGCAAGTCCATGGCATCAACCATGCAACTGCCACAGCTTTGCTGATTGAGCATCTCTTGAATCTGGCTCCAGGGAACCCCTGCCCAGGGAAAGTGACCCATAGGCGCATTCAAGGAGTTAGAAAGTTCCGGCTCAGTAAACCAGTCGGGGGATACAAAATTGTTGCTATCGGGAGCTGGCCGTAGCCACCCTACCCGTCGCCCAAACGCCCGTACTGCAGCAGCTCTATCATTGGGATACTGCGTCGAGACTTCCTGCCAAATACGTTGCTGTACACTAAATCCGAATCGCCCATTGCTGGCCTCTAACCACAACTGATCCAGCGTTTGCAACGCATCGACTGGGATATTGCTGACTAGGGGAGTGCTCATGGGAGCATTTCCCTGAGCCCACCGCTCCAGTAGTCGGCGGGTTTCTTGATCAGCTGCCTGCCAGTTTTGAGTATTCAAATGGCGACGCAAAGAGGCATAGGCATCGTTCTGAGCTACCAGGGGAACATCCACGGGCACTGGGGGCACAACCGAAGAACGTGTGGTTGCAGCAGGAACGGCGCCTGCTACCAACGTCATTGACATCAGCAAAAGTCCAGCAAGTGGCGAAACCAAACCAAGAATTTTCATAGGTGGATGATACAGGGGAGACGATTTCCTACGCCTTGCCATAGAATTGTGCAGACGTAAGAAAGGCAGGATGCGTGTTGGAAGAATGAGGCTGAATTCGGCCTCTAAGCTCAAAACCATCCTTTACAGGCTATGTTTATTTTGAACCCCCTGTTTTTCCCTGGCTGAGCAGTTACAGAAAATGATACGCAAATTTGCTTTAGATTGAAAACGCTCAAAAACCCAAAGGAAAGAGGTCCCAAGTGCCCCTTTCCTCTGGGTTTTTGAACATACCTGTGATCTACTGAATCTGTCATTCTTTCTGTGGGAGGTATGATTTAGTACCACTTTCCACAAAAATCCGGGTTTTATTTAGCTGCATTTCTAACGGCTTAATGGAGAATCATCTACCAGGGCAGCACCTCACCGTTACTGTGCCAAAAAGTACCTGTATTCTCCAGCGTCAACTCATGAATTCGTGCCAGCAGCCCTTGAACGGAGACTTCTGGTGGAATGCCGCCGGGGGTAAAATGGGTCATTCGAGTTTGAACTAGACCGGGATGGAGAATGGCGACAGCAATCCCTCGTTCTTTCAAATCATGTGCTAATGACTTACCCGCCATGGATAGTGCAACCTTAGACATACGATAGCCATAAGAACTTCCAGACGTATTATCACCAATCGACCCCATCCGGCTCGTCATTAGTACAACTTTGGACCCAGACGAGAGGTTGGGCAGCAGAGCATGGGTAACACGCAAAGCTCCAAGAGCATTCACCTCAAACTGTTCACGGATGCTATCAAAGTCAAGATTGTCTAGAGTCACGCGTTTGAGAATGCCTGCATTATTGATGAGGACATCGATCGCCGTATCCTGTAAGCGCGATCGCAAGTCCGCCACTGAAGCATCGGAGGTAATATCAATCCCTTCTTCAACCTGCACACCCAGTTGCTTCAGCTCCTGAGAGACTGCGCGGCAAACGGCAATGACTGTGTTGCCCTGGCCTTGAAGTTGGCGGCAGTATTCGTATCCAATTCCTCGATTTGCACCCGTAACTACATAAATTGCCATGGAACCCTCAACCCCGCTTGTGAAAGGATGTTTTTTCGTGTGCTTCATACACAAAAAATAACCCTCTTTCACGTTCCCTAGGGTCCTTCGCAGCCGCTACGCCCTCAATTGCTTTGTGAAATGCGTTGGTGTTGCCTCCAATCTGCATTATCAAAGGGCAAGCACGATTGGTTCAAGCTGATGAGCCAGGGGAAGGCATTCGCTTGTTAGGCGATCGCCACCTGCATTTACACAAGACCACACAACTTTCTTCTCAACGCTCTATTCGTCCATCAATACTCTGGACAGTTTTTCTGAAACTCTTGGTTTTGCGTGCGCGAAGCGCACGCAAAACCAAGAGTTTCAGAAAAACTGTTCGAACTAATGGTCCATAAAACGTTGATTCTTATACAAAAGCGGTTTCAGGCATCTTCTAAATGCTGGCTCAGCTTATGCTCCAGCTTGTCTTTAAACGCCTGACAGTTCTGGATATTCCAGCTCATTGCTTCCATATCCTTTCTCGATCGCTTAATTTCTGCTTCTAGTGCGCCTAAATGCTGCCTTGCCCATCGAGGTAGAGGCATTTTAAACGACAAAAAATATGTTCTCTCTTCATCAGCCTGAGCCAAAACTTTATCCTTGTAGTTCAGCAACAATTTCTGGTTTTCCAGAGTTTCACTGAACAGATAATTCAATTCAAGGATGGCGCGCTCGCATGCGATTAGCTGAGCTTGAAGCATTTCAACATCCATCAATCTAGCTACCTGATTATCTACACGTCATACTCACGTTTTAAGAAAAATATGATTCCAAGACAGGGTTCTATTGGAAGAGCTGAGGCGTGCGAAAAGTAGGAATTCTAAAGAATAAACATAAACCATAAGTTGTATCAGGCTTTACCGTGCTTCTAAAGTTCATATTATTTCCTTGGGGTGGTAAAATCTGTGGCTTGAATTTGCTTGAACTTTATTGCCATATCCATTTGTTGGAGCAAAAAGCGTGTATTTTTTGTATTGGGAGTAGCGATAGAACCACTACTCTCAATAGGAAATTACGGGTTGTTTTATTTGTGATCCTGAGTTGAACTATTAGCGAATGTGCACGATACTTTGCATCGTGCACATTCACTACATAAAGATAGGGTGGAAGTGCCGTTTAAGCTTCGGCAATAGGCTTAATTTCAGCCAGCTCAGGGTGATTCTGCGTAGGTTGGTGTAGGATAGCCCAAATAGCTTGAACTACGAACACCATTATTGCCAGAGCCCCAACTGTAAAGATGATATCGCCGGGAATGCGGAGCCAAACTGTCCATTCCATAAAACGAGAGTGAATCACTTCAGCACTGCGAGCATACCAGGTGCCATAGTTCACGGATTGAATCAGTTGGTAGAAACCGTTTGGAATCAACCCAAAGATCATCATGACGGCAAGACCACCATTAATATGCCAGAAGGCAAAATTCAACAATCGTTCATTCCAGGCTTTCTCGGGAGTGATTTCACGCAAGGCAAACAACATCAGCGCCAGGGCCAGAGAACCGTACACCCCAAACAGAGCAGAATGAGCGTGAATAGGAGTGGTGTTTAAGCCTTGTGAGTAGTAAAGCACGATCGGCGGATTAATCAGGAAGCCAAATACACCGGCACCAATCAAGTTCCAAATACAGGTAGCGATGAAGAAGCGCAATGGCATTCGGTAGAAACCTTGAGCATTCTTCGCCAACTTGGCAGACTTTGCGACTTCAAAACCGATCAGCGTCAGAGGCACAACTTCCAATGCGGAGGCTACCGAACCCATTGCTGTGATGAATACTGGAGTTCCAGCAAAGTACAGATGGTGTAAGGTGCCAATAATACCGCTGCCAAGGAACAGAATCGTGGTCAGATAGGTGGCTTTGAGAGCGGCAGAGCGTTTGAGAAAGCCGAGCTCGCTGCATAGGTAGGCGATCGCCACCGTTGCAAACACTTCAAAGAACCCTTCGACCCAGAGATGCACAACCCACCAGCGCCAGTATTCGGCAACACTCATTGGGGTGTGGTTAGAGTACATCAACCCGGCGGAGTAGAACAAGGGAATTGTAATCGCACTATAGAGGAAGAAGTGATTCAGGCCCGTCTTCGAACCCTCCTGCTTCAGAGCAGGCTTCAGAGCACGGTACATCAACCACAGCCAGAAGACCATGCCACCGATGAGGAGAACTTGCCAGAAGCGGCCCAATTCTACATACTCGTAACCCTGGTGCCCAAATAGGAAGCTGAGCTTCGTACCCAGAATGCCTTGAATAGCTGCCCAGGAACCAATGCAGGAACCTACCACCACAATTGTCAGCGTACCGAGTAGAACGGCATTTCCA
This sequence comes from Leptolyngbya sp. FACHB-8, assembly GCF_014695575.1. Lineage (GTDB taxonomy): Bacteria > Cyanobacteriota > Cyanobacteriia > Elainellales > Elainellaceae > Vacuolonema. Next base: position 82,339 of record NZ_JACJOO010000018.1, on the reverse strand, counting down.
ATTGCCTGCCCCTTGGGTTCATGCTTCCCAAAGCGAGGGCCAAAGTAGAGGCCGGCAGCCAGCCAGCAAGTCGCAATCCAGAAAACTGCGAGTTGCAGGTGCCAGGTACGAGATGCGGCGTACGGGAGGAATTGATCCAACGGCACACCGTAGAAACCATCTCCCTCAACGGCATAATGGGCGGTTACCATACCCATGCCGATTTGCACCAGGAACAGAGCCATTGCAACGCCGAAGAATAGCGTGGTGACTTTTTGGCTAGCAGTGGCAAGGCGAACTGCAGGACGAGCAGTAACTTCTTGTACTTCGTCTGCATCTTCCGTTTTCAGGTTGACGAACAGGAAGATGCCGATCCCCGCAACGAGCAAAACCACTGATACGATCGACCAGATGACAAACTGACCGGGCGCTTCGTTCCCCACCAATGGATCGTGAGGAAAGTTTGCCGTGTAAGAAAAAGGCGCATTAAAGCGGTTCGCAGAAGCAGCCCAGGCTGTCCATGCAAAGAATGCACTGACATCCTGAATTTGCTCATTGCTCGTGAACCAACCGCTGGGGATAGAAAAGTCCCGAGAACCATGGGCCAGCAAGGTTTGGTAATCAGCGAATACTTTGGTTAAGGCCTGGGTCTGAGCGTTCGTTAGCGCCAAAACCTGAGTTTCAGGATCGTAGCGATTGGTTTTGAACTGCTCAGCAACGCGGGCTTCAAGGCTGGCGCGATCGCCCACTGGCAATGCTTCCAGATCTGCTTGGCTAAAATCGACGCTGCCGGTTTGTAATACACCCGCTGTAGCCAACCCCCATTTGTGGAGAAAGTCTGCTGACCAATCAGGGGCTAAATAGCTCCCATGTCCCCATACACTACCGATATGCTGTCCACCCCGCGCCAGATAAATTTCCTGGCCAGATTGGATGTTGGCTTGAGTCAGAATAACGTCTTGTTGTGGGGAAATAATGGTTGCTGGCACTGGAGGCGCATTTTTCCAAATGGCGGCTCCGGCTCCTAACAATACAGAGAACATAACAACACAAATCAACACGAGCCAAGCTGGTAAGCTCAGCCACCGTCTATGAGTTGGTGATTTGGGTGTTGTAATACTAATGGATGGACTCGTCATCGTGGCAGTCTCTCGCAAAGGCTTTAAAGAGAAGGGTTTAAACCGGGCTGAAGGACAGTGAAATGTCTTACGCCAGGAGAAATATCAATGAATTGGAAAAGGCTTCAGCAAAGGCCAACCCACTTGGGGTATTTGGATTTCTGTAAGCTTAGATACCGAATGTGAGGAAGTTGTGAGGAGGCTCAACTCCACTTCCAATGTTTTCACTATGGCAAGGCTTGTTTTTCCGTTCTATGAGCTACCTCATAAAGCGATCGCTTTTCTGGCCTGTCACAGACGTGCCCTACACAAAAACATAGGTGATGGATTTCCGCCTCAACGTACTAGGTCATGCACTCAGTGAAAATACGAGTGAAAAAAAGCAAGATTATAGTGACTCGGTGGAATGACATAGAATATTATTAATAGAATGTCACTATCATCGCTTTTGTGAACTTATAGTGATGATTGATAACACAAGTAAAGAATTGTCTTGTAACCACAGGAATTACAGCATTTCTAAAAAATAGAGAACAACAAAATTAAGTGCAAATCCGGAGAACTCCTTCAGGCTCATCGCTTATCCTCGGATACAGTGAGGCCGAAAAAGCTTCGAAACAACGCGGTGTTACGCATAAACAAGTTACTCCCTGAAATTAAGGAATACTCAAATGGCTGTTGAAAAGGTAAACTCCTCCTCAAGCTTGGCTGAAGTTGTTGACCGTATCCTTGACAAAGGTGTTGTGGTTGATGCTTGGGTTCGGGTTTCATTGGTAGGAATTGAGCTACTCGCTATCGAAGCTCGTATCGTTATTGCTTCGGTTGAAACCTACCTCAAGTATGCTGAGGCTGTAGGCTTGACCGCAACGGCCGCTGCTCCTGTTGCATAAGCACAGTAGAAGATGCTGTTTCGATGCTGAAAGCACTTGTAGGTTAATCCTCACGGCTGGCTATTAACTCATATTCAGTTTTATTGTGAAAGAGGACGTGGGGTTAACCCTACGTCCTCTTTCACAATAAAACTGAACAGCCTTAGGCTGACTAAGACTGCTCTATGTACGGTACTTAAATATAGAAGTTACTCAAAACGGATAATATCTCGCATATTAAACCAGTTATAGCGATGAATTCCGTAGGGTAAACCAAATAATAGAATGAGAAACAGAGTAGAGAAAATTATTCCTAGTGGCAAACCAACTACAAATGTTGCTCCTAAAAACGTCAGAAAAAAAGTAGATGGAATCATACCGAGTAGCGTAGCTGTAGCATAAATAGGCAGGGAGAGCCCGCTTATACCAGCTCCGTAGCTGATTAAATCAAATGATAAAACGGGTAGCAGACGGGTGATGAAAATAATCCATCCCAAATAAATTTCCCCTCGATTTTTTGAGAAATAGATTAGTTTTCCCGTTAGCGAATATACGACTGAACGTCCCAATGTGTATCCAATAAAGTAGGCTAGTAGGCCTCCTAAAAAACCGCCAATGACGCTATAAATCCCTGCCCGAACTGGCCCCCATACCATACCTGCAACAACTGCTAAAGGAGCACTGGGAATTGGGCTAATGACAACAGAAAGCATGAGGATGCTTATGTAAGCCAATACTCCTCGCCATCCCCAGCTTTGGATCGCTTGCTCTAGGCCTTTTGCAGAGAATAGATCGCGCTCTGGCTGTCTCCAAAACCAGGTATAAATCAGCAAGCACAACAGCAGAATAGCCAGAGCGATCGCATTTTGGCGGTTTAGAAATGGCTGCTTTTTGCGTTGCTTGCGTTTCATGGGAGCAAAGATGAAGTGGCGATCTCCTCTACGTTAACTTTATTCGTTAACCTTCAGGTAACCCCAGTTCGGTATCAGCTTTTTGTTGTGGAGAAGAACTTCCACAACAAAAAAAATGGGCTTTAAAGGTTTTCCTCTGTACTGAGAATCAGCATAAAACGAGGCTGAAAAGCTTGCGGCTACTCAGGCTAATTTTGGCTAGTATAGAGGCACTACCTTGTTACGTGAAATGTGGTAAAGATTAGTCCTCTCAGCCGGAGCAATCGTCAATAGAGAGAGTGCTTATGTTGTATCCATGGAATCGTCTGGAAGCAGGGTCTGCTTTAAAGATTGGTTTTTTGCTCGCAAAGTATACGGAAAAGGCATTCGAGATAACTCTCAGACACACCCTAGAGCTCCTTTGTCTCGTCCTATTTTCTAATCTATTTATCAGTGCTGTTGCTGCAAGCCCTCCACGGGTAACTACTCCCAGGCAATCGCCGTCGATAGATATTATCCTCGACCCAGAAGTTGATTCTGAAGATGTTATTCCAGAAACATGGCAGCGACAACGAGAAGAACGCTATCAAAACGAACAACAACGGCGGCAAGAACGCTATCAGCTTCAATTTGAGGATCGCCAAGAGGAACTTTGGGATCGGCAACGAGATAATTGGAATGACTACCAACAGGAACAGCGAGAACGTACTCAACAACGACTTGATGAATGGAATGAACAACGCCGAGAGCAGCTCAGGCGTTATTAACATGTTGGTAACAAAAGTTATGCAATTATGAAAGGGTTTCTTGATACATGAATCGTGTAGAAAATAACGTTTAACACAGACCCTGGAGTGTAGGTTTAGAAACCCTTTCCGTCCCTTGATCACAAATTTGATAACTGTATCTGCGATGCCACCATGGATGCTTCAACACAAAATCAAACCCCTACCCTTTCCCCTGCCCACAAGCCCAATGCTCAGGTCTGGTACCGCCCCGTGTTCTCCCATGATCACGGTGTCTACATTATGCTGCTCGTGTCATTTTTGACGGGAGCCGCTGCCGCTCAGCAATGGAGTTGGGTGACGACCTTGGCTCTCATTTGTGCCTTCTGCGGTTTTCAGGCTGAGCATCCATGGGCTTTACAAATTAAACAACGTCGCAGTCTTAAACCCCGCTTTCTATTTTGGGGTAGCTTGTATTCGAGTGTCGCAGGGGCGATCGCTCTCTACCTCTACTGGCTTCAAGGCGCATGGTCTCCGTTGCTATGGATTTACTTGGGGGCGATCGCTGCGTTTTTGATTGATGTGGTTTCAGTCTTCTTTCGTGAGCAAAAATCTGCTCTCAATGAGTTGATTACGTTTGCGGCTGTGTGCTTATGTGCTCCGCTCGCTTATACAGTTACAACAGGAAGCTTTACCATCTCTGTGCTTGGCTTATGGATTTTGAATACACTTTTCTTTTCTAGTGCGATCTTTACGGTTAAGTTTCGCAAAGACAAATCCCATTCTGTAATGCCGAGCTTGGTTTATCATGCGATCGCAACACTGGCTGTTACAGGATTGTGGTCTATAGGCTGGCTATCACCTATCACTGCGTTGTCTTTTGGTGTAGTTTTGCTCAAGTACGGTATTATTTTTTTCAAGCGTGATTGGTACTGTACAACAAACATTAAATATGTCGCGATGTTAGAGACGGGCTCTGCCCTGTTGTTTTTAGCGGTCGCTACCCTTTCTCTTCTTCCTGCGTATCGATGAATTTTTAATATGTAATTTAATCTCCCCCTTGAAGACCCACAATGTGTAGCGGCATGGTGCTGCTGCTACACATTGTGGGTCTCAGAAGGCTAGCGGTGAATGAGCTCACAGTCCCGAAGGTATTGAGCGATCGCCCGATCTAAATCCGGGAGCAAGATACCGCGTTCACTGCTGAGAACGCTATAGGTAGGACGGGGAGCTGCGAAGCCAAGATTCTTAATCGAGCAGGGTTGGATCGTAGAGGCATCTACTCCAGCTAACTGAGCCGTCAAACGGGCTAAATCGGCCCAGGCGATCGCCCCCGGATTGGCTAGATGCCACAATCCACATTCCCCATCAATCAGTAAATCCAGAGTGGCATGAACCAGGTCGGGCACGTAGGTGGGAGAAACAATAGCGTCTTCCGCAGCTACAAAGGGTTGTCCGGCCTGCAGAGTGCGGAGAGCGATGGTCAGGAAGTTGTACTCATCCCAGGGGCCAAAAAATGCACTGGTACGAATAACGAGAGAACAAGGATGATGGTGTAAAACCCATTGTTCAGCTTGTGCTTTGCTATGGCCGTAGACATTTAATGGCGATACCTCGTCGCTTTCTAGATAGGGTTGTTGATGATCCCCATCAAATACGAGATCAGACGAGAAATTAACGAGCCCAATATTGCGTTGAGCACAGGCATTGGCTAAGATTGCCGGTCCATCGGCATTGATGAGACGGCACAGGTGCGATTCGCGTTCCGCATCATCCACTCGCACATAACCTGCTGTGTTAATCACTGCCCAGGGCTGTAGCTCGTCTAAGACTTGCTCTACTCCGGCCGGGTCTGTAATGTCCATTTCCCGCCGGGTTAATAGGCGGTGAGGAATGCCTCGGATAGTACAGATACGGGCGAAGGCTTGTCCAAGGGTGCCGGTTGCCCCGGTGATGAGCAGAGGGGCAGGGGGGCAGGGAACCAGGGGAGCGGGGGGGCTTATCCCTGCTTCTTTGGAACTGGGGGAACAGGCGACGGGGGGGTAGAGAAGTCGTTCGGGGCGTTGCCACCATCCCGGGACTTCCAGAAGGGGATGATTGTATTCCTGCCCTGCGCCCAAGTGGCGTAGCATTGTGGCGATCGCCGTAGGACGAGGTTGCAGCGGTTGCGAACTGTTACGACAAGTTGGGCGCACATCAAAAACACCCGACTCATAAAAACCGTCAGCCCGGGTGACGAGGCTATTCCAGTCATAGGCTCCCAACAGTGACCAGGCTGTGACCGCTCGCACGTCTATCTTGTCCTGCCGTAAGGATTGGGCAGCTTCCCAGATCTCCTTAATCCAGCGTAACTGTTCCTCGCGGGTACATCCCAGGTGTACTTCTGTAATCGCGATGGGACGCTGATAACGCTCCCAAACATCCTTTAATAACGTGTAGGCTGGGCAGATGCCGTCGGTACAGACCCGCACCGCTTCAACATCGGCATACTGGTGTTTACCGTTGCCACCGTGAGTGTGGGGTGGGTAACGATCGAGCCGTTCGTCCAGGAAGCGATCGCTCGTGAGATAGCGATTAATGCCGAAAATATCAGGAGGGCAAGGATGGTCGAGAAACCAGGTCAGTTCGGATTCCTCAATACCAATGGAACGTAAATAAGGCCACAGGAAGTGGTTGTGGTCAAGGCGACCACAGAGTAAATCAAAGGAGAGCCATCGCCGTTCATTTTCAAACTCCGCCTGATAAGACAACAAGGGAGTGCTAAATACTTTGCCGAGGTCTTCAGTTTGAACCAGTTTTGCCCCCGGGTTAATCTGGCGAATGGCTTGCATGGCAAGCACGACACCACGGCACTGATTCAACAATGCTTTGATAAAGCTAACACCATCTTGATGATGGGGATACCAGTGCCCATACAACCCGCTAAACCGTGCAGTTGTTAACGGTTCATTAACGGGTGTATAGTACTCCACCCATGGGTAACGGGTAGCAACAGCCTGGGCAAACTGGGCTAATCCAGTTGCAAATGTAGGCTCCATCAGGCTCGTATGGAGAGGGCCACTACCGTGATGCACCAAACCAACAATGGGACGAATGCCAATGTCATCCAGATAAGTCAACCGCTCATCGGCCCATGACCAATCGGCCTGATCCAAACCATTAGGCGCAGTACGTTCCCAGAGAACAGGATATCGGATCGCCTGTATCCCAAGCACGGCAAACCGATCGAGGTCTTCGAGGCGAATGTAATGTCCGTTGCGTTCGAGTTGATCTAGATAGCGATCGCCCACGCGATTCACCGTACACTCAATTCCACCCCATAATTCCAATTCTGGTGAAACTTGCTTTAAATTCATCACGTCCCCAGCCGCTCCAAACTGACAATTTTCAGGTTTTTGATTTAACACTGGAAGAATTGACATTGCACGGTGTCGGGCATGCAATGCCAAATTTTAAGTGCCGAGTACCTGATACTTATCGGTGTTATTTATAGGGTCTTTAGCCCTACAAATAACGCTTAGCAATTGGTATTATTTGTGGGGCCAAAGGCCCCACAAATAATGCTTAGCAAACTCTATGCTGATGCAAGGGATTTACCAAAGAGAGTTAGACAGAACCATTGGACGATTTGCTGCCTGTACCGTTGAGGGACCGTTCGGCCTTTCCGTTTTGCTGGAACTCGCCGGTTGCACTGACCGCAGGAGTTTTCCCAGTCTGTTGCAACTCACCCGTGGTACTGACTACACCATGTTTGGGGCTTTGTTCGAACTCACCTGTAGCACTGACTGGCTTCCTAACCCGTAGGGTTTCAGTTTCGGGGTGCCAACTTGGGCGCTCAGACAGTTGGGCATAGAGTGCCAACGCCTGTGCAACCACCTGGTCCATGTTGTAGTACTTGTATGTGGCGAGCCGTCCAACGAAGTGAACGTTAGGGGTCGCATCTGCTAATGCTTTATACCGCTTATATAGATCGGCATTTTCAGGACGCGGCACCGGGTAGTAGGGATCACCTTCTGCCTTGGGATACTCATACACGATGCTGGTCTTGGGGTGTTCCTGTCCGGTCAGGTACTTGAACTCCGTGACACGGGTATAAAGATGCTCGTTGGGATAATTAACTACTGCCTGAGGTTGGTGTACGGTCTCGTTCAGCGTCTCGTGCTTGAAGGCGAGAGAACGGTAAGGTAACTTACCATAGCAGTAGTCAAAGAAGCCATCTACGGGGCCAGTGTAGATCATCTCGCGGTAGGGAATGAAGTCTTGAATCTCCCGGTAGTCGGTGTTGAGCATCACTTTAATATTGGGATGCGTCAACATGTTCTCGAACATACGCGTATAACCGTGGAGAGGCATCGCCTGATAGGTATCAGTGAAGTAGCGATCGTCTCGATTGGTACGCGTGGGAACACGTGCTGTAACCGATTTATCCAACTCGGATGGATCAATGTCCCATTGCTTGCGAGTGTAGTTGCGGAAGAACTTTTCATAAAGCTCTCGCCCAACTTTGCTGACAACAACATCTTCCGAGGTGCGGATGTAGTCCTTAGGCTCAGCTACGGAAGCGAAAAATTCGGTTAACTGGAAGGAAGTTAAGTTCAATCCATACAGCTTGTTGATGGTGTCCAGATTAATGGGGATAGGCACCAATTGGCCGTCAACACTGGCGAGAACGCGGTGTTCATAGCGCCGCCAGTCTGTGAAGTTAGACAGGTACTCAAATACATCCCGTGAGTTGGTATGGAAGATGTGAGGACCATATTTATGTACTAGAATACCATCGTCATTGTAATGATCGTAGGCATTACCGGCGATGTGATTGCGGGTATCCACAATCAGGATCTTTTTGTTACTTTGGGTGGCTAGTCGTTCCGCCAAAACGCTTCCAGCGAATCCGGCACCAACAATTAAATAGTCGAACATGGGTTTATTCCACCGTATGAGTAATGAAGTGACCGTGTTTGAAAAGCTCTGGAAGGAGTCACATTTTTGGGCCCTGTGTCCACAAAAGTTTGCTTTTCAAACTTCTCTAAATCACCGTTTGTTCGCATTGGCTGTGCTCCCAATGGTCGTTTTGACCTCACTGGAAGTTGGCTTGGCCGATGCCGGTGCTTGCCTTACTGGAGTGCTGTTAGGAGCGTTGCAGGTCTTGAGGGCGATCGCCCGCTCAATTAATTCATTCATTGCCTGCCAGGTTAAATCCCAGGATGTTTGCGCCAGGAATGTATCGACTCGGTCCAACCAGTCAGGAGTTGTCTGAGTTTGCTCCAGCGCAGCGGCGATCGCTGCGACAAACTCTGGTGCCGTATCGGCAATGTGTACCAGAGATTGTTGCCCATAAGGGCGCACCACATCCCGAATAGAGGTCGAAACAACGGGTTTTCCGGCAGCCAAGTATTCGGGTGTTTTGGTAGGACTGATGAAGCGAGTTGATTCATTGCGGGCGAAAGGCAGCAATGCCACATCCCATCCTGCTAAGTATTTCGGTAATTCCTGATAAGATTTGCCTCCCAAATAATGAATGTTGGAATGTTTGGGCAACGTTTCGGGATCAATTTTCACGACAGGACCAATGATCACGAAATGCCAATCGGGTCTGGCCTGGGCAATGCTGTCTAATAACGCCAGATCCATCCGTTCGTCAATGACGCCGTAGAATCCCATGCGGGGATGAGGAATAGCGGCCTGATCCGCTGGATCTTCAATTCCTTCTCTTGCCTGAGCAAAGTGTGTGGCATCAATGCTGCTGGGGAAAGCATGAACACTGGGGTGTTGGTGCTGCTTGGCTTCGTATAGACTATGCCCGCCTGTAAATACGAGATCTGCCAGCTTAAAGAGATGAGCTTCCCGTTCTTGCAATGCTGGAGGCGCCCCCTTGAAGGCAGACAGCTCATCCATACAGTCATACACAACTGCAGATGCTTGCAGATGGCGAGTGAATCCCACTGCCATAGGTGTGTAGTACCAGAGAATAGGCGCATGAATATGAGCGGCTGCGAATAGATCGTCTAGCAGCCGCCGCTGGAGAGTTATGTGTTGCTCTTCATCCAAGCCCTCTGGCAGGTATGGAACAACAATGCGAACATTGCCCTCGCGCTTGCTAACGTCCAGCCATGCGGAACCATCAGGGCTGGCCATGGGTTCTTCTATGATGAAAACTCTACGGCTTTGAGCGCAGCGACTCAATAAGTGTTGAGGGCGCTGATAAACAAAATCCCAGCGCAAATGTGAAAAACAGACTAGATCAGAAACTTCAGGAGAAGTGGCTTCTAAAACTGTGTTTTCAGATAAGCGCAGATTTGGAAATAAAGAATTTTGTTCTCGGTTAAGTTGATTCTCTAAAGATTGCTTTACTGACCCATTACCTCCATTTAGAGAACCGCTCAAGCCATAATGTGTTGACATACTTTACCTCCAACTTATGGATTTAATGAGTCAAAGTCACCCAGGAATGAAATTGACAGCATAGATAAATGGCGAGAGTTTAAGGTAGAAATTCTGCAAACCTTCGCAATTAATATCCGCAATGCAGAGATCAATATGCAGAAAATTACAAACCCGCCTCTTCACTTCCTACTTAAGCCTTCGAAAGAGCGAGTGCCGCGTAATTAAAGAATAGTGGTTTTTATTCTATTGAAAATACTTCTTCAGGTAGAAGTTCGGCTAACCGTTTTGAGTATAAATGTTATCAGTCATAATGTGTTTAATCTGATTCACGAATTTTTTAATACTTGATTTTTAACTCTTTTCTTGCTGCTGCATCAGTAATTTAATGAAAACTCGTAAGCCTTGAAATGAGGGAGCTTTAAGGTATAAAAACAATTATCAATTAGATAAGAAATTGATAGAGGCTTTTTGAAAATAAGGGATAGAAATTGGGCCTTTTATACGGTATATCCGATTTCATTATTCCTCTTTGTTCCGTATAATCTGGGAGGCGGTTGGTATATATTTCATTTCTCTTTTGTAGAGTATACGGAAATATTTCCATCGAAGTTTTTAGGAAATAGAACCTCCAAGTATGATTACAAAAACCTTTTTAAGCAGAGGGTAAAACGGTGGTTGATCAACCCATGGTTTTGGTGACTGGGGGCGCAGGGTACATTGGCTCCCATGCAGTTTTGGCATTGCAACAGACGGGATATGACGTGCTTGTGCTGGATAATTTGTCTAACGGGCACCGGGAATTGGTTGAGCAAGGATTAAATGTGAAACTGATTGTGGGCGACATTAGCGATCGCTCCCTACTCGATCAACTCTTCAGCACTTATCCAATTACAGCAGTGATGCATTTTGCAGCATTCATCGCGGTGGGTGAATCTGTTGCACATCCCGGTAAGTATTATCGGAATAACGTAGCGGGGACGCTAACGTTATTAGAGGCGATGGTTGCGGCTTCCATTAAACATCTAGTTTTTTCTTCGACTTGTGCCCTGTATGGGGCTCCCAAATTTGTACCCATCACTGAAGATCATCCCCAAGCACCTATGAGCCCGTACGCCACCAGCAAACAAATGGTGGAACAGATGCTTGCTGATTTTGATACAGCATACGGGCTCAAGTCTGTGCGTTTTCGTTATTTCAATGCGGCTGGAGCTGATCCCGGCGGTTTATTGGGCGAAGATCATGAGCCTGAAACTCATTTGATCCCCCTGGTGTTGTTGGCCGCTTTGGGTAAGCTTGAAAGCATTTCAATATTAGGAACGGATTATCCTACCGATGACGGAACTTGCGTTCGTGACTATATCCATGTGTCGGATCTGGCGCAGGCTCATGTGTTGGGATTGAAGTATTTGCAATCTGGCGGCAATAGTGATGTGTTCAACTTGGGTAATGGCAATGGCTTTTCTGTGCGAGAGGTCATTGAAGTTGCCCGAAAAGTGACTCAGCGAGAGATTAAGGTCGTTGAGCGCGATCGCCGTGCTGGAGACCCACCCATTTTGGTGGGCAGTAGCGACAAGGCACGAAATGTTCTAGGTTGGCAACCCCAATATGCCGATCTCAATCAAATTCTCACCCATGCCTGGGACTGGCACCAAAAACGACACGGGCAAGGCTAAAGCGAAAATGGGAGGTGTCAGCTTTGCTTACACCTCTCATTAAAGGTTGCCTGAAACTGGCCCCAGAGATGCTACGGGCAAGCTTAAAGCAAAAATAGGGGATGTGAGCTTTGCTCACATCCCCTATTTAAAGCTTCCACCGTACCGTTACTACGATGGATGCTTCTTCAGCTAACCAGGTGTGAGAAACACTCGGCAGCCAGAGTACGTAGTCTCCCTGGGATGCGAGCAGGACTTCACCATCGGGAAATTCAAGTCGGAACCGACCGCTGATCAAAATGGACAGGGTAGCTGTTTCGGATGGCCCTGCCCAATCAGCGCGGCGATCGCCTTTCCCATGCACTCCCCACTTCACTTCCACTGCAGAAGTTGAACGGGGATCATCGGGTGGGGTGATAAATTCCCCAACAAACCAGCCTCGTCGCTGGTCAGCTTCAAGCTGTGCATTACCCGTAATGACGTCAGATAGCATTGGCTAAACCCCAGTTAGTTTGAAACCTTGAGCTTTCCTACAAAGAAAACTCAAGGTTTCAAACTAACTAGTTTTTTGGAAGACGTACTGCCATTAGTACTGGAAGTTTACGTAGGTTTCGGTTGCCTTATCCGGCAACTGTTTGATCGTCTGGCAGCGAAGTAGTTGCTGAAGTTCAGGCGATAACCCATTGTAATAGCCTTCTTCCAAAAGCAAATCTACCTTATGGGTGTGGAGCCAGTGCATGACATAGCCCATCACGATCATTGGGCGGGGATCAGGAGTTGTATTGGGAGTGCCCCGGTGTAGAGCCAGGGGCGATCGAATCATTACATCACCGGGCTGCAAGTAAAACTGCTCCATGGGGATTTCGCCTGCCTGCACTTTAACCAATCCCTCTTCGCGGGACATGACATGGGTACCCCGTGCCATCTCGAAGGGGCCGTTTTCAGAGGTCACTTCAACCAGAGGGAAGTTCACGGCCAGCGCATAGAGGGGCGTGACAATCTGATCGCTGAACAGGGGACGAAAATCACGATGGATTTCCTGGTACTCCGATCCCTGCATGGGGATGTCGGCAGCCAGTTGAACGAGTTTGTATTCCTGATAGAAGACGCGATCGATCACACCCAGAATAGCGGGGTTGGCAAAGACTGCAGGATTCGCAAAGGGAGCAACCCAGGGTAATGTCAAATAACACCGGGCTGTTCCCCGAGGCGCGAGGCCACCGGGCCGCTGTTGACGCTCATGGAATAATTCATCAAACGCCGCTTTCCACTCTGCAATTAAGCTGCGATCGAGTGCTCCACGAAGGATGCAGATACCATCACGATTCAAGTCTTCTGCAAGTTGATCTAAATCTGTTGAATTAAAAGTCGCTGTATTGATGCTCTGAACCATTTTGCTGTCCGTTCCGCTTGGGGGTTAGGGCTAATCGCGCTTCCGCAAAGCAAAATGTAGCCCTCTATAGAACCTATTCTCCCCATTGATAGAGGCGGAATGAATACGGTAACGCTGTTTCTTCAAAAAACTCAATTTCTTTAATCGAAGTACTGAAAACGCTGTGCGCATTGATTAAGGACGATGGTGTGGGGCACGAAGTGCCCCACACCATCGTTGCTGTACCTAACGCACTTGCATATTGCTATATGAGTTAATCAACGAGAATATGTCCGTTGAATCCAGCATTGTTGTAGTGGTTGAGCACGGTTTGGGCGATCGCCTTTCCTTCTCCCTCCGCAACCAACGCTACACAGGCGCCTCCAAATCCAGCCCCCGTTAAGCGAGCTCCAAAGACATTGGAGGTATTTTGTAGAATATCAACGAGTTGATCGAGGGCAGGTACTGATACTTCGTAGTCATCCCGCAAGCTGGCGTGAGAGGCATTCATGAGCTCGCCAAAGACCTTCGGCGGAACTCCGTCTAAGGCTTTGAGCACCCGGTTATTTTCAGTGATGACATGGCGAGCCCGCTTACGGATAGGCTCTGGCAAATGCTCCACCTTCTGCGGGTCGCTGACATCGCGTAGCGCTTTGACGCCTAACTGACGGGCTGCTTCTTCACACTCCGAGCGTCGCTGGTTGTAGCCACTGGTGGCGAGCGATCGCGCGACTCCACTGTCGATTACCACAATTTCAGCTCCCGCAGGGAAGGGCAGAATCTTGCGCTCGAGGGTGCGGGTATCCAGGAACAGCATGTGCTCAGTATCAGCAAGACTGGAGGCCATCTGGTCAAGGATGCCGCAACTGACCCCTGCGTACTGAATCTCAGCTTGCTGTCCGAGTTGTGCGATTTTTACATCGTCAATGTCGAGATTGAGAAGCGATCGCAAGCCCCGCAACATCGCCACTTCTAGCGCGGCACTACTCGACAAACCTGAGCCAATAGGCACCGAGGATGTCACAAACACATTCAAGGGAGGAACCGGATAGCCAGATTCCTCTACCATGCGAATACAGCCGTATACATAACTGGCAAAGCCCTCAGCTGCGGCGTCAGTCGGGTTCAAATCAACCATTTCTTCTAATTCAGCAGAGTAGAAGTGGTGGCGATCGTTTGGACTGGGGCCAATGGCAACGGTTGTATGTTGAGGGATGGCTGTTGGCAGCACAAACCCATCGTTGTAGTCGGTGTGTTCGCCCAACAAATTCACTCGCCCGGGCGCACTGGTTTCAATTTTGGGGGCGTCATTAAAAATTTGAACAAAATCCATAATTAGCGCTCCAACGGGACAGCGCGGAGCCGCCCTTCAACTTCAGCGTGGGGAAACTTGGGGTCAAAGCTCAGGTTTTCCAACGTATTATTCGAGGTCAACAAGAAAGTATCTTCAATCTTGGCTCCCGGAATGCTGGGGTTCCAGGCAACGGCCATATTAGCAGCGAGCTGACTGGTCGTTTCTGGGTTTGCCACGACATCGCGTGCTCCATAGCTCGCCGTCCCTCCCTGATGGTGTTCGCGAATGGCGTTGGGATAACCGTGCTGCTTATAGGCTGTGGCGAGAACGTTGTAAACCGCATTCAGCGGTGTTCCAATTTGGGAATTATTGAGAGCTTCTGCTTCAATTTCAGCAATGGTGCGATGTAATTGTTGATCTTGCTGCGTGAAACCCTCGAAGAAAACAAAGCGGGTCAGGCTAATCACCAACCCATGTCCTCGCGCACAAAAAACCAGCATAGCCTGCCGTCCCAGGGTTTCTCCACTGGGTAAGGGGTGCCGATGGATGGGGAGGCGGCGATCGCCTGCCGCCAATGTCAGCGCTGGATGCAGCCCTCTGGCCCACATCGCTTCTGCCCCTGCTCCGGCAAGCTGATACTCTGTCCAGTTTGGTTCTGCCCGCATCAGCACTTCTGTCATGGCTTCACTGGCAAGCCGTCCCACCTGACGATACCGCTCCACTTCGCTGGGCAGCATAACCCATCGGTGCTGAGTCAGGGATTGGGGAAGTGAGGATTCGTTGGCTGCGGCTGGTTTATCGCTCAGAATCTTGCCGTTATTCGTCGCCTCCTGAACGAAGGATTCGCGATCAGAACTTTTGGCCCAGGGATTGACGGAGAGCTTATAGGAGGAACCTTCGGGAAGCTCCTCATCCTTAAGCCGTTCGGCTTCAATGGTATCTGTGAGTATCCAGGCATCTGTTGGTGTTACCAGAACTTCAGCCACACCCGTTTCGGCGGCCAACAGTACAGTATTGGAACCGCCAGCCGTCGCCCAGGCAAACCAATCCGTTCCCCGTAGTCGAATACCTGCGGCCTCTGTTTCATGCAGCACACCCCGCATGAATTCTAGTTTGGTAGATACTTCCTCTAACCGATTCATGGTATTCCTTAGCCTATTCGTTAAGGATTCAGAAATTCATTCCAATTTCGTTCTGGATCAAGCTACAAACGCAGGCAATTCTTTAGGAAACAGCAGAGTCCAATGCCGGTTATACAGGAACCGATGCATCCAGCTCAACTGCTACAGCCTGCAATTCCTTTGCTTTTTCCTCAGGCAAGGCATCGTTCGCAAACATGCCTGCTGCCAGCTCGGTTCCGGCTAGATATTTGAGTCGGTCAGCAGTGCGGTAGGGGGGGTAGAACTCGGCGTGGAGATGCCAGTCAGGGCGTGCTTCTCCATTGACAGGGGCCTGGAACCAGGCCATCAAATAAGGAAATGGCCGGTTCCACAACCCGTCATACTTGAGCGTGACGGTTTTGAGGGCCCGGGCCAATCCTGCTCGCTGTTCGGCCGTTAAATCCGAGAACGTTGCCGTAGGTTGAATGGGGGCAACCCACACTTCGTAGGGGTAGCGCGCACAAACCGGAACAAAGGCGATCGCCCACTCATCCCGATACACGATACGCTGATTGTCTTGAATTTCGCTTTGAATCAGATCTTGCAGCAAACCCCGTTGATGCTGCTGATAATACTCGCGTTGATTCACATCCATTTTGGCCGGAACGGGCGGCACAAAGGGATAGGCATAAATTTGCCCATGGGGGTGGTGCAGAGTTACCCCGACTTCAACGCCTTTATTTTCGAACGGTAGGACGTATTGAATTTGAGAATGTTGGCTGATGGCACGGGTGCGATCGCCCCACACCTGGAACAACAACTCTACATGGTCGAGCGGTAACGAACTCAAAGAAGCCTGCGGGTCTTGGGTAAATACCACGACCTCACAGGCTCCGTTTGCTGGCAATGTATCCACAATAGCGTGGGGGGCATCCGCCGCTGACGGAATCAGCGACGGAAAACGATTGTCAAACACCGC
Organism: Leptolyngbya sp. FACHB-8; assembly: GCF_014695575.1. Classification (GTDB taxonomy): domain Bacteria; phylum Cyanobacteriota; class Cyanobacteriia; order Elainellales; family Elainellaceae; genus Vacuolonema. The sequence goes on along the minus strand of NZ_JACJOO010000018.1, from coordinate 65,977 downwards.
GATGTCATACTTGCCCTGGGGCAGTTCTGTAGGGAACTGTGGATCCCGAGTAGGAGCCAGGGGGTTGTATTCCGGGGGCGGCATGAATGTCCGCCCCTGGCGATGACTGGCATAGGCGACCCACTCAGCTCGCAACGGATGCCAGCGTAAGTGAGGGTTAGCGCGAACAGGCTCATCACTGGGACTAGGAGCGATTATCCCCTCCGCAATGGGGAACCGGCTGTACAGTGTGAGAGTTCGTCCATCTGGCTTTAATAGCGTCTGAGAGTGCATCTTCCATTTGGGACCAGGCCACCTTGGCTGATTCTAGAAGCATAGACTGGTCTACATCGATATTCCCCCTGCCGAAAGTAGCAGATGCAATGGCCTCAATTGGGAACTTGGGCGTGCGATCGACATAAAGCAATCCGTTTGCTTCCTGGAAGGTATCCGTCAACTGTGTATAGCAGAAACCGCTAAACAGCTCAATCTTGTTGACGGCTTGCAACAACGCCGCATACTGGCTTTGAAATTCCAGCGCATTATCTGAACGGGCATAACCCCAGGTTTGACACTCCTCTTCAGGCCGTGTGCAGGCAATGCCACCAAACTCGGTCAGCATAATGGGTTGGCCCTGATGGGGATACCCGTCAAGAGTCAGCACTCGCCCACCGGGACGCTGGCGATCGAACAGATCGGTCAGCTTCACCTCAGGCCCATAGCGCTTCGCCAAACCGTGTGGCTTGGTGTCGTAGTCGTGGATGGCGAGAATGTCCGTTGTTGTACTTTCCCAGCCGTCATTACCGATGACAGGTCGGGTCGGATCGAGCGTCTTGGTCAGGTGATAGAGAGCCTGAACCCAGTGCCGGTGGGCTGGAGTTGCCGTCAAATCAGGTACACCCCAGGACTCGTTGAAAGGTACCCAAACTACAACACAGGGGTGGCTGGCATCTCGCTCAATGACCTCAGTCCATTCCTTAGTCAGACGCTCGACAGACTTTGGTGTAAAGCGATAGGCGCTGGGCATTTCTTCCCACACCATTAGACCCAGTACATCAGCCCAGTATAGATAGCGGGGGTCTTCAATTTTCTGGTGTTTCCGTACCCCATTGAAGCCCATTTGCTTCGTTAACTCGACATCTCGGCGGAGAGCTTCATCAGATGGGGCCGTCATCAAAGTGTCTTCCCAGTAGCCCTGGTCTAGCACCAGTCGCAGATAGTAGGGCTGGCCGTTGAGCATAAAGCGATCGCGCTCAATGCTGACCGTCCGCATGGCCGTATAGGATGACACCTCATCCACCAACTGCCCCTGGCACCAGAGTTGAATCTGTGCATCAATCAACGTTGGTTTCTCAGGTCGCCACAGCAACTCGTTCCGGTAATCATCGATACCGGGGTCTGAGAGGGCAATGCGGCGATGAATTTCGCCATTTAATACTTCATAAGTGTCGTTAACCAGCAATTGACAGCCGACTGTCAACCGCACCTTTAATTGCATTTCTTTTTGCAATTTTCCGGCAACGAACCCTTCGAAGCCAATTTCCCAGCGCTCAAAGTGGGGCGTCCACTTCAGACGTTGGATGTAGGTTTCGGGTACTTCTTCTAACCAAACCGTTTGCCAGATACCACTGGTGCGGGGATACCAAATGCTATGGGGTTCCCGCTGCCAGTCTTGTTTGCCACGGGGTTTCGCCAGATCGTGTGGGTCATCTTCGGCCCATACTGTAACGGTTTGAGGCCCTTCTGGACGCAGAGCGGAGGTGATGTCCATAGAGAAGGGAGTATGCCCACCTTCGTGGTCGATCATGAATTGACCGTTTACCCACACGCGCGCCCGGTAATCAACAGCTCCGAAGTGGAGCAAAACGCGCTTATTTTTGTCGTCTACGTCAAACTCTCGCTCATACCAACAGTTGGTGTGGAATCCTGTATCGTGAATCCCACTGCGGATAGATTCGGGCGCAAACGGAACTTGTATATAGTTGTCCCAATTGACGACATCACTGGGACGCATATACTCTCCCTCATCATCGTAGGTGAACTTCCACGTACCGTTTAAGGAGGTCCACTGGCTACGACGTAACTGGGGGCGGGGATATGCTGAGTCGGCTTGCAATTTGGCTGCGGTTACCAAATCGCAGGACTGAATTTCTAAACTTTTTCCAAATGATTTCATGGGAACCTGGAGTCAAATTGCATCTTTCTAAGAGTGCCCTATTACGCGTCCCTGCGTAACTCTATTTTCGCAGTTGTTTAAAGCTACGGTCCATATTTAATGGGTCTAACCTCAACATATAGCCCCTATAAATAACTCAAAGATGGATTGTGCCAAGCATAAGGCACAGCGCACAATCCATATATAGATTTTATGATTATTCAATTGAATTGAAATCAGTTTCTATTGAATCCCAATTTTATGAATATTGTTGTGCTTGCCTTGACGGGGACAGCAGGTAAAGGGCAGCTTGTAGTACCATCCCTCAGTGACTATCTGAATAGTAAAGAAGGTGAGTATACCTCTCCAGCCTCAGCATCAAATGAGGGGATGAAATCTCTTTCTTTGCTATTCCTTTGTATCCGGAGGGATCGTTAATCTCTCCTGGTATAGCTGCAATTGCCGACCTGCATATAATTACTCAAATAAGCTTGATATATAGGAGTTCTCTGTTACCCTAAATCGGGCTTATTTAATTGGGTTTAATGTTAGTCCAAAACCTATAAACTGTCCTTATAAAACAGTTGAATACAGGCGTTCTGAGAATGGAAATAGAGATAGGTATTAATACCAGGTTTTTGAGGCCATTTGTGGGTAAAGAGCTGAAACCTTTGTAGTAAGCGTGATGGCGGAGTATCCTTGCTGCAAAGGTTTCAGCATATTGTGACCTATTCCTGTGAGAGTGAATAGGTGCTACACCTAAACCGCTACTGTATAGCCTGCTAATAGCAGCCCTTTACTATGCAAGCTTTGCTCAATCTGTTGCATATCCTGCAATGTTTCTCCGGTGACAATTCCGTAGATTTCGGTGTAGATCTTGCCGTATTTCACCTTCTCCAGCGCCGACAGAATCAGAAAATCTTTGCGCTCTAGCTGAGGCCGTAGCGTCGTCAGAATGGAATCCAGGGTGCCTTCCATTCTGTAATCGCTGGAGTATTTAGCGATCGCTTTATCCAGGCTCATCAATTGATGCCGTTGGAGACAGAGCGGCGTCGAACCGTTGATCCGAAAGTTTGCATCAATTGTATAAAGTTGACCGTCACGATCTTCCAGGACGTCGAACCCAATGACTCCAAAATATCCCTGTTGATGGGCATACTGGCCCACAGATTTAATCATGTCTAAAAACTTGCCGAGGTCATCTGTATAGTCGATGACCCCACCCAAATAATTACCCTCAGGACTGACCAATTGCTGAGTTACCCCAATCAGAGTAATAGCCCCCTGTTTATTGACGTAGAACTGCACACAGTAATTATTGACTTCGTGCTTCACAAACTCAGAAACAATAATGGTTTCCAATAAATTAATGTGCAGGTATTTTCTGAGTTCTTCCAAGCAATAGTTGAGGTCGCTTGAATTGCGAATAATATAAGTTCCTTCACCTGAAAGACCGTGAGATGTCTTAATCAGATAAGGGAATTGTTGGGGTAGCGGAAGCTGATCCAGATCCTGTGAGCTGAGGTTATAGGTTTGATAGTTGGGGCAGAGAATACCTAGCTTTGATAGAGTTGCTTTGCTAAGCAGGTGGTAATGGGTATCGGGCTTAACCGCATGCCTCTCTGGCCGCAAATGGTCGAAAGGAAACAGGGTGATCAGCTGATCGATGCGATCGCCCTCACTCAGTTCATCCAGGTAATTAGAACAATCCATCATTTCGGCCGGGATATTGCCAAAGCCAAAATACTCTTGCCAGTACTGCGTGAGTAACTTCTGTGGCGGACTGATCACGATACCCGGTAGCTTTTCTCCCAACACTGCCAGGTTTTTCCAGGGTTCCTTCTGACAAATTTTGTCAAAGGATGTTTTGGTCGATTCACTGCTGCCATCTTGCAGGAAATATTTCTGGACATTGGGGTAGGCAGCCCAACTTGCCGTCGCTGGATAATTCAAGAGCAACGCATAGTGCGCGTCATGGATATCCTGCGCGAACAGATCGGAAAGGCTATTGCCCTGAAAAAAGGGAAGGATGTTTTGGGTTTTCATGGAACTACTGGCCAGTAGATTTAGGACACTTTGATGAGCAAGGCTTAGCCCCCGCCGTATCAAGTGTCCAACTCTACAAGCGGGGGCTATGACAAAAGGAGTTAGGCGGCTGCCAACGGCTGCTCCTTACCTGTAAATGTGGCAGGTTCTGATAATTCTTCGTTCATATAGGCTACGGCCATGTCTTCGGAGTTGTAGGCCCAGCCAATACGCCCCTGGCAATCGATCAGAATACAGCCCGCTTCTCCCTCTACACGAGATTGAAGAGTGGCGATCGCCTGCTGAGCGGCCTCATCGGGATGCCGTCCTCCCGCTAAGGCATCAATTGCACTCTTCGCTAAAACGACTGGAATAATAGACTCCCCATCCCCTGTGGTAGAGCATCCTCCTAATCGGTTGTCGGCATACAGACCGCAACCTACAAGCGCTGTATCCCCGACTCGGCCCTGGGGTTGTCCATTGGTGCCTCCTGTAGAGGTGCCTGCTGCCAGGTTACCATTGATATCCAGAGCGACACAGCCTACTGTGTTAGGCCGGTCTAACACTTCAACGTCCTCTTTCCACTCCTCATATTGCTCTTCACTGATCAGATCCTTTTTGGCACACATTTCCAATCCGTGTTCTAACGCAAACCGCTCTCCACTGCGGGCTACCAATAACCGAGGTTTCTCCTCCATGATGCGGCGAGCGGCAGCGATGGGGTGGCGAACTCCCTGCACCGCGGCCACAGCTCCCCAGGACAGGGTCGCGCCATCCATGATGGCCGCATCGACTTCGACCTCTCCTTCGCTGTTGAGGGTTGAACCGAAACCGGCATTGAATGTTTGATCGGACTCTAGCACTCGAATAGCGGCTTCAACGGCTTCGGCAGCGCTACCCCCTTGTGCGAGTACTGACCAACCTGCCAGCGCTGCGGCTCGGCATCCAGCATGGTTTGCTTCTACCTTGTCTTCTGAAATAGTTTTTGCACCACCATGAACGATGATGACGGGTTTTGTCTGACTCATATCTACAGGGACCTCTGGTAGAGATAATGACAGCTTGCCATTGCAAAGCTTGGTCTTCAGGCAGAGAGCTTAGGAGCTGGAGATCTTAAACTCTTTGCCTTCGAAAGACTGTCGATGGCTAAAAGACTTGTCCGATAGCATATCGGCTGTTTCCCTGAGGGAATCTCTATCGTAGGAATAGCCCTGAAACTTCCAACAGAATGAAGTTGGGTGAATGGCGCAATTTACACCACTGCAAATATTGAAGTACTTCGTAAGAGGGTTTTGCTTGAAGCCTTAATTTTGCGGGCAGATTGTCAGAAACATGTTATCCAGCTTCAGCCGCACCAATTTTGCGGCTCCGCTTCAAAACAGGTTGTTATCCGATGCTTTGGAGAGTGCGATCTACGATGCGTGCTAAAGACCGCACCGTAGACCGGTTAGATGGAAAATAATTCTTCTGCAGTTGAGGGATGGACGCCAATGATTTGAGTTAGTTCTTGTCGTGTTACTCCTTTTTGAAGGGCGATCGCAGCACCCTGCACAATTTCAGCCGCATTTTCACCAACCATGTGAAAGCCTAGAATGCGATCGCTCTCACGTTCAACGACTAACTTCATCAGTGCCTTTTCTTTGTCATTTGTCAGGCTGTACCGGAGCGGCACAAACTCTTTGCAATGACATTCAATGTTGTCCCCGTACTGCTCTCGTGCTTGGGTTTCGGTTAAGCCCACACTCGCCGCTTCAGGACGACTGAGAACTGAGGAAGGAATGAGTTGATCATCCAATTCATCACCAGGTTTGCCAAACATGGCATCAACGGCCCTGCGTCCCTCGGTTCGGGCAACTGGGGTGAGTTGCTTGCGATGGGTGCAGTCACCAACGGCATAGATGTTCGGTTGGCTGGTGCAATTCTGGTGGTTGACGGCGATGGCTTTCTGATCGAATTCCACATCCGCAGCTTCCAACCCTAATCCTTCCAGATTGGGGGCACGACCGATCGCGCACAATACTTTATCAACTACTATTGTCTCGGGACAATCCCCTGTTAGGTGCAGGCATAGCCCTTCGGAGATTTGCTTGATTTTGTCTGTTGTTGTACTACAGAGGGTTTGGATGCCCCGTTGGATAAATCCATTCCGCACGGCAACTTGCACAGCTTCATCAAAGCCTTCCAACAGGCAAGATTCTCGGTTCATGACGGTAACATCACAGCCGAACTCACGCAGGGTGCTAGCGAATTCGGCACCAATATATCCACCACCAATAATGGCAATCCGCTTGGGCAGCTGCTCTAAATCCAGTAACTCATCAGAGTTCATGGTGTACTCAATTCCCGGAATATCAGGTTTGATGGGCTTTCCCCCGACGGCAATCAAAACCTTATCCGCCGTATATTTCTGCCCCTCCACATCAAGGGTGTGGGCATCTAAAAATTGAGTACGCCCTTTCAGGAATTCCACTCCTGCTTGTTCCAATGCCTGTTGATGTACCTGGCGTAAGCGTTGGAGTTCTTGATCGCGCTTTTTCCGAAATGTCTGCCAGTGAAAGTTGCTGGAGCACTGCTCCCAACCATAATCAACGGCATTTTGCATGGATGCGGCATAATCTGCTGCGTAAATCATCATTTTCTTTGGCACACAGCCTCGATTGACGCAGCATCCGCCCAGTTGATCCTGTTCCGCGATCGCAACCTTCACTCCATACTGAGCGGCCTGTTTTGCAGCGGCCAAGCCTGCCGGGCCTGCACCAATGATGAATAAATCAAAGTTGTATGTCATTCTCAATAATCTCAAGTCTCAGGGGATAGGGTGCAGCCTGACAGGGTCGTAATCTGAAGGCGCTGCAGACTTTGATAATCTAGCAATAATGACTCACAGCGTCGTCTAACCTATGGGCGAGTTCGCTTAGAACTGCTTGAAAGGGTTAATTTCCACGCCCAAAAGGTATGGAAAATAACCCTTTCAAACAGGACCTTACAGCGCTTTTCAAACGCTTAAAATCTGGTTGTTTTTATGAGAGTCGCGCTCCACGGGCTCCCATAAAAACAACCGTGGCTGATTCAAGCGCAAAGGGTGCACATCCCATTTTTGCAGATTTGGAAACCCACTTTTGTAAGTGAGGCAGGCTTTGCCTGCCTCACTTACAAAAGTGGGATGCACCCAGCGCAAAGCGCTGTAAGAGCATGTCTTGAGTTTTCGTTCAAGATGAGAGAATAGATTCATTCTTCATCTGTTGCAGGCGATGAACATGCCCAATCACTCGATCAAACAATTGGATTATCAGCAGGATAATGCCTCTGATGCGATCGTTCCCAATCCTGCAATTTTGAGGAGTTCTGGTTGGGATGGTTTACATTTTGAACTGCATCAACAGCCCATTTTTGCAACGGGCGAACATCAGCACACAATGCATGTGCTGGCCTGTGGTGTACCAGATTCATCAGGCATGAGTGCGTTGGGTATGCGATCGCTCGATGGCAAACGGCAGCAAGAACGACGAAGTGCAGAAGATATTGCTATTATTCCCGCAGGCATCGTTCATCGTTGTAGTTGGGATGCTCCGGTTCAGTTTATGGTGTTGGCCTTTGAACCAGCGCTTCTGTACCAGCTCGGCCAAGACTGGGTAAATCTTGATCAGGTTGAGCTGACGCCTCGCTTCATGAGCCAACCGGACGGGTTTGTGCAGGGTATCTTTTCGACTCTTCGAGCAGAAGCAAAAACGGGTGGCATAGCGAGTGCTTTGCTACTTGATAGCCTTAAAACGGCACTTGCTATTCATCTGTTGCGGAACTATTGCACCACTCGCCCCAAACTCTCTAGCTACGGAAATGGTTTATCTCGCAATAAGTTGGCTTTGGTAAAGGATTACATCAAAGCACACCTGCATCAACCTTTAAAGCTGGAGGAAGTTGCAGCGATCGCCCAAATTAGCCCCTACCATTTCTTGCGTTTATTCAAGCAAAACATGGGAGTGACACCTCACCAATACATTCTGCAATGTCGCCTGGATCACGCAACCTATCTTCTGCAATACAGTGAGCTAAGTATTTCTGAGATTGCACTACGAGCAGGCTTTAGCGATCAAAGCCACTTAACTCGATCCCTTAAAAGCAAGCTGGGAATGACACCCAAACAACTTCAAACACGATTGTATTTTCAGGAGAGTGGGCGATCGCAATAATCTTCTAAACCCTGGCAACTTTCTTCTAGAGCTTCAATAGCCTGCCTCTCTACAGTAGAGACAAGTTCGGCTTTGCTTCAGACCCCTCAATCAGGGTGTGCAACACACCCAATAACGGTCTGGAACATGGCCCTCGTTTCATCGGAGGTAAGCGATGCTAATTGAACAGATGTTCATTTCTGCTGTAGTCGATGCACCACTTGCATCACCTATGACAGTTCCTCTTTGGGGTTTAGTCGTTCTTATTCTATGGGCGATTGTCGTTGTTGTCCTATTGCTCATCGTCCGCATACGACATTTAGCCGCAGGAGGAAGCCCTAAAGACTTCGGTACTTCTGATCATACAAGTCCGCTTTGGCGGTTCTTACGAGTACAGGCCAACTTGATGGAAAACGTTCCCCTTTACCTGGGTGTTGTCTTTCTTCTGGTTGTTCGGGGAGCCTCTGGAACTTTAGTCGATCTATTCGCTGGCACCTACATTGTTTTTCGGCTTTTCCATTCCATTGTTCATATGCTGGGTGCGAATCCAAATTTACGTTTGTTTAGCTTGGTCATTCAATTTATTTGCTTAATCAGTTTGCTTTCCCTGGCTACCTTCAATCATTGATTGTTCTCACTGGGATTATCGGTATCCCGTTGCATCGGCAGGTTTGTCTAACTCTTGCACCTCTGGAAGATAGCGGAATGCTTCAGGCTGTGAGCCATCCAAATCGGTGAAGCCATACACCTTGGCCAGTTGCCCGCTGGATAGAGATTGCCCATTCCAGCGGGCAACATCGGGGTCTGCAGCCAGGTGAGCAACAGCCCGACCGATATAGCGTGGAGTTTCAGAAATGATAAAGTGAGGATCTTTTGCTACACCCTCTTGCCAGTTTGCTTCGGTGACCCCAAAAATTTCTAACATCATCTCTGAGCGCATCCATCCGGGTGTGAGAGCAATAGCTGTGCATTGGTGGGGCTGAAGTTCCTGGGCCAAGCCCCAGGCCATACGGGTTACAGAAGTTTTTGCCAAATCGTAAAACAGAGATAAGCGGTAGTGGGTGTTATTATAGTCAGCCGTACCATCCGTGATTTCGACTAACAATCCACCTGGATTTTTGATGAGCAGTGGTAAGGCAAAGTGACTGGTAATGATGTGGGTATCGATCGCCAATCGTAACATTCGTAAGCCGCCCTCCAATGAGTGCTCCCAAACTGGAGTGTTCCACTGCGCTAGATTTTCTCCACCCCAAATATCATTGACGAGAATATCTAACCGTCCTTGTTCCTGTTCAACGCGGGTAACCAATGCTTGTACTTGTTTTGGGTCTAAATGATCCACTTGTACCGCAATCCCTTTTCCACCGGCTTGTGTGACTAGCTCTGCGGTTTCTTCAATGGTTTCGGGACGGTTGTATTCCGATCGCTGAGTTCGAGTTGTGCGCCCTGTCACATAAACCGTTGCTCCGGCTGCACCTAGCTCTACAGCAATGCCCCGTCCTGCCCCACGTGTGCCTCCAGCAACGATCGCAATCTTATCTTTGAGTGGTTGCATAGTTTATCTCCTGCAATTCTTTCAAATGGTTGAAAAACTGTGTCTCAGCTCTCTTTTTGCAGCATAGGGCTCCTTTCCTGACACCCATTGTCATATTTCACGTAAACTCAAAAGAATAACCCCTTCATCCACCCGTTCCATCTCCTGTCCTTATGCGTGCCGATCGCCTCCTTTCAATCCTGATGCTGCTCCAGGTACATGGTCGTCTTACGGCACACGAGTTAGCGGAGCGTTTAGAGGTGTCTGAACGAACCATTCATCGGGATATGGAAGCTCTCAGTAGTGCCGGGGTGCCTGTGACTGCCGAACGCGGGCAGAGTGGGGGGTGGAGCCTGTTAGATAACTACCAGACCACCTTGACCGGGCTGAATTTGGCAGAGATTCAGGCGTTATTTCTGCCCAAACCCACTCACCTGCTGGCTGACTTAGGCTGGGGCCAAGCGTTTGAGGCTGCCTTACTAAAGCTTCTGGCCGCATTGCCCACAGCTAACCGTCAGCAGGCTGAAGTCGTAAGCCAGCGCATTCACCTTGATCCGGCGGGATGGCAGCGTTGGGAAGAGGAGATGTCAGCTTTTCCGGTTCTGCAAGCTGCCGTTTGGCAGGAGCGGCAATTGGAACTCAGTTATGAGCGCAGTGATGGCAAGCTGGTTGAACGAATTGTTAATCCGCTGGGACTGGTTGCGAAAGGGAGTGTCTGGTACTTTATTGCTGCCGTGGATGAGGAGGTGCGTTCTTATCGCATCTCACGAGTGCGGAATGCCAGAGTCATGGAGTCTCCTTGCATTCGTCCAGATGGATTTAATTTAGCTGAGTATTGGCAGCGATCGCTCGTTGAGTTCAAAGCCAATTTGCCGCGCTATGAGGTGCTGCTTCGGGTTGCTCCGGATGCATTGCCTCGGCTGCGCTATGCCGGATATTTCGCCAAAATAGAGCATATCGGTTCACCCGATGCAGAGGGGTGGATTCCCGCCTCAATCCGGTTTGATATCGAAGAAGCGGCTTGTGCCTATGTGCTAGGGTTTGGGGGGCAGATGGAGGTGCTGGAGCCATTAGAATTGCGCGATCGCATTCTACAAACGGCAAAAGAGGCGATCGCACTCTACACAAAAGGTTGATGCATCCAACATTAGTAGCTCACATCTTGCGGCCCTTCTCACAAAAAGAATTACAGGTTATTTTGTTTTTGATCCTTAGCTTATCCTAGATACATCCTGCCAGTAATTGAGGCGAGAAAAATGTCAGCATCTCTTCCAGACAAGCATATTGTGGCTATGGGTGGAGGCGGTCTTTCGATAGAACCGGATAACCTCTTACTCGACCGATATGTCCTGGAGCTAGTCAGTAAGCCTCAGCCTAAAGTTTGCTTTCTACCAACCGCCAGTGGGGATAGCGATCGCTACATTGTCAGGTTCTATTCCACATTCTTGAAATTCCCCTGCCAACCCAGTCATCTCTCGTTGTTTCATCCTCCGACCCTTGACCTGCGAGGTTTTCTACTGGAACAAGACATCATTTATGTGGGTGGTGGAAACACCAAAAATTTATTGGCGCTTTGGCACGATTGGGAGTTGGATAGCGTCTTGAAGGAGGCTTGGGAACAGGGAACCATTCTTTGCGGATTTAGTGCTGGTTCACTGTGTTGGTTTGAATCCGGGGTTAGCGATTACCCTGGTAACGGTGTTTTAAAGCCGTTGAATTGTCTTGGGTTTTTAAAGGGTACCCATTGCCCCCATTATGATGGGGAAGCCAATCGTAGACCTGTTTATCATGAGTTAATTTCAGAGGGAGCGCTGGAAGATGGTTATGCCGCAGACGATGGAGTTGGCTTACATTTCGTCAATGAAACTCTGGAAAAAATTGTAAGTTCTCGTCCCTCTGCAAAAGCCTATCGTGTAGAACGCCAGGATGGTGATGTTCGAGAAACACCTCTCGAACCTATCTACCTTGGAGATAGATATAGCAATACACAAGTGAGCTAATGGATTGATGATTTAACGTGAATGTATTCAGAAATGGCTTTGATCAGAGTTTCTGGATCAACAGGTTTGGGAATGTGCTTCTGAAAACCAACTCTGAGTGCCTGACGTTGGTCGTATTCCGCTGCATAGGCGCTGAGGGCGATCGCCGGAATCAACCCCCCTTGATCGGGAGGAAGCGATCGCACCTTTTGTAGAAGCATATAGCCATCCATATCTGGCATGCCGATATCGCTTAACAAGATGTCCGGTTGAAATTTGGCTAGAGCAATTAGCGCTTCTGACGCAGAGGAAGCCGTTATGACGGTTGCCTGTTCGTGTTCCAGTAAAAATGCAACCAGGTCACGAGCGTCAGCGTCATCATCGACGACTAAGGCCTTGATCCCATTCAAACTGGGTAGATGCGTATGAAGTTCCCCTACGGGGGATGCCGGAGAAATCTTGGCAAGCAGCGGCAGTTGTACCGTGAACGTTGCACCCTGCCCTTCCCCTGGGCTTTCTACCTGAATCGTTCCCCCGTGTAATTCAACGAGATGTCGGACGATCGCCAGGCCCAGCCCTAAGCCGCCAAATTTGCGCGTTGTTGTTGCGTCAGCCTGCCGAAAATACTCGAACACGTGAGGAAGAAATTCTGGTGCGATGCCTTTTCCCGTATCGCTGACAATAATTTGGGCGTAGGAACCCATCTGCTCCAGTTGCACATGAACCTTGCCGCCCTCCGGTGTGAATTTGACGGCATTCGACAGGAGATTCCAGACGACTTGTTGGAGACGGCTGGAATCCCCTAAAACCTGCCCAACATTAGTCGCCAGTTGCGTTTCAATCTGGATCGCCTTGGCCTCAGCAGACAAGCGAACTGTTTCGAGCGCTGCATGAATGGTCGTGGTGAGGTCAACAGCAGCCCGGTTCAGGCTGAGCTTGCCCTGCAAAATGCGCGATACATCCAGCAAATCCTCAATTAATTCAGATTGCAGACGAGCGTTACGCTCGATGATTTTTAACGCTTCGGTAACTTTTGCCGCATCTAATTTTCTGGTTTGCAGGAGTTTCGCCCAGCCCAAGATGGGGTTAAGGGGCGATCGCAACTCATGGGAAAGCACGGCTAGGAACTCGTCTTTAATGCGGTTGGCAGCTTCTGCCTCTGCCCGTGCTTTGCGTTCGGCTTCGTAGGCCTGAGCACGAGAAATAGCCTGGGCACATTGCCGGCTCACGGCCAGAATAAAATCGCGATCATCCTGGCTGAGAGACTTATGTTCTTTAAAGCTGAGCAGCATACCGCCTACGGCTTTGCCTTCACTCATCAGCGGCAACGAGATCCATGAGTTGAAATCATAGCGGCTGTAAATGTCTGCCAGATGCGGGTAACGAGCTAACCGCTCGGCCTTTGTCTCTGCCCAAACTGGCGTTCCTGTGCGGACCGCATCCGCCAGGGGAACTGCTGCCGACACCGGAAACCGTCGCCATGATTCTACGATATCCGTGTGGTATCCCACCGCTTTGATAATCTCTAATTCTTTCTCGTCATCCGTCAGTACCGTCATCAGGGCAGAATCCGCTGATAATGCAGCAATGCTTTGCTGCACAATCACATCAGCCACCTGTTGGGGAGTTAGGGACTCCGATAGAGCTGCCATGATTGTTTGCAGACGAGCCGTACGATCAGCGGCCTTCTCAGCCGCCTGACAGGCCTGTTGAGCTTCTTGGAACAGCCGGGCATTGTCGATGGCGATCGCGGCTCGACGGGCTAGATCCTCTGCCAGTATCAGATCAGCTTTGCCATATTGGCGGTTTGATTCGCTATAGATGAACGAAATCGTACCCAATACTCGGCCTCGCGCCTCTAACGGTGCGATGATACAAGACTTTATACCCAACCCCCGAATGACTTGTAAGTACTCCTGGTTCTGAATGACAGCTAACTGCTCATCCGTAATATGGGCTGCAATTTCGCTGCGCCCCGATTTAATAACCTGAGCAATGCCGTAGTTATTATCTAGAGAGGGGGGAAACCGCTGCACTACCTCCCAGGCAAACTTTACTTTTTCTGGGTCCGTGTGAGCTACAGCCACGCGACTAATGATGCGATCGTCACTCACTAAATCCACGCTGCACCAATCGGCGACCCGGGGAACGGCCAAATCCGCAACGCTCTGAAGCGTTTGCTCATAGTCCAGGGAGGATGACAGCACGGCACTCACTTCTGCTAGAAATGCAGATTGTTGCTGTGCTGTTTCGGCCGCTAACCGAGCGGCTTGTTCCTGGATTAAGGTTGACCGTTGTTCCTCCACCTGTTTGCGTTGGGTAATGTCAAAAAATGAAGCGACAACGGCAAAAGGTTTTGTATCTTTCGGACGAAACAAAGGGCGAGTGTTGATGGAAATCCAGGTTAGAGTTTCATCTGGCTTCCGGATACCCATGATCACATTGGATTGGGGCTCTCCCGTTCGCAGTGTCACCATAGATGGGTGTAAGTTCCCTGGAAACGGAGAACCATCCTCATAAATCGACTGCCACCCGGGATCCAGGGAGGTACGTCCCATCAACTGCTCTGCTGTCTGGCCTAAAATCTGTTCAGCACTGGTATTGCAGGTGAAGATTTTGCCATCTGCATACTGAAGAATAATGCCTTCTGCAGCCATCTCAATGACTGAGCGATAACGTTCTTCTGATTCCCGCAACGCTGCATCTGCCTTCTTGCGAGCCGTAATGTCGCTGAGTGCGGTGACGATGTTAATCATCTGCCCGTCCGCATCAAACAGAGGTGAGGCATTGATCGAAAGAATAATTGTGGTGCCATCGGTGTGAGTAATGGCATGTTCAACACCATAAACTGGCTGTCCAGTTGCTATGACACGAACAAAAGGCAACTCTTCCTCTGGAAACGGTAAGCCCTCAACCGTTGTAATGGTCCAGGAAGGATTATTGTAGATCCGCTCCGTGATGTTGCTGTTGGTTAATCGAAGAATCGCTTCTGCTGCTGGATTTGCAGCGGTAATTTGACCGGATCGATCCAAAATCACAATGCCATCGGGAATGGTTTGGAAAATACTTTGAAGCTGGGTTTCGCGATCGCGCAACACCATTTCTATCTGCTTGCGCTCCGTGATGTCGTGCATCACGACCACGGCACCCAACTTTTTCCCCGTAGGCGTGACAATTGCTTCAGCGTTTGCCAGCAACGTTCGTGGTAGTCCCTGTTTGGGGATGATCATCATCTCCATCTGGTGCACAGACTCCCCCTGGAGGGCCCGAAACAAGGGAATATCCTGGGTGGCCATAGGAGTCTTGCCGTCAGGCAAATACAAGTCATAAAACTCGGCCCACTGCTCTGGTGGTAGGGGCTTTTCGGGTAAACCGTGAAACGAACGGGCAACTTGATTGAACAGCTTCAATTCTCCATCGGCATCACAGGCAACAATGCCTGCCTGCACATTATCCAGAAGCACCTGAAGGAATTCCTGCTCCTTCAAGGGGCTTGCAACGGAGCGATCGGTTGGGGAGGCGGCTTGCACCGATCCATGATGATCTATAAGGGCCGGATGGGCTTGTGCTAAACTGCGGGCAAAACATTCGATTAATTCAGAACGGGAAATACCCTGGTTTTGAGCTTGCTTTTCTAAAAGCTGCCAGGCGGTTTGTGTGAGTGAAAGATTAACGGCGTGCTTGATTTCCTGCGTCCAGTTCGGAATAAATCGGCCTGTTTTGTCCCGTCTCATTGGTGTTGTACCAAAATTAAAAAGCAAACCCATCAGCTAACTGCGGTAAATGAGCCTGCGGGTCAGTTGCCCACCCCCAGCTGACCTGATTTTTACTCCTTTTGGGCAGTCATTCACCGTATCAACATACGGTTGATCTCTATATTAAAGGGGATTTTTAGCGATTTAGGATCTACCAGAGGAGGGACGGTACACTCCGCTTTAAAGCACGTTCTGGGGAAGCCTTCGGGATAGATACTAGATTGCACCTACAAGGCTCACAGAAGATTGGTTACTGTTACTCAGGGATTGCCATTACTCCTACTAAATCGATGATGGCCTGGATTAAGGCATCCGGTTCGATGGGTTTGGAGATGTGTTTTTGAAACCCGGCTTGTAGGGCTAACTGCTGGTCAAACTCTGAGGCATAGGCAGTGAGCGCGATCGCCGGAATCATTCCCCCCTGTTGGGGCGGCAGTGACCTGACTTTCTGGATGAATGTATAACCATCCGTATCGGGCATGCCGATATCGCTGAGTAATATGTTGGGCTTAACGGTGAGCAGCGTTGTCAGAGCTTCATGGGCAGACGCGACCGTGATAACGGTTGCCATTTCCTGTTCCAATAAAAAGGCGACAAACTCACGACCATCGGGGTCATCGTCAACCACCAGCACCTTGATGCCATTCAGGTTAGGCCGTTGCTTGGGTAAGACATGACGTTGAGACGTGGCAGCAACCCTTGCCATCAACGGCAGTTGAACTGTGAAGGTAGCACCCAAACCTTCCCCCGGACTTTCGGCCTGGATAGTTCCTCCATGTAGTTCCACCAGGTGGCGCACGATAGCAAGTCCTAACCCCAACCCTCCAAATTTGCGAGTGGTAGAGGAATCAGCTTGCCGAAAGTACTCGAACACGTGGGGCAGAAACTCTGGAGAAATGCCTTTTCCAGTGTCACTGACAATAATTTGCGCCTGAGAACCGGCCTGTTGTAGCCGTATATGAACCCTGCCCCCAGATGGGGTGAACTTAACGGCGTTAGAAAGCAAATTCCATACAATTTGCTGTAAGCGGCTAGCATCCCCAACAATCGGATCTGAGCCGGGCTGTAACTCGGTTTCAATGTGGATCGCTTTGGCTTCAGCGGCTAAACGAACCGTTTCGATAGCGGCTTGAATCGTTGTGCTTAAATCAATGGCCGAAAGATTGAGGGTCAGCTTGCCCTGCAAAATTCGGGAGACATCCAACAGATCTTCGATCAGTTCGGCTTGCAGGCGGGCATTGCGTTCGATGGTTTTGAGGGCTTCAGTCACTTTTGCTTCGTCAAGCTTTTTGGTTTGCAGGAGGCGAGACCAGCCGAGAATGGGGTTAAGGGGCGATCGCAACTCGTGGGAAAGTACGGCCAAAAATTCATCTTTAACACGGTTAGCGGCTTCCGCTTCGGTACGAGCCGCTCGTTCCCGTGCTAAGAGTTGTTCACGTTCCGTTTCAACTTGTTTGCGATCGGTGACATCTAGAACAAGGGATAGAACAGAGAGCATCTGTCCATTCGTGTCCCGCAGACTGGAGTTGTACCATTCACAATGCACGACATCCCTGTTCTTTGTGTAGTTACGGTTATACGAAAAGATAAAAGGTTCTTCACCCAGTGCCAATCGTTCGCAAACGTCAGTGACTTCTTGCATATCGTCTTCATAAACGAAATGTAAGTCTGCCAATGGCTTGCCAAGAACCTCCTCTGACGACCAACCTAAAATTCGTTCGGCTGCTCCGGACCAGCGAGTGATTCGAAAATCTCGGTTCCACTCAATCACCGCTATGGGAGTATTTTCAACGTGGAAGGTGAGTTTTTGTAGGGCCTGCCGTAGTCTTTCCTCGGCTTGCTTACGCTCCGTAATGTCTCGCCAGGCCAGAATACCCCCTGTCGTATTGCCTTTGGCATCATGAATGGGGCCTGCATTGCAGAGAATACTGATTTTGCCGCCGTCGGGCTGTTGAACAACCCATTCTTCATTCACGACGACTTCCGACTGGCGTACTGCACGAGTTAGAGGGAGTTCATCCTCAGTGGGTCGTGCGATGCCATCGGCCCGAAAGATGCCCCAGTCATCCACATGAGTGCTGGCCGTAGTGCCCTCCAATCGTTCTAGTGGCCGTCCGACTAACTGTTGCCCATGCTTACTGACTTTGCGAATGATGACATCGGGGGCATCGGCAATGGTAATGCCTTCAGGAATATATTCCATCAGAGCATCCAGGATTTGTTTATCTTCCTGCCATGCAACTTCTACCCGCTTGCGCTCAGTCAAATCGATATAAAAGCAAATAGATTCCTGCTCGTGATCGGACGGTTCTTGAGATAAAGTGACGCCTACCAGAATGGGAACTCGGCTACCATCCTTGCGAATGTATTCTTTCTCAAAAGGGGTTGCAACGCCAAATTCCTGTAACTCCAAGTTGGCCTGCTCATCCAGGAGGCGAAATTCTGGGGGTGTCATGTCAAGCCATTGGATACGCCCAGCCTTCAAATCCTCTCGGGTATACCCCACCATATTGAGAAAATAATCATTGGCATAATACATTTCTCCGTTGGCTCGACTAAACGCAACACCAAACATATTGGATTCAACCAACTGTCGGAATCGCTGCTCACTTTGCCACAGCGATTCCTCCGCTTGTTTGCGCTTCGTGACATCAATGGCGGCGCACGTAACTCCAATAACAACACCCTGCTCATTTTGTAACGGTTCAACAGTCAAGTCATAATGGTAAATTTCTCCATCAATGGTGAGCTTGACTTCCTCTCGTACTCCCACACCTGTTGCCAGGACACCCCCTTTGATTCGATCGAGAAGTAGGGCATCCTTCTCGGGAACTAAGTCGCGATCGCGCTTACCCACTACTTGATCAACCTGATAATCAAACGTTGGGTTATAAATCCAGGTATAGACTAATTCTGTATTTTGGTTAAAAACAGCGATTGGTGCATTTTTCAGAGCAACCCGCAACCGTTCCTCACTCGCTCTCAGGGTTCGTTCGGCAACCGTTAATTCGTCAACTTGATGTTGCAGTTCCTGGTTGAGTGTTTTGATTTCTATCTCTGAAGCCTGCAGTTGCTTCAAGCTCTTCTGAGCCTGTTCTTGTGCTGTTCGAAGTGCCCCGACTAAAACACTAATGAGAATTCCTTGCCCCAGAAACAGTAGCATTCGAATGCTACTGGCTAAATCCATCGTCCATTGGTACTTGGGACCGAGGAAGAAATAGTTAGCGAATACGGCAGCCAGAACCGTTGCAACGATCGCAGGATTACGTCCGCCATATAAAGCTGTGAGGGTAACGGCACCAAAAAAGAGCAAAAAGGAAGCCTGAGACAGATGAACGATGGGGTCAAACGCCAACATCAGCAGCAGGGCCGTGATTGTTGTCACAAGCGCCAATCCATATCTCAGAAGCGGTTGATTGATCATGGTTATCGCTCCTGAGCCGCCGCTAAGGTTGCGATTGCTTCGACTAATACTTCCGGTTCAATAGGTTTAGCGAAGTGGCATTGGTAGCCGACCGCCAGGGCTTGCTGCTGATCTTGTTCCATGGCATAGGCGGTGAGGGCGATCGCTGCCAACGGTTGGGATTGATGTAGCGATCGGCGTCTTAACTGCCGCATTAATTCATATCCATCAATATCTGGCATCCCAATATCACTAACCATGACTCTGGGCTGAAATTGCTCGACCAGGGATAGGGCTTCCATCGCTGATGCAGCGGTTTGAACGTGTGCCCCTGCTTGCTCCAAAATTGTAACGGCCAAATCTCGCATATCCGCTTCATCGTCAACGACCAGAATTCGCAACCCCTGCAACGGTTTTCCTTGGCTTACCGCAGCTTGCGCGGAGGGGGGGGCAGCTCCCAGGTTGGGGATCTTCATCAGGGGTAAGCGGATGGTAAAGGTAGCTCCTGTACCTTCCCCTTGACTATCCGCCTGTACGGTTCCCCCGTGTAACTCAGTCAACTGACGTACAATGGCTAACCCTAACCCTAACCCACCAAATTTGCGCGTCGTGCGCCCATCCTCCTGACGGAATGAGTCAAACACATGGGGTAGAAATTCAGGGACGATTCCTTTCCCTGTATCCTTCACCTGAAGCTGTGCTTCCTCGCCTATACGCTTTAAGCTGACGTCTACTTGCCCACCGGTTGGGGTAAATTTAATCGCATTGGAAAGCAGGTTTAGAATAATTTGCTGTAACCGTCCGGCATCTCCCAAAACAGGCGGAAGGTTTGGCTCAACGTTAATGGTGATGGGAATATGCTTGGCTTCGGCGGCTAACCGCATGGTTTCTAACGCCGCTTCAAGGGTGCGGCGCAAGTCAACCACGGCCTCTTCTAAAACAAGTTTGCCTCGTAGAATTTTGGAGATGTCTAACAAGTCGTCAATTAATTGGGTTTGTTGTTTCGCATTCCGCTCAATAATGCTGAGAGCTTGCTTTGTTTTTATAGGATCGAAGTTGTTAGTTTGGAGCAGTTTTGTCCAACCCAAAATGGGGTTTAAGGGCGATCGCAACTCATGGGACAGCACAGCCAAAAACTCATCCTTGACCCGATTTGCCTGAGCTAAATCTTCTGTCTGTTTTTGTAGGGATGTAACTAATTCTGCACGCTCAAGGGCGATCGCTACATGCTCTGAAATAGCTTGTAAGAGATTAGCTTCCTCGGGGGTGAATTGAGTGCGAGTGAGGCTGGCGAAAGACAATGTGCCCAGTAGCCGTCCATGCACCATTAAGGGTTGCCCAGCATACGCAGATACTCCCATGGTACAGAGCACATGGGCATTACCATGACTGGCAATTTCCTGTTGATTAAGCACAATTTGACGTCGCTCCTGGGCTACCAGACCGCACATGGCCTGACCTAAATCCAGGGTTCCAAAAAATTGCGCCTGTTCCTCCGAAATACCCGCATAGTGCATCAGTTGCAACTGCTCCTGCCCTTCCTGCTCCGTGAGTTGGAAGTGATAGTAGTAGTGCAAATCTAACTGCTCTGAAAGACGGGCAAATAATCGATTCATCAACTCCGTAGGTTGCTTAGAGGAAAGCAAGTCACGGGCGGTTTCATAGAGTAGATTCAGTCGTTGGGTGTGTTGGCGGAGTTCGGCTTCAATATGCTTGAGCTCGGTAATATCGGTGATGGTAACCCCAACCCCTAAGACTTCTCCATCGGGTAGACAAACCGGGAAATGATTCGCGATGGTATGCCGATACACACCGGGCCGGATCTCGCCGCTGTACTCTAGGCCGAGGACGGGTTCCTGGGTTTCTATAATTCGCCGCAACATGGGGACAAATTGAGGAGCCATATCGGGTACCACATCCTGCAGAGTCCGACCGATATGCACCCCAAGGGGCAACTCATTAAGCTGTGCCAGAGCTTCGTTCGCATAGATGTAACGCAGGTTTTGGTCAAAGAGCGTTAAGGCAATAGGGGAGGCTGTCAGAAAGGCATTGAGAATGGCTTCACTGCGTTCACGCTCTAATTCACTTTGTTTACGTTGGGTAATATCGATTTGAATCCCAATCAGCCCTTCCTGATTGCCCTGGTCGTCATAGGTGATTTGTCCAATATCCGCAAGCCAGCGTACAGAACCATCGGGTAAGCAAACTCGGTATTCAAAATAAAGGTTGCTATTTTCGTTTAAGGTTTGTTGTATGATCTGCGACATCTTGCTGCGATCATCAGGATGCATGGCCTGATACCAGGCTTCAAGGGTGGAAAGACACTGTTCTGGTTCATACCCCAACATCCGGTATGTCTCTTTCGACCAGATCACGCAGTTGTCTGCCTTAAACCATTGCCACATGCCTGCTTGAGCTGATTGCAATGCCAGAGATAGCCGTTCCTCACTTTCGCGCAGTATCTCTTGAATATGCTTTTGATCATCAATATCCGTGTCTGTGCCCACCCAACTGGTAATTTCCCCATTGGCGTTACGTACGGGTAAGGCTCGGCAGAGGAACCAGCGATAAACTCCATCCTGTCGCCGCAAGCGAATTTCAGTGCTGTGTTCTTCTCCCGTTTCGATCGCAACTGACCATTGTTGAAGCACCCGATCGCGATCCTCAGGATGCATAGCATTGATGCTTTCCAGACCCATGGATTCGGCTTCACTCAAACCCGTGTAGTCATACCAGTATGGGTTGAAGTATGTCGCCAAACCCCTCGCATCGGTTGTCCAAACAATTTGTGGGGTTGCTTCTGCCAGATGACGATAGCGTTCCTCGCTAGCTTGTAGTGCGACTTCGGCTTGTTTGCGTTGAGTGATGTCGAGCAGCGAAACCAGCACATGGTCGTAGGGTTCCGAGGCTGGTGGAAAGGTAATGCTTACCCAGACATTAAGACGATCGCCCTGTAACGTCTGTAATACTGTTTCTGTGGCAAAGAAAGTTTCTTCATTGGCGATCGCCAGTAACTCATCAATAAATGTGGCTTGTGTTTCAGCCACAACGATTTGGTCGAGAGACGATAGCAGTTCTGCTTTTTCCTGAGCACCAAACATTTGCAGAGCGGCATGATTGACATCCAGAATTTTGACTTGATGCAGCATCTGCTGTACAAATTCAGGATGTTCTGCAAAGTATTGACGAAAATCTTGAATCCCTGAAGCTTTGAGTTGATCGATCGCCACTTTCACACTCGAAAAATCTTCTTCCCAGATCGCTACATTAACCGCCTCAAAGATATAGCGGTACCGCTGTTCCTGTTCTGCCAGATTGGCTTCGGCTTGTTTACGTTCGGTGATGTCGAGTAGTGTGCCAAAGAAATCAATAGCATGGCGAGCTGCCCCTTCGCCTTCAAATTGAGCCTGGCCTTTTGCCAATACCCAGCGTTCAGTGCCGTCATCCCACACAATGCGATACTCAATTTCGTAAGCGCCCGTTGAGTCAGAGGCAATGGCTGCATTCACTGCATCGGCGACGCGATCGCGCTCCGCTGAATGAATGCGTTCTAACACGGCAGGAAGCGGAACCATCACAGCATCGTCCGGTTCTCCCCAAATCTGGCGCATCCGCTCATCCATTTCTACCTGGTTTGTGTCCAGATGCAATCGCCAGGCACCCAACTGGGCTACCTGTGTTGCCAGTCGTGCCCAAGCCTCACTTTTCTGCAACGCCTGTTCTGAGTATTTGCGATCGCTAATGTCGATAGAGACACCTAAAATTTGGCGAGGTAGCCCATCAGCGGTGCGATTAAACACCACGCTGCGGGTATAAAGCCAGCGCCATTCACGACTTGCATGGCGAGCCCGATACTCGATCCCTAAAACCTCGCTATCCGTTAACGTCTTGAATGTTTCCGAGTAGGCAAGGATATGCGGCAAATCATCGGGATGAACCAACGTCGCAATCGCGTTTGCTCCCATTTCTTGAACTTGTTCAGAGGTATATCCCAACAAATCAGCAATTTGGCGATTTGTATAAACATTCTCCTGATTAATGATGTCATGTACAAATAAAACACCTGGCATAGCTTCTGCAATTTGCTGGTTATAGTGCTGGCTCTCTTGCAGTTGGGTTTCCAGTTGTTTTTGAGCTGTGATATTTTCAAAAGCAAAGCCGAGGCAGTGATCCGGCAAGGGAAAGATTTTAAGGCTGTACAACTCTGCCGGAAGACCTTCCCGGCTATAGGAGACTTCGCCTAAATCCAGCGATCGCCCTGTGCGAATGACATCCAGATATTGTTGTGCGGATGGGGTTTGCAGAAGCGTTGGAAAACTTTCTGCTAGGGTTGTCCCTACCATGGGTTCTAAATCAAACCCCAGTGCATCCGAAGCCGCAGGGTTAGCCGTAACCAGGCGAAAAGAACCCGGATCATCCAGGTCTTCCAGTTGCCAGACCGCAATGCCGACTTGTGTGTTACGAACGACATCCGCGTAAAGTTGCAAGCGTTGGTTGGCTTCCTGTTGTTTCTCTTCGGCTTGATGCCGTTCCACTTCTGCCGCAATACGTGTAGCCAGAAGGGCCAGCATGGATTCCACCAGCGCAGAATTTTCCAAGGGTTTGTCATCCATCACGCCGAGTAGACCGAGCAGCTTCCCCTGGGAACTAAAAAAAGGTATTGATACATAACTTTCAATGCCCAGTGAAACCAGAAAGAGATCGTCAGGAAACAACTTTTGAACACTGTGGATATAGCAGCCGATCTTTTGTTGACGAATCACTTCTCGGCAGGGCGTCCCTTGTAGCGAATATTCGACATTATCAACGATTTCGCCCTTTGCGCAAAAGGCAACGGTTCTAACAGTTTCTATGATCTCGTCCGTGAGCAAACTAATACAGGCGTAATTTACTCCTAAAGCTTTTGCGAGATGTCGCACCAAAGCATTGAAGAAAGCCTTGCCCGTGACGGCAGATACTCCCTGAGTTACCTCTAACAGAGCAGCATCGACCTGAGCAACTTTCCGAGCTGCTAATCGTAACTCCAGTTCGTCCATTACCACAGCGGCTAAGTCTTTTAACGTCGCTTTCTGGTCGTCGGTGAAGCTGTCCCGGGGGTTGCTGTCCAACAAACAGAGCGTTCCTAAATTAAAGCCATCCGACGTGAGTAAGGGCGCACCTGCATAGAACCGCAAACCGGGTTCACGTTGTACAAAGGGATTGCAAGCAAATCGCTCATCCTGTCTAGCATCGGGAACAACTAAAACATCATCACAGAGCAGAGCAAAGCTACAAATTGTCGCATCCCGTGCCACTTCCTGTTGATTGAAGCCATAGCAAGACTTAAACCACGCCCTGGATCCATCCACCAGGGAAACGAGTGCTGTGGGCACATTAAACAACCGTGCTGCCAGAGCCGTGATGCGATCGAACGCTATTTCTGGTGGGGTATCCAGAATGTTGTAGCGCCGGAGTGCTGCCAACCGTTCTGGTTCATTGGCAGGTATGAGGGCCGTGTTAACACTCAGCAAGGGCAGGTCTGTCATAGGGAATCACAAGATGACGGTCATGGGAAGCAAGGCTGGCATCATTGGCGTTAAGAACGCCGCACTAAAGTGGCGATCGCTCTCACCAACTCCTCCGGTTCCACTGGTTTTGCCACATGCTGTTGAAATCCAACCTTCAGTGATAGTTGTTGATCATGTTCTCCGGCGTAGGCCGTGAGGGCGATCGCCGGGACAAGCCCCCCTTGATCTGGCGCTCGATTCCGAATTTGTCGCATTAACATATAACCATCGACCTCTGGCATGCCAATATCGCTAATAAAGATGTCAGGCGGATGATGATCGAATAGCTGCAATACTTCAGCCGCAGAGGCCGCAAGGGAAACCTGTGCTCCTTGCTGTTCCAGGATAACTTGCGTTAATGCTCGCATATCCTCATCGTCATCCACGACTAAAATTCTGAGTTCACTTAAATCAATGGATTGTGGATGACCAGAGACTGTATCCGTAGAAGTGGATGCTAGCGACATCACGGGCAATTGAACGGTAAATGTTGACCCCTGGCTTTCTCCAGGGCTCTCCACATCGACCTTCCCTCCGTGTAATTCAGTGAGATGACGGGCGATCGCCAGCCCTAGTCCCAACCCTCCAAACTGGCGCGTCGTTTTGCCGTCTTCCTGACGGAAGTAATCAAATACATAAGGCAAAAAAGTGGGATTGATGCCCTTGCCTGTATCCGAAACCCTAATTTGAACGTAGTGGGGGAGTGAGCCAGAGGATTGATTCGCAACCGATGATGACTGACCCGTTACTTTTTCTACGCTCACATTGACACGGCCACCTTCTGGAGTGAATTTAACGGCATTCGAGAGTAAGTTCCAGACAATTTGTTGCAAACGAGTCGCATCCCCTAATACGCGGCCATCTTCAAGAGCTATATCGGTATGAATCTGAATGTGTTTAGCTTCTGCGGCCAACCGTACTGTTTCGATGGCCGCTTCAACCACACCCACTAAGTTAACAGAACAGGTGCTCAAGCTCAGCTTGCCCTGCAAAATTCGTGAGACATCCAGGAGATCATCAATTAACTGAGTTTGCAGCCTGGCATTGCGCTCGATTGTCTCAAGCGCACGGCGATGAGTTTGCGCGTCCAACGTGCCTTGCTGAAGCAGCTTCGACCATCCCAGAATAGGGTTGAGGGGCGATCGCAACTCATGGGAAAGCACAGCCAGAAATTCATCCTTAATGCGATTGGCCGATTCCGCTTGTTCTCGGGCTGCTTTTTCGCGGGCCAGTAATCGCTCGCGTTCCTCCTCCGCCTGAACGCGATCGGTAATATCCGCTGACACTCCCCCTAGAAGCCGTCTCCCTGAGGCGTCCTGTAGGGGAAATTTAAAGGCCATAAAGTGACGCACCTGGTCACTAAAGGGTACAGTCTCCAGAATTTGTAGGGCTTCATTTTTAGCTAGCACCGCTGCATCGTGGGCACGAATCTGCTCGATCGCCTCGGCGGGAAACCAGTCTGCATCGGTATGGCCTATCAATTCTGTTGCCGGGCGATCAAACAACTGCTCAATTAAAGTGTTGACATAAACATATCGTCCAGATTCATCTTTGATGTAAGCGGCGACTGGGCTATGGCTCATAAAACTCTGGAATAACTCCTCGCTTTCCCGTAACGCTGCCTCCGTTTGCTTGCGTTCCATAAATTGCCCAATTTGTCTGCCAATGGCTGCCATCAACTGAAGTAGGTCTGCATCAGGGGATTGGATGCGATCGCTAAAACACTCAATAACCCCAAAAAAATCATCCCCCAGCAAAATGGGGAAGGCAAATCCGGCCTTCAGCCCAGCTTCGGATGCCGCCTTCCCTCTCAGAAAATTTGTATCCTGCGTCAAATCCTCAATCCAACGGGGCTGGCGATCGCGCCAAATTTGCCCAGGTAATCCGGTTCCAGGAATAAATGTGATACGCTGGCTGGCCTCGATGAATCGCTGAGTTATGGTTGATTCAGTCCAACTATTGGTGAAATGCAAGATGGAGTCTGTGCGATCGGTTCTCCAAATTAAACCCACTTGCCACCCTAACGCCTGGCACATGCTTTGCAATAGAGCGGGTACCACATCCACCAGCGTTGTCGCCTCGGCAAGAATTTGGGAGATGCTGTATTGCAATGCCTTGCGCCGTTCCTCCTGTTTGCGCTGGCTAATGTCACGAAAGAACACCGAGATGCCGGGGGTTGCTGGAAAAATCGAAGCTTCTACCCAGCGATTCATCACTGGAGAAAACCCTTCAAAATGAACTGTGGCACGTTCGACCATGACTTTCTCCATCTGCTGGCTAAAAAGCGTCCTGCTTTCAGCCAGCTCCGGAAAGACATCTTGCCATTTCTTGCCTAACAACTCTTCGACCGGTCTGCCCAACAGCTTTGCGGCTTCCTGATTGACATAGGTGTAATGCCACTCCGGGTCAAAGGCAATGAACGCATCCGTGATACTTTCAAGAATGTTAGAAACTCTTTGATTGGCTGCCTTGAGTGATTCTTCAAACTGTTTGCGCTCGGTAATATCGAGCGTCACGCCAACAAGACGGCTTGGGTTACCTTCGTCGTCGAAGATCAATCCGCCCCGAGCAATAAGCCAATGTAAACTCCCATCTGGGTGGAAACAGCGTTCTTCCACTTCATAATCGGTATGTTCTGTAATGGATCGGTGAATGGCAGCTTGAACGCGATCGCGATCCTCAGGGTGCAATGCGGTAAACAGAATTTCATGGGTAAATTCAGCGTCCGCAGGCAACCCAACGTTGGCTTTACATTGCTCAGAACAGGTGAGGGTATTGGTGGTTAAGTCATACTGCCAGGAACCCAGTTTTGCTGTACGCAGCGCCAGTCTCAGCTGGTGCTCACTTTCTCGCAGTGCTGCTTCGGTGCGTTTCTGCTCAGAAATATCGACGGCAACTCCCCCCAGAAGCTTCTCCCCAGATTCATGAAAAATCGGAAATTTACACACCAAAAAACTGCGAATACTGCCATCTGGGCTAAGGGTATGTTCAATGGTTTGAAGAGCTTGCCCGGTTTCAAAAACCTGCTGATTATTTTTGAGAAACTGTTGAGCTATTTCTGGCTCAAAGATTTCGGAAATATGTTTTCCGGTCACATCTTCATCAAAGTAGAAAGTCTCTAAGTAGGTGGAATTGAGATATAGCAGGTGCCCTGATTCACCCACAATCCAGGCCGAAACAGGGCTATGGTTCATGAATGCTAGGAACCGAGACTGGCTATCGCGTAACCCAGCTTCTGCTTGCTTGCGTGAAGTAATGTCGATCGCGAGGATTGTTAGACCTGTGCCGGTCGGGGAAACCCGTAGCTCAAACCAGTTCTGCCGCTTTGGGCAAACATACTCCAACTGGAGTGGGGTTTGGGTGGTCATGGCTTGCTGTAATGGTTGTCGAACCTCAGAACAATTCCAGGCTGGGTCGATTTCCCAGATTGGTTTGCCAAGCGCGTCTGCTTTAGGCACTCCAAACCACTCTGCCTGCTGTCGGTTGAGGTAGGTTAAAACCCATTCACTGTCAAGAACGGCCACACCATCGGTCAGATGCTCTAGAATGCTATGCTCGTTGCCTGGCAGGCTTGCATCTGTACAGCTCATGTCAATTCTCGTCCCGGATTTACCAATTCTGCGATCGCGGTTATCAATTCTTCTGGCTCAATCGGTTTCGACACGTGTTGTTGAAACCCTGCATTAAGGGCTCGTTGTTGGTTGTACTCTCCCGCATAGGCGGTGAGAGCAATAGCGGGAACGAGACCTCCCTGTTTGGGCGATCGCTGACGGATTGTCTGTATGAGCTGGTAACCATCCATCTCAGGCATCCCAATATCACTGATGAGAATGTCAGGTTGTTGCTCGTCAAACATGGCCAGAGCTTCTGTTGCAGAGGCTGCCAACCGTATGTGTACATTCTGTTGTTCCAGAATAACCTGCACCAGATCGCGCATATCGGCCTCATCATCTACCGCTAAGATGCTGAGATGGCTGAAATTGTTGAGTGAGGAACTGGGGGCGATCGCCTTACCTGATTCGACAGCCCCGTGGAGGAGCGGAAAGCGTACGGTGAATACTGCCCCCTGCCCTTCGCCAGCACTTTCCACCTGAATGGTGCCGCCGTGGAGTTCGGTCAGGTACCGCACGATCGCCAGCCCCAACCCCAGGCCACCGAACTTGCGAGTTGTCGTCCCATCCTCCTGCCGGAAGTAGTCAAACACATAGGGGAGAAATTCTGGCTTGATTCCTTTGCCGGTATCAGAAACCGTAATTTGGGCATAGCTACCCATAGCCACTTCCAATTTCACGTCTACATGGCCACCTCCGGGAGTAAATTTAACGGCATTAGAGAGTAAATTCCACACAATTTGCTGTAACCGTACGGAATCCCCTAATACCGTGTATTGGGAATATTGCGTTTTAGCAATGGGCTTTTGCTGATTTGGCTCAGAGCCAACATCACCAAAAGCCCATTGCAGATCAATCGCTTTCGTTTTGGCCGCTAACCTCACGGTTTCCATCGCAGATTCCACGACGGAAACGAGATTTACCGGACAGGTGGTGAGCGCCATTTTGCCTTGTAAAATACGCGACACATCGAGTAAATCTTCAATCAATTGAGTTTGCAGCTTGGCGTTGCGCTCAATCGTTTGTAAAGCCTGTAGTGTGCCCTGCTCATCAAACTGGCCTGTTTGCAGCAGCTTTGACCAGCCCAGAATGGGGTTGAGGGGCGATCGCAACTCATGGGACAGCACCGCCAAAAATTCATCCTTCAACCGATTAGCTGATTGGGCTTCCTCCCGGGCGACCTCAGCCAGGGCTCGGGCCTGCTGCTCTGCTTCATAAAGCTGCGCATTTTCAATGGCAACCGATGCCAGTTGCGCCAGTTGTACCAGAATAGCCTCATCTGCTTCGGTAAACTCGCCCTCAAACTTGTCAGAAAGCTGAATCAATCCAATGTTTTTGCCATCGCGTCCCTTTAAAGGAGCCGCTAACCAGCCCCACATGGGGGGATGATGGTTAGCTTCTGCTCCAAACCCTTTCCAGTGGGGATGGGCTTCCAATTCAGCCTGGGTCATCCGCATCGGATGATTCATGTGACACACACAGGCATAAATACCTGACCCATCTGGTTTGGTGTTATAGTCTCGCCACTGAGCATACTTATCGGATAAGTAGACAGCACTGACAGCTTGCGCCCAGTTCTGATTCAAGGTCATGCTGATAACTGATTGGTGCGCCCCAATGATGAATGCGGCCTGATCGGTAATCACTTGCAACACTTCTTCAACAGACAGAGCCGAATTGATCGCCAGGGCCGCAGCCGTCAAACCCTGCAACTGGCTGACATATTGTTGCTCACGCGCCAGCAGGTGTTCACGCTCCAACTCGGCTTGTTTGCGGTTGGTAATGTCTAATACCACTCCAATCATGTCGGTTGCTACCCCATGGTGGTCATAACGCGCCCGGCCAATGGATCGTAACCAGTGAACGGAGCCGTCAGCCCAAACGGTGCGCATCTCAGCGTCATAAATATCTTGCTGGGCAAGTGTCTGTTCAACCGCTGTATGAATGCGATCGCGATCGTCTGCGTGGATGGCCTGAATGAAGCTGTCATAATCCACCTCGGCATCAAGCGGGAACCCAAACATCATTTTGGATTGCTCAGACCAGATAATTTTCCGGGTTCCCAGCTCATATTCCCACGTACCCAGGTCAGCCCCCTCTATGGCGAACCTCAAGCGTTCTTCACTCGTCCTCAGGGCTTCTTCGATGCGTTTGCGATCGCTAATATCTTGAAAGACCACAACTCCCGAGATAATTTGGCCCTGCCGATCGTAAATGGGAGTTGAACTGACTTCCATGACCCCTTCCGTGTCATCTCCCCGTAAAAATCGAATTTCCTCTTGGGTGACAACTTCACCGGCCATTAATGAGCGTGCTAATGGCCATTCTTCGGACTCATAAGGCCGACCATCGGCATGGAAACCTCGATACTCACGGTATTCGTTAATCCCATCGGCGAGAAGAAGCGGATGTCGCCAGATTTGTTCGGCCTGTTCATTTCCTAAGATTAGTTGACCCGAGGGTGATTGAGCAATTATCACACCCGCAGGCATCTGCCGCAGCACAGCCTCAAATCGAGCCTGCTCTGTTGCCAGGTCTTGTAGTAAATGCTCTCGCTCGGCTTCAGCCTGCTTGCGGGCTGTGATATCGCTAAAGGAAACCGCAAGGCCATCTTCAAGCTTTACTGCCATGTTGCGGAACCAACCTATAATTCCGTTCACCTCATACTGGAGTTCAATATCGTGGGATTCTCCTGTTTCGACGACGCGCACATAACGTTCAAACAGTTCGCTGTTGAACCGATTGACTGGGAACACGTCTAGCAAGTGCTGTCCCACCAAGGCCTCGGCTGGCTTCTGAAGAATTTCTGCTGCTTTAGGATTGACATAAGTCCAGGCAAAATCAAGGATCGCCCCGTTCTCATCTCGCACACAATCCATGGTTGTAAATGCATCTAGCGAGAGTTCCTGGCTAATCCGAAATCGCTCTTCACTGCGTTGTAAGGCTAATTCTTTGACTTTGCGATCGCTAATATCATGATGGATTCCTGCCATTCGCAATGGATTACCTTTTGCATCTCGCAAAACGACTTTTCCATAAGTGGCAATCCATTTCCACTCCCCGGTTTTACACAACAGCCGATATTCAAACTTGTAGGGTACAGAGCCATCCTGGAGATGGGCTTCCGTGCGTTCCATAACCCATGCTTTATCATCAGGATGGATCATGTGCTCCCATGTGTGGGCATGTTGCTGCAAGTCACCTTCCTGATACCCCAGCATCTCTAACCAACGAGGGCTCAGATAGGTTTCATTGGTAGTAATGTTCCAATCCCATAATCCACCACTTGAACCCTCTAAAGCTGTTTGCAGTCGTTCTTCCCCTTTCCGTAGAGCAGCATCCGCTTGACTACGTTCATACTCAGCACGCTTGCGATCACTAATATCAACCGTACAACCAACGATGCGAATGACCTGCCCCTGTTCATCACGAATTAAACAGGATTGCTCCCATACATCTACCCAATGCCCATCTTCGTGGCGAACCCGGTACTCGGTTTGATAAAGTTGTTCGGCACTGATGAGCAGCTCGTGTATGCGTGGTTGTAGACGGCTCACATCATCGGGATGAATCCGCTCATGCCACCAGCTTGCCTCTGGCGGAGCGTTTTCTGGCTCAACGCCAATCAGGGTGTATAACTTTTCCGAGCGATAGACTTCGTTGGTCTGCAAGTTCCAATCAAAAATAAGCCCATCAACAGCCTGAGTTACTCGGCGAAATCGTTCCTCGCTCTTGCGCAAGTCGTCCTCGGCCTGTTTACGCTCTGTAATGTCCTGAATAACGGCTATCAGTAAGGATCGCCCATTCGCATCAACGGCCACATTACCGGTTACCAGTACCCATATGATGCTGCCATCCTTATGCAAATAACGTTTTTCTGCCTGGTAGGTTGTTGTTTCTCCTGAAAGCAAACGAGCGAATCGTTGGCGATCGCCTTCACGTTCGTCGGGGTGAGCAATATCATCCACCCGAAGTTCGAGCAACTCAGCTTCGGTGTATCCAGTAATGCTACAGAAGGCTGCATTAACATGGAGTAGTTGACGGGTTTTAATATCCGCTTGGGCCATGCCAACACTGGTCACCGTGAACACGTCACGAAAGTCTTCATGCTCTCCGAGAATTGCGGGTATGCAGCCCTCCTCAACTTGCGGCTCGACAAGATCATTGTTAACGCGGAAAGACTGGCCTTCGCTTGAAGCAGTCCCCTGAATTCCTGTCGCAAATACCCCACTGATTTGCCCATCACTGTCCCAGAGAGGATTGTAGAACCAGGTGTAAATGGGTGTCTCCGTATTATGGTCTAGCCTGGCAGGGAGTCGTTGATTGCGTTGCACCGATTGCCCGGTTGCGAAGACTTGTTCAACCATAGAGGAGACCATAGGCCATATCCCATCTGTGTCGTTTATGGGCTGACTTAAGGACTGTGGGCCTTGTCCCTGACCTAATAAAGAGGAGCAGGCATCGTTATAGAAGAGAATGCGATCGCTCCCCCAGGCCAAAAACATGGGATAAGGGGTATGAAACAGAATATTGAGGGTAGTTTTGAGACTCGGAGGCCAAGCTTCGATCGAACCCAGAGAGGTTTGTGACCAATTGTGCGATCGTATCTCTGTGGCTATGGTGCTATCTCCTGCAAATCGCTGATCCGATGCTTGACGATGCTGAATCATACGTTACGTGTCTCCGCTCTGTTAATCCCAAACGATGACGGTTACAATCTCTGCCGATTGAGCGGATTCTGGTTCAGGTCGATTTTTCTGTAATTGAGTGCAGTGCTGTAGTGTCCTTTTGGGTGAAATCTTTTCCACCAAAATATTTTTGTAGCAGGGCTTGACTGCCATCCTTTAGGGATTCCGAGGGGGAGGTGCTGAGCTGATTAATTACAGTACGAAGCTGTTTTAAAGCCAGGGCAGACGGCTGCATGTGCCCGTTTTCCCAGCGGTTAATCGTTTCGTAGGCAACACCAAGCTCAGCGGCTAGCTGCACCTGGGTCAGTTGCATGAGTTGACGCAGTTCACGAACCAGGTTGCTTACTTCAGGTTGTTTTAATACCACTGCTTCTTTGGATGCGCTTTTGGGAGCCAATACCATAGGATTGTATGACTATGACGTTCGTCATATTGCATCATTACCTAATAAGTCGTAATCGAGAATCTGTCTTTAGAGAGAGGGCCTGAGATGCCCGTTCAGGTGCGTGCCATCTGGGGAAGCGATCGCAAGTGGCCTTCCTCCTGAACTGGGTTTGTGCTCGTAATTCGTGGCTGGTAAGATGCGTGGCATTGTCGAGCCATTCACGGGTAGAAATTGAATGACCCTGGTTAATTCATTGATTTATTTCGTCCTGGCTGGGTTATGTGAAATTGGAGGCGGCTATTTGATTTGGTTGTGGATCAAGGAAGCCCGAGACTTGCGCTATGCCCTGATAGGAGGGGTGCTGCTTTTCCTCTATGGCATTATTCCGACATTACAATCGACTCATTTCGGGCGCATCTACGCCGCTTATGGAGGCGTATTTATCGTGCTTTCTATTCTATGGGGATGGCGTATTGATGGTGTAAAGCCTGATCACTTTGATGTGTTGGGTGGCTTCATTTGTTTGCTTGGAGTTTACATCATGATGTATGCTCCGCGCCCCTAAAACTATTGTAAAGAAGAACTGCATAATCCTTGAACCCCTTGCTAATGTTTGTCCTAGTGCGGTTACGACGTCGGTTTCCGATGTGGGGCTAAAGTTTCTCTTTATCTGGAATCCAAATGCCAGTCCCATTCAGGACGTTCAAGAATTAACAACTGAACAATCTTAAGGAGCAACAGGTTATGGCTCTCGATGCTTACTACACTCTCGGGCGCTCGGGTCTGCGCGTTAGCCGTCTTTCTCTCGGCACGATGACCTTTGGTACTGAATGGGGATGGGGATCAGATGAGGACACGGCCCGCCAGATGTTCAACACCTATGTGGATGCGGGAGGTAACTTTGTTGATACTGCCGATTTATACACCAATGGAACCAGCGAATTGTGGACCGGCAAGTTTATTGGAGAACGTAACTTACGCGATCGCATGGTTATTGCCACCAAGTTCACCTACAACGCAGACCCTAGTAATCCCAACGCTGGAGGAAATGGCCGCAAGAACATTATGCGTGCGGTAGAAGGTTCATTAAAGCGATTGGGAACGGATTATATTGATCTCTATTTTTTGCATACCTGGGATAGTATTACGCCTGTTGAGGAAGTGATGCGAACTCTGGATGATTTGGTGCGATCGGGTAAAGTTCGCTATATCGGTTTGAGTGATACCCCGGCCTGGTATGCAGCACGGGCACAAACTCTGGCAGAATGGCGTGGTTACGAGCCCATCAGCGCATTGCAACTGGAATACTCCCTGGTAGAGCGCAATATTGAGAAGGAATTTGTTCCCCTGGGAGTGGAATTGGGGATGGGAGTAATGGTGTGGAGCCCATTAGCGGGTGGGCTTTTGAGCGGTAAGTACCGCCCCAGTGAAGGGGTGTTAAATGCCGAGGGACGCCTCGACGTGATGAAGGATAGCCAGAACACAGCGTTTCAAAAGTTTAGCGATCGCAACTGGAAAATTGTTGCAGAACTAGAGGCCGTGGCAAAAGAGCTAGGCCGTAGCATGGCGCAGATTGCTGTAAATTGGACTGCAACACGACCCGGTGTCGGATCTGTCATTGTTGGGGCAACAAAACTATCGCAGTTAGAAGATAACCTCAAAGCATTGGATTTTGAGTTGCCCACAGAGTTAAGCGATCGCCTGGAAACGGTGGGTCGTCCAGATCCTCAGTTCCCCTATAGTTTCTTCGAAGCAGGTCATCAAGCTATGATTCATGGGGCCAAACCCGTCGGGCTCAAACCATCTGGATACATACCCAATGTGTTGATTGATGCACCTGCGGCAGGAGTATCGTAAGATTCGTTTATCTGATCACCATAAAGAGTGGTACAGCGCTTTGCGCTGTATCACTCTTTATTAGCCAAAATGAGTAAAACTATACTGTTCTCTGTAGCTTCTGGGTGTAATACCTGTTAGCTTACGGAAGTGTTTTGTGAAGTGAGTTTGATTGGCAAATCCACATTCTAATGCTACGTCAGTAATCACTGATTTTTGGTGTTTCAATAAATGCTTTGCTTTATTAATCCGTTGTTGTAACACGTATTGATAGGGTGATACTCCCATTGATTTTTTGAATAGATGACAGAAGTAATACTGGCTCATATTCAGGTGATTGGCGATCGCTTCCAAAGAAATTTCTTCACCTAAGTGTGCCTCAATATAGGCGATCGCTTGCTGAAGCTTGTATTTGGGTAATCCTTTTGCTGTTACTTTGATGGGGTGTGTGCGGGAGCAATAATGATGCAATAGGTGGGTTGCCAGGAAGACCGCAGCAGATTCTGCATAAAGCCGTCCTCTTATGCTGTCGCTTTCTAGCTCTGCTTTAAGGGCTGAACCTACACTGGCGATTATGGGGTCGATGCGGGCAAATTGAGGAATGAGTTCGATGCGATCGCCCTCCAATGTTTCATAAGCCAGTTGAGCAAGATAAGCCGGCTCGAAAATCAGTAAGGTAAATTCGGCTTCATGGCCCCAACTGCTTTCATGGGGAACCGCTGCTGGAACGATGACACAGCTACCATTGCGCATGTATTCCTGTCGCTTGATGGCATTCATCGTTCGGTTCACCTGGAGACGGGAACCGACTTTGTGATGAACGACAACAACATGCTGATTTACCGTATTTTCTGGCATTTCCCAGGGTGGTTGCTGGTGATGCTGAACGAGAATATTCTTCCATTCTGCTTGTTGGCTAGTCAGAAGGGGAGGGCGAGGAACCAGTTGTAGCAGTTCGCTAGATTGGGTGAGATCAATGGTGAGAGAGGGTCGTTCTGGCATCACTCTGCCGCTCCGATTGATACAGGGGTAACTTCAACCGAAACCAGAAACACCTGGCTGTATTGTTTGTTTTGACGGGCGCAAGAAAAGGTTGTCTGCTAGTTGAGCAAATTATAAATCGAGAACCCCTACCATTTGCTTTTACATCAAATCCGGTTGAGTAACTATAACTTGCATCTTCCATCTTTCTAAAACCAGGGCTTGGTTCAGAATATGGCATTACGTGCTTAGAACCAGAAGGGTTATTTCTTAAAAAGCCTCACGGAGCGCTGCTTTTCAAGAAATAACCTGTCCTATAGATGTCATAAACAGCATATGCCCAAACGGAAGAGAGGTGGGGTTTCGCCCCACCTCTCTTCCGTTTGGGCATAAGTAAAATTACACCTCAATCACAACTTGCAGATCCCCATCTCGCCTCACGACTCGGCAAGCAGTTTGATCATGCAATTGCTCAAATTCCAAATCCAGCCGAGTTTGGCCAATATGGAGGTTGTTGACAGAGAGGTACTGAATTGACGGAGGCAGCGAGGGCCGCACGATACGCAGCATGCCATTGGGAGCATCGGGTTGAAGATTGACCATGACCTGTAGCAATTGGAACAGGCAGCCTGTAGACCAGGCCTGAGGTGAGCAGGCTACCGGGTAGGCCACTGGGCTAGTTGTGGGTGTGCGTTCCGTACCGCACAACAGCTCGGGGGGACGGTAATAGCGTTGGCGGGCTGTCATGTCTAAAATGCCCTGGGCGATCGCCAACGCCTGCTCAGTACGACCAATCGTTCGCAACCCGGTGGCAATAATACCATTGTCATGGGGCCACACGGAACCAAGATGGTAGCCCATGGGATTATAAGCTGGGGACTCACTACTGAGGGTACGAATGCCCCATCCGCTAAACATATCGGGAGCTTGCAGACGTTCAGCCACGGCCAAAGCCTGTTCAGGTTGGAGAATCCCTAACCCCAGGCAATGGCCAGGATTGGAGGTGATGCTATCTACAGGACGGCCTTCACCATCTAGAGCCAGGGCAATGTAGCGCTGATCGGGCATCCAGAAGTCTTGGGTAAACCGCTGTTTCAAATCCTGAGCTGCTTGTTGCCAACGTTCGGCCAGATCTGGGCGTTGCTTTAGGCTGGCGATCGCGGCCATCTGCATGCGAGCCGCATACACATACCCTTGCACTTCTGAGAGGGCGATCGCTCCCTTAGCCAGGTTCCCATGGCGATCCACCATACTTTTTTCGGTGTCCTTCCAACCCTGATTCAGCACGCCTTTCGGGGATAGACACTGATAGGTGAGATAACCTGTGGCTGCGCTGCTGCGATCGATCCACTCCATAGCGGCCAGAGCATTGTCCCAGAGGTCGTCGAGCAGTTGGCGATCGCCTGTCCAGGCGTAGTGCTTGCAGTAGAGCAGTAACCAGAGGGGCGTTGCATCCACTGTGCCATAGTAAGGCGTGTGAGGAATTTCGCCACAACGGGCCATTTCTCCCAGACGCAATTCATGCAGAATCTTGCCGGGTTCCTCTTCCCGCCAGGGATCAACCTTCTTCCCCTGATATTGAGCCAGCACCGTAAGGGTTTGCCGGGCCAGTTCCGGATCTAGCATGAGCGTTTGCGTAGCCGCAATCAACGCATCCCGCCCAAACAGCGCGGCAAACCAGGGCACCCCAGCAGAAAGCGCTGTATTGTTATCTTTACCAAAGGTTTGGCCCAGCAAAAACAAGTCCTTCTCGGCCTGTTCCAGAATGGTATTGATAATGGGCTTATCACTGCGAATGTGGGTAATGCGCTCACGCCATCCCTGTTCCTCCTTCGCTTCGGCGGCGATCGCCTGACTCAAGGTCGTCGGGCCACTGGTTGCAGATGCGGGTTGACCAGCGATTAATGGCTGTACCCAATAACCCAACACCTCCGTTTCATGGGGAGCCAAGTTAACGTGCCAACGAGCTGTGTAATCCTGACATTGATCGGGTGGACGATGAAGAAATCGAATCCGTGACTCCATCTCGATCTGGTCAATGCCCTGGTAAGCCAACCGCAACTCGGGTGCATCTGCTGAAGATTGTTCTTGCCACGGATAGCGCTGAATTTTTCCCCATCGTTGTCGCTGCCAGCCCCGAATTTCAAACAGGTCAACAAAATCAGCATCCAGGCTCAGGCTTAACTCGAACTGCACGGACTGCATGCTGTAATTCGTCAGAGTGATCTCTTCAAACAGCCCACCCTGCAACACCATATCCCGCTGAATCCAAATACTTTCCACAGGAAGTTGATCGTTAATCCACGGATTCGTGCAAGACACAGAGAGGGCAAATCCCTGATTTGCATTGCTGCTGAGCAACGTTGGCGATCGCCCCTCAATCTGCAATTCGAGGTAACTGAGGAACCGAGTATCACGGCAAAATAGCCCCAGGCTGGCGTTAGGTCGCCCATCTTCCCGTGGTAAATTTCCCAGGTTATCGCTGATAAACAGCAAATCATTATCCTTTAACAACAGTGTTGCCAAAGGCTTCTTGGGTGCTGCATAGGGCCACTGCGAAGATGGCATCTGCTCCGCAGTAGAGGGTGGGCGCTCGGTGAGTGCTGAGTTAAGTTCGGTTGGGTCAGTCATAAGGTTGGATCGGTGGATGGATAGGGGGGCAAGGGGTGAGGGGGCAGGGGCGTTAGGAGCCAGGGGGGACGGAGGTAAGAGTTAAGGCGTAGGCTTTATGAGTGCTCAGGTGATGACTATCGGGGCCATGAATGCAGGTTTTCTAGAAGGCTGTATTGGCATAGACTATAAAGCTTTCGCTCATGAGCTCACGACAGAGTAACCCCGCTAAAAACGCACACAAGCCTGATCCGAAACCAAGCAAGCCGAGGGGGCCTAACATTATCCATGCAAAACCTCTTTTTCGAGGGAGCCTGGAAGACGGGCAGCGGTTCCCCATGCAGGGGATAAGGGCGGTGTTGCCCTAAGCCAGGACTGCGGGACCGAACGATAATCCTCAACAGTGGCTATCTAGAATCCTGTACCAACGCTTTGATCCCCACGGCTTCTATCGCTAGAATGGCAGGTTTTGGAAAAGCTTGGGTTCGTTATAGAAGGACGAATCGCTATTTGTCCCTACAGATTCTAAGAAAATCAACTACCGCTATAACTCTTCTCAAAACTAATAGCGAATCTGCCATTCTAAAACCTACTAAGGGGTGATGCCTTACGATAGGGCTAATATTCTAATACCGTTTTATATGAAGCTGCTCAGCGTTTAAAGTTTAGATTTCACGATATTAAATCCCTCTTCAGTAGGAGAGTAAAAGCAAGCTAATCCCAACGCAAGGGAGGGGCCGTTTTTGCGTTAACCATGACATCGTAATGCTGAACACGGCATCAACGCAGCACCATGAGTATTAAACGCTGGCTCTGGCAACGGTGGAAATTCGCCCAGGGGTTGCAATTCTATGCGACCTACGCACCGCTTGGAATGATGTACTCGTGGAAACGCGATCGCATTGAAGCCATGTTTCCTGGCCCCCCACCTGGGCAACCTGTTACTCCGGGCAAGCTCAATCAAGCAGAACCCATTGCCAATGGAGCTAAGTTTTACTTCGAAGAAGCAGAGCTCGAAATTTATTTCCTGACTGCGGATCTGGTGCGTGTCACGTGGCAACCAGGATTGTTACCTGTGCCCTATGCGATCGCCCGCACCGAATGGCCTGACGTGCCTGTAAACCTGCAAGATACTGAAGGGGGATGGTCAGTCTCCCCCATTCACACGGGAGCTGTCTCCAAAATTCAGGTCAATCAAGACGGTAGCTTGCAATTTTACGATGGCAACGGTCAGGTTTTCCGCCATACATTGCCTCCTGTACGAGCCGGAGTCGCCCTCACGGATGAAGCCTCCCTGCGTCCCGAAGAAGCAGTCTACGGCCTGGGCGAACGGGCCTTCCCACTCAACTTACGAACCGCTCGCGAGAAGATTGAGAAAGGCTCCCGCAAAGGTCAGCACACCGACCAGCCCAAAGTATTCCGAATGTGGAACTATGATGCGGCTGGGCGGTACATGCCAGAGCAAGACCCCATGTATCTCTGCATTCCCATCTACATGGGGTTAAATGACCTGGGCAGCTATCTGGTGTTCTACGAAAACTCCTTTGAAGGTTCCATCACCTTTAGTGACACCGCCAAGGCTGAGTTCACGGGTGGTAGCCTGCGCTACTACATCTCCAGTGGTAGCCCAGCCGAACTGCTTGAGCGGTATACCGACCTGACCGGGCGATCGCCCCTACCGCCCCTCTGGTCTCTGGGCTATCATCAATCTCGCTGGGGCTACCGCAACGAAGATGCCATCCGAGAAACCTACCGGAACTTCGAGAAATATGACCTGCCCCTCAGCGCTATCCATCTAGATATTGAAGTGCAAACAGGGTTCCGGGCTTTCACCATTGACCCCGATCGCTTTCCAAAACTCGGCCAGTTTGTGCAAGAACTTCAGGCCCACGATATCAAATTCATCACCATTGTCAATCCCGGTATTAAGTACGAACGCCACGGCACAGCATTCCTTCAGGGACGGATCCTTGAAGCATTCTGTACCACGCCCGATGGTGAGCTGATCGTTGCTCCTGTATGGCCCGGTTGGACCGTCTTTCCTGATTACACCCATCCGCGCGTCCGCCGCTGGTGGACACGCCAGTACGCCTACTTGTTAGAAGTCGGTGTCGCTGGGTTTTGGCACGACATGAATGAACCGGCTGTTTTTTCTGGCAGCGGTGATCCCTCTCTTCCAAAGGCAACCCGGCACTACATGGAAGGGCGCGGCGGCGACCATCGTGAAGCCCATAATGTGTATGGGATGATGCAAACCCAAGCCGCCTTCAGTAGCCTGCGGGATTACCGCCCTAACCATCGTCCCTTTTTAGTGACCCGAGCTGGATGGGCCGGTGTACAGCGCTACTCCTGGACCTGGACCGGGGATGTTTATGCATGTTGGCCTAATTTGAAGCTCACGATGTCTATCGTTATGGGTTTGGGGCTATCAGGTGTTCCTTATAGTGGCTGTGACATTGGAGGTTTCCAGGGCAATCCTAGCCCCGAGTTGTATCTCCGGTGGTTCCAAATGTCCTGTTTCTTTACCTTCTGCCGTACCCATTCTTCCAATAATGCTGAGCACCGGACTCCCTGGATGTATGGCGAGCCTACCGTCAGCCTGATTCGTGAAGCGCTGCGGCTACGCTATCGCATGTTGCCCTATTTCTATACCCTCGCCTGGGAAACGGCCCAGACTGGGGTGGCACCTGTACGTCCTGTCTTCTGGAATGATTCCAGTAATTCAAAACTATGGTCAGTAGATGACCAGTTCTTGTTAGGGGATGCTCTGCTGGTGTGCCCTGCTACGGAGGATGGGCAGCGATCGCGCTCCGTTATCCTTCCCAGTGGTCACTGGTACCACTTCTGGGACGATCGCCTGCTGGAAGGTAACACAACCGTAGAACTGGAAGCCCCCATTGAGCACATTCCCCTCCTGGTAGAAGCAGGTCGCATTCTCCCCATGAGCGAGAAGGAGGAATTAACTCTCCACCTCTACTCACCTCAGAATGAAAACCGCACCACAAAACTTTATAGTGATGCTGGAGATGGCTATGAAGAATCTCGGGTGGATTACTTTCATGTAAGGCGCGAGGGTCAGGGTATAGAGCTGATTTGGGAGCAACATGGAGACTATGTCTTCCCTTACAAATCCATCATTGTGCATGTCCATGGAACTACCGCACAGCAAAGCTGGATGGATGATGTAGAGATGCCCTGTGAGGAAAATCAGATACGATGCGATCATACATTCCATCGCATGTATATCGCTCTTAAGGAAGTCTAGACGCAAACCCAAACAAACGCATTTTAGCTATCTGAATTCTTATATTTTGGATAGCTAAATATGCTTTCTTGAGTACAAGAAAAAAACTCTAAAACCCAATTTTTTGTTGTGGGAGCTTCACCTTCACAACAAAATTGGGTTTTAGAGGTAGTTCTATTTTTTGTTCCGTACTGAAGGTGTTGTTATAAGAGAGAGGTAGGATTTCGTTCTACCTCTCTCCTTTTGGTAAAAGCTAGTGGGTGACAGCCATATTACTGCAAGTTGATCTTGGCATTCTCACCACTTCCTGCTCTTTCTCCCGTAGCCGTAGCCTTGATAAAGCCCAGAGTTTTGGCGACCCAACCTGCTGGCGAATCCCAATACTCAGCTTGCTCTACAGTGATTTTGAGCAATGCAATGTTAGGTTCATCTAACTCCTGCGGAAACCAGGCTTTAAGGGAGGGATGCCATAACTCCTGCATCTTTGTACGATCCCTTACTACCTCTGCTCTGCCTGAAATAGAAACATACGTTTGTTTGTCAGGGGCTGAGTAACTAACATTGACCTGATGTTC
Organism: Leptolyngbya sp. FACHB-8; assembly: GCF_014695575.1. Taxonomy (GTDB): domain Bacteria; phylum Cyanobacteriota; class Cyanobacteriia; order Elainellales; family Elainellaceae; genus Vacuolonema. Next base: position 23,502 of record NZ_JACJOO010000018.1, on the reverse strand, counting down.
CTGCTCGACCTCGGCCACTTTATGAGAGGTTACATCGGTGAAGAACCAAAGTATGCCATCCGCATCAATTTCCTTGTGAGTTGCCATCGGCCGACTACGCAAGTAACCGTTATCGATTGTCGTCAGCATTCCATACTCAATGTCCTTGATCAGGCTTTGTAGCTTCTGAATCTGATTGCTTTGTTCAATCGCAGAAGTCATAGCTTTTCCTCTTCGGGTATATCTCTAGTGATAAACGAAGGAGCATTGAATCTAATCCAACAAAGGTTGGATTTTTCTTGTCAATTGTTCAATCAACACTCCGAATAGTTTTTCTAAAACCCTTGTTTTGCATGCGCTTAGCGCATGCAAAACAAGGGTTTTAGAAAAACTATCCGAACTAATGTTAAATATAGAACTCAAAAGATCGGGCCGCCTGCTTCACGGTCAGCACAATCTTTTGGATCTTATGGCAATGGGTGCATCCCACTTTTGCAGATTTAGAAACCCACTTTTGTAAGTGATATTATGTCGGGTTAAATGCTTATGATAAAAAGTGGTGCGACGCTTTGCGCCGCACCACTTTTTATCATAAGCATTTAACTTTACTTGTAAGTGAGATGCATCCTATAGCAACTACCTACTTAATAAAATGATGTTGCCGATTGATTACTTAAAAAACTTGATGTTGCTAGGGAAGTAGAACATGTATCCTGGAATAATTGAGATGTCAGCTTGCGAACCAATCTTAACAATAGTTAATTTAGTGGTCTTTCAACATACCGACGATAAAAACTATTCAAATTTTGTGTAAGTACTGAACAGTGCTAATTGAGGGGCAACTTAATATAATGATTCCATTCTTTTATGACAAGCTTATCTATTTAGTGCTGATTTCTCAGGGCAACTGTGACCCGTGGGAACCCCAGTTGATGTGGTTATCGACAGGTTCGGATGGCCTCATCATATTGGCTTTTGCTTTGTTTTTGGTGGTACGGCTTGCTTTTCTACTGAAAGCCAGCTCCGGCAAGGCAGGCGAAAAGGGTGGAAACGAATCCGCCCTTTCTGCTTATGTTAGTAGAACGAGCTTTGAATCGATTCATCAAGGACGGAACTTGCCCTACTTTTGGCACCAGTTTCTTAGGCTGCTTGGTGTTCATGTTGATATCAGCGATCGCACACTGGCTGAACAGACCCTAAAAACACAGCGAGATTTCAATCAGCTCATTGCTGAAATCACGAGTCGATTTGTCAATCTGAGCTCCGATAGTCTGGATGCAGAGATTGAACGAAGCTTGCAGCTTATAAGTGAGGTTATTCAGGTAGACAGCAGCTATCTAGTCACATTTGATTTAGATAACAGCACCATGAGCATGACCCACGAGTGGTCTCAACCTCACTGCCCCTGTCGAATTTCACATCTACAACATGTTCCTTTCGCTGCGTTTCCCTGGTCAGTCGCCAAGTTGCAACAACGAGAAATTGTTTATGTACCAAATGTTGCAGAGCTTGGCCCCGAGGCGGCAATTGATCAACTGGGTTGGCAGCGCTTTGGTTTAGTCGCAGTCCTCTCCGTCCCTCTGATAGGGCGTATGGGAGTTGTCGGGTTATTTGGGTTTGCTTCTTTCAGCCAACCTGTGCTCTGGAATGAGGAGACGGCTCGGCTGCTAGGAATACTGGGGCAAACCATTGCCAATGCTCGGCAGCAAGCACAAGCTGAGCAGCAATTAGCCATGAGTGAAGAGCGACTACGGTTAGCGCTGGGTGCTGCAAATCAGGGGCTTTATGACCTCAATATCCAGACGGGGGAAGCAGTGGTCAGCCCTGAATATGCTCTTATGCTAGGTTATGACGACCCCGTTACCTTTCACGAAACTCATGCCTGGTGGCTGGAACGCCTTCACCCTGATGATCAGGAACCTGTAGCGGCGATCTATCAAGCCTACATTGCAGGAACCCTACCCCAATACAAAGTAGAATTTCGCCAACGCACCCAGTCTGGCGACTATAAATGGATTTTATCCTCAGGTAGAGTCGTAGCATGGGATGCCGACGGCCAGCCGCTACGAATGATAGGAACCCATACCGATATTGATGATCGCAAACGGGTAGAGAATCAGTTGCATGATCTGAGCGATCGCCTCAACCTGGCCGTACAGGCCGCCAAAATGGGTGTGTGGGATTGGGATATCGCCAACAATCATTTGAGTTGGGACGATCGTGTTTACGAGCTTTATGGGCTTCAGCGGGCCGGAGACATTACCTATCGAGACTGGGAAGCGGTGATCTACCCGGATGATTTGGCCTACTGTCAGGCAACGATACATCAAGACTTGGCAGAGAGAGGCGAGGGGACTATTGAGTTCCGTGTGCAGCAGTCAGATGGTAGCCTGCGCTATGTTGCCTCCTATTACCTGATTGCACGGGGGACTGATGGTCAGCCCGTGCGTTGCACTGGGGTCAACTTAGATGTTAGCGATCGTAAACAAGCAGAAACAGAGCGGTTTCAGGCAGAAAAGCTCCGCCTGGAGTTAGCCCTGCTTGAAAACATTCTTGACGGAGTTTTGGCTGGATATTGGGATATGAACTTTTCAGCCAAAACCAACTACTGGAGTCCCGGCATCAAGCGGATGTTTGGATACAGGGAAGATGAATTACCGGATGAGGTTGATACCTGGCAGAAGCTAATTTTTGCAGAAGATCTACCAGAGACGTTGGCATGTCTCGATCGCCATATACAAAGTCATGGCGAGGAACCTTTTTATAGTGAAGTGCGATACCGACACAAGAATGGCTCCACGGTTTGGGTAATTTGTGCTGGCCAAGTGATTGATTGGGATATTACCGGGCAACCCTTACGGATGGTTGGTTGCCACGTAGATATTACACAGCTCAAGGAAACAGAAGCCCAGCTTCAAAAAAGCGATATTCACTTGAGGCAAGCTCAACGCATTGGCAAACTTGGTAGCTGGGAGCTTGACCTGGTTACTCAAAGAATTAGCTGGTCTGAAGAAGTCTTTCGTTTATTCAAACGTGACCCAGTCGAGGGGACGCCAAAATCTTTTAGGGAGCTTCAGCAACTGATTCACCCGGATGATCGCGACCTGCATCAGCGAAGCATCCAACAAGCCATTGACACTCACCAACCCTACGACATTGAGTGCCGTATCTGCTGTACCGATGGCTCTATTGCGTACATGCAATCTAAAGGAGAAACATTGGTCGATAAAGCAGGAAATGTGATCCTTTTAACCGGTACAACATTGGATATTACGGAACGTAAACAAATTGAAGCGAAACTGTTAGAAAAGACAGTTCAACTAAAAGCGTCTAATCAAGAACTGGAAGCTTTTGCCTATTCTGTATCCCATGATCTACGTGCTCCTCTACGGGCAATTGATGGGTTTAGCAAAGCCCTACTCGAAGACTATGGTGATCAATTTGACGCAGAGGGAAAGGACTATTTTGCTCGCATACGGCATAACGTCCAGCGGATGAGCATGTTAATTAATGATTTACTGAACCTCTCTCGTATTTCTCGCTATGAAATGCAACCTAAGACGGTAAACCTCTCCAAACTCGTAGAGCGGCAAGCAGCGGAGCTAAAAGCCTCAGAACCAGAGCGACAGGTAGAGTTTGTGGTTGCACCCAATGCGATCGTATCTGCCGATTCAACGTTGATGTCGGTGACAATCACTAACTTGATGGCAAACGCCTGGAAGTTCACCAGTCATCATTCCTCTGCACGGATTGAATTTGGCATAATCAAACAACATGGAGAATTAATTTATTTTATCCGTGATGATGGAGCAGGCTTTGATATGACTTATGCAGCGAAACTGTTTGGCGTCTTTCAACGCTTGCACAATACGGATGAGTTTCCGGGTACTGGCATTGGGTTAGCTACAGTTCAACGGGCAATTCATCGGCACGGTGGGCAGGTCTGGGCAGAGGCCGCTGTAGAGCAGGGTGCTACCCTCTATTTCACGATCCCTAAGCTACTCACCGGAGTAAACGCTTAAGCTATGACTTCCCTGCGCACCATTGTCCTCGTGGAAGATAATCCTGATGATGAACGCCTCACCATCCGTGCTCTTCGACGCGGCAAATTGGCAAATGAAATTTTGGTCGCTCACAATGGTGAAGAAGCCTTAGAGCTAGTTGGTAGGTTAGACTCGCTTCCCTGTGTCATCCTGCTCGATCTCAAATTGCCGAAACTAGATGGGTTGGAAGTTCTTCGAGAACTGCGGGCCAATGAACGCACTCGCCTGTTGCCTGTTGTTATACTCACCTCATCCAGTGAAGACCGAGATATTGTTGAAAGCTATAGCCTCGGTGCCAATAGCTATGTGCGAAAGCCTGTTGAGATGGAACACTTCACGGAAGCTGTGCGGCAATTAGGGCTTTACTGGGCGTTACTCAATGAACCGCTGCCAGAGGGAGGGATAGCGTTATGAGTGAATCCCTCAAGGTCTTAATCGTCGAAGATTCCGAGGATGATGCTCTACTGATATTACGGGAACTGCGCCGGAGCGGCTTTGATTTAACCTGGGAACGCGTGCAAACAGCGGATGCACTACGGAATGCTTTGATGTATCAATCCTGGGATTTGATTATTTCTGATTATCGCTTGCCCAGCTTTGATGCCCGAGCCGCTCTAGAAATTGTCCAGCAAAGTCAACTCGATTTGCCCTTTATTGTGGTGTCAGGCACGATTGGGGAAGAGGCTGCAGTCGCCCTGATGAAGAAGGGAGCCCACGACTATTTGATGAAAGGGAATCTAACCCGGTTGGCAGAGGCAGCACGACGAGAAGTGCGCGAGGCACTTGTTCGGGCAGAACGTAGGCATGCAGAAATCCAACTCCACCAGACGGCGGCACGAGAGCAGTTAATTCGCATGGTAACGGAGCGGATTCGACAGTCCCTCAATCTGGACGACATTCTGCGAGTTACCGTGACGGAAGTACGCCAGGTTTTACAGACCGATCGCGTGATTCTCTTCAAGCTCAACCCTGAGGGGCAGGGCCATGTTGTGCAGGAGTCCGTTAACGAGAATTGGCAGGCTATTTTGGGCCAGGAGATTGGCGATCTATGTCTGAAATTAGAGTTGCTCACTCATTATTTTGATGAACAGGTGCGAGCGATCGCCGACATTGACGATGCTCGTATTCCACCTTGCTATGCAAATTTCCTCCGGCAGTTCCAGGTTCGGGCTAATCTTGTGGTGTCTATCATGCAACCCAACGGGTTGTGGGGATTGTTAATTGCCCACCACTGTACTCAACCACGACAGTGGACAGAGGATGAAATTCAATTATTAAAACAACTGGCGAATCAAGTCGCCATCGCTATTCAGCAAGCTAATCTCTATCGACAAACTCAGTTGGAGCTGGCAGAACGCCAGCGGGCAGAAACTGCTTTGCAACAACTGAATCAGGAGCTTGAACAACGGGTACGGGAGAGAACTCAATCCCTGCAACAACAAGCTGAACAAGAACGGTTATTGCGTTTAATTATTCAAAATATTCATCGCTCGCTGGATTTAGAGGAAATTTTAGCAACTGTATTGAACGAAACCCGTCAGACGCTTCAGGTTGACCGGGTTGCGGTTTATCAATTTGCAGAGGATTGGAGTGGGGAGTTTATTGCAGAGTCGGTAGGAGATGGGTGGGTACCCCTGGTGGGAGGGCACATCAAGAAGAGATGGGAAGACACCTATTTGCAGGAAACTCAGGGAGGACGGTATCAAAATAATGAAATGTTCGCAGTTAACGACATCTATGCTGTTGGGCACGCCCGGTGCCACATCGATTTACTGGAGCAATTTCAGGCGAAAGCTTATGTGATTTCCCCCATTTTTGTGGATGAGAAACTCTGGGGCTTTTTGGCGGCCTACCAGAATAGCGGAGCCCGCGAGTGGCAATCCTGGGAGGTGAGTTTGTTACGGCAGATTGGCATCCAAACAGCGATCGCTTTACGTCAATCTCGCTTATATCAAGCAGCTCAAAGTCAGGTAAAAGCGCTGGAACAGTTGGGACAGTTGAAGGATGATTTTCTCAGTACCGTTTCTCACGAACTGCGATCGCCCCTGGCTAATATCAAAATGGCCATTCAAATGGTGAAGCTAAGCCTGAGCCATCCAGGGCTTCAGGGCGATCGGCTCACCCGCTACGTCGAAATCCTGGAGGAGGGCTGCACCCAGGAACTCAACTTGATTAACGACCTGCTGGACTTGCAACGTCTGGAAGCTAATGTTCAAGTGCTCGACTTAGAAAGCGTTGATTTGAATGATCTGCTAGTTTCTATTGCTGAACCCTTTTTTGTTCGTACTCAGGAACAACAACAGCAACTCACTGTGGACTTGTCTCCTGATCTCCCCTGCATCACAACGGATGTATCGGCACTGAACCGAATTATCGTTGAACTGCTACACAACGCCTGTAAGTACACGCCGCCCCATGAGCAAATTATCCTAACGTCCTGGGTTAAGGATAGGACTGTGCAAATTCAGGTCTGCAACTCTGGGGTAGAACTTCCAGCCGACGTTTTACCTCACCTATTTGAGAAGTTTTACCGCGTCGCCAATGTCGATCGCTGGAAACATGGTGGCACCGGCCTAGGACTAGCCCTGGTAAAACGTTTAGTGGAACATTTAAGCGGTTCTATTAAGGCAGAAAGTTTTAACGCTCTTGTTCGATTTACCGTGCAACTTCCTCTTGAAATACAGGAATCGTAAATGTTCAGGGCTTACGCATTTATGTTGTGTGTGATGTGCTTCGCACACTACACACAACATAAATGCTCCAAATATGGTGAGCGTGCGTAAGCCCTAATATTTTTTGAATGGTAGGGTAATACATGCTTTGAACCAGAAGGTTATTGAACGTGCTTCGTACATCCAAAAAATCTACAATCAAGACAGAGTTCGCGCAGTGCACTTTTTCCGGGTTTTAGGATGCATTTGCAATCTACAAAACTATTCGCGGCGGTCCTCATGGTAAGCTTCAAAGCCGAGAGTTCGTGCTTGTAGGGCACGAACTCTCGGCTTTGAAGCCCGAAGACCGCTCACCTGAGACGAGCGATTTTCGGGCCGGATTCTAAAATGAGCATTGCTGAACTGTTCGAGTTTGTGGAAGTGTTGTTAACGTTTAAGTGAGAAAATACGCTGGGAAGCATTATATGTCCGATTCCTTCACCTCTACAGCTCGTAAATCTAGCACGACAACCCATGTTCTCTCCCTGGCGGATGGGGCGATTCACTATACGGCGATCGCCGAGTGGCAACCTCTGTATGAGCGTGAGAAGGCGATCGCCGAAATATTTCATGTGGCTTATTTGGTAGATCATCAGGGCTCAACGCCCCGTCCGCTCACCTTTGTATTTAATGGTGGGCCTGGTGCTGCTTCTGCCTATTTACACATGGGGGCATTAGGCCCAAAGCGGATTGCCTTTGGGGAACAGGGAGACTTACTGCGACCTCCGGTCAACGTTGTCGATAATTTAGAAAGTTGGTTGAGCTTTACAGATCTGGTGTTCGTCGATCCGGTAGGAACGGGTTTTAGCCGGGCTGTTTCCCCTGAGAAGGAGGAGGCTAAAGCAGATGAGAAGCCAAAATCTGAGAAGCCGGAGGAGAAAGAAACGGAATTTTGGGAAGTTGAACGAGACCTGAAAGCTTTGGGAGAGTTCATTCAGAACTTCCTCTCGAAACATAATCGCTGGCTATCGCCTATTTTCATTGCTGGGGAGAGCTATGGAGGGTTCCGAGTGGCGAAGCTAGCTCGTAAATTGCAACAGGAATTTGGTGTAGGGTTGTCAGGGGCTATTCTTATTTCTCCGGCACTCGAGTTCAGTTTATTAGAAGGAACTGACTACAACCTGACGACTTGGGCGACGGTGCTCCCTTCTATGGCAGGGTCGGCAGCTCACCATAACCGTGCCCAATTGGCTGGCGAGAATTTGCAGACTCACCTCGCGGCAGCTGAATCATTTGCCCGCAAAACCCTGATTCCTTTACTAGCTATGGGAGACGCTCTCCCTGAAGATGAGCGGCAACAGGCTTACCAGCAATGTGCAAATTTAATTGGGCTGCCTGTAACGTTAGTAGCCCGCCACGGTGGACGCATTGGTATTGAAGTATTTGCCCGAGAATTGCTACGTGATCAGCAACGCATTGTGGGCCTGTATGATGCCTCGATTACAGCGATCGATCCCTTCCCCGATCGCCCCCTCTACGAAGGCACCGACCCCACCTTAGATGGCCTGGATCGATTGTTTACAGGGGCTATCAATAGCCACCTACGAGGTACGTTAGGGGTTGAAACAAACTTGACTTACCATTTGCTGAATTTTGATACCTTCAAAGCCTGGAAATTCGAGCTCAAAGGTGGCTTGAAACAGGGTTTTATTGGTGCAGTGGATGATTTGCGGGTTGGAATGACCTTGAATCCCTACATGCAGGTTTATATCACTCACGGATTGTTTGATCTGGTTACACCTTATTTTGCTTCCAACCATTTAGCTGACTTGATGAAGCTTAATCCTGCAGTGCGCCCCAATTTAACCATTCGCCATTTTCAGGGTGGACACATGTTTTATACCTGGGAAGCGTCCCGTCATCAATGGTTTGGTGAAATGATGCAATTTTATAACCGGGCGATCGCTTAAGCCTCCAACACAACTGCTGCCTTAAAGATGTTTTTCGTGCGCAACGCGCACGAAAAACACGTCTCCTAGCAAAGCGCTTAGAATCCTATTCACGTGAAAGAAATATACTCACGCTGCCATCTCGTCTGCCGATGGCCAGAGCTCGTCCATCGGGCCGAAATGCAACGCTTAGCACAGCACTCGTGTTGCCCTGGAATGTTCGGACAAGCCGCTGCTGCTCGATGTCCCAAAGCCGAACGGTGCCATCCAGACTTGCACTCGCTATCAGGTGCCCGCTGGGGCTGAAGGTCAATCCTGTAATGTAGTCGCTGTGGCCCCGCAAGGGTTCACCAACCTCGCTGAAGTCTTCCGCATCCAGCAGGTGAATTGTGTTGTAGTCTTCACGGTTACCCTCCGGTACGGGGCCCGCAGGACTTTGCATATCTGGGCTAAAGGCTAATAGTTGCCCATCGGGGCTAAAGGCCAGGGTTTGAATCGAGCGAGCATAGACCCGAGAGGTAAGAATTGGCTCCTCTTCCTCCTGCCACTCCCATAGAGACCCCATTCTGTCGGCTCCGGTGACAGCTAACGTGGCACCATCAGGACTAAAGGCAATTTTGTTAACCGCCTGTCCAGTTGTAAGCAGGTATTTCTGATCACCCGTGTTGACATCCCAGAAGCGAATCGTGTTATCACCACTACCACTTGCCAGGGTTTGTCCATCGGGTGTGAAACTGAGCGAGTTTGCAATATCCGAGTGGCCTGATAAGGTGTGAACCAATTGCCCTGTGCGCCAGTTCCATAACCGCACGGTTCCATTCAAACTACCACTGGCTAGAAGGCTACCATCGGGGCTAAAGGCAAGGGACACAATCTCACGATCGCCCGCATTCACGACAATATTTTGCACACGTGCGGGGTTTCCAGGATCATTTCTGAGGTTACGAGTATCCCATACCTTAATCGTGCGATCGCCCCCTGAGGTTACCAGAAACTGCCGATCAGGGCTAAAGGCAACCGCGCGAACTGGGCGATCGTGGCCTCCCTGGGTTTGAGTGTAGGTGATGACAGAGCTTGTCCCTTCTGCCCAGCTTGGATCAGCTTGGGTATTTGTTGCTTGGCTAATGAGAAGAGATGAATGAGACGGTGTTGGAGATGGAGTAGATGCGGAGGCGATCGCCTGATTTGTCCCATAGGACAGGCCTAAAATCGTGGCTAAGGTCAGTGCAATTTGTCCAGGTTTGGGGGAGTAGAACCTTCTAGAGAGCATGGAAATAATCCAGTAGTCTGCAATGGAATGAATTGACCCAACCGTACCCCAAATTGGAGGATAGCCCTTTGCAGTTATCGGTAAAGTAGCCTGGATAAAACGGACATTTAATTTCTCATTTTCTGCACCAACGCCTTTCATCACTGAAAGTACGGTGGCTTGAATTTGGGTTAAGAACTTCGAGTAACGCGCTTTGTACTACCTTCGAAACAGCCATTCTGATGTACTCTGCACACACCAAAATGGGCAGTGGAACTTATCTCACATTGAGGCTACAGTACTTGATGTAATCTTTGTGCTTTCGCTTGATGTAATCTTTGTGCTTTCGGACGCTACAGACACTTTAAACCTGCATAGTGAAGAGAAAACACAGATTTAAAGGTGGTGCAAATTTAGCGATCGCTAAACTTTGAAGCTTCGCCAAAATGCACCTTCAAAAATAAGATTACCAAGCCGAGCTCATCAATAATTTAATAGATTGTACCACTCAATCTTGCTTGATCAAATTTTAACGGAATTATTACGGATTTCTGCTTCTTGTCGTCTTTAACTCCTAATTTCTTTAACAACCAATACGAGAACCGGATTTCGAATCGCAATCTCATTTGCAATTTTGGCAAGTTCTACTACATCCCGGATAATGGCACCCAGGCACCTACTAAAACAGGTCTAGGGCTAGTTAACAGCCTAACTCTATTCAGCAGGCTGTGCCGTTTGCGAAGCACACAGCATAGCTTTTTGGGGCTTCATATTTAATCCTACCTACCGCTAGGTAGTTCAATGCTTAGTATCGTGTATTAAATAGCCTGTAATTCTTTTTGTGGGAGGGGCGGCTTCGCTGCCCCTCCCACAAAAAGAATTACAGGCTATTTTGTTTGTAATCCTTAGTAAGGCAACTGGGAGTTCAGTGAAGGTATTGAACAGAAGCAAACCTGTCTGTTTTGCGCTAAAATTAGCGACTTTATCTTAAGTATTAGACATTTTATTAACTAAGAATTTTCATCCTACTTTAGGGTGGTTTTAGACAGCCTTAATGTAATAAAACATTGCTTTGAAGGATAAAACCTATCGTTTTTTGAAGTGGCCTTCAATTTAGTAGTTTCTACTTTCATAATCAAGAAAGTTAGGGCTGAAGCTACACCGTGGTTGTTTGGCTTGCGTTCTCTTTGGAGGCTTTTGTACAACAGGCATTGCGCATCGCCTGTGTACAGCAATATGAGTTTTTGCCACCCCCTGTTGGGGGAGAGTTTTTAAGCATTAAATTTTTAAGCTGTTGAAGGATTGTGTGAATGATTAATTTAGGGCTGGAAAATGTTTGTCTGAAAGCTCGACCTGGCAACAAGCGAGAGGCAATTCAACAAGCGGGAAAATTGCTGGTTGATAGCGGTTTTGTAGAACCCGGTTATGTCGATAGTATGCTGCGGCGAGAGGAGCAAGCGAACACCTATTTAGGTAATGGCATCGCCATTCCTCACGGGCAGCCTCAAGACCGAGATTGGATTCGCAAAACAGGGATTTCGGTGACGCAGATTCCGGATGGAGTGGAGTGGAATCCCGGGGAACGAGTGCATCTGGTTGTAGGCATTGCAGCCCGCTCGGATGAGCACTTACAAATTCTCACAAACCTGACTCATGTGTTAGATGACCCGGCTGCGGTACAAAGATTAGTTCACACCAATGACCCCAGCGAAATCATCGAACGGTTAACCCGCTCCACGACCGAGACTGCAGGCTCGTCTAATGGTCATCAGCAGGATGTAGAGTTTGAGCAGGGCGTTGATTTAGTTATTCGAGGCAAATCAGGACTACATGCCCGCCCGGCGACGGCATTTGTAGAACGAGCTAAAGCCTTTGATGCAGACATTCAGGTGCGGTGTGGCGATCGCACGGCCAATGGCAAAAGCTTAATGTCCCTCCTAAAGCTGGGGGTAGAGTCTGGTAGCACAATTCGCTTGATGGCCCGAGGAAGGGATGCTGCCGCCGCCCTGAAAGCGTTGCAAGTTGCTGTTGAAGAGGGATTAGAGGAAACCGATGAGGAGCCAACAACCCCCGTTATTGAGTTACCAGCCCTTAACCTGAGTTCACCTAGCATCAATGGAGTGTCTGCTTCACCGGGAATTGCGATCGCTCCCCTACACCGCTATGAACGCAGCCGCCTCATCTTCTCTGAAACGGCCGAAAGCCCCGAAGCAGAGCTGCGGAAGTTGTTGGCCGCGATCGCGACGGCTAAAGCAGAACTATCCGATTTATATGACACGGTAAAACAACGAGCCGGTGCCGGAAAAGCTGCCATCTTTCAAGCACATCAGGAATTCTTGGATGACCCTGAGTTGTTGCAAGCGACCACCGCTCGCTTAGCCTCTGGGCAAACTGCAGCCTCAGTCTGGCAACAGGAAACTGAGGCGCGAGCGAAGACATTAGAAGGACTGAGCGATCGGCTGCTGGCAGAGCGAGCGACAGATGTGCGCGATGTTGGTCAACGAGTGCTGCGGCACCTGGCAGAGCGCGTTGATGAGACTGTGCAATTGCCCGACACGCCTGTGATTTTAGTGGCGAACGATCTGACCCCCTCAGACACGGCAAGTTTTGATCCGGCCCGGATTCAAGGCTTCTGTACGGCTCGGGGTGGGGCGACATCCCATGCCGCGATTATGGCGCGATCGCTCAACATTCCTGCTGTGGTAGGTGCTGGAGAGACTGTACTCTCCCTGCCTGTGGGTGGGGTGGCAGTGCTGGATGGCGATCGCGGTGTTCTTTACGCCCAACCCTCCGAAGCCGATTTGGTCGTTGCAGCCCAGGCTCAGCAGGAGCACCTGGCGTTGCGGGATGTGGAATGGCAATCACGCTTCCAACCTGCCTTGACCCCAGATGGTCATCGAGTCGAGGTAGTTGCCAACATTGGGGCACCGGAGGAGGCCGAGCAAGCGATTCTAGCGGGGGGTGAAGGAGTAGGCCTCCTGCGTACCGAATTTCTGTTCCTAAACCGCACAGAGCCGCCCACCCAAGCAGAACAGAGCGCCGCTTATCAGCGCATGGCCCAAAGTTTGAACGGCTTGCCCCTGATTGTGCGGACATTGGACATTGGTGGTGATAAGGAAATTCCCTATCTAAATCTGCCCGCAGAAGAGAACCCATTTTTGGGAGTACGAGGCATTCGCCTGTGTCTGACTCAGCGGGAGCTATTTGAGACGCAGCTGCGTGCCATTCTGCAAGCAGCCTCGTCGGGTTACCTCCGCATCATGTTTCCTATGGTGGCAACCTTAGAGGAGCTACGAGCTGCCAAGGCGATTTTGGAGTCTGTACGGCGCAGCCTTAATGCACCGCCTTTAGAAGTTGGGATGATGGTGGAGGTGCCATCCGTTGTTCTAATGGCCAGGGAGTTTGCCCGGGAAGTCGATTTCTTCTCAGTAGGTACCAACGATCTGACGCAATACCTGTTGGCCATGGATCGGGGGCATCCGGCTCTGGCCAAGCAGGCAGACGGGTTGCACCCAGCGGTATTGCGAGCGATCGCCCAGACCGTCGAAGCCGCCGAATCTGAGGGTAAGTGGGTTGGTGTCTGCGGCGGTATTGCGGGAGATCCGCTCGGTGCAGCCATTCTCACGGGGCTAGGGGTGTCGGAACTCAGCATGAGTATTGCCAGCATTCCGGCGGTGAAAGCGCGCATTCGTAGTCTGCCTCTGACGCGCATGCAAAAACTGGCTCAACGATCGCTGCGTTGCCAGACCGCGGAGGAGGTTCGCAGTCTATGACTACTCCATCGCCGGGCATCGTCACCGTAACGCTAAACCCGGCTGTTGACCAGACAGCGGCTATTCCCAATTTCACCCCCAATGCGGTGAACCGAGTGGCTTGGGAACAAACGGATGCTGGAGGAAAAGGGGTCAATGTCGCCTCCTTTCTAGCGGATTACGGTTATGCCGTTAGCGTGACCGGATTGTTGGGCCGCGAGAATCCAGAGCGGTTTGAAGCGCTGTTTCAGCAAAAGGCGATCGCCAATCACTTTGTTCGCATCGCTGGCAACACCCGCGTCAACGTCAAAATTGTGGACGAAGCCCAGCAACAGGTGACGGATATCAACTTTCCCGGCCAATCTCCTGTCGAGGACGACCTAAAACAATTAGACCAGGTGTTTGAGCAGTTAGCGGCTCGCCATGAGTGGTTCATCCTATCGGGGAGCATACCGGCTGGAGTGCCGCCCAGTATTTACCAAGAGATGACGACCCGCCTTAAGCAAGCTGGAAAACACGTCGTTCTCGATACCAGTGGCCCCCCGTTGCAGCAGGCGATCGCCGCCGCTCCCGATTTCATCAAACCCAATCAACTGGAGTTGCAGGAGGTGTTGGGGCAATCCCTCGATACTGAAGCTCGCCTTGTTGAAGCAGCCCGTTCTCTGGTGCAGCAGGGTATTCGTTGGGTGGTCGTGTCGCTTGGAGCGGATGGCGCGTTGTTTGTGGATGCGGATAATGCCATTCACGCGCAACCGCCATCGGTCGATGTGAAAAGTACGGTGGGAGCCGGAGATGCGATGGTCGCGGGGACTGTAGCGGCTCACATTCAGGGGAAGCCCTTAGATGCCTGCGCCCGCCTGGGAACAGCATTTGCGATGGGGGCGCTCACGCAGATTGGTCCCCGGCTGCCACCGATGGCGACGATTGCAGAGTATGGCGATCGCGTCACATTGCGGCATCTGGATTAGGACGTCAGAGGGCAGGCAACGGAGAGAAGAAAGGTTTTCCTTTGAGTATTTGCATTCACAATTTCATTCTTTAGTTATTCACTTTTGTGTAAATCAGGATAGATCGAATGACAAAAATTGTTGCGGTAACTAACAGTGCAGCGGGAGATGCGCACAACCATTTAGCGGCGGAAGCCCTAAAGAGTACGGCTCAAGCGTTAGGGCATCAACTAAAAGCGGAAGATCCGGGTGTAGCATCGCTGTCTAACGACGATATTCAGGCGGCAGATCTGGTAATTGTCGGTACCGATCACCAGTTTGATCGGGAGCGCTTCGCAGGCAAGCCGATCTATGCAGTGTCGAGTAGTGAGGCGATTCGCAATACAGAGATGGTGATTCAGAATGCAGTCACCCTGCTACAGTCGGCTCCTGATCTTTCGCGGCTTAAAACGACGCCCCATCCCCATGACCCCATGCCGGATGAACCAACAGAAGCGACGGCGGCTCTTGCCGCAACAACGCCTACAACGGGTTCTAAATTCTTAGTGGGGATTACTTCCTGTCCCACGGGCATTGCGCATACCTTTATGGCCGCTGAAGCGTTGAAGCAAGGAGCTGCCAAACTGGGTCATGAGATGCGGGTCGAAACCCAGGGGTCTGTTGGGGCAAAAACGGCCTTGACGGAAGACGAAATTGCACGAGCCGATGCAGTGGTCATCGCGGCCGATACCCATGTGGATTTGTCCCGCTTTGACGGTAAGCGAGTGTATGAAACTTCCACAAAGGCTGCGATTCACGATGGCTCTGAGGTCGTCCGGGCTGCTCTCGCCGCTCCCGCTCCCCAGGGTGGTGGGCAAGCCTATTTAGACTCGGTGCAGCGGATTAAGGCGGAGCGATCGCAGAAACGCCTTGGTCCCTATAAGCACCTGCTAACGGGTGTATCCTTCATGTTGCCCGTTATCGTAGCAGGGGGTTTGATCATTGCCCTGTCTTTCGTGTTTGGCATTAATCCACCGGAGGGTACGTTTGGTGATGCCTTAATGCAAATTGGCGGAAAATCTGCTTTTGCACTGATTGTTCCCGTCCTGTCAGGTTATATTGCTTTCTCCATTGCCGATCGTCCTGGTCTGGCTCCTGGCCTGATCGGTGGGATGCTGGCGGCCAACCTGGGTATGGGTTTTCTCGGCGGCATTTTAGCCGGATTTTTAGCCGGATATGTCGCCCTATTTGTGCGCGATAAGATTAACTTGCCGACGAACTTTGAGGGCTTGAAGCCGGTGCTGGTAATTCCGTTACTGGCAACTCTCGTGGTGGGTTTATTGCTGGTCTATGTGTTTGGCGGTCCCGTACGCGCCATCATGGATGGGTTAACTTCATTTCTGCAAGGTATGGGTAGCACCAACGCGGTGTTGTTGGGACTGATCCTTGGTGCGATGATGGCGGTAGATATGGGTGGCCCTGTCAACAAGGCCGCATACACCTTTGCAGTTGGGTTACTCTCCAGCAACATCTATGCCCCGATGGCGGCTGTGATGGCCGCGGGTATGACGCCACCCCTGGGTCTGGCTCTAGCCACATTTATAGCGAAGCGTAAGTTTACGCTGGCAGAACAACAGGCCGGAAAAGTTGCTTCTGTATTGGGCATTTCTTTTATTACAGAAGGTGCAATTCCTTTTGCAGCCAATGACCCCATACGCGTTCTACCCGCTTGTATTCTCGGTTCTGCTGTAACAGGGGGATTGTCCATGCTGTTCAATTGCACCTTACGAGCGCCCCATGGTGGCATCTTTGTTCTGGCTATCCCCAATGCCGTTGGGAATATTGGTTTGTACATTGCGGCGATCGCCGTTGGCACCTTTATTACAACGATCGCAGTCACACAATTCAAACGTCGCCCTGTGGATCAATCTCAAACTCAAGAAGCTGAACCAGTCTAAGAATTGATGCTGAATGCTTGCAAACATTCAGCATCAAAACTCGCAAAAATGGCGAGTGTGGCCTAAGGGCATCACACTCGCCATTTTTGTTGGGAGAGTTGGGAACAGGGTGTGTAGTGCGATCGCCCGCACAATAGAAGCTATGTTGTGAGGATATGCAGTCTTATTGAGATCTAGTACTAATAAGCTCTGGTAAATTGATCCATCTTCTAGGTTCGTTACCCATGTCAAACCGGATAAGGTAGGAATGGGTTCGGCTAGCAAAAAACTTATTTCATATAGACTTAGAACATTCAAATGCCTTGAAAGCAGTAGACTTGTCAAACTTTTAAACCTTACATAATAAGTCTTCTGTCTCTACAACGTCCAGTTCGCTCTTAAATTCTGTTAACAATACTTAACCTCATATTACTGCGAAAGATTTTAATCTAGGTTTTGTGAGCTTATTGATTTATATTCTCAATAAGTGAGGTTCTTGACTTGTAAGGCCACTATGCAGATGTACAACAATTCAACGGTTAAGGACGGCTCTTTCAGGCAGCTCAAAAGTACACCCTAGTTCTCGCTAGCTACACGCTTCTCACCGACCTGACCATTAAAAGACTGCTTGAACAGCAATGCTAAGGAATTTCGCAATGCCTCATTCTTCTGATGCCCTCTGGCTCAACGTTAGTCCATCCTTGCAGGGCTTCGATCGCCCATTGCTCAGATGCCTCTCCCGGGCTACTTCCCTGGCCCAGTGGGAGTATCAACAGACGCCCGATGAGCCCACCTCCTTCGCAATAGCATTGGTGTTATTGCATGACTATCTCAAGTCGCGAGATCGTCCCATTCATTTATTGGGTCATGGTATCAGTGGACTGTTAGGGTTACTCTATGCCCAAAGGCATCCTGAACGGGTGCGATCGCTCACGCTTCTTTCCGTTGGGGCTCACCCTGCAGTCGACTGGCAAGCCCACTATTACGCCCAGCGCCGGTTGCTTCCTTGTGCTCAGCAGACGGTTCTGCGCCAGATGGTGTATAGCCTGTTGCGCTGCCCCTCAAAGGACACCATTGAATCTTTCGTCAAAGTGCTGGAGCAAGATTTGTATTCTTCGCTCTCTCCCCATAACTTATTTCGTACTACAAACTTACTACCTATTACAGTGTCCGTTCCCCTACTGGTTTGCGGTAGTGTAGATGATGGGATTATTGGCTTAAATCAATTACAGAAATGGCAGCATCATTTTGAGCATCCAGCTTCGCACCTTTGGATGTGTCCAGGTGGTCGCTACTTTTTTCACTACTTCTATCCACAACAAGTAAGTGAACAGATTACTAAATTTTGGCGGACAGCTTCCATGTCAGAGTCTCTCCATGTGAAAGAAGCGTTCATCAATTCAATATGACAAGATAACAGCATCTCATTGAATGACCGTAATAAGGATTTGTGCGCAAAATATCCCATCGCTCTTTATTACAGTCAAATATCGTATATTAAATAGCCTGTAATTGTTTTTGAAGAAAGAACGACTTTGCCACCCCTCTCTCAAAAACAATTACAGGTTGTTTAATCGGTGATTTTAAACTTACTTGCAGCCCTTCAAGGTAGAGAGGTGGATATAGGGCAGTGTCCCACATCTATCTCTGTACCTCTCTACCCTAAAAGCTTTGTGGGATGGGTATCTCGCCCACCTCAGAAGGTAGATTTTGTTGGTGGAGGAGCTCCTATAAAGGGCAAGCACAATTAATATTTTTTGAACAAAATATGTGTTGCTTCTGCCAATCCAAAACTCAAGTTTTTTTCAAGGGTTACGCTATTAAAAATTAGAATTCTAATTCGCCGCGAAATACAATATTAGGGACGCTCGTTTCTGTCTAAAGAATGATTTTTAGCTTTAGACTCCGCTTTATAGAGACGTTAGCGTACCTTTTAATTTATCCTTAATTTAAGCATCTAGGATGGGTAGAATTTCCTACCTTTTCAGTTTCATGACTTATCATATTAACTCATGCAAAAGCAAGATATGTCAGTTACTTCTCAAGAAACGCTCAATAGCAGTGATCATGATCCAAGAAGCTTAAATGAAATGTTGCAGGAACTTCGGGTTCTGCAACAGGGGAGTCAAATATTAGCTGGGTTTCTTGTTCTTCTACCCTTTAGCGAGGGATTTGTAAAGATCGCTCCTGTTGAGAAATGGGTTTATATTGTTGCTTTTATTTCTGCCATTACTAGCCTGATTTGCTTTAGTGCCCCAGCTGCACAACACCGAGTTGAACGGCCATTAAGGCATCGCGTAAAATTTAAACGCATGTCAACTCGCATTATTATTGCTGGAACAATTGCGCTCTCCACTGCTTTAATCTCAACTACTCAATTGGTTCTAAGTGAAGTAGTAGGAGGTAGATGGGCCCACATTGGTACTGCCATCATAGCGGCATTGATTTGTATTATCTGGTGGATAATTCCTTTGCAGAGGAAAGTCAGATTCTAAATACTCCGGTTCTACATCAGAATCTAGAGGGGTAGTTTCTATGGCGAAGCGACAGAAACTACCCCTCTGGTTTTGTTTTAGGCATAAGGAGGTTTCTGCATAAGAATTTACCCAGGATGTTGGTGTTTTGCCCGCGAAGCGGGCAAAACACCAACATCCTGGGGGGTAATTTCATTGCTGGAAATCTCCTAAGATGTGAGTAGACTCTTATCTTATGCCTAGAACAAATACTTTTCTTTTTCTAACACAGAGCCGTAGAAAAATGAGGACGTTAGTGTTGAATTTGCATAGGTGAAAACGCAGATAAAATAGATCTATCTTTAGATGGATTTTGTAATCTGTTTTCGCCTTCGTTTTGGCTCTATTTTCTTCTCTATTTTTAGTGTCAATGAATTTGCTTGTGGTTAGTCTGACCAGGTTTCAACATGTAGATGGAGTGTGGTGAAAGGGAGACTTCGTGCCCCTTTTACCACGCCCTATCTACATGTCTAGAGCATTACCTAAGTCTGTAATCTTAAATTTTGTTATATCAAAGGCAAAATTCAAGATTCTAGACTCGGCTGTGATGGGGTAAAAGATGTGAATATAGCTATAGCTTAAAGCTGGCTTTTCAGCATTATGATTGGGCAGCTTTGTTCCATAAAGCGGAGAAAAGGCGTAACAATAATGCTCTCCTGGTTCCGTTCTCCCGGGTTCTCTAGTCTCCGTACTCGCTTAATGTTGCTTGTTCTCCTGGCGGTTATTCCGGCCTTGGGGCTCATTTTGCATACTGCCGCAGCGCAACGACGGAGTGCAGTGGCTGAGGTGCAGGAGAATCTATTGCGATTAACCCGGTTTGCAGCAGCGAATCAACGCCAAACCAGTGAAGGGGCGCGTCAATTGCTGATTGCCCTTTCCCAAATGCCTGAAATCCGCAATGGGAATGTAGAAGCCTGTAATCAATTACTGACAAACTTGCTGCCAGAATACCAGGCTTATGCCGGGTTGGGTGTGGTCGATGCGGCAGGCAACGTCATGTGTAGCGCCCCTGAAGCGACAGAATCCATCAACGTGAGCGATCGCGCGTACTTTCGCATTGCCCGGCAAACCCGTGATTTTACCATTGGAGAATATCAAGTTGGCCGCGTCACGGGGAAGGCGACGCTCAATTTTGCTTATCCCATTCTCGATGAAGCTGGTGAGCTGAAGGCAATCGTGCTAGCGGCTCTGGAACTGTCGTGGTTGGAACAACTGGTCACTGAGATGGAGCTGCCTGAGGGAGCGGTTGTAACCATAGCTGATCGCAACGGCACCGTTTTGGTTCGTTATCCAGATTCAGAACGTTGGATCGGGAAATCCGTGCCAAATTCTCCTATGACGAAAGTCGTGTTAAGTCAAAAAGAGGGAACAACCGAAGCATTGGGTTTAGATGGGGTTGAGCGGCTTTATGCTTTTACGACCTTGGGCAATAGCTCTGTCGACCAAAGTATTCATATTCGTATTGGAGTTCCTAAAAGGGTTGCTTTTGCAAAAGGAAATCAGCTTTTAAGACAAAATCTGCTGGGGTTAGGATGTGTAACCGTTTTAGCCCTAACCGCTGCCTGGTTTGGGGGTGATGTCTTCTTTACCCGTAAGGTCAAGTCTCTTGTCCGTACAACTCAACGGCTTCAGGGAGGCGAGTTGGGTGCCCGGACGGAACTGCCCTATGACTCTGGGGAGTTAGGACAACTGGCCCGAGCCTTTGATGAGATGGCGACTGCCATTGAAGCGCGGGAACAGGCGATCGCCGCACTCAACCAAGATTTGCAAACACTGTTTGAAGTCATTCCCATTGGCGTCTTAATCGCCTCCGATTCCGAATTTAAACAAGTAAAATCCAACCCGGCATTTGCTCAAATTTTGGGGCTTACCCCAGATGCCAATGTTTCTTATACGCCAGACACAACATCGCCTCCTACTTACAAGCTTGTAAGAGAGGGGCAAGAGCTCACTCCGGATGAATTTCCCTTACGCTATGCTGCCATTCACAAAACAGAAATTAAAGGAACGGAAGTTGATATTGTTCGGGGAGACGGTCGTATATTTAATTTGTTTGGTTATGCTAAGCCATTATTGAATGATGAGGGTGTTGTTCGAGGATCGGTCGCAGCATTTTTGGATATTAGCGATCGCAAGAAATCAGAGGCCGAGCGTGAACAGTTACTTCATGAACTCGGAACGAGCCTGGACAAGCTTGAAGCGGTCATCAACAACATGCGAGAGGGATTAATCATTACAGATCCCCAGGGCAATCTGCTGGCGTGCAATCCGGTAGCGCTTGCCTTGCATGAGTACGATACCATGGAGCAAATACAGCGACATCTTCACGAGTTCCCAGACACCTTTGAAGTGTGGGATTTGCAGGGTAACTTTGTTCCCGTAGAACAATGGCCGGTTGCCAGAGCTTTGAAGGGTGAAACCGTTTCTAATTACGAGGCCCAGATTCATCGTCGGGATACTGGCAAAATTTGGTTTGGTAGCTATAACGGCACGCCTGTTCGCGATAAGCAAGGACAAATTATTCTGGCGGTTGTAACAATCCGGGATGTAACAGAACAGCGCCAGGCTCAGCTTGCTCTAGCCCGTAGCCTTGCTGCCGAACAGGCCGCACGTGCCGATGCAGAAGCCGCCAATCGGATTAAAGATGAGTTTCTGGCGGTTCTCTCCCACGAGCTGCGAACACCCCTCAATCCAATTCTGGGCTGGTCGAAGATGCTGCGATCGCGCCAATACGATGCAGCTACCACAGCCCGTGCCCTGGAAACGATTGAACGCAATGCTCAGCTACAAACCCAATTGATTGAAGATTTACTTGATGTCTCACGCATTCTTCAGGGCAAACTGCGGTTGGATAGTCAGCCCCTTGACTTGGCGAACATTATCCATGCAGCCGTAGAAACCATTCGCCTGGCTGCAAATACTAAATCGGTTCAAATTCATATTGATGTTGAATCGGATATAGGCAAAGTTTCTGGGGATTCTGGCCGGTTACAACAAGTAGCGTGGAACCTACTCTCTAACGCGGTCAAGTTTACTCCGGTGGGAGGGCAGATTGATGTGAAGTTAGAGAAGGTCATGGGGCCTGGGAAACTATTAGAAGATACGGTTTCTGCTTATTCCCCATTCGCCATGCCCCATTACGCCCAAATCCAGGTAACCGATACAGGACAGGGGATTGATCCTGAGTTTTTGCCCTATGTATTTGATACCTTTCGGCAGGCAGATGGTGCAACAACCCGGAGGTTTGGGGGGTTAGGGTTAGGATTGGCGATCGCCCGGCACATTGTTGAACTGCATGGAGGCACCATCGCAGCCATGAGCCTGGGTGATGGAAAGGGTGCCACGTTTGTCGTCAGGTTACCGATCCTGCAAGAGGCTCTACAAAAAGGGGGCAGGAGCCCAACTCAGGATGCAACGCCGATGTCCCCCAGCCTTCATACTCCATTAAAAGGCTTACGAATCCTGCTGCTGGATGATGAACAGGACACCCGTGACTTTTTCCTGTTTGTGCTAGAACAGGCTGGGGCTACTGTGATGGCAGCGGCGACGGCGAAAGACGCTTTACAAACCCTTGTTCGGCACAAACCCGATGTGCTATTAAGCGACATTGGCATGCCCGAAATGGATGGTTATATGTTTATTAAGCATGTTCGTGCCTTGCCTTCCCAGCAGGGCGGAGCTATTCCAGCGATCGCCCTCACAGCTTATGCAGGAGAGTTGAATTATCAACAGGCGATCGCCGCTGGCTTTCAGAAGCATCTAGCAAAACCTGTGGAGCCCGAAGCGTTAGTTCAAGCAATTCTGGCATTATGCGCAAGGGTTGAGAGCTGACAGATTGTGGTACCAGTACAGGGTAAAACCTCTAAAACCCAGATTTTGTGTGAGGGCGAAGCACCTAAAACAAAATCTGGAATTTAGAAGTAGTTTTATCTTCTGACCCCTGTATATGTTTTCTCCTGCTACCCCATGAAAACGGGCGATCGCAATACTAGGTTCATAGCATTGTCATATCTATTCGCTAAGTTAAAAAAGCTGCCATATATATAGCATAAATCAACAGTAGTGCGGTTGCTCACCTCCCACATTCCCATACTTCGTCAACGTCAAAGTGCTATAAAAACGTGGATATCGGCTGTTTTGATTTCAGCGGAGAACTTATCTTATGGTTTTTGTTGTACCGATCTACGTCAGCATTGTAGTGGTCGGCTTGCTTATTTTCACTGGAGTCAAAATTGCAGATATTTTGTTTCCCTGTAGCAAATCGAATCACAAGAAATTTTAAGCCGTTTATGGCGCTTTGCATGTTGGTTCCGCACGGTGGTGTAGGCCTCTTTGCTCCCTACACCACCATTTTTGTACTTAACGCGGTTACCCGCCGCTATATTTAACCGAGTTATCGTCAAATCTGGTGTACGAAGAAAGATTAAGCGGCGTTCTTGCTGATGTCGGTTTTTGGGTCTACTCGGATCCCATCCTTGAATTTCACTCCTTCAATCACCTCCC
>NZ_JACJOO010000017.1 GCF_014695575.1 Leptolyngbya sp. FACHB-8 | reverse complement strand
GAACCTGGGTATGGAAGTGATGCACGAGCGCAACGCTCACAACTTCCCCCTCGACCTGGCTGCTGGTGAGGCTGCTCCTGTCGCTCTGACCGCTCCTGCTATCAACGGTTAATCCTGAGCTACCTAACAAAAAAGCGCTCCTTCGGGGGCGCTTTTTTGTTGCTGATTGCGGGCTATCGGAACCAAATCGAGATTATTTGTGAGCCTGTCAAGTCTTTTGACTTTGAGCCATCAGATAAACAACAACCTCATCGAGGGATTGGAAGATTCCATCTGGCCAACGCGATCGCTCTTGCCTAAGCACATACTCTTCTTTCGTACTGGCATCATTTTGAAGAAGTTGATAACCAATGCTGGCCGCAATTTTTCTAATCGTCTCGAAAGTAGTCATAGGGAAGCACGAGGAGGTGAATTAGTTCCATCAAATCAGTTGAAATACTGAGTATCACTCTGCTTTCGGATACACCTTCTTCTACTTCTCAAGAGAGAAAAAATAAGGTTTTTAGTCTGGATAGCCTTCTCCTTAACAGTCCTGCAACGCCATTCATTCTGAATCCTATAAGTAGGCTCGTTCTGATAAGGGTAATAGTGTAAATATTTATACTAATCAAGATGCTGTCTCACCTTCTGCTGCCTCATCTCCATTTGCCCGCATTTTGGCGATCGCCTCGCTAACCCACGTTCGAACGCTCGACTTAGGAGATTTCCAGATAAGAACTTCCCCATTATTTGGAAAAAAGGCGCGGCGAAGCCGCGCCTTTTTTCCAAATAATGGGGATATTGTTTCTCAGAAATCTCCTTAGGTACCGTTGGGGTAGAGTTCTAAGCGTGTGGATGGGATGTGGTGAAAAAGGCACGAAGTACCCCTTTCACCACGTTCCATTCACGCGTTCGAAACATGGCCAACTGATACTTGTCCTTCGATATCTCTTTTGTTACCACTGTAGGAGGATAAACAGTTCTTACTGTAGTCCTGAAAGAGGCTGAATTCAAACAATGCCAGACGGGTAAAACTTAAGTGATATGAAAAACGCACTCCCCCCAGACGCGATTCATGCGCGGCTACAGTATACATATACGCTGTTTCACGAT
The DNA here is from genome assembly GCF_014695575.1 of Leptolyngbya sp. FACHB-8. GTDB lineage: Bacteria > Cyanobacteriota > Cyanobacteriia > Elainellales > Elainellaceae > Vacuolonema. The sequence goes on along the minus strand of NZ_JACJOO010000017.1, from coordinate 49,590 downwards.
ATTCGGCAGAAATTTAATAAAAATGCTGTTGAACGAGGAGGTTACGAACGAGCAGATGTTACTTCAATGTATGTTCGTAAGTATGGTGTCAAGGCTTACGCATTCCTGGGCGGTGCTAAAAACTGTGCTGTAGAGTCTTCATTTACTGAGGAACAGGAGCGTTATATCGATGAAACCCTAACATCACTCACGGGCTTTATTGTCGGCAAATATGCAACCTGTTCATTCGCAGATAGAGTTACTCATCATTATGTTCACACCACTGCGCCTTACTTCGTTCTGGCGATGTTGGGAAGTACTGAGGCTCTACTCAACGAGTACCTGAATGCTAAACCGGAAGATGCCGCGATTTTGGATGCTATTTTCCGTGTGGCAGGCGGTGAAGGATTTCGTGACCTAATGCGTATCTATGGTGCTGATCTGCTTGATGGGGTTTTAACCAACAAAAAAGTGTCACAACCTAAAACTTTAGCCTTCGTAGATCTTCATGATTGCTATCGTAAGGATGACTCAGGGAAAACACTTCCCGGCAAGTACGAAGTTTGGTGTCCTGGACGCAGTTTGGCACGGGCATATCTCAATCAGTGTCAGATAGCGGCGCAAACCTTAGCCAACCAACACGGTGTCCGTTTTGCGCCGAGTACAAGCGAAGAATTTCAGGCCTTTCCCCAAGAAATTAGTATCTATATGAAGCAGTTTCTGCAAGCTATGATTTCTCCCATATTAGAAAAATATGGGATTACCTGACTATAGGTTGCCACCCTATAGCCATAGAGTGCTGCTCATATCTTGCACCTTTTATTAGAACCCCACACCAGGAAAAGTGCTATCAAACTTCGGTTTCAACTTTTGAAACCATATCGGATAGCCAGGAAGCAACCTGATAGATTTAATTCAACGTTCACTATTCTTCAGGAAGCAATATGAAACACATTGCGATCGCCCTGCTTGGTATTGGTAGCACTCTGGTGTCGGGTATTGGCGGACAGGTACAGTCTGCCGATTTGATGGTGAACTTTAAGCAGTCAGTTAATAGAGGAGAGGCAACGACTTCTCAAGTGAGTGATGCAACGCCTGATCAGCCTGTAACACCCATATCTTCTCAGCAGAAGGATAATGCTCCCTGTATTGCCTGTGGTATGGGTTGATGTTCAAGCGATCGCGCCCGGCACCGTGGATAGGGCTCTCGCTGATGCCTACACCTGATTTTTTCCAGGCTTCACAACCACTATTTGAAGCGGGAGCCGTGCAGGTTTTGGAGTGGAGCTTTGATATGGGGTGGGAAGCAGATTTACCGGATTGGGTCACCCATCTGCTGGAGTTTTATAGCCAGCGCGATCGCCTGCTGGGACATGGAGTCACCTATTCTTTACTCTCAGCTCAATGGGAAGAAGCCCAAGATCAATGGCTGAAGAACCTGCAGGAGGAGTGCAAACGGTATCGCTATCGTCACATCTCTGAGCATTTTGGTTGGATGGCGGCGGGCAACTTTGTCCAGAGTGCCCCGCTGCCCCTGCCGCTGACAGCCGACACATTGCGTTTAGGGTGCGATCGCCTCAATTGTTTAGCAGCGGCGGCAAAGGTTCCTATTGGCTTAGAAAACCTGGCTTTTGCATTTGGGCAGCGAGATGTTGAAGAGCAAGGAACTTTCCTCGATCAACTGCTGGCCCATGTTCAAGGTTTTCTGGTGCTGGATCTGCACAATTTGTATTGCCAAATTCACAACTTTCAGCAATCACCAGAAGCATTACTCAAGCGCTACCCACTCCATCGGGTTCGGGAACTCCACATTTCTGGCGGTTCCTGGAGCAAAAGTGCATCGAGTGATTCTATGATTCGACGGGATACCCACGACGGGCCTGTTCCAGAAATGGTATTCGAGTTACTGGCGATCGCACTCCAACATTGTTCCCATGTTGAAGCCGTAATTTTCGAGCGTCTGGGGCATACCCTTTCAACTGAGACGGAACAACAGCAGTGGCGACAGGATTTCCAGCGTATTCAGCAAATCGTTCACCAAAGGCGACGATGACAAAAGATTTAGCGCACTTTCAGAGTACTCTACTAGAAATTCTGGCTGCCTCAACGGATGCAGATGGCCTTTTACTCCAATTGCAACAGGAGGAGTTCTCCCAGCAATGGACCGATTACATTGCAACCTTCGAGCTTCCCATGGTGGAAGTTGCGGCTGAATTGGTTCGGAAATGGGGAAAACGCTCAGCAGACGTGCGTAAGCCCTAACTCTTAATAATTTGTGCTGCTTCCTCTTTTTCAACATCTGTCACTCGGAGGGCAACATGGGTTTTGAAGGTAGTCATCGCAAACCTCTTTTGTATGGAAACACAGGGGTGCATCCCACTTTTGCAGATTTGGAAACCCGCTTTTGTAAGTGGGATGCACCCAAACACAAAACGCATTAAGTTGCTAATCGCCATCCCCGGATTTTCAGGCGATCGCCTTCGACGGCTGTGGATCGGGCAACTTCAGGGAAATAATGCCTGCGGCCAACACAAATAGGGTAGACACCCCTAAACATCCCACTAGCCCCGAAAGTTGATAAACCAAGCCCGACAGCACCGTGCCAACCAATCGTCCACCGGAATTTGCCATGTAATAGAACCCGACGTTCAGTGCCACTTTGTCATCGTCCGTAAAGGCTAATACCAGGTAGGAGTGAACGGCTGAGTTGAAGGCAAATACGATGCCAAAGACAGCCAATCCTACAATGATGACCTGAGCGGCTGGAAGCCCAGCTTGAAGGGCAACGGCGATCGCCGCTGGCACGGTCGTTAGGGTAAAGGTCCAGAACTGAATTGTTTTAGACTGGGGCGGTTGCCCACCATTAAACCGATTTAACAACGTGGGGGCTAGAAATTGAACGGCTCCATAACCAATCACCCAACACGCCAGAAATCCACCCGCCTCAAAGAATGACCACCCTAAAATGCTGCGGAGAAATACAGGTAAACCCACCACAAACCAGACATCTCTGGATCCAAATAGGAAGAATCGTGCTGCCGAGAGGACGTTAATCTCAGGGCTTTTAGAAAACAGTTGGGTGAACTTGACCTTCGCTTTAATCTTGCCCATACCTCCGGGCAGGAAAAAGCCTGTCAGCATCACTAAAAAGAGACCCGCTGCCATCATCCACAGCGAATTCACAAAGCCCACAGTCGCCAGTAGCGCTGCCCCCATGAAAAAGCCCACGCCCTTGAGGGCATTCTTCGAGCCTGTAAGGACAGCTACCCACTTGAACAGGGAGGATTGTGCGTCCTGAGGCACCACTAGACGAATGGCACTCTTAGAACTCATCTTGGTGAGGTCTTTGGCAATACCGGAAAAAGCCTGGGCTGTCATAACGTAGGCGATCGCCATCCACTGCACCCAATCCCGGTTCAGGAATGACAGCATGAGTAGTGCAAATACCTGTAGCCCAATTCCTGCATAGAGTGTGAGCTTCAAACCCATCTGGGAACCAATCCAACCTCCCAGAAAGTTAGTAACAATACCAAATGCCTCATAAAAGAGGAACAGAAATGCAATTTGCAGAGGGGTGTAGCCAATCTCGTTAAAATACAGCAGCACCAACATTCGCAGTGCGCCATCGGTGAGCGTAAAGCCCCAATAGGCGAGCGTCACCAGCATGTAATTTTTGAGATTGGCATTAGAGGCGGTTGTCGCTGCACCCATGGATTTGAACTCCTTACGGTTTGAGGCTTAGAGCAACTTTTTTCGCCAGTTCGGCCATGCGGTTTACGTAGCCCCACTCGTTGTCATACCAGGCCAGAATTTTCACCTGGGTGTCATTCACCACCATCGTTGAAAGGGCATCAATGATAGAAGAACGAGGATCATCCTTATAGTCAACCGACACAAGGGGGCGCTCCTCATAGCCCAAAATGCCCTTAAGTGGGCCATCAGCCGCCGCTTTCAGGAGAGTATTCACCTCTTCAACCGTAGTGGGTTGAGTAATTTCAAAGACACAATCTGTTAACGAGGCATTGAGGAGAGGCACTCGCACTGCCAAGCCATTGAGCTTCCCCTTCAATTCGGGATAAATGAGGGCGATCGCTGTTGCAGAACCCGTCGTAGTGGGAATCAGTGACAAGCTGGTAGCCCGCGCCCGTTGCAGGTCTTTGTGGGGTGCATCGACAATCGTTTGAGTATTGGTGTTGTCGTGAATGGTTGTGATGACCCCGTGCCGAATACCCAGACCTTCATGGATAACCTTGACGACAGGAGCCAAACAGTTCGTAGTGCAGGACGCAGCCGTTAATAGGTGATGCTGCTCAGGATGATAGAGATGATCATTAATCCCCATCACAATATTCAACGCTTGCTCCTTAACCGGGGCGGCCACAATTACCTTCTGTACCCCCCGCTTGAAGTACGGGTCAAGGGTTTCAATCGTTCTGAACTTGCCAGAACACTCCAATACTAAGTCAACCCCTAATTCATCCCAGGGTATCTCGCCAGGAGTGTGATACTCGCTAAAGCTCAGGGACTTGTTATCGATCCAGATGCGATCACCCTTCGACTCAACTTCTGGATACCACCGGCCATGGACTGAATCAAACTTCAGTAGGTGAGCGGCAGCCTCGGTTTCCCCTTTGACTTCGTTGATGTGGACAAACTCTAATTCCGGCCAGCCCCAGGCTACCCGGAGTGTCAGCCGTCCCATTCTGCCAAAGCCATTAATGCCAACTCGAATCGCCATAACTTGTTCTGACGTGAAGATATAAAACTGAAAACTCTTCTTGCATTGCCGTAATTTACCCAGAGGCAGGCTCGGAGCCTCTCTTCAACAAGTGCTTCTGCACAGCCTCGTAGGTTTTGTGCGGCAGGAGGAAACCAGCCTCCAGTATGAGCCAGGAGGTATTGTTGAGGAATATTCCAAAAACTCTACCAATCCAGGCTTCTTCTAGAGCGATCGCAATCTACACACCGTTTCTCAACAGGGTGCAACCATAAGTCCACACCTCTCATCCAACTTTAAGGGGTATTTAGCTTTATCATTTCAAAATAAATTGATTTGACAAGTCAAGTAGAACACATGAAGTATTAATAAAATTGATGTTTAACTTCAGTCGCCGCAGGGACGGGCAGGCAAGATAGGGCTGAATCGGCGAAACTCTGATAGATACTGCTCCAGGACAACAAACTGGGAAAGGTTCAAGCTGTAGTAAATCCACCGCCCCTCCTGCCTGGAGCGAACTAATTCTGCTGCTTTCAAGTTTTTTAGGTGGAAGGAGAGCTTTGACTGTGTGACCCCTAGCTTCTCACAGAGATCGCAAACACAGAGTTCCTGATCTCTTAGTAGCTCGATGACTTGAATTCGTAGGGGATCAGAGAGTGCGTGAAACCCTGCAACAATAGAGCTTGATGGTAGTGCAGTAGGCTTTTGCATCAAAATTTATTGAATCGATTTGTCTTGAAATGTAGCTTTTTTTGAAAGGATGGTCAACTAACTACGGTAACCGGCATTGCAATAGACATCGCCCTGATGTGAACTATTGCTAATCGTATAAAGCTTATTCAATGCCTTTTCAACTGTAATCTTGCTATCGGCAATTCAATTATCCATGAAGTGGTACTGTCAATATAGGCAAGGCGATCGGAAGTAACCAAACCCAAAGTTGACACTGGCTTTGATTAATTTCTGATTGGCTGAGAAGAAAGTCAATTCGTTCTTCTAATCGAGTGACAGGAGTTGTGTCATAGAATGCAGCGCAGTGATAATGAGGAGTAGAAGTAGCTCGCACAACAAACAACAAGGTTTCTGCTAATGTCAGAGGATCGACCCGCTGGGCTGCCCAACCATCTGCGCGAAGCTCTCGTAACAGTAGTAGTTCTTGCCAAAGCAATTCCGTTTTAGGGAGCCAAAAGGTGAATTGCCGAATCCAATTTAGCCAGAAGAAGAAGAAAGTATCATGGTAATACCAGTGCGCTTCTTCATGGCTCATAACGGCTTCTATTTGGTTCTCACTCAAAGATTGCAGCAAGCCCCGGCTAACGACTAACTCTGATTTCCAGAGACCGACTTGAGCTGCAAATAGATTGTGAATTTCTAAGACTCGCCCTGTTCTACCTAAGATGATGGTTGATTGTAGCGATCGGACTTGTTGAATCGCTTGCCATTGTTGTCCAAACAGGAAGGCAAGCGATACCCCTGCAATTACAAAAAATCCTAAAGCAATGTGGCATCCCATCCATCCAACAGGATATTGCAGCATTGTGCCATGATGCCCCATGCCGAGGACAATCATACTCGTCGTTAGCAACAGAAGAGGCGGCAAAAGAAACGCTCCTAAAGTTCGTTGCCAACGGTTAGCCCACGTACCTGGAGAGCGGAACCAACAAAGCCGGGTCAGTCCTGCGATCGCCACGGCTATGAGCATGATGCTTAAATGCATTATTGCTTCTCCCTGTTTTGCCGCAGAGCTCGAATCCGATCCGCGATCGCCTCCAGTTGTTCTAAACTACCTGTATCCAGGCTATCTGCAAATGCTGCAACCACGTCAGGATTGCTCACTGCGAGAAACTGATTCAGTTGGGCATGGGATTGTAGAGCCCTAGCTTCTTCTTGAGAGATTTGGGGTTGCCACTGGAAGGCTTTTTCCTGTTTATGGCACATGACCCAACCTTTCTGCGCTAGACGATTTAAGACTGTTGTAACAGAGGCTTGGGCAAGTTCGCGATCGGGGTCAGACAGGATGCGATCGTGAATTTCCTTAACGGTTGCTGACCCAAACTCCCAAAGGATTTCCAGGATCTCGCTTTCGAGTGGACCCAATGAGAGCTGCTTAGGGCGGTGGTCTGGCAGAGGCGACATGGGTAATGGGAATCCAAAATTGAAATCAGTTTACACTGCCGACAGGATCTATTCTTCTCCACGTAGGATGAACCGTCCCTAGAACCGATGCGAATACCTCCTTCAGCCTTTGCTTGAGTTTCTGCAACCTAAAGGTTTGTAAAACTTTGACAGGTTGTCTTTTGACAACGTATTCAGGTGTGGGGCATAGTCATCACGCCTCTGTTTTTGACAAAAGGCAATCAATATGAGTAAGTCAGCAACCGCTTTTAATCAAACATCAACTGTCCAATCTCCTGGTCATCGGTTTTACCGAACCGTATGGCGCTGGCACTTCTATGCTGGTTTATTTGTCATTCCCTTCATGCTCATTTTGGCAATAACAGGCATTATCTACCTGTTTAAGCCTCAGCTTGATACTGCCATGTATCACAACTTGATGTTTGTGCAACCTGGAGCTAACACTCTGTCCTATACAGAACAGGTGCATTCCGTTCAGAAGATATATCCTGGTGCGACTGTCACTCAAGTTACACCTAACATTGCAGTCGATCGCAGCAGTGAAGTATTGGTAACGACGACAGATGAACGCAACTTGATGGTCTTTGTCGATCCTCATACAGGCCAAGTGTTAGGCAGCCGAGATGAAGATAATAACCTTCAGGCGATCACCCGCAAGATTCACGGTGAGTTATTGATCGGCAAGTTGGGGGATTATCTGGTCGAGTTGGCTGCTTGCTGGGGGCTAGTGCTGTTGATTTCAGGACTTTACTTGTGGCTGCCACGGAACAAATTCTCAGTTTTAGGCACTTTAATTCCCCGTCTTTGGAGCCAGAACAAGCGAGTATTCTGGAGAGATTTGCATGCTGTTCCTGGCTTTTATGGCATTCTCTTGATCGGGTTTCTGATCCTCACGGGCTTACCCTGGACGGGCTTTTGGGGAGAAACTTTTGCCAATGTATATGGAAAGTTTCCCGCTCAAATGTGGGATGACGTGCCCCAATCAACCGTATTGACCGGCTCACTGAACCAGCGAGGGCAAGTAGTGCCTTGGGCTGTAGAACAGCTACCCATGCCGCAATCGACAGATGCTGGTCACAGTAACCACGGCAATCACGGAGAGGCCGGTTCTGCTCCTACTCAAGCGGGCGTTATCCCTGGTACGACCGTAGATCTCAACTCTGTTATTGCCTTAGCTCAAGAGAAGGGTGCACCTCCTGGCTTCAGTGTGACGTTACCGGAAGGAGAAACAGGGGTATACACAGTTTCGGCTTTCCCGGGTGACCCAACTCAGGAAGTGACAATGCACATTGATCAATACAGTGGCAAAGTGCTGGCAGACGTCCGATGGAAAGATTATGGTCTACTTCCCAAAGCTGTCGAAATGGGAGCTGCGATTCACATGGGAAAATATTTTGGATGGGCAAACCAATTGCTGATGCTGCTCGCAGCTTTGATTGTGATGTTGCTCTCGATTACGGGAGCCGTGATGTGGTGGCAACGTCGTCCTCAAGAACCTGGGCTTATTGGTGCTCCTGCTATGCCACCCTATGTACAAAATTGGCGGGTTCCATTGGCGATCGTTGCAGTGCTGGGACTAGCATTTCCCCTAGTTGGCCTTTCGCTGGTGGTTGTCCTTCTGCTGGACTACTTTGTGTTGTCGCGTATTCCCGCACTTAAGCGAGTTTTTAACTAAAGTTTGGTATAAGGAGATTTCTGAGAAACAATATCCCCAATATTTGGAAAAAAGGCGCGACTTCGCCGCGCCTTTTTTCCAAATATTGGGGAAGTTCTTATCTGGAAATCTCCTTAGGTTTATTGCTGCTGAATTCGTAGTAGAAGTACTTGCCAAGGAGCATCTGGATGAGGTCTAGGGGGCGATCGCGCTCTGCTGCAACATGGAACTTGAGCACTTTTGTTGATTTAGATCTCAACCGACAGAACCACAGAAGCTGAGCTGCTTATGGGGAACTGGCCCTGGATCCATGGACTGGGTTCTGTCTAATGCAGCTTAAATCGACAGAAAAATACATGTTAAACATGAGAAGCAGAACGTACCCCGGAGCCAAGAAGCCTTTCAACACAAGTTCTTCACATTCATCACTTAGAATTATTGCATTAGAAACAACAGACACTTAACCGTAAGTACCTTTATTCTCTTAAGGCTTATGGCTATGGCACTTTATCCATCGAAATAACAACTAGCTATGGAAGTCATTCAAGAATTACGTAAGCAGGAATGGTGCCTTTCGGAAACGATCGCCATCATTAAGACAGAACTCGCTAATATTGGCGGTCATACCTATCGTGAATGTTGGCTGGATTCCTATCAAGATCTCAGTGTAGCAAAGCGTTATACCCGCTTACGGTGGTTTGTTGATGTCGCAACCCAAAAGAAGGGTGCTCGAATACTCAAAAGAACAGAAGTGGAAAAAGCCGCTCGGGCGATCGCCCTATGGGCAGAGCTAGCCTGGTTAGAAGGTGAACTAAACCGTGCGGGTCTAGAAATACAGACAATAGAGAAGACAATGATATAGCAAGGGCTACAACAGTCTTCAGCCAAAAGCTAAATTATGGACGAGCTGGGTTTGACGTACTTAGGATTTTTACAAGATTAAAACCTGTAACTTTTATGGGAGCGTGCGGCGGAGCCGCACGCTCCCATAAAAGTTATACAAGTTATTTTTGTAAGGATCCTTGAGGTCAAGGACATGTTTGCCGTAAACGCTTGTCTGGGTCTAGGCAAACCCATTACCCTGTGTGGAGTAATGAGAGCGTTGCAATTGCCTCGATCAGAGCATGCTAACTATTTTATAGCTCTCAGCAACACCGATTTTTGTGTGACTCGTTCAGCCGAAATACAGCGCTTTTCAAACGCTTAAAACCTGGTTGTTTTTGTGGGAGCCGCGCGGAGCGCGGCTCCCACAAAAACAACCGTGGCTGATTCAAGCACAGAGTGCTGTAAATCAGTAAAAGGCTTGCCATCCTCATTCTGCTAAATCTCTTGCCAGAAGGTGGTTTCCCACTCTGGGCAGATTGCCAGAAGGGCTAGTTCTGCCCAGAGTGATATATAGCCCTATATGCCTGCTGATTGAGATGCTCCTCAAATCGAAACAGCGTTGGATGCAGCAACCCGAGATCAGCAACCTGGTGCGGGAACTGCGCTGCATCATGCAGTTATCTCAGGAAAAGTTTGCCGACGAATTAGGCATGACCTTTGCCACGATTAATCGTTGGGAGAATGGGCACGCTACGCCTTCGCCCCTGGCACTCAAGCAAATTAATACTCTCCTGAATCAGTTAGGAGAGCAAGGTGAGGTACTACGAGTGAAGTATTCCTCAAAGACGGCAACGGAGAGGAGGTCTGAATCGTGGTAACGCCTGCAGAGATTTTTGCTGGTGGCGGTGAGATGGGGGTGCTCATGCGATCGCTCGACTGGTCGCAGACGCCCCTTGGCTCTATCGAAACCTGGTCGCAGAGCTTACGAACGTCTATCAGCATTTGTTTATCGTCCCGGTTTCCGATTCTGCTTTGGTGGGGAACGGATTTGGTGATGTTTTACAACGATGCTTACCAACCCATTCTGGGAACCAAGCATCCAAAGTCGATGGGGCAGCGGGGACGAGACTGTTGGAGCGAAGTATGGGACGTGATCGGCCCCATGCTGGAAGGAGTTTTACTGACTGGAGAGGCTACGTGGTCGGAGAATCAAGTACTTCTGCTCGATCGCCACGGCTATATCGAGGAGTGCTATTTCACGTTCTCCTACAGCCCCATTGCTGATGAAACGGGCGGCACTGGTGGCGTGTTTACGGCTGTGACAGAAACGACCCGACAAGTTATTGGGGAGCGGCGCTTGCAGACTCTCCGGGATCTTGCTGCTGATACCGCTAAGGCAAAAACGGTTGAGGAAGCTTACAAGGCAGCGATCGCAGCGCTGGCTAGTAATATCAACTGCATCCCATTTGCGTTGCTTTATCGAATTGAATCTGACGATCAGGCTCATCTAGTGGGAGCGACCGGATTGGAAGCTGAAACCCTTGCGAGTCCAGGCGTAGTTGATTTATCTCGAGCTCAGGAGTGGCCATTTCAACCAGCGCGAGCTACGAGGCAACCTCAGCGAATTGAGAATTTGAGAACTCGATTTGGCGAGTTGTTCGACAGAAATGGGACGACGATCGCCCATGATGCAATCCTATTGCCCTTAACTCAGGCGGGTGACAAGCAGCGGGTTGTTGGATTTCTGGTGCTAGGCATCAGCCCGAAACTCGCGTTCGATCCGGAATATCAAAGCTTTTTCGATCTCGTTACCGGAAACGTAGAAACGGCGATCGCCAATGTCGAAGCTTACGAAGCAGAACGCCAACGGGCTGAGGCACTGGCAGAATTGGATCGTGCCAAAACAACCTTCTTCAGCAATGTTAGCCACGAGCTTCGGACCCCGCTGACGCTGATGTTAGAACCGCTGGGCGAGACGCTCAACCGACTGAACGGGCAACTGCCTGCAGTTGAGCAGGAACAGTTGCAGATGGTGCAACGCAATGGACAGCGGTTGTTGAAACTGGTCAACACACTCTTAGACTTTTCTCGCATCGAAGTGGATCGGATGGCAGCCGTATATGAACCGACCGATTTAGCTGCATTCACAACTGAGCTTGCCAGTGTGTTTCGTTCTGCGATCGCCCAAGCCAATCTGAGTCTTATCGTTGATTGTCCACCCCTGGCTGCACCCGCCTGGGTTGATCAGGAGATGTGGGAAAAGATTGTGCTGAACCTGCTTTCCAACGCCTTCAAGTTTACCCTTAAGGGCGAGATCGTCGTTGTAATGCGTGAACGCCACGACCAGATTGAACTGGAGGTTCGAGATACTGGGATTGGGATTTCCCCCGATGAGTTGCCCCACATTTTTGAGCGGTTCTATCGGGTCCGTGAAGCAAAAGGGCGAACCTATGAAGGCACTGGCATTGGACTGTCGCTGGTTCAGGAGCTAGTGTGGCTTCACGGTGGCACAATCGATGTCAAAAGCGTTGTGGGGCAAGGGACATGCTTCACCGTTTCTATTCCGACCGGGTATGCCCACCTACCGCAAAACCGCATTGGAGTATCCCGCACCCTGGATTCCACTGCAACGGGGACTAAAACCTGGGTACAAGAATTCTTACACTGGCTACCCGAAGAAGGGAATGGGAGGCAGGACGGGAATGGCAGTTCCTCCCCGGCTCCCATCTCCTCACTCTCGTCTTCTGCTGCGGCTCGAATTCTGCTCGTTGACGATAACCGGGATATGCGCGATTACGTCAGGCGGTTGTTGTTTGATCAGGGGTATACCGTGGAAACCGCGATCGATGGCAGAGCGGCGTTGGTAGCCATTGAGCAACAGCAGCCGGATCTTATTCTGGCCGATGTGATGATGCCTCAACTGGATGGGTTTGGGCTATTGCGAGAATTACGGGCAAATCCAAGTACGCGAGAAATTCCAATTATTTTGCTGTCGGCTCGGGCGGGTGAAGAAGCTTGTATTGAGGGGCTAGAAGTAGGAGCCGATGACTATTTAACCAAACCCTTTTCTGCCCGTGAATTGCTAGCACGAGTCGAAGCAACGTTGAAGCTGAGCCAACTGCGACAAGTGGCAGGACAACAAGAGCAATTGCTGCGGCAGCAGGCAGAAGCGGCACGACAGCAGGTCGAGACAATTCTATCTAGCATCCAGGATGGATTTTTTGTTCTCAATCGCAACTGGCACTACACCTACGCCAACGATCGCTTCTGCGAATTGGCTGGGAAATCGCGGGAAGAATTGCTGGGTTATAGCTATTGGAAGCTATTTCCAGATGCTATTGATACAGAGGCTTATGTTCAATTCCATCAAGCGATGAGTGAACAGACGCCTCTCCAATTTGAGCATCTTTATCTACCCTGGAATCGTTGGTTTGAGTATCGGGTTTACCCGTCCCCAGAGGGACTGACAATTTTTGCGGCTGAAGTAACCGAGCGCAAACAAGCTCAACAACGCGTGGAGTTTCTAACCGAATTAAGCCAGAAACTGGGTACGGTAACAGATGTAGGAGAAATTAACCGCATCGTCACCCACGCAGTCGGAACGTTTTTCAATGGGCATCGTTGCTACTATCTTGATGTTGCGCCAGATGGCAATCACGTCACGGTTTTACCGGATTGGCGGCTCGATGGACCCGATCTGGCGGGAACGTATAACCTCGCCCTTTTTGGCGCAGAGGACTGGTGGAAAACGGCAGCACAGCAACCGTTCGGCATTGATGATGTAACTGTACATCCCTGGACAAAGGATTTCGTCGACAATTACATGCTGATCAATATGCAATCCTATGCGATCGCACCATTTGTGCGGGAAGGACATTGGGTGGCTTCGATCGGCGTCAGTTTTAACCAGCCGCGTTGTTGGACCGTGGATGAGTTGTTGTTATTGGAAAACGTTGTTGCGCGCGTCGTTCCGATTATCGAACGTGCCCGCGTCGAAGCAGCTTTGCGCCAATCGGAAGAGAAATATCGTAGCCTGTTCAACTCCATGGACGAAGGGTATGTTCTGGCTGAGATGATTGTTGAGGAAAATGATCAGCTGGATGCCCCCGGCACTGTGCCTCGCGCGACTGACATTTTGTATTTGGAAGCAAATCCGGCGACGGTACGAATGCTTGGGCAAGATTTCACCGGACGGCGGCTGAGAGAATTTAACCCAAATGCTGAGGAACACTGGTATGAAATCTTTGGTCGCGTTGCTCAAACGGGTATCGGTGAGCGCTCGGAGCAATACGCCAAGCTGACGGAAACATGGTATGACTGCTACACCTTCAAAGTGGGTGACGAACACAGCCGGAAAATTGCCATTGTCTTCAACGACATCACTGCTCGCAAACAAGCGGAACTCGAAATCCAAAAATTTGTCTCCCTGGCCGACAACAGCACCGAATTTATCGGGATGTGCGATCTGGATCTGGTACCGTTTTATGCCAACCAAGCTGCTCTACAACTGGTTGGCCTTGAGGATCAGCAGTACAAGGAAACTCCGGTTAACGAGTTCTTTTTTCCCGAAGATCAAGATTTTATTGTCAATGAAGTCTTGCCACGGGTATTGCAAGACGGATGGGCAGAAGTGGAAATTCGGTTCCGTCACTTCAAAACAGGCGAAGCCATCTGGATGATTTACAACGTGTTTTACATCCGAGACGCGAACAATCAGCCGATTGGTTTAGCAACCGTCAGCCGCAATATTAGCAGTCGCAAACAAGCTGAAGCAGATCGCCAGAAGGCTGAACTGGCACTGCGAGAAGCCAACGTGCAGTTAGAGTCTGCTTTAGCGGCCGGAGCTGTTTACACTTGGCGGTGGGACATTCCGGCAAATCAAATACTGGTGAATGCGACGCTGGCCCAATTGTTTGGCTTAGACCCAGCCATCTTAACCCCGACAGGAGTAACGATTGAGGTCTTTACCCGTTCAATCCATTCAGAAGACCGTCCTCGCGTTTTAGCTGCCATGCAACAGGCGATCGAGACCGGTGATGTGTTTACGGCTGAGTACCGGGTCTATAATGCGACGGGTGAAGTGCGATGGGTCACAGCGCGGGGGCAGGTGGAATATGATGCGGCGGGTAATGCGATCGCCTTTCTGGGTGCGCTTGCCGATATTACCGAGCGCAAACGGGCAGAAGAAGATCGCGATCGCTTCTTCCAACTGTCCTACGATATGCTGGCGATCGTTCATATGGACGGGTATTTCGTTCACCTGAACCCCGCATGGACGAAGATACTGGGATATTCCATCGAAACGCTGATTGGTCAGAGCTACATTGCGTTTGTTCATCCAGACGATCGAGCAAGGACAATTGCTGAAGCGAAAGTCCTCGCCGAGGGCAGTCCAACCATTGGTTTTGAGAACCGTTATTGCGCTCAAGATGGCTCCTATCACTGGATTTCATGGAATGTGGTTCCCTCGGTCGATCAGAAGTTACTTTACTGTGTAGCGCGGGATGTTACCGAGCGAAAACAAGTTGAAGCTGAGCGTGAACAACTGCTCATCCGTGAACAAACTGCCCGTGAAGAAGCTGAACGTGCCAATCGCATCAAAGATGAATTTTTAGCAGTACTGTCCCACGAACTGCGATCGCCCCTTAACCCTATTCTCGGCTGGTCTAGATTGCTCCAAAGTGGCAAGTTAGATCAAACGAAAACAGCACAAGCGCTGGCAACAATTGAGCGGAATGCAAAGCTGCAATCGGAACTCATTGAAGACCTTCTAGATGTATCCCGAATCCTAAGTGGCAAGCTCAGCCTTAACGTATTTCCAGTTCATCTAACTGCCATCATTGAGGGTGCTCTGGAAACCGTCCAGTTGGCAGCCGAAGTCAAATCTATCTCAATAGAAGTAAGCCTTGCACCTAATGTTGAACCTGTTTTGGGTGACTCTACTCGGTTGCAGCAGGTGGTTTGGAACCTCCTTTCAAATGCAGTGAAGTTCACGCCAGAAGGAGGAAACGTTTGCATTCGATTAGAGCGGATTGATTCATTTGCCCAAATGACTGTCAGTGATACTGGGCAAGGGATTGAATCCCAATTTTTGCCCTATGTGTTTGACCACTTCCGCCAGGCCAACTCAACAACAACCCGTCACTTTGGTGGCTTGGGTTTAGGACTTGCGATCGTCCGCTACCTGGTTGAATTGCACGGAGGCACTGTTGGAGTTGAAAGTGCTGGAGCCGGGCAAGGGGCAACGTTTACGGTTCGGCTGCCGCTCCTACTCACTCCATCAACACGAAGCCAGGATGAGCAACTGCCTGAGCCTTCCCTGAATTTGAGCGGGATCCAAATTTTGGTGGTGGACGATGAGATCGATGCACGGGAATTGCTTGTGTTTCTACTGGAACAGCAAGGGGCACAGGTGGTTGCTGCAACTTCGGCTCATGAAGCATTGTTACTTCTGAGCCAATCCAAGCCAGATATTCTTATCAGTGATATTGGAATGCCCGATATGGATGGCTATATGTTGATCCAGCACGTGAGGATGCTCACGCCTGAGCAAGGCGGGCAAATCCCGGCGATCGCTCTCACCGCTTACGCTGGGGAAATGAATCAGCAGCAGGCATTAACAGCTGGGTTCCAGAAGCACATTTCTAAACCAATAGAATCAGAAATATTGATTCATATCATTTCCAGCTTAATAAAAACTTAGAGTATACTTTAACTCAAGTTTCAATGGGTGGCGATCGCGGCTATGATAGACCATGATGTAATTCAGGGTATTACTGATCTTACTTACAAGTTCCAACCGGCCTACATCTGAATCCCATGAGTAGTTCTACTGCTTCTTCTCAGGCAACTTCCCCCAATCTTAGACCAAGCCGTCCTTATCAGCCTGTCGTGTTGTACTGGGATACCCTACAAGGCATTAATGGCAATGGAGAGGGACCATTAGCAACCCGGAAGCAGCTACAGGATGCGATCGCCTTGTTCGCCCGTAACTTGCAAGAAAGCCCATGTGCAGGGGTGGTTCCCGGTGTCGTGGTGCAACTATCTGACGGTCTTTACTGGCTCAGCCCTGACTGGCAAGTTCTCTGCCTGTAACTTGAGCCTTTCACATCCTCGAGGAGCGGCAATCTGACAATGAAGGTTGCCCCCTGCTCTTCTCCGGCACTTTCAGTATGAATTGTGCCGTTGTGTCGTTCAACGATGTGACGGGCGATCGCCAAGCCGAGTCCCAAGCCTTTCGTTGTATTTGCGTCTTGAGCTTGACGAAAGCGATCGAATACATAAGGCAGGAAATCAGCGCAATACCGATCCTGTAAGCGCCAGTGAAGCCGAAGCCCCCTATATCTATCGTTCTCAAGCCAAAGCTGGAACCACTTCCTTCTTCGCCTACGCCACTGTTTATGTGATTTGTCGCAACAAACGAGTCACTTAGGCATTCATGCGGTGCATCGACAAGAAACCTTGGTCGCAACCGTGACGTACTTGTTGGTGATGCTGTCTCCATTGCGTCTGAGAATGAAGCGGCTTTATCTCGACCGGGGATTCTACAGTGTGCCTGTAGATCCGTTGGCTCAAAGCTCTCAATATCCTCTTCCTGATGCCAGCAGTGATCCGAGGGAAATCGGGGGGCACTCGGCAACTGTTCGTTGGACGTAAACGTTATGCGACCCACTACACCCTCACCAGTCCGACCTATGGTTCAATTCGCTGTTACATGCGGGTTGTCTGCAATTATCACAAGGGTTTCAAGGGGAAGCATGGCATCCACTACACCCTCTATGTCGTTCATCGAGTCACGGTCGCACTCAATCAACTGCATCAGCATTACAAAGACCGTTTCGGAATTGAGACCCGTTACAGAATCAAAAACCAGTGTCGCATCCGAACCACGAACAAAAATCCGATGACCCGGTTGTTGTTTGTTGCGCTGGCTTTTATCTTGGTTAATCTCTGGGTGTATTTGCTCTGGTTCTTTGTCAGCCGCACTCAACGAGGAGGACGGGGCGTTTATCGAGAACTCTTTAGCCTCAAAACAATGCTG
The DNA here is from genome assembly GCF_014695575.1 of Leptolyngbya sp. FACHB-8. Taxonomy (GTDB): domain Bacteria; phylum Cyanobacteriota; class Cyanobacteriia; order Elainellales; family Elainellaceae; genus Vacuolonema. The sequence continues at coordinate 32,238 of NZ_JACJOO010000017.1, read as the reverse complement.
GAATTCCTTTCTCAGGCAGTTGAGCGAAATTTTCCAGTCATCACAGCCATTTATTTACCTGCTCCGCTATGAATTTGCGATCTACTGAGGCTGTTTAATTGGGCACTGTACAGATCGTTGGTTGTTCAATGTATAGATCGTAAGTACAAAAAGCTGGTTTTTGAGAGTCAATAATTTTGCGTATGAGATCTTCGTGTATATGGCTGGCACGTTCGTTCAACCGCAGACGCACGATGAAGTGGTAAGGCCGTCCTCCTCCCAACATGGCGTCTTCTCCAATAGCAGCCTGATTTACAACAAAACCATAGCTGAAAACTTCTTCAATACAAATATGCTTCTCTGACTCCTTTTTCACATGTTCATCTAAAGGTAATCCTGTATAGAGATGAAGATAGAAGCGTAGGCCTTGCCGGGTGCCGTGCCAACGATAAAGCGTGACGGCATGACGAATCAGGCGTCGTTGTTGTTGAACCGTCCATTGAGTATCTGTTGTCCAACCGACCCAGTGTGCCAGGAAGGGAAGTAAGGCTTCGGGGGCGGTGAGGGGATCTAAATAAGCCCACATTTGATCCATAGTTTGCACCACGGGATCAAATGCTTGTTCAATAATGGCGAGGAACCGGCCTATGAAATCATTCTCTCGGTATAGAGCGGGTAAAAAGTTAAGGTAGGGGCTGGGGGGCCGAACATGGAGGGTAAAGACCTGATAGCCAACTAACTGGCGAGACGTCGGTGTCCCCTCAGGCTTACCGTCTGCTTCATGTTCGATGTAGACGAACACTTCACTTTGATAATTGAGTTGTAAGTGCGAGCGATCGCCCCCCAACTCCTCCGAACGTTCAAAAAAGTCGTGGGGCACCTGAAACTCGATGGTGCGATCGAGTCGTTGTTGAAACGCAAGAACAGGGACATCAACCTGCCACTGGCACCACTCTGAGGGGAAGTCTCCTTTTGTCTCAAGACTCCAACGGAGGGGGCGATCGCTGTGGTTTTCCACATGGATGGCGATCGCACTGGGTTCTCCAGGATGCAGGAGTAGCTGGTTGGACGCCTGCTCGTCTGGCCCACCTGAGAGGGATATTGTCACGGTGGCGAGCGCTTCGGGGATATGGGTAGAGGTGGCTTGAAGGGTTAAGGATGGGGTATAGCTGAGTGTCATGGCAGATCCTTCGTTGAAGCGATAGCGATAGGGTTAATCAGCAAATTCGATGACATGGTGCGATCGCAGATGGGAATCGCCATCATTCCAGGAGCAAATTAATCCCAATGAGCCAGGATTGATTGCGGGTTCTGGTAACGAAGAACGAAACCATTCTTCGCCATATTTCCGCAGTTCGTATAACTCCACGAATCCCACATGCCGAAGCCCCGGCATCACTTGCCCCTGGCATAATCCGACAATATCGTTTGGATAGACAGGACGGCCCAATTCCCAACCACGTCCATCAATCCCCCCCGTTAATGGATTAAGGAAGCGATAGAGTGCCCGCAAAAGCTGCTCACGAATGGCAGCTTGGGTGACAGGATGGTTGTAGCTCGGATCGAGCAATAGCTTAAGGCGTACACTAACCCCAACGTACTCCGGTTCTTGAAGGTGCACCTGAATTCCCAGAGGTTTGCGATCGCGGATGTAGTCCAAAACCTCAGCCTTTAGCCTTTCATTCAGCGTAAAGGCTTCATCCGGGTGCATCCCCATCTGCCAATCCACTGTTTCCAGGGACACCTGGGGAACCATGAGCAGCCGAACAATCCCTGGAGTGGTTTGGGCCTCGCTCAGGCAATGGGCACGGGCAACGGAACGGGAAGCTTTGCGGGCCACATTCTCAAAATCTTCGGGGATAACGGCTGATTCCCGTGTGCGCAGCAGATGGGGCACCCGTAAAACGGCCTCGTCTAAGGACTCGGCATCGACGCCACCCACCGCGGCCCCATAATTCGTCACATGCTTCACGTAGGGAATGGCAGACTTCAACACCGTCAGTTTTTCTGCCTGAACGTTGCCCTGACTTCCTCCCCCTGTCCGGTAAGCCACCATGTAAATTTCGGCTCCCAGAGGCGGCACTTTGCCATATTGGCGCTCCAGCAACTCACTGAGGGAAGCGATCGCCCCTGTCCCATTCTGGGTCCGTGTTTCCAGGGGATTATGACGAGAGGGCGATCGCTGGGTGGGCCCTTGCCAGGCTTGTTGCAAGGCCCGTTGCTGGGTCTTCTGTCGCAACTGGGCAGGCTCCCGAATCAGGGGGCCGAATTGTACGGTTCCGGTGAGGGAATCGAGGGTGTAGTGGGGGTCTTCGGCTCCTGAATCTGCGAAGTCGGGCACCTCCCGCCAACGCTGTATTTCACCTGTGGGAAGTCGCAGTTCAATGTATTCGTCGCGATCGCTCTGCCGCTCTAAAACAGGCTTCCCCTGCAACTCAAAGCTTTGCCCCGGTTTGCCATTGCTCACCCCCAGTAACTCCCGTTCTACCCGAACGCACTGGCTGGCGTTGACTGTCCCGCCAATGGAACGTACAGACAAGCCGACAATGCTGGGCGAACTGCTGTAGCTGGGCTGGAGGTCGCGGGGAGATGTATAGATACAGCGAATCCAATGCCCTCGATGGTGCGTATTCCCAGCTCCAAACTCCCAGGCAGGAAACCGTTGCGGCAAGTGCAGGATGACATCCGCACCTTCCTGCACCGAATTTTGAGCCGCTTGATTAAATTCGCTAAAACTAAAGCCTCGCGTTTTATCATCCGCTTCGCCCCGCAGAATCGGCTCCCACTCCTGCCCATTCCATGCCTGCCATTGTCGGGGCGGATCATCAGGATTGATGCCCGTGGTACGAGCCGCAACGCCTTTAATGTTGATGGCGACAACATTCCCTTGAATCGAATTGTCGGGTGCGTCCAGTGCCAGATAGAAGCAGTTGCCGGGGGTCGGTTGTTCAAAGAGTTGAGTTTCTTCGAAGCGATGCCATTGGTGATTGGGTGGCGTGCGATCGCGCCATTGTTGGGGATGCTCTTCAGCGACATCTGCCGTGAGCAAATGTTTAATTTGTGGCGTACCAATCACCAGTTCTTGCTCGGTGCTGAAGATAATCGCAGGCTCACTTTCCGTTCGCAGGGTTGCCACCTCCGTACTGTAGGGAATCCTCACTGCATCGGTTTGAGATTGGCTGAGGTAGAAGGTCAGTGCGGTTTGTGCAGGGGCAGGCGCTTGCAGCCGAATTCCCAACATTTCCAGGAAAACAATGTAATTCCGGTAAGGCACCTGATTGAACCGGAACAACATTTGATCTGTCAGCCAGGCGAACAGTTCTAGCAACGTCACGCCGGGATCGCTGGGGTTGTGATTCGTCCATTCAGGGCAATAGCGGGGAATCCGAAGCAGGCATTCTTCAACTAGATCGTTGTATTTGCGATCGTCTAAGTTGGGCTTGGGCAGTTGGGGTAAAAAGTCGAAGCTCATGACTGATTTCTCTGAATCCAACGTAGGTTATTCGTAAGGCTTCTCAGGGGCTGATGCCAGGTAGAAGGGATAGACCAGACTGCGAATGTCATGGCTCCCTTTGGGCTGATAGGAAATCGTAATGTTGACCTTGCCCCGAATGGGATCTGGCTCTGTTTGAACGCCTCGCAGATTAATGCGCGGTTCCCACATTTGTAAGGCTTCTTCCACATACAAACGAATTTGCAATAACGTTTGCAGGTTCAACGGTTCATACATCAATTCTGATAAGCGTGAACCAAAAGCGGGGCGATACACTCGCTCACCCAGATCTGTACGTAAGATGATGTAAATTGATTCCTCAATATTCGACGTTTTGGCACTCAACTGAATGCCACCTTGAACGTTAATTTGCAACGGAGATGCAAAGCCAGAACCAATGTAATCTGGAGAATTGTTTATCGATTGCAACATGGGAATGACTACTATTTGAAGGGGCTGCGTTACCTGGATAAGGGGCGATCGCGCATCACTTGATCGATCGCTTTTTCGTACCACCATTGTTTAGACTGATGCGGGTACGTGATACGAATAGTTTGGATTAAACGATCTGTGGTGTGGCGATCGCCCTGCAACATGGTGAGCAATGTTGTATAAAGCGGATTCAGGAGCAGATTCGCCGTTGTATTTCTCATGGTGGCGATCGAGCGTTTCATGGTTGACTCCGGGGGCAGTGGATGTAGACACCTCTACCTGAACATTACGGATGGCTGTTGGAGTTTATGCAGGCAGAATCTTGCCATTTCCCTGTACAGGCTAAGGGGTATATGTAACTTGCTTGTGCTTGCCATACGGTGGTCTTGCTCCCCGTTTACACCCGCCCGCGAATGAATTGTGGGCTAATGACAGGAAAACCCATTGAAATGGGTTGAAGAACTCCCAATAAGTGCGCAGTCCGTTTTAACGGACTTTTCTGATTAGCCCGCAATTTTATTCGCGGGCGGGCTAATGGCTGAGGTATTGACCTGTGTATACATGACCTGTACAGGGAATTACTAGCAGAAGGGGATTTTGATGGGTGTTGATGGGTGAGGAGGGGCGATCGCCATCTTCCATGACTGGTGGTTGAGTCTCAAAACCTCATCACCGAGTATCCGAGAATCACGATTGAGTAGTTGAAACTCGTGATTCAGTCAAAAAGACTCGTGATTGAGTAGTTGAAACTCGTGATTCAGTCAAAAAGACTCGTGATTGAGTATTCAAGACTCACGCATCAATGCCAGAGGTTCACAGACGAATATCGGAAACGGGATGTTGAACCCAAAAGATTCGCACCCGACTATTTACACCTCAACCGGGACATTCTCGGATTCTTCAATCTCTCTGCTTCCCTCTGCCACCTGCCCAGATGCTTCAATCTGTCGAATCGCCTCCAGCGGCGTAGCCGCTCCCGCAATCACAGCCCGGATACCTGGCAGATAAGCATCCATCATACTGATGTTGGCATAGACAAGCTGCTTAATCAGGGCATAACTGAGGTAATCATCCGTGACATCAATACTGGTCTTATAACGAATCTCACCATCCTCAAAGTCAAGCTCAAAGTTGCCCAAAATCATTCCAGAGTTGACCCGGGTGATGAATTCGGCGATTGAGAGGAGTTTCTCGGAGGGAGTGGCGATCGGGCAGATGGAGTAGAAGGCGAATTGTGCTTGCTCCCCTCGAATATGAGCATAGCAATTCCATTCACCGTTCTTACCTTGGATGGAAGTGTAGAGGATGGGTTCACCATGCAAACGAGTGAATGACCAATCATCGTTGGCGAAGAAAGTGATCAGTTGATCAAACATTTGCTTACTTGGCGATAGTTCTTGCTCAAGCACATTAGAAATACTTTGAGGCAATTCATCCAAATTCATGCCAATGGCTCCTTTTACATTTTGCAGGTTGAGTTGAGCTTGACGAAACCCAACAAAGGTCAAATTGAGAGGTAATGATGGTTTGTGAAATTCAATTCAAGTAATACTGGTAGCAATGCGATTGACGTGGATGTTGAGTTGAGGAATGAAGCCAATCTATGGCTTGCAGGCAATTGCATTAAAAATTCTGGCAATTCAAATTGTGGTAATGGCAATCGCACTTTTTCTTACTTGTTACCTTGTTTCACGTCTATACTTACATCCATATGAAACTCCTTCTTCATCTCGAGAGTATATTTGCTACTATTAACTTCATTGTCGATTTTAGTAACGTTTTTCCCCCATCTTGGACCAATAGAGTAATTAATACGAGAATTGCCCATGCCATTTAGTCCGGTTCGCTTCCTAAGTTCAGAGAAAGATTCTGACTCTATATCTTTGGCTGGGGTTATATCACCAACCGATCTACCTCCACCAGCGATATGGTCGGGACCATGAAGAGCTACACGTTTTTTCATCCATTTTTTAGCAAAAGCTTCGGCATCCTTGCGGGCTTCTTCACAAGATTTTCCGGCTTTGACAGAATTCTCAATTCGTTGTTTAATGATTCTATTTTCGATTATCCTTCGAAACAATTTTTGGTCGGCATCGCTTTCAGAGGTTCTCCCCTTTGTTCGCGTTAGTTTGAGTTTTTTAAATCGGTCCCTTCTCGCAGACCACTCACTCATTTTAAGCGCATTAATACCGCGTTCATGTTGTCTTAATTGACCTTTGAATTGATGGTATTGCTCTTTGAACTTCAAAGGAACTTCAAACTCGACTTTGACTTCTTGCATTTTAGTCACTAATGGTACAACTGCTGTGTTATCTATGGGATTAATTTCCGCCTGAATATAGAAGTTATTATTGTTGCCACCTCTATCATTATTAATCAATTCAATTCTCTTCAAGTTAAAACTACTTTTTATCTTCGGAAGCGCTTTCTTAATCTTTCGAGTAGTTGCATTAGGATCTTTTAATTGCTTTTCTGCCTCCTTTAATGCTTTTTGCAAATCTTCCTTCTTTTGTAAATCAGTACGATCGTCACTCTTACCATTTTTCTGTTTCTTGCCAAAAAGCTTCCTTGCAAACTTCATTACCAAGTCAACAATTCGATTCATTGCCCGGTCGAGCGGCTTTTGTATCCGCTTGATAATGTTGCGGATTCTATTGGAGATACCGCCTAAGCCAAGTAGCCGTGCCATGAAGCTGATAATGACGGGGAGGGATTTTGCCATGGATTGCTCAACGAATTTGATCGCGGCTCCAATTTTGCCTGCGACGATGCTGCTAATGGAATTGAATACGGCATTGGCAAGATCTAAAATTTGCTGCCACCGTTCAATGAAGAACATGACGGCGTTGTAAACGGCGATGATCGCCTGCACAATGGCACCGGCTGGGTTGAACATCGATACGAGTTTGATGACAGCCTGCTTGATGATAGTCGTGATCACCCAGTTGCGTACTTCGCTAATTACCATCTCTTTCACATCGCCAACGCTTTGGGAGATTTGCTGCCAGGCAGCGATCAGTCCACCCGTTGCAATACTTCGGAGTAACGCGAATGATTTTTCTACCTGGGAAACCCTTTTCTCGCCCATGCGCTTCACCAGTTGCTTTCTCAGGTTCTGATAAGTTGCGCCAGCGACCTGCAATGCAATCGATAGCATTCCTTTCGAGTTAAGTGCAGGGGGCATTTGCAATCCAGATCCTGAGAGGGCACCGAATAGCCAACCCATCAGACCTGCTTTGAGGTGCCTGGTAATATTGGCGGAAAACTGCTCAAAGCCACCTTTGACAGATTTCACGAGATTCCCGACGAAACCCACCGGGTCTTTGATAATGGTCATGAACAGGCCACCGACCTTCTTCAGAATGCCCATAACCTGCTCGGCTCCGCCTTTCCCAGCCAGCGCCATAGCCCCTTCAAAGATGAATTCCATCACCTTTTGACCAACGTTAAGGGCAAAACGTACGATTCGCTGAATGGGTTCTCTGAAAATATTGGCGAGTTCTTCTATCAGTCCCCCTGGATTGAGAATGTCATCAGGGGAAAGCGCATCAATGGCCCGGCGGAATAGGCTTTTAATGACATCCCATGTCAGATTCAGCTTTTGGATTTCTTGTCCAAACCAATCAAACGCTTTCTGCAATGCACCCGATTCCTGGAGATTTTGGAATAGGCGATCGCCCCCCGGTGCCAGCTCCAGCACCCCTTTGACTAAATTGGTTGCATTGCGCTCGACAGGCGTATCTTTAATGGGATCTTTGCCCAGCACCACCGATAGAAGGGAATATCCTGGCATCCGAGAAGCAAAGCCTGCCACGGAATCTAAAAATTCCCGCTTGGCTCCTTCAAAATTGCCTGTCAGAAGATTGCCAACTGCCCCAAGGACATCGCGTTGAATGCGAGGAGAAACGAGACTGATATCGCGACGTTGGATTGAAGCTTCTGCTGGAGTGAGTTTATTGTCCTCGGCTTTTGTGGAATGGGATTCGATCGCTTTTGGCTGAAGGGATTCCGTTTCATCGGGCGATCGCCGCACCTTTTCTTTGTTCAGTTCTTTTGCGCCAGTTTGTTGGATGACGTGGGTTAATTCGTGAGCCGTTAACTCATCCTTGGCTGGCGCTTTTCCAGCCGCATAGAAAATGTGATTGCGATAAGTGAATGCCTGGGCACTCACGGCTTTATTCATCTGAGCAGCGTTGGCTCCTGTATGAGCCTTTACATGCTTTAAGCTAACGCCCAAGCGCGGTTCCATGAACGATCGCACATCTTCCGGCAACGGGTTACCCCCAGCCATACTGCTGGATAACCGAGCCTCGAAATGGTTGTCCGGTTGCGATCGCTCCTGAGTTGCTTTGGTCTGCACCTCCTCCTCGGACGCTTGTCTCTGCACCAGGGGAGTAATGGCTAAAGGTTTAGGCTGGATATCAGATTCCGGTTGCTCTGGTTGTCGCTGGATACGATTGTGAGCGGGGTCGGGCATGGTCATGACTTTGGCGGCGACCTGATCGGCTTCCTGTTCGTAGCGATCGCCCACCTTCCCCACACTGAGTTTCGTCTGTACCAACTTGTTAGACGATGGTTTATCCTTCTCTAGTTCATTCTGCGCTGTTGATTCAGTCTTTTGTTGAATTGTATCTTTCGTGTCTCTATCGGGTTCAGAAGTTGCTCCTTCCTTTCGCTGAATAGGTTTTGTTTGATGGTCATCTGATTCAACGGTAGAATCTGCTTTCTTCTGAACGGGTTTATCCTTCTCATCCTTCAGTGGGTTAGCAGGATAGAGCGAAATCATGCCGGGGTTAAATCGGGCACGCGCTATTTTCCCTTGCTGGGCTTGCCAGTCGGCTGAGATGGGAGTGGGAGGAGCGATCGCCTTACCAGCTTGCGACTCCACTTCATGGGGAAAAGCACGCCGTTGCAGTTGCGACTCCGATTGTACGGGTGGGGATACATCCGTTGATGGCTTGACCTGATGATGGAGCGTTTGACTCATGGGATGTATCCTCGGCAGGACAAACTAGAGAAACCTGAAGACGTTGACGAGCGATTGGATTAACAGTAACGGGCTGATAACACACCTGTCTGTCATCGAAAGTCTTGGTATGGTTGAGACTAAGGTTGAGTTGTCATCATCAACCTGGAACAACTTGGATGGGTGTCGTTGTTGTCACCAGTGCCCCACGCAAACTGATTTTGGGAGCGGCGATCGCGACACTCGCTGTAGCCGAAATTTGAATACTGCCATCGCTATCATTCAGTGTGATGGTCTGGCCACCTGCTGTTTGAATCTGAATCTTGCCACCCTCATCATCGACAAACTGAAGCTGATGTCCGGCGCGCGTTTTGAACGTTCGTACCCGGACTCTGCCATTCTGGACGCTTTGCCGTACGGGTACGGGTGGCGCATCGGTACCATTCCACACGCCACCCAGGATGTAAGGACGATGAATGTCGCCATGCTCAAAGGCCACTAGCACTTCATCATTAATTTCGGGGAGACAATCAAAACCACAGGCATTACCTGCCCCAATCGCGACGACCCGCGCCCAATTGCTAGCGTGCTCCTCCGTCAAGGTTGGGAACTTGACCTTAACGCGTCCCCAGCCTTCAGGATCTTCGTTGTCTGTCACGATGCCCACGAGCAGCGTTTGTCCCGGTTGCAGGGAGGGTTGAGGGGTGAGCCTGGGTATATAGCCTCCTCGCAATCCCCGCACGCTAAATTCGGTTCGGTACACTCGTTCCTGATAGATGTGGCGGGTCTCCGTCACATAATACTGACCGCTATGTGGCCCCATGTCGTCCAGTTGCACGACTCGCCCAGGGCGAATCGTGGCATTTCCCTCGCCCCTCGCATCGGCGCAGACAAATTGTCCCCCCAGTTCATCACATGCTGCCTGAGCCATGACATCCGCTTCTTTGGAGCTGAAGACGGGCTGATCGACCAGGATCGTGGTCGGGTTGTTGGGTCTGCCATTAAATTGTGGGCTGGTGTCACTGCCGTGTCCGTTTTGGGTGGTCGTTAAAACCTGCTCTCGCTGGCGGGTGGAGACGATCGCCCGTTTTTCCCCATAATCCCAGGCTCGTACTTCCACCGCTTTGACCTGTTCTGCGCTCGTCACGCGAACGCGGAAGCTGTGCAGATCCGTCAGCCACTTCAGGCGCAATTCCCCATCGACTTTAGGCTTGCGGAAGTTGAGTTTGCCATCCTGAACAAACAGTTCAAAGCCAAGCCGCATGGCTCGTTCCCGCAGGAATGCCATATTACTCTGGTTCTCCTGAAACACATAGTCATGGGGGATGCCGCTATCCTCGATCGCCCCTTCTTTAATACCCACTTCCGCCACAATCTTTTTGACGATGTCGCTGTCGGTCATGTTCTGAAACGAGCGGTTATGGTGGCCGCGATGCAGACGATGGGAAACATCGTAGCCACGCACAATAATTGGAGCTTGTGACTTCTCACTAAATTGGGTTTCGATGGCTGTAATCTCGCCTTCCAGTAAATAGTTCTGGTTGGACTGGTTGAAGGCAGGGGCTTCGGTGGTGCTGGTGCTGAAACCAACCTTGATGGGTTTGCCAATCTGAAGCAGGTTTTGATGCCGCCAGGGTCGGGTGTGCGATCGCCCCGGATAGTAATCATTCTGCAACACCAGGGTAAATAAACCGGGGCGATGCAGGCTTTCCTCAACCGACAGTTGCAGGATGTCTTCCATTAACTCGGTGGGGGCCGGTTGGCCATCGATCAGCAGGGTAGGGCGATCGCGGTGGGTTGCGGGCATGGGACGTCTCCTATCTTGCGGCGTTCTGGCGGGCGGGAATGCTGTCATTCTGGCGATCGGCAGCGGTGGGAGCCGTGGCTGCCAGAGAGCCGTTGGGTTTCGGCTCGTCAGCTTCCTTTAAGGTGAGATTGTCAATCACGGCACGAACGGGGGTACCATCGGGGAGAAAAAGGGTGAGTTTATAGCTCAGCTTTTCGACAAAACAACGGCGCAGATATATCTGTTTTCCCCACATCAGGGTATAGATGGGTGGGCGTTGTTTGCCTGAAACAAATTGCACTGCTTTGCGAAAGGGTTCAATGTAGCGCTGTACTACATCGGTTCGTTCTTCGTATGTGTCAAACATCACCTGGCTGATGGTGACGGTATAGGCTTTCACATTGGCAAAACTCACTTTAGGCTGACCCGTTTCTTCAGTGCGTGAACCTGGGCTTTCAGCGGTATCCACGACTCCTTCAAAGGCCAGTTCTGCCGGATTAAACATAAACTCTAGAGGGGGAACTCCATCATCGGATTTCAACGTTGCTTTGACCAACATGACGATTTCTCCTAAAACGAACGATCCATTGTGTAAAGGCCATTCCGTTCTCGTTCAACCTCCCATTTTTCCTGCACCAATCCCTTCACCCGATCCGATAGACATTGGAGTTTGGTGTAGAGGGGAGAGCCGGGTATAGGCGGTTCCAGAACGGTTGTGGCGTGATGGGAATTTGAGGAGGGAAGTTCCGATAGAAAACCGTTCCATAGGCGATCGCTAGACCAGAAAGGAATGCCTGTTCGCAGATTGAATTGACGCTCGGCTTCAAGATGCCAATGTTGCTCCAGCAGGTAAGATACGGGATAAATGAGCTGTTCTAACTCTTGTTCTAAAGATTGCCGTGACAGAGGGCGGTTCTCCTTTGAAGAGGATTTGCGATCGCTCCTTCTTTGTTCCTGATCTTTCCCGTAATCTGTTGGATTAGAGCCAGTCGATTCGTCCGGTTTCGTAGGGGTTTCCTTGCCGATTGTCTCGGATGTTTTCTCTAAGGATTTATCAAAATCATCAGATGCCATTAGATGATGAACCGGATCAGCTGCATCATAAATAGATGAATTATGATGAAGCAGTTCGGAAATATCTGACCAGGTTTTTGGAATTGATTGAGAAGGTAATTGAGCTTGTGAATTGGATGAAGTAATGCGTCTCTGAATGGAAAAAATAGCTGAATGATGGATAATTGCAGAGGAATTTTGTTCGGATGTTTGTGAAGATTGATGAGACAAATCGATAGAGGATTGAGATTCTAAATTTACACTTGTAGTTGAAGTTGAGCGGTCGAAGTATTCTGGATGTGAATGGTTAGATTTTCTTTGAATTGAAGTAGTTGGGGAATATTCTGATGATGCTGAATCAAAGGAAGAATGTAATGAATCTGGTGCCCTTGTAGAATCTAGTGCAGCCACCTCATTAGTTTTTGCAAGTGAATGAGTGAACCCCAATGGTTTTAGCAGAATGGAATGGGGATGCTCACGTTGAGGTGATATCAGAGGTAGGGTAGAGGATTGTGTGATCTCCCCTGTTGCTTCAGCTTGAGTGGTTTGGTTGGGTGTAATTGAAGATGCAGTTGAGCGATCGCCTTTTACAGGGATGGAGGGATCGATCGACTGCCTGTTCTCTTTTTCCTCAGGAGCCACTACACGTCGTTGAATAGTTGGTAATGGCAGCGTGGACTTGGTATTGTTACCAGCCACGTCGAAAGATGGGGACGGTGTATCCGGATGAGTGGAGGGAGACGCAGCTCTAGGAGGTTGATGGGCTGTGTCAGAGCGGGGTAGTTCTGGAAAGCTAGGCTTTGTCTGAATAGTTGGCGTTGGAGTTTGGGGCGATCGCTGCCCTACGTCAACCGTTACTGGGTCACTCAACTGGCTTGTTACCTGGGCCTTTTCCTTGCTTTGGGTGTTAGTCGAGCTTTTTTGGAGAAGATTTTTCTCCGCATTCTCTTCTATGCGGGGCTGAATTTCGGGAATCGCTTGATTTGTTTTTGCTACATGTGTGCCAGGTTCGCCCTGATTGCGAGGGGATAATTTGGTATTAGAAGACGAAAAGGATTGCTCTGCCTCTACGTTTTGCGTTTCAGGCTGGCGTTGAAGCGTTGCAAGTAGCTCTGCACTTAAAGCGGATTCTGTAGAGGAACGGGTGTTCTTCTGGGGTGCTTCGCTAACGTCAGCAGGTGCTTCAGCATGATCCAGTTGTGGCTGAATCTGAGGGCGCTGAACCTCTGAACTGTGAGATGTATTTTGTGGTGAAAGTCCCGTTAGAGAAGCTTCAGGTGTTGTGCGCTCCAGCGCGGGAGAAGCGGTCGGCTCTGCCTGGGTCTGGATAGCCGAAGGTTTCGTTGGAGGAGCTTCAGGTGTTGTGCGCTCCAGTCCGAGTGAAGTGGTCGGCTCTGCTTGGGTCTGGACAGCCTGAGGTTCAGAGGAATCTAGAGGCTCAGTTTCGTGTTCTGATCCGAGGTAGGTAGGTGAAGTGGAAGGCTCGGATGAAGCTGTAGATAGATGGGCTGTGCTGGTTTCAGAAGGGGGCGTTGTTTCGGGTGGACGAGCAGTATGGGAGGAGTTCGTTTTTTCAGGCGCTTGAAACCTAGTTTGCGATCGCCACCCGTTCCCATCAGGCACCCCTTTTTCAGCCCAAGGCCGAAAATTAGGCTGCGAGAAGTACGTTGGCAAAGCTTCAGATTGCCCTCCCAATGGCATCTGAAAGGGTAGGGAGACGGGCGGCGTGGATTGGCTGGCCCAACCGAGGGGGCGATGATTGCCTAAGGGCGATCGCTGTTGGGCGAGCGATCGCTGACCCGCAAAGTAAAAGCGCTGAGCCAGGGATGGAAATGGGAATCGTTTGGGAGCCATAACGAGAGGAGAAACGGTGAGGGTTAATTGCTCGGGAAATAGCCGGTAGAATCCCGACCCGTGGTGTGAATCGTAGCTCCACCACCATTGGAACGAATAATTTTTAAGCCTTCATAGGCCAGGGTCAATTCTTCGATGGCGGTGCTGTCTGCATTGGCTTGTAGAGCTGGAGCTTTCCATCCAATCGGAACGGCTCCAATCAGCGTCCAACATTGCATGGTTTCACCTGCCTGGTTAAACAGCAAAATATTGACATTACGCCGTTCTTTTTTCGTACTGCTGAGGGTTTGATCCATCCAGCTCCAAAAAGTCAGGCTGTCCGTTATGCCCCGTTTTAAGGTGACATCGGTGAATTCTGCCTGCCCTAAGAGAATTCGTTGCTGATCATTAACGCCTCCCTCCCGCTGAACATCACGCTTCACGGTTACACCTAGCCCGGAGCATTCACTGAATGAAGCGGTTATTTGGCTTTCCATTTCTACGTAGAAACGATTTGACGTGACGTAGTTAAATTCGTGTGTAACAACACCGTTTTTAGCCATTTTCTATCTCCTAAAATTCGGATAAGATCTGTCACGATCCCAATCCATTGAATTTTCCTGTTGTATTCGTTCGTAGATGCGATCGCTCAGCTTCAGCAACAACACTGGATCTTGTAAAACCTGATCGATCAGCTTTAATAAGCTTGTTTCGTTCGCATTCATATACATCTTCCAATCTATTCAATTGGCCTGTGGAGAATTAGACACCTAGTAGGCTCCGGCCTAAGTTCGTTGCCTATTTTTTGTGGTGGGGTGCGAAGCACCCCACCACAAAAAATAGGTTGTACACTTCTGCCCCAGCCTACTAGTGTTTTTAAAAACACCGGGTGTCTGGGTGTTGTTAGCGATCGCTCAAAGCCCGAATCGGAACCAGACCTGCTGCATTGAGGAGAGCTTGCCCCTCATCCGTTCTGAGGGTTTCTGCAAAGCTGCGGCCTGCCTGGGAGCCCTTTGGATAAACAACCACCAGACGATAGCGCAGAGGATATTGATTTTGCAGAAACCCTCGGCTGGAGCTAAACACGTTGGCATTAGAGGTATAGCTACCTTTGTCACCACATAAGTCTGTCGCTGGATTAATGGGTACTCCTTGCTGTTGCATCAGGGGTTGAACTTCCTTGCCGTTTTCCCCCAGCGCTAGCGGATACACTGAGCATTGGTTAATGACCTGACTGAGGCGTGCAAATCCAATTCCCACAGTATGCCGCTGCTCAAAATCCTTCAGGATTTCACTGAACATCTGGTTAACGGGTAGAGGGGCGATCGCCCGTTCCCGAAATTGCTGAATGGTGGTGCGATCGCCTTGCAAAACCGTCTGTTCGAACTGCTGAATCGTCGCTTGATCCGCAGGACGGTAGAGCTTAAGTGACCATCCTTCTAAGCGGTCGGCTAAATCCTGTGGGGTAACATGGCCTGTATAAAGCTGACGTAACTGCTCAACCGTGATACGGCCCTCCAATTGCTCTGGAATGCCCTTCAGTAACGTTGCATTGCCATTAGAAGGATTACCATCGCTAAATGCGACCACGGCTACCAGGCCATCGTAGGCCACCTCCTGTTGCTCAAACCCTTCCGGCAAATCGGTTCGCCATTCCGTGAGTGCAAACGCAGCGGATTTAGAACGTAAAACCGATATCACATCTTCCTGAGTTGTTTGTAAGGTGTATTGCTTCAGGCGAGCATCTCGTTCCTGTAAGGTCTGTTCCAGAGTACGACTCAAGGCAATGGAGTGTTGCGATCGCAACACCCTGTCCCAAATTCCCCCCGCTTCGATCACATAGGAAGTAGGCTGATCAGGCAGGCTTGTAATCGCAGCCAGGCAACAGGGGCGGGTGGGATCTGTGGCGTTGGGCGATCGCCCAACAAACCAACGTCCTCCTATCCAGAGCAATCCGCCGAGGCATCCACCCAGCAACCCTAAAAGCAACAGTTGCCGTAGAAACCGATGTCTCGTTTCACTGGATGTAGCCTGTTCCGTTGCTAGAGGCTCTCCCTGTTCCGATGCTTCTTGCCACGGAAGACCCAGTAAAACTTGACGAGCTTCTTCCGCATTGGCTTTAAATTTACCGCTAACTAGTTGGCGAATAAATTGCTTAAGGGGTTGATCTGCCACTGATGCCCAGGGCTGCTCTAGCAGAAGATTTGGACGAGTTGCATTTGCCATTCCGGTGAGCAGATCAAAGCCAAGGTAGCCTAAATCAACCAGATCCCCTGCTAGAGTAGGGGTTGCAACTTTGGCAGACGCAGGTAGAAAGAGATGTTCCCAAAGGGCCAAATCTGTCACGTAAATGAAAAATTGCAGTTCATTTTCTGGGGTTAGCTGTTCTGTTGAGGATTGGGGAGCAATGAGCAAGCTATTTAAGCTGAGATTGCCGTGGGGCAGGCCGTACTGAACTTCCCCTGTAGGCAACCGCACCTTCTGCTGATGCAGGAACCAGAGCGTTTGCAACACCTGGGCTAGAACATGACGGACCTGACGAGGCGTGACCGTTGGAGTAGCTGCAAGATACTGACGGAGTGTTTGACTTTTGGGAATCGGTTCGCTGATCAAATAACAGCGGTTTTCGGTGGAGTTAGGGGAGGCGATCGCCTCATACAGATTCACTAACCGAAAGTCTTGTCCACCCCCGTTGCGTAAATTTAGGTTGGCGAGAGTGGTGAACTTTTCTTTGCGATCGCGAATCTCTCTAGCGTTGAAATCTCCTTCTAACAGCAAATACTCTTTGATTAAAACGGGTTTGTTATTCAGGGCCAGAATCCCGTTATAGCACCGCACCCGTTCCCCAGTTTGGAGAACATCACCTACCCGGCGATAGCGCCCCCACCGTCCCCGGATCTGATCCTGTTCAGACAAAAATGGAATCTCTGTAGAACGAGTGGATCGGGTAGGTAGAGGGGTTGGGAGGGGGCGCGATCGCGCACTCACTGGTGTCGGTGCGGCAGTGGCAGTACGTGCTTGGAAACGGCGCACATCGCGTTCAGGGGGATTTTGCCAATGTTCCTCCCTTTCAGCCCTATCTACCTGACGCGATGGTGCCGAGCGTGGCGTTTCCCTTCCCATGGGGATTTCAATCTCCTCCAGCCGATGCTGAGCCTCACGCCTGCCCCGTTGTGCCAGGATTTCAACGGGATGACGAATGAAGTTTTCAGCCCCACGATAATAGTGGCCTAGCCTGAAGATAATGTCGGTTAACTTCATAGCAATCCCTCACGACGAAACGGGTCGGATTCGATGATGCATAAGCAAGGCTTTTAGGAAAGGGAAATACCCTAACCAACCTCAAGCTGTGCTGTTTCCGTGGGAATGGCCGAATTGAAGGATTCAATCATCGGCTCATCGACCGTTGAGGAAGACAGCTCTGTTTCCAGCTCATTGATTTGGCGATAAAACTGGTAAAGATAATTGAGATCGCAGGCAAACAGCCCTTCAATCACAACGGGTGTTACGTCTTCTAAAACCCCTAGCTGCGTAATTACCCGAGACAGGATAATCACCGTTGCATAGGCGGGATTAGCTTTCACTCTTGGATCCCGCAATGGCATGACTTCATCTGCCGCTGTAGCTAAGCGCATCAATCCATGGCGGTGTAGGTTGCCCTCCCCATCCAGATAGCCTTTTGGCAATACAAACTCAAATTCTGTTGGAAACATGTTTTACCTCTGCCGTGTAAACGTTTCAACGGCTAATTCCATTTCTTCGATCGCCAGATCTCCTGTACCTACATTCAGATCAGAAACCAGATAGCTAACGGGCCATGCTCCCTGAAATTGAAAGAGCGCTTGAGAATTCCCCGCCTGGTCATAGATCGTCAATGCCCCATCCCGTAATTGTCTGGCCCAGTTGCCTTGCTGCACCGTTTCAAACCAATTCCAGAGTGTTGCAGATTGCGTCATTCCCCGCCGTAGGGTGAGGTTGCTGGTTTTCGCATTGCCTGGAAGCTTGGTATGAGAGATTTGCCCCGATTTAGCCTTTCCCCACTGCCGGGGAGACACCTCACTCACCTCGATCGCCGTCTGGCTCTGCTTGAACCCCTTACATTCCATAAAAAAAGCATCAACGGGATCCAGACTGCCATCCAGTTTCAATTCAATATAGAAGCGACAGGTGGTGAGAATTTCTGGAAAGTGATTAATCAGGTTTGCCATGGATTACATCACCCGTTTAATTCCCTCATGCACCAGGGTCAGGGTTTCATTCGCCACATCATTGGCTCCTGCTTCCAGCTTGGGTCCCTCATACTTGGTGGGATAAGCATTCAGCAATTCCCATCGAGCTTTCATATCTCCTGCCTGATCGTACACACTCACCGAAGCTGCTTTCCGACTGCTGCTCCAATCAGAACGCCCGCCCTCATTTCGATTACAATCCTCGTACCAGCGGTACAGATCTTTGTTGGTTGTCGCCACCAGCTTGATGACCACCGGGGTAAACTTAGTCCGTGTCGGTGTTGCCTGCCGCAAATTGATCGCATTCTTCCCTGAACCCAGCACCTTATCTCCCCCTGCCGCAGGGGTTTCCGAACTTAAACCCGACACCTCCAAAATCTGCTTATCCGTAACCCCGTCGGCCTCAAAGTAAAACCGACAACTGACTAATACTTCTTCTTGCTGCATCATGATGAGATTCCTTCTAGTTCACACTTACATTCACAAAGCATGCTTAATCGTAGGATTTTTTATTCATCTTGCTGGCTAACCCACTGGCTAATTCGAAACACAACAAATTCTGCTGGTCGTACCGGGCAAATACCGACTTCCACATACAAACGACCCAGTAACATCGTTTCGGGGGTATTAATTTCCTCATCACATTTGACATAAAAGGCTTGTTCCGGTGTTGCGCCGAATAATGCGCCTTCTCGCCAGAGTCGTTCCAAGAAGTTGTTGACGGTACGACGAACGCGTGCCCACAAGTCTTGATCGTTGGGTTCAAAAACAACCCATTGCGTCCCCAACTCAATTGATTTTTCGATATAGCTGACCAGACGACGGACGTTGATATACCGCCAATCCGTCTTTTCGGGTTCAACCAGCGTCCGTGCCCCCCAAACCTTAATGCCGCGATTGGGGAAGGTGCGAATACAGTTAATGCCCCTGGGGTTTAGCATTTCTTGTTCGCGGAAGTTGCAGTCGTAGGCTAAGCCCACAACGCCACGAGGAGTTTCGTTCGCGGGTGCTTTGTAGACACCACGAGTTTCATCGGTACGCGACCAGATACCCATCATGTGGCCGCAGGGAGGGATGGCAATGGAGCGTCCACCCTTACGGGGATTGGGAACTTTAATCCAGGGGTAGTACAGGGCCGCGAACATCGATCGACGGCTAAAGTCCTGATCTAACCAGTGAACGACCTGTTGGGGCTTGATGCATTCGGGTGGCGTGTCTAACACCACCATGCGATTGGGTGGATTAGGAGCCGAATTTTCGCAAAGGCTGACCATTAGTTGCATCAAGTTATGCACCTGATCAGCGTTCATTAAATCTGCTTCGTAAGCCCGCATCAAGTCGGGGCAGGCAATTATGGTAATTTCATCAATTTCAAATAACCCCTGGATGCCTCGGCGGTCATCTCGAATCCCCTGCACATAGCGAGCCAGGTTCTCAGGGGTCGGCAGGAGAGGCGGCATGCTGATTTCGTATTGCCCATCCACGGGACGGCGAGCTAGGGCTAAACCGGATTGGGTGACATCAGCAACTTGAAGGTACTGAGATTCCTGTAACTTCGTGACGACATAATCCCCCACTTCGGGCTGTACCTGTGTATCCATCGTCAAGTGACGGAAGATCTCTAATTCTTCTCCATCTCGCTTGACCACCAGTGTGAAAAACTCCGCAGGAATCGGGGCTGGTGTATTGGGGTCTTCTGGAAGGGCCTTGGGTTCTCCGGGAAGCACTGCCATGCGGACAGAACCGCATGTCGCGTCTGATTTGAGACGTACCTGGAGCGCCTCGTGACGGCTTGCAGTTTTGATGGTCACAGCCGTTGTATTGAAATCTGGTTGCTGGTTTTCTGGATCAGTTTTGGGAAGATCGGTACCGATGCTCACGATCCAACACCGGGCACCTCCGTTGAGAAACCAACCGTTCACGGCAAACGGCAAATAGGCGTCAAAGTCTGTAAATCCATCAGAGTTTTCGCGGGCAAAGTATTCCAGATATTGATTCCAACTGGCGACGAGAACGGGTTTACCCAACTCAGCACCACCCCGAATGGCTTCTGTAAAACCCACAAAGCCAGCAATATTGGTTTGTACACCTTCAATTGGACGACTGCCGCGATCGACCTCTTCAACATAAACACCGGGGGCAAAGTAATCCAGTCTTGCCATGTTACGTATCTCCGTATGGGATGGGGCTATTCAGTATTTGAAATGTTTGTGTGTTGGCTCATATCATAGGCAGCGGCTCTGGTCTTGGGTATCTGAAGAATGTCCCAATATCAATTCAGAAGAAAGTCGAGTAGCCTTAAGACCTTCGTTGATACGAATTCATCATCTCTGTACGCCATGTATTCATTCATACTGGACTACGCATCACTAAAGTCTTGATCTTGTGATGAAGACTGGTATCTCTTACTCACAATCGGTATGAATGGAGCTATCAAAGTTTAGGGAATGTTTTATTGCTTTGCAGGAAAGGATGTAATGAGTAATTATTTGGCGATCGCAACCGTTACCGCAACCATGCAGCGTCTATTGCAAGCATCACTACAAAGCGATGTGCCGGGTGTTCGTGTAACCACAACACGGCCCGATGCTTCCGGCAGTGGCACTCCCGATATTGGGGTTAATCTCTATCTGTACCAGGCTTCTCCTAATCCAGCCTGGCGCAACAATGACCTGCATACCCGTCGTCCTAAGGGCGATCTGATTAAGCATTCGCAGGCCGGTCTAAATTTATTTTATTTAATGACGTTTTACGGAAATGAGATTGAGTTAGAACCTCAACGGTTACTGGGAAGTGCAGTACGCACGTTAATTGATCAGCCGATTCTAACCCAGGACATGATTGAGGAGACTGTTCAACATCCTGCATTTAGCTACCTGGCAGATTCAACACTAGCCAGTCAGGTTGAACGGGTTACGCTGGTTCCCAGTTCCATGACCACAGAAGAACTCTCGAAAATCTGGTCCGTCTTTTTTCAAACTCCCTACACGTTATCCTTTGGCTACCAGGGCAGCACTGTTCTGATTGAAGGGGATAAACCCGCCCGTCGCTTGCTTCCTCTGCGCGGTTGCCAGTTCTATATCACGCCCAATCAGCCTGTGGTTGACCAGGTTATTCCCGATGGGGGTAGCCATCAGCCGATTACCCTGGGCAGTTCTCTAACAATTCGGGGCAAGCAATTGCGAATGGATCAAATCCAGATTCGGGTTGGAGATGCCAGGGTGACCCCCCAGGAAGTCGGGGAAACCCAAATCAGACTCAACCTGTCTGGCTTGTCAGGGGCAGAAGTGGCAGGGCTACGGGCTGGTGTTCAAAGCTTGCAGGTACTCCATCCCGTTGCTAAGCGAACGGCCTTTGATATTGATCGGGCGATTGGTTCTAATGTGATGGCGATCGTCCTATGTCCCACTATTCGCGAAATCGTCCTGGTTCACAGGCATCTCACAGAGGATGACGAATATAACGGTGAAATTCAAGTTCAGTCGGATCTGTTGATTGGTAAAGAACAACGAGTTTTTCTATTACTCAACCAACTAACATCCCAGAATCCTGCGGCCTACATCTTTAAGGCCAAAACCCGTGAAATGGATACTCACATGGTGGAGTTCCCCATTCAAGACGTGCAGGAGGGGGTATACCTGGTGCGAATTCAGGTTGATCGCTCCGAAAGCCCCCTCACCGTAGATACCACTCCCAATAGCCCCACGTTTGAACAGTACATTGGCCCTACCATCGAAATTTCATGAGCCCATCCACCCTTGCTTCAGCCCAGGATTCGTGGCGATCGCTCTGGTCTGAACTCTCTCAAATTCGCCACTACCTCGAACAACACATTGCCCGTGTGCACTCTTCCGATGCGAGGGCTACGAATCCGCAGGAGAATAGGTCATCGAGTGAACCTGAATCGGCGATCGCCCCTTCCAACCTGGAACACCTGTGCAATACCTTTGGGCTATCGCCGTTTGAACGGGCTATCCTCCTGCTATGTGTCGGCATGGAATTGGATCGCACCATTGCCGCCCTCTGTGCTGAAGCGCAAGGAGATACACAAAAGCCTTATCCCACATTTGATCTAGCGTTGGCTATCTTACCCAGCGCCCATTGGAGCGCCCTCACGCCGACAGCCCCTCTACGACGCTGGCGATTGATTGAAATGGGAATCAGTCAAACGCTGATGCTCAGTCCATTACGGGTCGATGAGTGGATTTTGCATTATCTAACGGGAACACAATGCGGTGACGATCGCACCCTGCATCTGATTCAACCCGTCTCATTACAGCCCAGCCTGGTGTCTTCCCATCAACAGCTTGCCAATCAATTAGCCGCACTCTGGCAACAGGGAGACACCACACATTATCCGATCGCCCAACTCTGTGGCTCAGAATCGGGCAGTAAGCAGGCGATCGCCGCTGCCGCATGCCATCAACTCGGTTGGCAACTTCACACCCTCTCAGCCCTTGTTCTCCCGGCTCAAATGCAGGATCTCCAAACCCTGCTAACCCTGTGGGAACGGACGGCGGCGCTTCAACCTTCGGTATTGTTAGTTGATTGTGATGCGATCGCCCATGAATTCAACTCTCGTGAGGATGCCCTGACCCGGCTGATGGAACAGATTCGGAGTCCGTTGATGATTGCCAGTCGCGATCGCTGGCCTCAACAACAGCGTGCTTTCGTTAGCCTGACGGTTGAATCACCAACGCGCGATGAGCAACAGAGACTCTGGCAGCAAGCTCTGGGGCCAGTAGCCGCGTCTCTCAACGGTCAGGTGGAGCAATTAGCCAGCCAGTTTCGGCTAAATGCTTCAACGATTCAGACCATTTGTACGGAAGTGATAGGCGATGTTCATCCGCCTTCTACGGTTCATGCCGCGCAAAGCGAGTCATTAGGTCAGGCACTCTGGCAGGTCTGTCGTATCCATACGCGTCCACAATTGGATGATCTGGCGCAGCGGATTGAGGCGATCGCCACCTGGAACGACCTGATTCTCCCCGACAAGGAATGTGCCGTTTTGCAAACCATTGCTGCCCATGTGAACCAGCGCATTCGTGTGTATGAACAATGGGGATTCCGTTCCAAGAGTAGTCGCGGGTTAGGCATTAGCGCGCTGTTTGCAGGAGTCAGCGGCACCGGAAAAACCATGTCTGCGGAGGTTCTAGCCCATACGTTGCAATTAGACCTGTACCGTATTGATTTGAGTTCTGTTGTTAGTAAATACATTGGTGAAACGGAGAAGAATTTACGCCGAATTTTTGATGCAGCGGAAGCCAGCACAGTCATTCTTTTATTTGATGAGGCGGATGCGTTGTTTGGCAAGCGCTCAGATGTAAAGGACTCCCACGATCGCTACGCCAATATGGAAGTGAGCTATCTACTCCAACGCATGGAATCCTATCAGGGCTTGGCTATCCTCACCAGTAACCTGAAAGATTCGCTAGATACAGCCTTCCTGCGCCGGATTCGCTTCGTTGTTAAATTCCCCTTCCCTGACATCGCCCAACGGATACGCATCTGGCAGAAAATATTTCCGCCACAAACACCCACCCATGACCTGGATTTTCAAAAGCTGGCAAAACTCAATGTTTCAGGGGGCAACATTCGCAATATCGCCTTGAATGCTACATTTCTGGCAGCCAGCAACAATGAACCTGTGCAGATGCATCACCTGCGGGATGCGGCTTATAGCGAATATATGAAGCTAGAACGAACCCTCACTGATACTGAGGTAAAAGGCTGGGTGTCGATCATTTAGGTGAGTGGTGGGGCTGCGATCGCTACCAGCATCTCGTATCTAAAATAATCTGAAAGATTTCTTGCGATCGCACCAACGCGGAATAATCTGAAGAAAATTTCTTGCGATCCACAGAATTTGGGGTGATAGACAGAAACGGCACAACTGAGAGGATCGGTAGTCAGCTGGTTGAATTGCTCACCCAACCTTAGCTGTGCATCGTGCGTAATGGGCACCATCACACACCACGCACAGCAATGAACCAGGCTCCTCCAGTTCAGGTGGAACATCTGAGCTTAGCGCGTAAGTCTGGATGGTGATTGAAATAGCCGTCTAACCAATCGCAGCCACGGTCTAGGAGATTTGGCAAACTGGCAACCTGCCAATGGTGCACTGTAGTGCTAGTACCAATGGTGAAAATTGTTTTTCCATCGTTGCTGAAGCTGATATTGTGAATGCCTTCTGGGACAGTGATGTTGCTCAGCAAGTTTCCTTCTAATGTCCACAGCTTTAGCGTGTTGTTAGCAACGGTGGCAAGACTGCGGCTATCGGGGCTAAATTCCATTCGGAAGGTTGTGTCTGTATTGCCTGTAAAATCGGTGATGAGTTGCCCCTGGCGATTCCACAGCTTAATGCTGCCGTTCGCTCCAGAGGTAGCAAAGTAGTTGCCATCCGGGCTGAATTTAATCAGGTAAACATCTGGTTGAAACTGAGATAGTGTTTTGACCAGCTTTCCTTGAGGCGTCCAAATTTTCACCGTTCCTTCTAGACCTGTGGTGATTAGGTGTTGCTCATCGGGGCTAAACTGCATTGCGATAATATCTTGCTCATGGGCTTTGAGCGTTGCCAAAACTTCTCCTTTGGCCGACCACAGCGTCATCTGGCCATCCATCTGACCCACCGCCAGATAATTTCCCCTTGGACTGAGGCTCAGAGCATTGATGGAAGCCTGAGATGGTGTGCGCGTTTGCAGTAGCAATTCTCCCTCACGAGTCCAGAGGTTAATCTGATTATTGGCGGTAGCAGCGGCAATGTGGCTACCATTGTGGCTAAGGGCAAGAGAGGCAGGGGAGGGGAGGCTGTCTGTTAGTTCTTGGATCAGTTGACCTTGTGGATTCCACAGGCGAATTAAGCCTTCTCTGCCCGCGATCGCCATCACCTGACCATCCTGGCTGAACTGAGTATGGGGAGAAGACTGACCCGATACATTCAGCGTTGCCTGTTGTCGTCCTGCCAGATCCCACAAAAGGGCACTGCCGTCCTGATTATTGACGCTTAGGATGCGCTGCGATTGTCCATTCAGGTCTGAGAAGAGGGTTGTGCCGGGTGCAATCCCTGCTAACTGGTGTTGATTCTGCGCTTGCAGGTTCCAGTCCTGAACGGTGCCTGTGCTGGAAAAGGTGAGCAGGCGATCGCCCTCTGGGCTAAACCAGGCATTCAAAATTCTGCCTTGTCCCTTCAGCGTTGAGGCAATCGGTTGCATGGACTCGATCTGTTGCAACAAGTAGATGGTGCCGGGGAAATTACTAAAAATCAAGCGATCGCCCTGAGGACTCAGTTGCAAATTTGCCTCCACCGGAACAAGGGTTAAAGGCTGAGGAGGAATTCTAGGAATCCTGGGCGGTAGTTGCTTCCCTTGGGGCGTCCAGTAGCTCAATTCTCCATTGACGGTGACAACAACGATTTCATTGCTGGATGTAAATTGAGCATCCGCAATGGACTTATAGGAGCCATTGCCGCCACCTGGAACCTTAATCTCGCTGAGGCGATCGCCCTTCACTGTCCAGACTTCCGTGTTTCCTTCCCGGCCAACGGTTAATAAATACTCACTATTGGAACTCCACTGCATGTTCAGGGGAACAGATGCCTTGAAGGTAGTGAGGTTTTGCCCATTGAGCGAGCTAATTTTCACATTGCCCTGCTCATCAATTGCCGCTAGATGTTGCCCATCCGGGCTGAATTGCACAGTATGGATGTTACCCTCAAAGCCCTCTAGTTTGAACTGATAGTTCCCTTGAGACGACCAAACATCAACGGTTTGAGAACTCGCCGCGGCAAGGGATTCACCATTAGGACTAAACGCCAGAGTAAACACCTGACGGTTTCCGGGCTGTTGCAACTCCCGAAGGCGATCGCCCTGTCGATTCCAGAGTCGAATTTTGCCATCAAACCCAGATGTAGCTAGCAATTGACCATCAGGACTAAACCCCATTGCTACCTCTGTTCCCCCGTGATCTCCCAGGTTGGCAATCAAGGTTCCTTGCGTCGTCCACAATTGAGCTGTTGATTGCACATCTATGGAGGAAGAGGCAGAAGCCGTGATGACCAGCTCTCCATCGGGGCTAAATTCGGCTGCACCCAGGTTGACCGGAAAGCCTGTAAACCGATTTTGTTCATGAATTTGACTTAAAACATTTTGTAGCGCCAGAATTGGGCTGGTTGCTGGATATTCAGACCAGGGGCGATCGCTTTTCACCAGTTGGTTTAGCTCCTGCCCAGCCTCCATGGCTGAGACTAAAGCATCCAGTTCAGAGGTTTCAAACTGACGCAAAACCTTCATCCCTTGTCGCTCCAAGCGAGTTCCTGCCAGGGCAGTCTGCTGCTTTTGCAGGGCAACACTGGCAAAGGTGCCCGCGATTGCCGCTCCCACCACAGAAACAGCCAGAATCAGTGAACCAACTTGTATTCGGCGTTTGGCTTGATGGTTAGCAACCGTCAAAATTTGATTCGCTTTGGCAATCGTTTCCTTTTCCTGTTTTTCAATATCCCAACCGATCTGAACCTCCAGCTTTTCTAATTGAATGGTGCGATTTTCAGCTTCCTGACTCGCTGCCAAAAATTGGTAATCTTCATCGCTTAAACTCTTTCCTGCTGCCCAATCCAGCGCTTCTCGCAAAGTCTGTCCCCGCAATAGTCGAGAGCCATCCTCTCGCTCGGAAGATATCCAGGCGGCGATCGCATCATTGTAAATTCGCAGATTACCCAACTGCTCACTGACCCAGGCGACATCAAACACTGTTTCATAAATCCGGTTAGCAACCCACACTTTGCCCTGACGCTGCACCACTAGCCCAGACAGCTTCAGCGCCATCTGCTCGGCCGAATCATCGGCTGGAATCGACCGATCTGGAGCCAGTAATATCTGTTGATAAAGCCCCAATAATCGACCGGCCCGTTGCTCATTCCGCAGTAGGCGATCGCGAATGGTTTTGAAATGCTCAGGATAATCCTGTGCTTCCCAATTGTCGATTATGTAGGTTTGAATGAGGCGCTCGATCGAGTCATGAAGCAATGAAGTAGTGAAATGATCTGTTGCTTCACTCCTCCACTCCTGCACCACCAATTGACACACCTTTTGCGTTAGAAACGGTTGTCCACCCGTCCAGCGCAAAATTTCATGCAATGCTGTTTGAGGCGCGTCAACGATTTCTGTCAATCCCTCTGATAAAACTTGCGCTTCGTGCTCAGCAAATCCCTGCAAATCAATGGCTCGACCAATATTGAAGGGGGTGCGGTGGGTGTCGCTGATCAGATCGCTAGGGGTGGCAACACCCAACAATGCAAACGTTAAATGCCGATAAGCGGGGTGATGCGCTCGTTTGTTGTAGCAAGCACGAATCAGCACAAAGAAATCATCCAGTGAGTCACGAAAGCTCAGAATACTGTCAATTTCATCAATGAAAACGACAATGGGCTGTGATTGCTTCAGCAGAATTTCTTCAATCAACTGACTCAACCGCTGCACAGGTGAAAGCGAGGCGCGATCGCTCCACCAGCCCATGAATTCTTTAGAAGTGAATACATTCAGACTGCTCGCCAGCTTATAGGCAACGCCGCCATACCACTGCTCTAGCGACACCTGATTGCCAATATCTGAAATATCGATCGTGACGCAGGCAATTCCTTCCGCCTGCAAGCGATTCATCACCTGCACCTGAAGACTCGATTTGCCCATTTGCCGAGAATTCAGAACATAGCAGAACTCTCCCGCTTTTAACCCCTGATACAAATCAAGGTCAGCTTGCCGCTTAACATAAGTAGCAGCATGTTCAGGTAGAGTGCCGCCGGCCTGGTAGTAGGTAGCGATCGCAGCGTGATCTTTTTGTGCAGCCATAGCGATTTAGACGAGAAATGAGAGGAATAGATTCCGAGGGAATCCGTTGTCATTTCCTATGAAACTCGATCAATTGATGAGTTCAGGAGGGAGAACTTCGAATTGTGATTGACTTGCCATCGACTTTATTGAGATGTCAGCAATAGCATATCCAGCTTGAATTGTAGTTTTTATATGTGGCCAGAAAACCAGGTTCTGCTTTAAAGCACGGCCTACTATGATTTGTACGTGAGCAGGCGATCGCCCCTGCCATATTGCGATACAAGCTAGAATTTCATCAAAATGCTATCCGATCTTGAACCCTGCATTCATGCGCTAATGGGATACGCTGACCAGGCCTACTGTGATTTCTGCCATGCCGCGATCGCTCAGACTTCGTCAATCTTGCATCTCTCGTATCAAGCTGTCCCTGTTGCGCAATGGCTTTCCCAGCCAGCGCATTCTGGCCGAGCACTTGAAGATTGCCCAATCGACCGTTAGCCATTTCCTCAACGGCAAATCCGTAGACTTCGTAAATTTTGTAGAACTTTCTCAAGCCTTAGGACAAGACTGGCGCGATCTTGTGGATCTGGACGCTGAGCCGCTAGGGGAGCAGGTAGAGGAACCGGCAGCCCAGGAATATGCTGCGACAGTTTTAATTAGTGGTGATGTGGGTTGTGTCGAGTTATCGGCTCAGATCCAGCAGTATTTTGCTCAGACTTCATATCAGGTGGCGATCGCTCCAACGCCCCTCCTACTAGCGGAAACCTTACAATCCTTTGACTATTGGCTGCTGTTATTAACCGAGCCATCAGCTGTTAGCGAAGCAACCCTGGCCAATGTTCAGCTAGCCAGAGAGTTATGGGATAAGACACAGCGACCCACTATCTTACCCATCGCGATTAATCTGCCCTGGATACAGCGATTGCCATTCGATCTGCTGAATTATTTGCAGGAAAGCCAGCCGTGGCAATGGCAACTCTCTGAGCCGCCCACGCGTTTAGCGTCAGCACTGTTGGACGTATTCAATCAGCGGCGCATGGCGCTACCGGCTCATGAGCTAGCTATCCCTTGGGCACAGCTTACGGCTCCAGCGACTCGTGCCCCTACTCCGCCCCTGCCGACCGCTTCTCCTGAAATTCCAGGGGGACAGATGGATCTTGAGTCGAGACTTTACATCCAGCGTCCTCCTATTGAGACACTGTGTTATGAGGCGATCGCCCAACCTGGTGCCCTGATTCGGATTAAAGCGCCCCGGCAGATGGGAAAAACCTCATTGATGGCGCGGATATTACATCAAGCAGAACAGCAGGGATCTCGGATTGTGCCGTTGAGCTTCCAACTTGCTAATCAGCGCATCTTCAACAATTCAGATACATTTCTCCAGTGGTTTTGTGCCAGTGTCAGTCTGGAATTGGGGCTTCTTGATCCAGAGCAATTGGCAAAGCATTGGCAGCTTGCCGATTTGATTGGCAGTAACCAGTGCTGTAAAGCCTATTTTGAACAGTATTTACTGCCGCAGCTGGCTACTCCCTTAACATTGGGATTAGATGAGGTCGATCGCGTCTTTGCCAGTCTTGAAATTGCTGATGATTTCTTCGGATTGCTACGTGCTTTGCATGAAGAGGCGAAACGGCGAGAGATCTGGAAAAATATTCGTCTGATCGTGGTTCATTCCACCGAGGTTTATATCCCGCTCGATGTAAACAAGTCTCCGTTTAATGTAGGACTACCCATTGAGCTACCCGAATTTACAACCAGTCAGGTCGGGGAACTGGTGCAGCGATACGGTCTTCCCCAGCAACCAGAGATGATTCAAGCGTTAATGGGGTTAGTCGGAGGACATCCCTTCTTGATTCGACTGGCACTCTATGCGATCGCCCACCTAAATTTGAGCCTAGAGCAACTCTTGCAGACCGCGCCAACAGAAGGTGGCATCTATGCCGATCATCTCCGTCGTCATCTCAGCAATCTCGAACAGAATCCACCCTTGATGCAGGCATTTCGAGAGGTCGTATTCCACAACACCCCAGTGCGATTGCCCTCCGAGCAAGCCTTCAAACTCAGCAGTATGGGGCTCATAAAACTTGTTGGTAATGATGGAGTCCCCAGATGTCAGCTCTATCGCCAATACTTCTGCCGTTGCCTATAGAAAACACTGTGTTTAGGTTTTTAGGAGATTTCTGGGAAACAATATCCCCATTATTTGGAAAAAAGGCGCGGCGAAGCCGCGCCTTTTTTCCAAATAATGGGGAAGTTCTTATCTGGAAATCTCCTTAGAAGTGTAAGCATGAATGAACTCATGGCCCAGATGCAGGCGGTTATGGAAACACCCTACTACGAAGGTAAATTTCCCTGTCCTTGGTCGGTTCCAGAGTGTAAATCCTTTTCAAGGATCCGTTTGTCTGGAGAAATGACACATCTAGAAATTGGATTAGTTTTGGCTCAACTGGCTCAATACAATCCAATAGAACTTATACCGGTTTTATATGAAGCTGCACAGAATGAGAGTGGCGGCGGGTACCCGCTGCCACTCTCATTCTGTGCAGCTTCACATTGATTTGGTATTGCAAGTGATGAACAAGTTATTTTAGAGCAACTTCTTGAAGCAGAGAGTTTAGTTTTGCCGGGTGGCATAGAGATCACGTTGGGAGAGAAGTCTATTCCTTCAAGTTGGGTAGATGCAGAGCGATCGCCAATCGCTGGCCGAACCGTTCGACGGCTTGCAAGCGGTGTTGTATATTGAATTACTATGTCAAATCAACCTGCACCAGAAATCGAGCTGCTACGCGCAGCGTATGCGGCCTTCAACGCGCGTGACATTGATGCCGCCCTCGCCCTTATGACTCCCGATGTGGCCTGGCCGAAGGCGTTCAAAGGCGGTTTTGTTCACGGGCCTGAGGAAGTCCGCGCTTACTGGACAGAGCAGTGGAGTGAGATCAATCCATCCGTCGAGCCAATTGCCTTTTACCCAGAGGACGCTGGGCAGGTCCTGGTCGAGGTGCATCAGGTCGTGCGCGATTTGGTCGGGGCCGTGCTTGCCGATGAGCACGTTGGCCACCGTTTTACCATTGAGCATGGCTTGATTCAAGCCATGGAAGTCTGTCCACTTCCATCGTCTGGTCTCGGTGCTTAATCATGCGCTGTAGTCGCAATTATCACAGCCACTGGTGCTTCTGCTTCTGCTTTTGTTTCAACTGATGTGCCTTTAGGAGGTTTCTGCATAAGAATTTACCCAGAATGTTGGTGCTTTGCCCGCGAAGCGGGCAAAGCACCAACATTCTGGGGGTAATTTCATTACTGGAAATCTTCTTAGAAACCATCTTCTGTTTAAGCAAGCATCACCACCCTACCATTAGACAACTCACCTAATGATAACGGTGCAGTAGATTGAAGGAAATCACTAATGCTGGGTTCAAGGTTACGAACAACCGCTGACTGCAATCATCAGGTGTATCGCTCCTTCTGTTTCACTTGATTTACCCATCCTTAACGATAGGGAATAGTTTTTCTCTTGAAATTCCGATCAACAGGCGTTGGATGTGGGTGTTCGATCGCCCCCACCACTTTCAGCCTTCCAGGTGTCGTGCCATTCTACAGAATTGGCGTAGATCGCCAATTCTGAGCGGTTTCTAAAATTGAGGCGTGTAAATAAACGGGTCACATAGGTTTTTACCGTTCCTTCTGAAATAAATAACTGTTGAGCGATCTCGCTATTGGTTGCGCCTTTGCCGATTAATCGCAAGACATCTCTTTCTCGGGCAGATAATTCGGCGATCGCGGGTAATTCTGACTCTCCACGGGATAGCCCTGAACGAAGGGCCTGATCCAGAATTTTTTCCATTAGACCGGGAGCCAGTTGTGTATAACCCCGATGAACCAGGCGAATAGAGTCGGCCAGTTCCTCCGCAATCATCGTTTTTAGGAGGTAACCTTTCGCTCCAGCATACAACGCTTCAATGACAGATGGTGTGTCGTTACAGGTACTTAAGATGAGAACTTTGACAGTGGGGAAACGTTGGGCGATCGCCTGCGTCGTCTCTTTCCCACCCATAACTGGCATACTCAGATCCGTGAGGACGATATCTGGCTGTGTTACTTCAATTTGTTCTAATGCCTCTCTCCCATTTTCGGCTGTGCCGACTACAGCCAAGTCGGGTTCATGATTCAGCAATGCTTTGATTCCGTCACGGACGAGACCTTGATTGTCTACCAGTAGGACACGAATCATATCAGCACCTCAGATAGCATCTACAGACCTATCGCGTTTTCACCTACCCAACTACACGTCCGCTTTCCGGAGTTTATGCAAGGTCAGTTAGAATCCCAGTCATTTAATTTGTATTATTTATGGAGAATAGTTATGTAAGCTGAAACCCTTTAGATAGAGACATTGCATATAACGCCCTTACCTGTTGGGTTTCAGCTCTTGCGATCGCTTAATCTATACTTAAATTTGGCTAACGTAATCCTGTAATTTTTGAGGCTGCCACTTTAAACAAAACTTTAAATAACATTAGGAGGTTTCTGCATAAGAATTTACCCAGAATGTTGGTGCTTTGCCCGCGAAGCGGGCAAAGCACCAACATTCTGGGGGTAATTTCATTACTGGAAATCTCCTTAGTTCGGACAGTTTTTGTGAAACC